>JACQZG010000011.1 GCA_016213935.1 Nitrospirota bacterium
TAAACTCCGCTGAATACCTCGTCCTCTTTGTCTTACTCATCTTTAGGTGACCTCCTTCATTAATCGTATATTTTACACCTTATACGACTGTCCGAATTCCGGGGTCCACCTCTATGCTGTCCCCGCAGCTTGCAACTCCCAATTCAGGGCATTTTGATACATAACCTTCTTTTTCTTTCCAGACTACTGCGGTAAAATCGAAAGTTTTCATATCACACCTCCTGCATTAAACTTAAAACTTATGTAATTATAACTCATTGTGCTGAAAAGCAATAGCGTAATAGTTTCAAAATAGTATTTTCTAACTGTCTGCCTTTGTCTGTCATGCCCGAGGACTTTTATCGGATATCCAGAGATTAATAATAACAACTGGATTCCCGCTCAACAGATTGCGGGAATGACGTCTTTATGAGTGTACATATCATTATATAAAGGAGGTAAATCATAATCACATCTTCTTTACTTCTCTCATAAGCACGCTGAACAAATCCTTCTCCTTCAGCGTCTTCACAACCTTGCCGTGTTTGAAGAGTATGCCTATCCCCTTGCCCCCGGCGATGCCGATGTCCGCCTCACGCGCTTCGCCCGGGCCGTTTACGACACAGCCCATGACAGCGACCTTCAGCGGCTTATTAACTTTTGCCAATCCGGCCTCCACCTTCTCAACAATTCCTCTGATGTTTATCTGGCAGCGTCCGCAAGTAGGGCAGGAGATTATCTCAGGGCTGGTTTGCCTGAGGTGAAGGCACTTCAGAATCTCATAGGCGACCTTTACTTCCTCAACAGGGTCAGCAGTAAGAGAGACGCGCATCGTATCACCTATGCCTTCGGAGAGAAGTATGCCAAGGCCGACCGCGCTCTTTACCGTTCCCTGAAACGCGGGGCCTGCCTCTGAAATACCGATATGAAGAGGGTAGCGGTATGCCTTTGAAAAAAGCCTGTACGCCTCGACCGTCTTCATGACATCAGAGGCTTTGAGCGAGACTTTAATCTCTCTGAACTTCAGGCCTTCAAGGATATTTATATGTCTGCCCGCGCTCTCCACAAGCGCCTTTGGAGTTGGATGCTTATATTTTTTCAGAAGCTCCTTTTCAAGAGAGCCTGCATTCACACCAATCCTTATCGGAACGCCCTTGTCTTTTGCCATGCTGACAACTTCCTTCACCTTTGCCTTGCTGCCTATATTGCCGGGGTTTATCCTCAGGCCGTCAGCGCCGCTCTTCATAGCTTCAATCGCAAGCCTGTGGTCAAAGTGGACATCTGCGATGAGCGGAATCGTGATCTTCCTCTTGATGGATTTTATCGCCTTTGCCGCGTCAATGTTCAATACGGCAACCCTGATTATTTCACATCCTGAAGCTTCAAGCCTTTTAATTTGCGCAACAGTGGAAGCGATATCGCGCGTGTCAGTCTTTGTCATTGACTGCACAGAAACAGGGGCGCCGCCGCCTATTTCAAGCCTGCCGAGCTTTATCGCTTTTGTCTTATTCGGTCTTTTCTTTGGGCTCATCTTTTGAGGCCGCTCCATTCTTTTGATATAAGGCAACAGCGGCGACATGCTCTTCACCGGTATGAGAGAAGTGATGGGTTCCGTCATTCTTTGATACAAAAAAGAGGTAATTCGCTTCTGCGGGATAGAGAGCAGCCTTTATGGATTTTAAGCCCGGAGATGCTATCGGCCCCGGCGGCAGGCCGGTTATCACATAAGTGTTGAAAGGCGTTTCGTTCTTAAGATCCTGTTTTAATATCTTGCATCCAGCCCTTTCGGTTCCGTACTGAACTGTCGGGTCCGCCTGAAGCTTCATATTCTTTTTGAGCCTGTTGTGGTACACGGCTGATATGAGCGCTCTTTCACTGTCAACGCACGCCTCTTTTTCTATTATGGATGCAAGCGTCAGAACCTCATTTTCGCTCATGCCGATCTCACGCGCCCTTTCCCTCAGCTTGCTGTCGAACTTCTGCCTCATCATGTCGACCATGACCGTAAGGATGTCCCGCGGATTTGCGCCTTTTGCGAATTTGTAGGTGTCTGGGTAGATATAACCTTCGAGGCTCGCGCCGCGTACGCCTAAAAATTCAAGGAAAGCGGGGTCGTCAACGAGTTCCCATGATTCATTATCAAGCAGATTCGTTTCCGCAAATATGGATTTTATCGCGTCGAGGCTTGACCCTTCGGGGATGGTCACAGTGTATTCGACAATATTGCCGTCCCTGAATATCTTGAATATGTCCCAGGGGGTCAGCGACGCGCTCAGTTTATAATATCCGGCCCTGAGGCGGGTATCTGTTTTTAATGCCTTTCCCAAGAGGAGCAGGAGAAGGTCATTCTTTATTATCTTGTTCTCTTTGAGTATCCTGAGCACCTGCCTGTAATTCGCGCCTTCGGGTATCCCTATCTCTTTCCATTCGCCCCGTGGAAGCACTGACGTGTTTATCTTCAGATAGGCAAAGAGAAGAATAAAGATAATCAGGTTGCAGATAATGAACGCCCTCTCTTTTCTGCCAAAGAAGCCTTTCATCTTCTTTCCCTGCTGTCGAGGTAATTCTGAAGGATGACCGCGGCGGCTATCTTGTCCCGTATGCCCTTTCTCTTTTTTCTCGAGATATTCGTCTCGATCAGCGCCTTCTCAGCCGTCACTGTGCTCAGCCTCTCGTCCCAGAGGATAACCGGGAGGCTGATCCTGCCTTTAAGCTCTTCAGTGAATTTAAGGACCTTTTCTCCCTGAACGCCTATGGTGCCGTCCATCATCTTCGGCATTCCGACGATGACCGTGCCGATTTCGTCATGGTAAGCATCGATGATGCGTACTATCTCGGCGACAGGGTCGGCGCTTTCGATGGTCTTCAATCCGTTTGCTATCATGCCGAGGGCGTCGCTGACAGCTACGCCGATGCGCTTGTCTCCTACATCGAGGCAGAGGACTCTCATTATTTACAGCCTGTCCCAAAGGTCACTTATCTCTGCCTCAGTCACCTTCTTCTCGACCTTTTTAAGCTCGGTGGCGAGGTTTATCCATACGTCGCAGGCATCGGCGTATTTTCTAAGAGCACTCTCCATATTCTCTGTCCAGGCCGCTGTCATCCTGTAGGTCGGCAGTTCATAACCTATCTTCATGTCCCAATCGCCGTCAGAGAGGTTATGCCTTACCAATAACGCCCCTATATGGCCGAAGAGGCCGTGAACAGCATCCTCAAGGTGTTCGGTTCGCAGCTCCTTAACAAAAGATATGCCGAATTTCCTGCTGCAGTCATCGGGGAGGGAACCGCGGTGAGGCCATTTTTTTGTGTTAACCTGCGCGTCGATAAGTTCAGGCAGTTTCTTGATCAGGTCATTCATCTCGCCCTTTATCCTCCTGAGCCCCTCAGTGCCGAGATCCACGGCGGCCTTTGCGTTTGCTATGAGGCCTGACTTGGCGCATTTCTGATACCATTCGGCAAGATACTCCTCCGTCGCCTTAAGAAACTCTTTGCAGGCATTTTCCAGAACCACCAGATTCTTCGAGATTTTGTCCTCGATATTCTGGACTTCTTCTTTACGGATTTCGTTATTCAACGGGCATTCCTCTGCTGAAAATGTGAATAATTTGAACCTGAAAATATTATACGATATTGATATAAAAAAGATTAATTCAATACCTGCTGCTTTAAAACAGGAGGGGAATGTGTAAGTTGTCATTCTGAGCCTGCCTGACGGTAGGCAGGTCCCGTCATTTCGGGACGAAGAATCTTAAATTCCAAATTGGTTGAGGCTATTCGACAGGCCTGCCCGAAGGCAGGCCGGATAACCGGAACCCTTAAACGCCCTCGTCAGCTATCTCAGGTTTTCTCATGAATGTCGGTATGTCGAGGTCGCTGCCGCCGTTGCCGCCATTGCTCCCGTTGCCCCCGTTTCCGCCGCTTGCCGCGCCCGCGGGGACAAGCGTCTTGGAGAGGAGCTTGCCCGAACCCTTAAGCGCTGCCTCGGGATTCGGCCTCCACTTTCCATAGCCCGTCATGACAGGCTGGGGCTTATCCTCAAAGCCGGTCGCGATGACAGTGGCTATTATCTCGTCGTTGAGGTCTGAGTCTATTACTGAGCCGAAGATTATCTCAACATCCTCATGGGCGCAGTCCCTTATGAAGCTTGCCGCCTCATTCACCTCGTGTATCGTTAGGGATGTGCCGCCGGTTATGTTGACGAGAACGCTCTTTGCGCCCTCGATCGACGCCTCTTCAAGGAGCGGGCTGTTGACTGCCATCTTCGCCGCCTGCGCCGCTCTCTTCTCGCCTTTTGCCGAGCCAATGCCCATGACGGTCCTTCCGCTGTCCTTTAGCACGGTTTTTATGTCAGCGAAATCCTGATTTATAAGTCCCGGCACAAAAATCAGGTCTGTTATGCTCTTCACCGCCTGCCTCAGCACATCGTTTGCGAAATCGAGCGCCTTGAACCATGTCGTATCTTTATCTGAGATATTGAGTATGCGGTTATTGTGAATTATCACTATGGAATCGACATGCTTCCTAAGTTCCTTTATCCCCTGCTCGGCGTTTCTTGACCTCTTGTTCCCCTCAAAGAGAAAAGGCCTCGTAACGACCGCGACCGTGAGTATCCCCATCTCCCTCGTTATCTCGGCAACTACAGGAGCGGCTCCGGTGCCGGTGCCTCCTCCCATTCCCGCTGTGATGAAGACCATGTCAGCGCCCTTCAATGCGTCCTCTATCAAGTCCCTGTCTTCAAGCGCGGCCTGCCTCCCTACCTCGGGGTTCGCGCCCGCGCCGAGCCCCTTTGTGAGCGAACTCCCTATCTGCACGCGCCTGTGGGCAAGCGAAGACTCAAGAACCTGTGCGTCGGTGTTCATCACTATGAATTCAACGCCTTCGATGCTTGAGGCTATCATGCTGTTTACAGCATTGCCCCCGCCACCGCCGACCCCTATCACCTTGATTTTCGCGTTCTTCTGCCCGACCTCTTCCATCTCAAAGATCTTCATGCTCTCCTCCTTTTGTTTTATTTTTTAATCGCTGAATATATCGCTTGCCCAGGCTTTTACTCTGGATATAATATTTGCCTGCCCCTTGCCCCCGATTGATCTCTGCTCATTAAAAATCTCCTTTGCCGCGTAAAGAACAAGCCCTGCACCGGCAGAGTATGCGGGGCCTGAGATGATGCCTGTCTCAATGCCTGCATCATTTAATGAGCCCTTTCTTACCGGAAGGTCAAGGATGTTCTCCGCCATTATGTCTACCCCCTCCATAAGCGAGCCGCCGCCCGTAAGCACAACCCCTGAGGAGAGCATCCCGTGAAGCCCCCTGCCCGTTATCTCCTCTTTTATCAGTTTGAAAAGCTCCACTGTCCTCGGCTGGATTATCTCGATAAGATACTGTCTCGGCACCTTCTTCGGCGGCCTGTCTCCGGCATAGCCCACCTCTATCTCCTCTTCCTCTCTGACAAGAGAGAGCATGGCGCACCCGTGCCTTATCTTTATCTTCTCAGCCTCGGGGGCCGGGGTCCTGAGGCCTATTGCTATGTCATTGGTAAAGTTCGAGCCGCCTACGGGAATAACGTGGGTGTGGCAGAGGTTTCCTTCGTGAAAGAATGCCGTCTCCGTCGTGCCCGCGCCTATGTCTATCACAGCCGCGCCGAGCGCCCTCTCATCCTCTGTCAAAAGCGCCTCGCCCGCGGCAAGCGGCTTAAGGATAGTCTCTATGACTTCAAGCCCGGCTTTTTCGCAGACCTTCACAAAGTTCTGGACAGATGTTGATGAGCCAGTCACTATCCTCACCTTTGCCTCGAGCCTGACGCCGCCCATGCCCTTCGGGTCAGTGATGCCGTTATGCCCGTTCACGCTGAACCCTACGGGTATCGCATGAAGTATCTCCCTCTCAAACGGTATTGCCACAGCCTTTGCCGCATCTATCACGCTCTCGATGTCTCTGGCCGTTATCTCTTTTTTCGTAAGAGCTATCACGCCGTGGCTCAGGAAGGTTTCGACATTCTCGCCTCCGACGCCGAGATGTACAGCCTTTATGTGAATGCCCGCTGACGACTCTGCCGCCTTGACCGCCTCCCTCACGGATTCAGCCGCGTCGTCAATGCTTATCACAGCCCCTTTTCTCAGCCCCTTTGACGGAACAGCCCCGTGGCCGATGATGCTCAGCCCTTCATCAGCCGCTTCGCCGGCTATGATTGTTGTCTTTGCCGTGCCGATGTCAATGCCTATTATGAGCCTGCCCCTCTTCATCTCTTCCTTCCCGCCTCTTTCTGAGGCCCGTTCACGTTCTTGCTCTTATCGTCAGTTTTGGCCGCTGCTTCCTTTTTTACAGGTATTAAGGGCTGCACTATCACATCATCAAACCTGAGGTCAACAAACTCCACCGCAAGCCCCCTCTTCCTTATCTCCGGCTCCAGCGCCTTCCACCTCTCAAATTTCTTCTCATAATCCCTGTATCCCACTCTGAGCTCCTCCCCGTCCATCTTCATTGCGAGGCCGTATGGTTCAAGCCTGATTTCGACAGACTCTTTGCCTTCGAGTATCCCTTTTTGCGAAAGGGCGTCTACCAGCTTCAGCGCCTCTGAAAGCGCCTTCCCGTCCTTCTCGGCGTCAATGTTGTTTATGACCGGAAGGAACTGCGTCCCGATCTCATTTACCTTTTCAAGCACCTTGCCCCTTTCATCCGCTAAAAAGGTCTCCCCATTAAGCGCGAGAAGGACTTTAGGCGCTGACTCCTTCACGGTTATAGAGACTGTGTCTGGAAACTGTTTCCTGAGCGAGACTTCCCGTATCCACGCGTTTTGCCTGAACCTCTCCTCGACATCCTTGAGAGAGAGGCTGATGAGGCTCTCTCCGCGCCGAATGCCCGAACTCGATATCACATCTCTTTCATCGAGATGATAATTGCCCGAGACCTTCACCTTCTCCACTGTAAATACATTCGCGGCGAGCTTGATGCCGAACCCGGCGGCCGCGATGATTATCAAAGTAATGAGAATGATGGCGCCCCTCCTGAGAAACATCAGGGACTTCTCCCCGCGCCTGTATGCCGCCCTCCTCCTATTTCCCTTCTTTTGCCGCAATCTTTATTATCTCCTCTATAAGGCCGCCGAAGCTTATGCCCGCTGAGCCGGCTATCTTCGGCAGGAGGCTCGTCCCTGTCATCCCCGGAAGCGTGTTCACCTCAAGCACATAAGGCCTGTTTTCTGCATCGAGCATGAAATCCACCCTCGTTGCGCCTGAACAGCCGAGCGCGTTATGCGCAAGGAGCGCCTTCTCTTTAAGTTCAGAGAAGACAGCGTCGTCTATTTGAGGCGGGATTATGTATTCGGTAAGGCCTGATGTGTACTTTGCCTCGTAATTATAGAATTCAAGCGAGGGCCTCACCTCAACCCCTCCGAGAGCCCTGTCGCCGAGTATTCCTATATGAACCTCTTTGCCTCTTATGAATTTTTCAATTATCGCTTTATCCCCAAGCGAGAATGCCTTGTCAAGCGCGGGCCTAAACTGCCCCTCTTCTTTCACGATGGAGACCCCTATGCTCGAACCCTCTGAGGCGGGCTTCACAACGCAGGGAAACTGAAAAGAAGGATTTGGAAGCGCCTCTGCCTTCTTCTTTCCCTTCGGGCTCTCAACGATGATGAATTCAGGGACAGGCAGGCCGTGGTAAATGAATATCTTCTTTGAGGCCGCCTTGTCCATCGCGAGAGCGGACGCGAGGACGCCGGAGCCTGTGTAAGGTATGCCGAGCACCTCAAGCATCCCCTGTATTGCCCCGTTCTCGCCGGTGCCTCCGTGAAGGGCGAGAAAGGCGAGCCTCACCTTGCTCTTTTTGAGAACATTTACAATATCCCTGTCGACATCTATCGGCTCAACGCTGTACCCGAGCTCTTTGAGCGCCTGATATATGGCAAGGCCGCTCCTCATCGATATCTCCCTTTCAGAGGAGAAGCCGCCCATAAGCACGCCTATCTTCTTCGCGGTAACCGGTTTCTTCGTCATGATTTTAATCTGCCTTTCCTTTATTAATTAATGCACTTTCAATTTAAATTCTTCCCTATTATTTTTATCTCCGGCTCAAGGGTTATGCCGCTCTTCTCTTTCACCTTCTCTCTCACCCTATCCATGAGTTCGATAAAGTCTTTGCACGTTGCGTTGCCCTTGTTTATGAAATAATTCGCGTGCATGCCGCTCACCTCAGCCCCGCCTGCCCTCATGCCTTTGCAGCCCGCAAGGTCTATGAGCCTGCCCGCGTTCTCTCCCTCGGGATTTTTAAACACACAGCCTGCCGAAGCTTCCCCGAGCGGCTGTGTGAGCCTCTTCTTCCTGAGGCATTCATTCACTTTTGCTTCAACCTCCGAAGGATCAGACTTTTTCAGCCGTATGGATGCGCCGAGTATCACCATGCCTTCGGGAAGGTTCGACCGCCTGTATGAGAACCTCAGGTTGCCTGCAGCGAGCGGAGCTATCTTCCCGTACCTGTTCATCACCGTAATCGAGACGAGCACATCCTTTATCTCAACGCCGAAAGAGCCCGCGTTCATAAAGACTGCGCCGCCCAGGCTCCCCGGAATTCCGGCAAGCGCCTCTATGCCTGAATATCCCTTCTCTTTCGCGAAATTCACCAGCCTCCAAAGCTGGAGCCCGGCGCCCGCAAAGACCGTGACATCATCTTCAGCCTCTTCGGTAACGCTCAACCGGTCAAATGCCTCAAGCGACACCGCTATGCCGTCTATCCTCTCATCTGTTACGAGAAGGTTGGTTCCCGCGCCGATGACAAAGACCGGTATATCATCCTCTGCCGCGGCAGAGAGCAGGTTTTTGAGAGAGACAGGGTCTTCGGGAAATACCATCGCGGCAACCGGCCCGCCTATCCTTAAAGAAGTATGTTTGGACAATGCCTCGTCAGTCATAACCTCGCCCTTTATCGTCTCTCTGCCCAATAATGCCGCCAGCTCTTTCCCAGCCACCTGCCCTCCGCTTCTTTGCTCTATGGCAAAAGTCTTAAGCCTCTCCGCACGCTTTGAGAAATTCCTCTCCTAACTTCCATACATCCCCTGCGCCGAGGGTGAGCAGAATGTCTCCGGCCCGGAGCTCTCTCCTGAGGCGGCTGACTATCTCTTCCCTCTTTTCGATATGCTCGGCGTCTGTACCGGCATTCTTCATCTCTTTGCAGAGCACGGCTGAGTTAACGCCCTCGATCGGGCTCTCGCCCGCGGCGTATATATTCATAAGCATGACCTTGTCAGCGTCGCCAAAGGCCGTGAAGAAATCCCTGAGAAGGTCATGTGTGCGCGAATACCTGTGCGGCTGATAAAGAACAATGAGCCTTCCCGCGCCCTTTTCGCCTAACATCGCCTCCCTTATCGCCTTTAATGTCGCCATAATCTCAGCAGGATGATGGCCGTAATCATCCATCACCTTTATCCCCGAAACCTCGCCCTTCTGCTCCGACCTTCTCTTAACGCCGCCGAATTCAGAGAGCGCCTCCCTCGCTTTGGATATCTCTATGTCAAGCTCGTTAGCTACCGCAATCGCGGCAAGGCAGTTGGCAACATTGTGCCTGCCGATAAGCGGCACATCGAACTCCCCTATAGCCCTGCCGTTGAGCACCGCCTCAAATCTTGTCCTCAGGCCTTTGCTGTTTATATTCCGCGCCGTGAGGTCAAGCCCTTCGCCCATCCCGTATGTTATGAACCTCCTCTGAACAAGCGGGAGAAGAGACCTGACGTGCTCATTGTCCCCGCAAAGAATGTTCAGCCCGTAGAACGGGACCTTGTTCATAAACGCGAGAAAGGCGTTTTTGAGTTCATCGATGTTTTTATAAAAATCCATGTGCTCCCTGTCTATGTTCGTGACAACCCCTATCGTAGGGTCAAGCTTCAGGAATGAACCGTCGCTCTCGTCCGCCTCGGCGACGAGAAAATCCCCCCTGCCGAGTTTCGCGTTGCTCCCCATTCCCATCAGCTTCCCTCCTACGACAACTGTCGGGTCAAGCCCTCCGGAAGCGAGAACCCCGGCGACAAGGGATGTGACTGTTGTCTTTCCGTGCGCGCCTGCTATCAATACGCCGTATTTCAGCCTCGCAAGCTCAGCAAGCATTTCCGCCCTCGGTATAACCGGAAGCGACCTCTCCCTCGCAGCCGCGACCTCGGGATTATACTGCGAGACTGCTGATGAGATAACGACCACATGGGCGTCCTTCACATTTTGGGCATTATGCCCGATGCTAATGGGTATCCCAATGCCGGCAAGCCTCCTTGTAGTCTCTGACTCTTTAAGGTCAGAGCCTGTCACCTCGTAGCCGAGATTCTTAAGCACCTCGGCTATGCCGCTCATCCCGGCTCCGCCTATGCCCACAAAATGTATCCTCTCAAAACGCTTATACATTATCTAATCCTATTTCCTTACCAAGCCGGTCAGGTGGCCCATTATCTTTTCCGCGGCGTCCCTCGCCCCGAGAGACCTGATGGTCCTCTCCATCTCGCTGACGACCTCCGGGTTTTCAAAAAGGGCGATGATATGCTCTGAGAGCGTCTTTCCGTTCAGCTCTTCATCCGTTATCATCTGAGCCGCGCCCATATCAAGAAGTTTCCTCGCGTTGGATTCCTGGTGCTTTCCTGCCGCGAAAGGGTAAGGCACGAGTATCGCCGCCTTGCCGCAAGCCGCGAGTTCGGCAAGCGTGGTCGCGCCCGCCCTCGAGACAACGAGGTCCGCAACCGCATACGCGTCAGCCATCTCATGAGCGAAAGATATGACTGTGCCCCTGAAGCCGAGAGAGTGATACGCCTCTCTCACAGCCAACAGGTCTGCCTCCCCTGTCTGATGGAGAAACTGTATCCTCTCTTTATAATCGCCGAGGTACCTCAACGCCTCTGTCACAGCCCTGTTTATGCTCCTCGCGCCGGAACTCCCGCCGAAGACAAAGAGCGTGAACATCTCCCTGTCAAGTGAAAACCTCTCAAATCCCCTCTCCCTGTCTCCTTCGAGTATCTCTTCCCTTACCGGGTTGCCTGTTATAAAGGTCTTTTCATGCGGAAAAAAGTGCGTTGATTCATGGTATGTGACAGCGACCGTATCAACGAACTTCCCGAGTATTCTGTTCGTAAGACCGGGCATCGTGTTCTGCTCATGTATGACTGTAGGTATCCCCATAATAACCGCGCTCATGACCACAGGCCCTGAAGAATATCCCCCCACTCCCAGCACAGCGTCGGGCTTAGCTCCCCTGAGTATCGCTAACGCGTCTACAAAAGATAAAGGTATCTTAAGAGCCGATCTGAGAGTCCCGATCACTCCTTTCCCGACAATGCCTTCCGACCTTATAAACTTTAAATCAAACCCCTCTTTAGGGATCACCCTTGATTCGATCCCCTTCTCCGTCCCGACAAATATAACCTCATTTTCAGCAGAAGCCTTCTTCAAACCTTTTGCAACGGCGATCGCGGGGAAGATATGCCCGCCGGTGCCGCCGCCAGCTATGACTACTTTCATGCTCCCCTTTTCCCGTAAAGAGAGTTTGAGGCATCCTCAGGCCGCCTCCGCCTCTCAATCCTGTTCTGATGGTTCCGCATGGATATGTTGATGAGAACCCCGACAGCCGCCATGTTTATCAGGAGCGCGGAGCCGCCGTAGCTTATGAACGGAAGCGGCAGCCCCTTTGTAGGCATCAGGCCTGTTGATACTGAAAAGTTGATCACCGCCTGGCTTATTATCATTATCGTCAGGCCGAATGAGAGGTAATAACTGAAGAGGTCGTCCGTATCCAGCGCAACCTTTACTCCTTTGACAAAGAACCAAATAAAAAGGGCAAGGACAAATATAATGCCTATCAGCCCGAGTTCCTCTCCTATAAGAGAGAGTATGAAATCCGTGTGCGCTTCGGGAAGGAAGAAGAGTTTCTGCTTGCTCCCCCCTATGCCGAGGCCTGTTATGCCGCCGTTGCCGAAGGCGATGAAAGACTGCACAAGTTGAAAGCCGCATCCAAGTGAATCCTCCCACGGGTCAAGGAAACAGAGCAGCCGCATAAGCCTGTAAGGAAACAAAACCACAAGAAAATAGACCGCGGGCAAGGCGGCAAGCATGAGCAAACCTATCCGCTTCAAAGGCGCTCCGCCGAGAAAGAGAAGCCCGACCGTGAGAACGGCAAGGCTCATGACCGCTCCGAAATCAGGCTGCACTATTATTATTCCCTGGAAAAAGAGCATGACAAGCACGGGGTATACGATGCCGTAGCGGAACTCCTTCATCCTGTAGCTGTTTTTGTCCATGTAATCCGCAAGGAAAAAGACCATTGCTATCTTTGCAAGCTCAGACGGCTGAAATGTGATAACCCTCAAATTTATCCATCTTCGCGCGCCGTTTGCGGTAAGGCCGATACCAGGGATAAAGACGAGTATGAGAAGAATGAACGAAGTTATAAGAAGAATGATTCCGAAAGCCCTCATCTTCTGGTAATCGATCTTTGACATGAAAAGCATGACCGCAAACCCCGCGGCCACCGTGAAGAGATGCCTCGAGAGATAGTGAAAACTGCTCCCGAACTTGTTTGCCGAAAGCAGGGCCGTTGAACTGTAGACCATCACGACCCCTATCGAGATGAGCATGATAACCGGGATGAAGATGCTTTTCGTGTTTCTCGGATTCATGTGCCTCTCCGCTATCATGGCCGCAAGCTCCCCTCCCTCCTGTGTGAATTGACCGCTTCCTTGAAGCGCCTGCCCCTGTCCTCAAAATCCCTGAACATGTCAAAGCTCGCGCATCCCGGCGACAGAAGCACCACATCCCCTTCGGCGCCTCTTGAAAAAGCTGTCTCTACCGCGTTATTCATATCCGACGCGTATGCGACATCCGTGACATCTCCGACACTCTCCGCTATTTTATTCTTCGCGTCGCCCATAAGCACAAGCAGCTTCACCTTCTCTCTTATGAGGCTTCTCAGGGAAGTAAAATCGCCTCCCTTGTCGAGCCCTCCCATGATGAGTATCACATTATCAAAATTCTCAAGCGACTTCTCCACCGCCCCGACGTTCGTGCCTTTTGAGTCGTTGATGAATCTCACCCCGTTTATGACCGCAACCTCCTCATTCCTGTGCTCAAGCCCGGGGAAGCTCATGAGAGCCCTTCTCACCGCTTCTGGAGAAGCGCCTTTCAGGAGCGCGGCAAGAGACGCGGCCATCGCGTTCTCGATATTGTGAGTGCCGCCTATCTTCATCTCTCTTGCGTCTATCAAGGGGAATCTTCCGGTCCCGGCCATGGGCAGATTGCAGACGATGGCGCTGCCGTTCAGGTATATGCCTTCCACCTCATCAGTGAGGCTGAAGCAACAGGCCTTCGGCCCTCTGCCTGAACTCTCTATCGTTCTCCCCATCTCCTTCAACAGAAGATTGCCCGCGTTCAGTATCAGAAAATCGCCTTCGCCCTGATTTTCATATATCCTCGCCTTTGCGTCTATGTACTCCTTCATCGTCTTATATCTGTCGAGATGATCCGGCGTGATATTGAGGATAACGGCAACATCGGGTTTGAAATCCTTTATCGACTCAAGCTGGAAGCTCGATATCTCGGCGACGACGCAGTCTATATCGCTCATGCCCGAACCGCCCTCCTGCAGCATGAGTATCTCTTCAGTGAGAGCGCTTCCTATATTCCCTCCCAACAGCGTTTTGAATCCCGACTCCCTCATGATAAGATCCGTAAGCATGGTAGTCGTGGATTTGCCGTTCGTGCCGGTTATCGCGATAAAAGACGGCGTCAAAATCCCTTTCCTGCCTGACAGCTGACTGCCGGCTGCTGACCGCCTAATTATTTCATAGGCAAGTTCAAGCTCGCCTATCACCTCAACTCCCGCATCCTTCGCCTTTATGATCTGGGGAATATTCATCGGCACGCCGGGGCTCACGACTATCAGATCAGAGGTTATAAATACATCTTCCGGATTCCCTCCGGTTATAACCCTGACAGAAGGGTTGAGCCTCTTTATATTCGCTTCGAGCAAATTCTCTTTGCCCTTGTCAACGGCAGTGACATCCGCTCCGAAAGAAGCGAGCATGTTTGCCGCGCCGACACCGCTTCTGGCAATGCCCACGACGAGAGCCTTCTTCCCTTTCATCGTATCCTTCAGTCTTTCACTCTTAACCATTAACACCTATCTTATCTTGAATGTCGTTAGGCTCAGAAGCGCGAGTATTATCCCAACTATCCAGAACCTCACGATGACCTTTGGCTCGGGCCAGCCTTTAAGTTCAAAGTGGTGATGAAGCGGCGCCATCTTAAAGACGCGTTTTCCCGTCATCTTATAGGAAGCGACCTGTATGATGACCGAGAATGTCTCTATGACAAATATTCCGCCTACCAGCGCGAGAACTATTTCATGTTTTGTAATTACCGCGAGGGTGCCGAGCGCTCCTCCGAGCCCGAGGGAGCCGACATCGCCCATGAATACCTCAGCAGGGTAGCTGTTGTACCAGAGGAAGCCTAATGACGCTCCGAACATCGCGCCGCAGAAGACGGTCAACTCGCCCGTGCCGGGGAGGAAAAGGACATTCAGGTACTGGGCAAATCCCGAGTGCCCCGAGATATAGACAAGGGCGCCGTTTGCAAGGGTCGCTATGCCCACGAGCCCGATCGCAAGCCCGTCTATGCCGTCGGTCAGGTTTACCGCGTTTGAAGAGCCGACTATTACGAGTATCGCAAAGGGGATATAAAATTTCCCCATATCAATGAGCCATGTCTTGAAGAAGGGTATGCTCAGCTTCAAAGCATATTTATCCCCAGGGTCATAATAAAAAAAGAGGCCTATTATGAGGGCAAGGACTATCTGTGCGCTGAATTTGTACCATGCCCTGAGCCCCTTGGGATTCCCTCTCACCATCTTCAGGTAGTCATCTATAAAACCGATAAGTCCGAAGCCGAGGATGGAGAGGAGCATTATCAGTATGTACTTGTTGCTGAGGTCGCCCCATAATAAAATGCTCACTACAACAGCCGTGATTATGAGGATGCCGCCCATGGTCGGGGTTCCTGCCTTGCCGAGATGAGTCTTGGGCCCGTCATCCCTGACATTCTGCGTGTAATGCATCTTCTTAAGCTTCTCTATGAGCCAGGGGGCGAAGATAAAGCATATCGCTAACGCCGTTATGACTGCGAGCGCTGTCCTGAAGGTGATGTACCTGAAGACATTGAAGGGAGAGTAATACTCGTTCAGAGAATAGAGCAATTTATAAAGCATGCTTTACTCCTTTTATCGCATTCTCCATCTTCATTGAGCGGGAGCCTTTAAAAAGCGCCGTATCGCCTTCTTTAAGTATCTCCATGATATGCCTGCCGGCCTCTTCTGAGGTGCCGAACCTGAAGAGAGAGGAGCCTGCCGCCCCTCCTTTTACAAATTCATCAGCCGCAAGCCCCATCGTCTCTCCCACGGCGACAAAGACATGAACTCCGTTTTCCAGAAGGATTCTTCCTATCGACCTGTGCGCCTCTTCGGTGAAATCGCCAAGCTCGAGCATGTCTCCGAGGACAGCAACCCTTCTCCCTTCGGGAGCCATCAATGACATCTCCTTAAGAGCCTCTTTTATTGAAGAAGGGTTTGCGTTGTAGGCATCGTTTATTATCGTTATGCCGCCTCTTCTCGTAACCTCAAACCTCATTGGGAAAGGCATGTATCCCTCAAGCGCATTCTTTATGGCAGACGGCGATACGCCTAACGACGAGGAAACTGCCGCGGCCGCGAGCGCATTATAAACATTAAAAAGTCCGTGCACCGGAAGATTCACTTCCACAGCCGCTTCTCCCCGAAGAGAAAGCTCAAAAAGGCTTCCGGTTTCGGCAACGCTGAGTCTTTTTGCCATGACATCCGCCTCGTTTCTGATGCCGAATGTGACTATCTTGCCGCTGAATCCTTCAAGCCCTGACATCAGAAATTCATCATCGGCATTAAGCACCGCGACGGAAAGTCCCGGGAGCATCTCGAGCTTCGCGCTCCTGACCGCCTCCCTGCTGCCGAGCCTGCCGATATGCGCCGTTCCTATGTTCGTCACAATGCCATGAGTCGGAATCGCTATCTCGCAAAGCCTCCTTATCTCTCCGGCGGCATTCATCCCCATCTCAAGCACTGCCGCCTCAAAATTCTCTGTAAGCTTCGTAAGCGTAAGCGGAAGGCCGATGTGGTTATTAAGGTTGCCTTCATTTTTTAATACAGTATATTTTTGCGAAAGGATCGCGTATGCCATCTCTTTTGTCGTTGTCTTTCCGTTGCTTCCGGTGACTGCTATCACCGGAATGTCGAATTCCTTTCTTAAATAGCAGGCGAGGTCCTGAAGCGCCCTAAGCGTGTCAGCGGCATATAATATGGCCCTGCCTTTTGGAAGCACGGCGGGCGCCTTGTCGATTACAGCCCCCCTGCCCCGAACGAGCGCCTCATTAAGAAAATCATGGCCGTCAAACCTCTCTCCTTTAAGAGCGAAAAAGAGTTCGTCGTCCGAGATCGTGCGCGTATCTATCGAAACGCCTGAAAAATGCCCGTCCTCTCCAGAGAGAAGCCTTGCGCCGGTTGCCTTCATCACCTTTTCCACAGTCAGCCCTGCCATTTTATTTAACGCCGGTTATCTTTCTAAGCACGTCCCTCAATACCTCTTTATCGCTGAAGGGATGGCGCACCCCTTTTATCTCCTGATAATCCTCGTGTCCCTTGCCCGCCACAATGACAGTGTCGCCTGCCTTTGCGGCAGAGACTGCCTCATTGATCGCGGCCCTCCTGTCTGGCTCAACAGCGTAGTTTTTGCCTTTGATGCCCTTCATTATGTCATCGATTATCGACAGAGGGTCTTCGCTCCTCGGATTGTCCGAAGTCACTATCACGAGGTCGCTCAGCTCTGAGGCCGCGCTCCCCATTAGCCCCCTCTTTGACCTGTCCCTGTCGCCTCCGCAGCCGAATACCGTTATGATCCTTCCCGTTGTGAAGTTCCTCGCCTCATTTATGAGCATCCTCAGCGCGTCATCAGTATGGGCGTAATCCACTATGCAATTAAAAGGCTGGCCTTCATCGACCTTTTCGAAACGCCCCTTTACCGGCTCAGCCGCGCTTATGCCCTCTTTTATCGCCTCATCATCCACGCCGAGCGCGTACGCAATCGCGGCTGCCATAAGTATGTTGTAAACATTAAACCTTCCGGAGAACCGGGACGTAACCCTGAAAGCGCTCCGCGGAGTATTAATGTCAAAAGAGATCCCTGCGCTGTCATCTATATTTCCGGCCCTTATCGCCGCCCCTTCAAGAAGCCCGCACGTGATGACATTGCAGCCGAGCCCCTCCTCTATCTCTCTGAGCGCGGGGTCATCATGGTTAAGCACGGCATACCCGTCCTCTGCGAGATAACCGAATATACGGCTTTTGGCGCTCAGGTAATCTTCCATGGAACCATGAAAATCGAGATGGTCCTGTGTAAAATTCGTGAATGCCGCGACCCTGAAGGCGCACCCGTCTACCCTGTGAAGCTCAAGGGCATGCGAGGATACCTCAAGCACCCCGTATCCCATCCCGTTATCAGCCATCTCCTTCAGGTATCTCTGAAGATCGAGCGATTCCGGGGTAGTCCTTACAGCCTCTACAGTCCTGCCGGTAATATACCGCAGGGTGCCTATCAGCCCTGTTTTCCTGCCGCCTGCCTCGAGGATGCTCCTCGTTATAAAGCTTGTCGTGGTCTTGCCGTTCGTCCCTGTTATGCCGACAAGAGAGAGCCTGCGCGAGGGCTCTCCGTAAAACCTTGCCGAGACAGAGGCAAGGGCGCTTCTTGAGTCAGACACCTCTACGCAGCTCACGCTGTTCATCAGAAAGGGCGGGAGCGATTCGTAAAGTCCTGCTATAGGCCTTTCCGTTATAACCGCGACAGCCCCTTTCGTCAGGGCATCCTTTATAAAATCATGGCCGTCTAAGACAGCCCCTCTTACGGCTACAAAGAGAAACCCCTTGTCAACTGATCTTGAATCATAAGCTATCCCGCTTACGGAAATATTCAGCGGCCCTTCCCTCTCCTTAACCTCCAGCCCTTCCAAAAGATCCTTTATGGTCATCTGTTGTTCCGGGAAACCGCCGCCCCTTTCTCTTCAGCAGGCAAGGATCCTAACGGGAATTGTCGACAAGCATAATATGGTTCTCGTTCTTCTCCATAGGGATATTCAGATAAGCAAACGCATTTTCAACTATTCTTCTGAAGACAGGCGCGGCAACAACTCCGCCGTATGTCGCTCCCTTCGGCTCATAAACAACCACGATAAGCGCGAGTTCTGGATCGTCCGCGGGCGCAAACCCGACAAATGAGCTTATGAATTTATTCTTGGAATAGAGACCTGTATTCGGGTCGATCTTCTGAGCTGTTCCGGTCTTTCCGGCAACCAGGTTTCCCGCAACCTCCGCATTCTTGCCCGTCCCTCCCGTCTCGGTCACTCCTTTTAATATGTCAGTGATGACCTTTGCGGTGCGGGCAGACATGACCCTCTCAGCCGCGACAGGAGTGTTTCTCTTTATGGATTCGCCCGTATCAGATATTATCTCCGAGACCACATAGGGCTTCATAAGCAAGCCGCCGTTGGCTATGGCCGAATATGCCCTAACTAACTGCAGAGGTGTAACCCCTATCTCCTGCCCTATTGATATCGCGCCGATGGATGTGCCTGACCATCTCGCGGGCGAACGCAGTATGCCGCTTACCTCTCCGGGCATGTCTATGCCCGTCCTGTCGCCGAACCCGAACTTCTTCAGGTAGCTGTAATACCTCTCTTTGCCTAACTTCATTCCTATCTGCACGGCTCCAACGTTGGATGATTTTTTTATCACATCCTGAAACGAGAGCACGCCGTTTCTGTGAACATCCTTTATCGGTTTGCCTCCGACCACGATGAAGCCTCTCGAGACGTCAAACATCTGATTCAGCGACACAACCCCTTCTTCATATGCTACCGAAGACAATACCGCCTTAAGGGTCGAGCCGGGCTCATACATGTCCGTGATCGCCCGGTTTCTTTTATTGTCATTCACCGACTCTCCGGGAAGGTTAGGGTCATATGTCGGCATGTTTGCCATGGCAAGTATCTCGCCGGTCGAAGGCCTTATCATAATAGCCACGGCCGCTGCTGCCTCCCAATCGCTCATCGCCTGCGAGAGTTCACGTTCAACAATATACTGAAGCCCTTCATCTATGGTGAGGATCATGCTGCTGCCGGCCAGTTCATCCTCTATGCCCGGGGCAAGGCTCTTCCCGCGGGCATCCTTGCCCATGAAAACCTTCTTCTCTGTCCCCCTCATATATTCGTCATACTGAAGCTCAAGGCCTGATATCCCTTTATTGTCTATATTCGTAAAACCGAGTATATGGGCGGCAGTCTGCCCCTTCGGGTAAAACCGCTTTGTCTCTGTCACAAAGTCTATCCCTTTGAACTTCTCCCGCTCTTTCAGGGCCGTCACATTGTGCGAAGTCTCCTCATCCATCTTCCTCATAACCCATATGAAATCCTTATCCTTCTTCGCACTTATGGCGCTGACAAGCTTATTGTAGGAGACATTGATTACCGGGGCCAGCCCGGATGAAAGGGCCTCGATGCTGCTCACCTCGGAAGGTACGGCATAGAGCGAATCAACCTCGACGTTGATGGCAAGCTCCCTCAGGTTCCTGTCCCAGATCACCCCCCTCTGAGGCTTTAAGGTCTTTGTCCTCAGATACTGGCGGTTAGCCCTGTTCGCGAGCGCTTCATGCTGCAGAAGCATGAGGTCAAAAAGGCGGATTGATATGGCAAAGAAACAAAAGCCTATGAAGGATATGAGGATTGCCGCTCTCTTCCTGCTCTTCTGAACCTTATGCCCGGAAAAACCCTCATCCCAGAGGTTGCCTGCCCATTCTTCCTTTTTTCTCTTACCCTTCATGTTCCTATGCCTTTCGAAAAGTCCCGGTATAGGAATCAGATATGATCTTCTACAAACACCCGCTCACTTCATATGTTTGTTGACATGATATCTCTCATCCCTAACCTTTGATAACCTGCCTGCGGCAGTTCTGAAATCACGGTTACGGTTTGTTCAGCGATACCTTGTAAGGGACTGCCCCTTCCGTCCGCTCCACGTAATAGATGTTCTTTCTCTCCGGGGGGCTCATGCCTAACACTTTTACGGCAGTCTCCTCGATATTCTTCACAGAATAAAAACTCGCCCTTTCTGCCATGATAAGCCTCTGTTCGCGTATAAAGCCTGTCTTCTGCCTGTTCAGTTCCCCAAGCTCGTATTCGAGCGAAACGACCTCTGTCCTGAACCAGATAATGGTAAACACGCCCGCGATGAGATAAATAAAAAGGCCCAGCTTGAGAAGCATCCATTTTTTATTCTGTTTTCTCCGTCTTGTCGTCATATCCTCTCCGCTATCCTTAGTTTTGCGCTTCTTGACGATGGATTTATCCTTGCCTCCTCCCTCGACGGGAGAAGAGGTTTTTTCGTGATTATATGGAACATCCCCTTCCTCGCAAGCTCTCTGAATGCGTTCTTCACGATCCTGTCCTCAAGCGAATGGTAAGAAAGCACGCAAAGCCTGCCGCCGGGTTTAAGGACCTCTGCCCCAGACTCAAGCCCGGCTGAAAGTTCGTCAAGCTCTCCGTTGACTTCTATCCTCAGCGCCTGAAATGTCCTCGTGGCAGGATGTATCCTTCCTCTTCCGCGGACAGCCTTTTCGATAAGAAGCGCAAGCTCCCTGCAGGTTCTGATGCGCTTCTTCTTCCTCTCTGACGCGATAGCCCTTGCTATCCTTCTGGAAGACTTTTCTTCGCCGAACCGCCATATTATTTCGGCAAGTCCCTTCTCTGAATATTCATTCACGACATCTTCGGCGGTGAGCCTGCCTTCCCTGTCCATCCTCATGTCGAGGGGCTCGTCCTTCAGGAAGCTGAAGCCCCTGCCTTCAGCCTTTAACTGCATGGTTGAAACACCTATGTCAAAGAGTATTCCGTCCGCGCCGCTGAAGCCGAAGCTGTTGAGGATGGGCTTCAACTCTGAGAAACGGCCTTTTGCAAGATGAACATTTTCCATTCCTTTAAACCGCTCCTTTGCCGATGCCAGAACCTCTCCATCCCTGTCAATCCCTATCAGGCTGCACCCTTTTGCCTTCTCAAGGATGAGGCCGGCATGGCCGCCGAGCCCCACTGTCGCGTCCACGTATGCGCCGCCTTCGCTTATCTTCAAACCCTCCATAACCTCCTCAGGCATGACAGGGACATGAGCAATCCCCATCTAAATTCCAAGGTCTGAAAGCTCTGACTTGAATTTGTTCTTGTCTATCTTTGAAGGGTCGGCAACGTCAGTGAGCGCATTCTTGTCCCATATCTCGATTCTGTTGCCCTGCCCCATGACAACAACCTCGCTGTTGAGCCCCGCATCCACCCTTAACGCAGACGGAACAAGGAGCCTGCCCTGCTTGTCTATCTCACACTCGACAGCCGAACCTACCACCCTGCGCATATAGTATTTAACCGAGTCGAGCGTCTGCGGCTTATCCTTCACCTTATCGACAAGCCTGCCCCACTCCTCAACAGGATACGCGCAGAGGCAATGGTCAAACGCGTCGTTCGCTATTATCAGCTTGGTATTTTTTGAGGATGAGAGTATCTCGCGGAAAGAGGCAGGAATCATTATCCTGCCCTTTGAATCAAGTGTGTTATAGTATTTACCTAAGAAACCTGACACCTCTCCCCCCTAATAAACCACTTTTTACCACTTATAACCACCAGTATATTTATATTATTAAACCTTGTCAAGGGGGGAAACATTATTTTTCAATGAGATACTACATTTTGTGGTATGGTTAATTATTATGCACTACCTGTGGAAAAGTTAAAAAGAGATATGATTTCTGCCTTGCATGCGAAATCAGAAATCATGTATCCTGAAACCAATGATAGATATCGTCGAAAGGTTTAAAAATTTCATGGCTGTTGATAAAGGGCTATCCTCAAACACCCTCGATGCATACACGAGAGATGTAAGGCAATTTGAGAAATATCTTGAAAAAAAGAATAAGGGCATCGAGGGCGTCAGGAAAAAGGATGTTGTCTCATACATGGCCAGCCTCAAAGATTCAGGCTGGCAGGCAGCTACGATAGCGAGGAAGCTGGCAGCTATTAGAGGCATCTGCGGGTTTATGCTCATACACAACATCATCGATGAGGACCCTGTAGAAGACCTTTCCACTCCAAAAGGGTGGAAACGCGTGCCAAAGGTGCTTGGAATAAAAGAGGTCGAAGAACTGCTTTGCAAGCCCGAAGGCGCCTATGCCCTGAGAGACGCCGCCATGCTTGAAATGTTCTATTCATCGGGCCTGCGGGTAAGCGAGCTGATAAAGATAAAGATAAAAAGCATATCTTCATCCGTCTCCCCCCACACGCTTAGGCACTGTTTCGCCACACATCTCCTTGACGGAGGCGCTGACCTTAGGGCGCTCCAGAAGATGCTCGGGCATTCGGATATATCGACAACACAGATATACACAAAAGTCACGCCCGAACGCCTCAGAAAGGTCCATGAGAAGTTTCACCCGAGAAAATAACCGCGAAGATTTTGCTTGAACTCTTGCATCAAGATACAGTATCTTTTATTCTGTTACAATAAGGCACTGCGCCGGCAGAATCAGGCAATACGCCAAACGGAGGGGATTAATGATAGAAAGAGTCAAAAAAGAAGATCTCTGCAACTCCTGCAGCCTTTCGGAACTCCCGTTCAAATCTACTGACGATGTAAAACCGCTCAAAGAAACGATCGGCCAGGAGAGGGCATTGCACGCGCTTGATTTCGGCCTTGACATAGAGAGCCACGGTTTTAACATCTACATCCTCGGGGAAAGCGGCACAGGGAAGATGACCACAATAAGGAATATACTCGAGGAAAGGGCGAAGAAGGAAGCCACGCCCGACGACTGGTGCTATGTCTATAATTTTAAAAATCCCGACGCCCCCAATGTGCTTAACCTCCCGGCCGGGACAGGCACGCTCTTTAAAAAAGAGATAGACGAGATGATCAACGACCTCCGCCAGGAGATACCGAAGATATTCGAGTCAAAGGAGTACGAAAAGCAGCGCACCGTCATACTCCATGATTTTCAACAGCAGCAGAAGAAATTTTTCGGGGAGCTTGAAAAAGAGGCTCAGAAAAAGGACTTCACCCTTCAGAAAAATGTTAGCGGCCTCGCCCTTCTGCCCGTAAAAAAGGGCGGCGAACCCCTGACGGAAGAGGAGTATGACAGCCTCGACGCTGAGGCGAAAAAGAAGATAGGCAAGATCGGCAAAGAGCTTCAGGATAAACTTGATGATGTCATAAGGCTCGTAAGAGCCGAGGAGAACGAAGTCAAGAAGAAGATAACTGACCTCGAGAGGCAGGCTGTCCTCTCACAAGTGGGGCACCGCATAGACGAACTGAAGAACAAATACAAAGAGAACCGGAATATAATAAACTACCTCGGCGATGTTAAAGAGGACATCCTCGAGCACCATGAAGATTTCAAGCAGCAGGAGGAGCAGCCCCAGCCGCTTAATTTCCTGAAGCCCCCAAAGGCCGAGCCCTCCTTCAGCAAATATACCGTAAATGTATTTGTCAACAACAGCGAGATCAAAGGCGCCCCGGTTGTCATAGAGACAAACCCGACCTACCTGAACCTGTTCGGCCGCGTCGAGCACAAGCTTCAGTACGGAGTCGCGGTTACCGACTTCACCATGATAAAACCCGGAGCTCTTCATAAGGCAACCGGAGGATACCTTGTGACAGACGCGCTTGAACTCCTTAAGAATATATTTTCCTATGACGCGCTGAAAAGGACGATAAAAGACGGGGAAATACGGTTAGAGGATGCGTGGGAGCAGTACAGGCTCATATCCACCATCATGCTCAAGCCGCAGGCGATACCTTTCAATGTTAAAGTCATCCTTGTAGGCAACCCCAAGATATACTACCTGCTCTATAACCTGGACGAAGAATACAGGGAGCTTTTCAAGATAAAGGCCGACTACGAAAACCGCATGGATAGGAGCAAAGAGAACATCCTCAAATACGCCAGCTTCATAAAGACCAAGTGCGTAAAAAAAGGGCTTCAGCCTTTTGACCGCAGCGCAGTCGCAAAGATCATCGAACACGGCTCAAAGCTCGCCGAGCATAAAAATAAGCTCTCCGCGAAATTCTCCGAGATAGCCGACATCCTGAGAGAGGCGAGCCACTGGTCAAAGAAGAGGGGCAGCTCTGTCGTCACAGATGATGATGTCGAAACCGCGCTCCGCGAAAGGGTTTACAGGTCGGACAAGGTTCAGAAGAAGATACTCGAAGCCATGGAAGACGGCTCCATCCTCGTCGACAAGAAGGGAAAGGCGGTCGGCCAGATAAACGGGCTCTCTGTCCTCGACCTCGGCGACTACAGCTTCGGCATGCCTTCGAGGATAACGGCAAAGACTTACGCCGGAAGGGCGGGCATAGTCAACATAGAGAGGGAGACAAAGATGAGCGGCAAGATACATGAAAAGGCCATACTCATCCTCACCGCGTACCTCGGCGGAAAATACGCGTCAAAGCACCCGCTCAGCCTGAGCGCCTCCCTCACGTTTGAACAGCTTTATGGCGGCGTAGAGGGCGACAGCGCCACATGCGCCGAGGTATATGCCCTGCTGAGCAGCATCTCAGGCGTCCCTATCAAGCAATCGATAGCCATAACCGGCTCGATGAACCAGCACGGAGAGGTCCAGCCTATCGGGGGCGTGAATGAAAAGATAGAGGGCTTCTATGAATTCTGCAAGATCAGCGGCCTCACCGGCGAGCAGGGCGTCATAATACCGTCGCGCAACCTTATAAACCTTATGCTAAACAATGAAGTGATAAAGGCTGTCGAGGAAGGGAAATTCCATATCTACTCCATAGAAAATATCGAAGACAGCATAGAGATACTCATGGGAATGCCTCCCGGAGAGATGAAAAGCGACGGCACATATCCCGGGGGAACGCTTAATCACCTTGTCGCCAAAAGGCTTCTTGAGCTCTCGAAGGCATCAAAGGAGAAGCCTGAAAAAGAGACTGCAAAAAAAGGCTCCAAAAAGACAAGCAGTAAAAAATGAGCAATGAGCGGCCCGAAAGAGGCGTTACTCGCCTGACAAGGCATATCCTCTGGCTTTTTGAGACGTTATTGATCATTTTCCCCCTCCTTATCCTCGGCCTGCTTCCGCGAAGGCTTTCCGCCCGCTTTGGCGAGATTGCCGGAATCTGCCTATTCCGCATATTCAGTGACAAAAGGCGGATAGCCCTGAAAAACATTGAGATAGCAGTCAAGGGCGGCCTTGCCATAAAAGAAACTCCCGAACAAGTCACAAAAAAACATTTTATTAATCTCGGAAGGTCTCTTGCCGAGGTCTCGATGATAATACTTGGAAGAGATAAGACCCTGAGGGATATCGTGTTTGAGGGAATTGATGAGTATGAAAGTGCCTTAAAAAAAGGGCGCGGAGTTATCCTGATAACTGGCCACTGCGGCAATTGGGAGCTCGTCTCTCTGGCAAAATCATGGAAAGGCATGCCGTTTTCGCCGGTGGCAAGAGCGCTGAACAACCCTTATCTGAACTGTTGTGTTGAGAGCTTGAGAACAAGATACGGCAATAAGGTCATATATAAAAAAGGCGCTCTTAAAGAGATTCTCACTATACTCAATAACGGCGGCGTTGCCGGGCTTATTATCGACCAGAGCGTTACGGAGAGCGAAGCGGTCGTCATAGAGTTCTTCGGCGAAAAGGTATATGCCATGAAAACGCCCGCGCTTATCGCCATGAAGACAGGAGCCGCGGTCGTCCCTGTATTCGTAAATTATCTCGGAAACGGCAGGCACCGCTTCAAATTTCATAAAGAAATCCCATTGAAGATCACGGGTGATAAAGAAGAGGATGTGATATTCAATACAAAAGCATTCATGAAGAAGATAGAGGATTACATAAAAGAAAATCCGTCTGAATGGCTCTGGATACACAGGCGGTTTAAACTCAGCCGTGGAAGAAGATATTAAAAAAAATAAACGCATCCTTATCCGAGGGGTCAACTGGATAGGCGACGCCGTACTCACGCTTCCGGCGGTGAAGGCCGTGCGCCGCGCATTCCCGGAAGCGCGAATTAGCCTCCTTGTCAAGCCCTGGGTCGCGGATATATTTAAAGAGTGCCGCGACATAGATGAGATTATCCTCTATGAAAAAAGGCATGAGAGCATCGGGGGAAGACTGAAGCTTGCCAGAGAACTCAGGCAGAAAAAGTTTGGCAAGGCGATACTTCTTCAGAACGCATTTGACGCGGCCATCATAGCATGGCTTGCAGGGATACCCGAACGCATAGGATACGCAAGAGACGGAAGGAGCATCCTGCTCACAGAGGCTGTCCCGTTTAATGAAAATATCTTCAAAAAACATCATCTGCGTTATTATCTCGATTTGCTGAATGAAGCAGGAATAGATACACCATTCACTCATCCGTATATTTACCTGACTGATGAGGAGCGTCAATGGGCAAGGTCACTTATCAATAGCTCACCGCTTCAGATCCAAAACTCTCCTATCATCGGAATCAACCCCGGCGCTGCTTACGGCTCTGCAAAGAGATGGATGCCTGAGAGATTTGCAGAGGTCATAAGAAAGATCGTTGATGAACTTAATGGAAGGGTGATAATATTCGGCGGGCCTTCTGAAGCTGAGATAGCTTATGAGATAGCGTCACTCTGCCCTGACCATGCCAAAGATATCATGGTAATGGCGGGCAAGACAGATATCAGGCAGCTTGCCTCGCTCATTGCTGAGTGCGACGCGTTCATCACAAATGATTCAGGCCCCATGCATATGGCGTCCGCCCTCTTTGTCCCTATCGCTGCAATATTCGGCTCGACCGACCCTGCTGCAACAGGCCCTTTCGGAAACGGGCATAGAATAATCACGAAAAATCTCTCCTGTTCGCCCTGCCTCGAAAGAGCGTGCCCCGAAGGACACCTGAAATGTTTGAGTGAAATAAGGAGCGAGGATGTATTTAACGCCCTCAAAGAGATACTGCCGAAAGAGAGAGCGGTATTCCTCGACAGGGACGGGACACTGATAGAAGATAAAAATTATCTCAACAGTTTTAACAACCTTGTCATTCTCCCTGAGATCAGAGAGGGGCTTAAGAAACTGAAAGACGCCGGCTTCAAACTTATCGGCATAACAAACCAGTCCGGAATTGCGAGGGGGATTGTTAACAAGGGCTTCATCACGGAATCAAACGCGTTCCTTCAGAAAGAATTGGGGATAGATGACTTCTTCTACTGCCCTCATCATCCCGACGAGAAGTGCAACTGCAGAAAGCCTGAGCCTCTGATGCTCCTTGAGGCAAAGATGAAGCACGGGATAGGCCTGAAAGCGTCATACATGATAGGCGATAAGGAATTGGATGTCCTGCTTTCCGGCAAGACCGGGGTGACGGGGATTTTATTAGCAAAAGAAGCTCCTGAGACAACATCAGCTTCTCACGTCGCACAGAATTTAAACCAAGCGGCTGAATGGATACTTGAGAGGGAGCGTAATAACCCGTCGGCTTCAGCCAGACTAAAATCAAAATGAGGATACTGATAATCAAGCCGAGCTCCCTCGGCGACATAATACACGCCCTTCCCTTTCTGAAAGCGGTGAAGGACGCTTACCCGGAATCGCAGGTAGACTGGGTGGTGAGCAAAAACCTCGCCGGGATTCTCGAAGGGAATCCGCTCATAAACGAACTCATTATCTTTGACAAAGACTCTTGGAAATCCCTCAGAAACCTGCCCGCGACCATAAGGGAGATTAAGAGTTTCAGGAAAAATCTCGGCAAAAGGTATTACGAAATCATCGCAGACCTTCAGGGGCTTTTAAGGAGCGGGCTTATCACGCATTTCACGCCGGGCGCAATGAAGATAGGTTTCGCAGGCGCACGAGAAGGAAGCCGTTTTTTCTACGGCAAGAAGGTCAGGATAAACGGCGCTGTTCACGCGGTTGACAAGAACCTCCTCATTGCAAAGGCGATAGGCGCTGAGGCAAAGAAGGCCGAGTTCCCTCTTTACGTTGACGATGCCGCAAAAGAGAAGATCGCTCAAAAACTCGGCGGCATTGACGAGTATATTCTCATAGCCCCTTCAGCGAGGTGGCAGAGCAAGAGGTGGCCTGCTGAATATTTCGCATCGCTTATCGCCAAGATTAACATGCCCGTCGTCGTCACCGGGACTGCATCCGACAAGGATATTATTCAGGGAATAAAGGATGAATCCCCGGGAAAGATAATCGATCTCTGCGGAAAGACCGGGCTAAAGGAACTAATGGCTTCAATAAGCGGGGCAAAGGCTGTCGTGAGCAATGACTCAGGACCCATGCATATCGCGTCTGCGTTGAAGCGCCCTGTCATCGCCATCTTCGGCCCTACGGATTATGAAAAGACAGGCCCTTACGGCTGGCAGAAGAATAAAGACCTCCATATCATCAGGGCGGCTGTGCCGTGCAGCCCATGCTTCAAAAAAAAGTGCAAGGATATGGGGTGTATGCGTAAAATAACTGTTGAGACGGTGTACGCGGCATTAAAAAAATATTTATGATCAGGAACCATTTAATATTCCCGCTTCTTCTTGTTGCCGTATTTCTCCGCCCGCTCACCGCTGAAGCAGAGCCTTCACTGCCTGAGCGCTTCAGTTATTACGTCTTCTGGTCAGGCATAAGGGCGGGAAGCGCTACGCTTTATTTTACCAGGACAGGCGACGGGACAAGCATAACCTCAAACGCAACGTCAGCCTCCATCATATCGCTATTCTACAAAGTCGATGACACAGCAAAAAGCATTTTATACGAAGACGGCTCTCCGAAAAACTATCATTTAAAGATACGGGAAGGCCGCCACAGGAGAGAGAAGATGGCTTCCTTTGGGGAACGGGCGGAAGACGGCTCGCAAAAGGTGGTCTTCAGGAATATTCTCGAGAATGAAACTTCTGAATTTATCCTCCAAAGCATGGCGCATGACCCTTTGTCAGCGCTCTATGAATTGAGAAAGAGGCCGTTAAGTGTCGGCAAACCGGAATATATCGACATATTCGAGAGCAATAAGCTATGGAAGACAGAGGTGCAGGTCA
The DNA here is from genome assembly GCA_016213935.1 of Nitrospirota bacterium. Classification (GTDB taxonomy): domain Bacteria; phylum Nitrospirota; class Thermodesulfovibrionia; order UBA6902; family UBA6902; genus JACQZG01. The sequence goes on from JACQZG010000011.1 coordinate 29,126, forward strand.
TAAAGAAGGAGAGGATATGGGTGCCCGCGGGAGAATTCGATACAATACTCATAAAGCCGGTCATGCAGTCTGAAGGCATATTCCTGAAGAAGGGCGATATGTACATATGGCTCACGGATGATGAAAAAAGGATACCAGTGATGATAGAGAGCGAGGGAAAGATCGGGAGCTTTAAGGTTAAACTCGTGGAAGGGGCGTATTGATGCTTTCCGTAGCCATAATCACATATAACGAAGAAGAGAATATCAGAGAGGCGCTTGAGAGCGTGAAGTGGGCTGACGAGATAATTGTTGTCGATTCTTTCAGCACTGATAACACCACTGATATATGCAGGGAATACACGAATAAGGTATATCTCAGGGAGTGGCCCGGATTTGCCGCGCAAAAGAATAACGCAATCAGCCTGACAACTCAGCCCTGGGTGCTTATCCTCGATTCTGATGAACGGGTTTCACAAGACCTGAAAGCCGAGATTATCAAAGCTATGACAGGCCATGACGCGGCTGACGGCTATTACATCCCCCGCAAGAATTTCTTCTCAGGCAGATGGATCCGGCACGGAGGATGGTGGCCGGATTTCACTCTGCGCCTCTTTAAGAGGGAAAAAGGCGGCATACCTGAGAGAAAGGTTCACGAGGCGATACAGGTGAACGGCAAGACCGCGTATCTTGAGAACCCGATAATACACTATACCTACAAAAATATTGATGACTTCAGGAAGAGGATGGAAAAGTATTCAAGCCTCGCGGCAGAAGAGCTCAGCAAATCAGGTAAGAGCCCTTCCATCTTAAACCTGATTCTCAGGCCGCCGGCAACATTCATAAGAATGTATCTTATCCGCTTAGGCATATTGGACGGCCTTTATGGCATAATATTAGCCTGGCTGTACTCTGTTTATACCTTCAAAAAATATTACAAATTCAGGAAACTTCTGAAAGGCGGGAGAGATAAATGAACATAGCGATTATCGGCACGGGATATGTCGGGCTCATAACAGGAGCCTGTTTTGCCGAGTTCGGCTTCAATGTCACCTGCGTTGACAATGACGAAAACAAGATAAAACTCCTTAAAAAAGGAAATGTCCCTTTTTATGAACCCGGCCTTGAAGAGCTTCTCCATAAAAACATCAAGGCAAAAAGGATAAGCTTCACCTCGGACACCGCAAAGGCTGTAGAGTCTTCCCTTGTCATATTCATAGCAGTGGGCACGCCGCCGCGCGGCGACGGCTCCGCTGACATGAAGCATGTAGAGGATGTAGCGAGGGAGATCTCAAAGCATATCACCAGCTACAAGGTCATCGTCACAAAGAGCACTGTCCCGGTGGGAACAGGAGAGAGGCTCAAAAAAATAATCTCCGCAAATCTGAGGGAGCATACGGATTTTGACATAGCCTCCAATCCCGAGTTCCTGCGCGAGGGCGCCGGCATCGAAGACTTCATGCGCCCCAACAGAGTGGTCATCGGCACATCAAGCGGCAAAGCCGCCTCAATAATGAGAGACCTTTACAAGCCGCTGAACCTGATCGAGGTGCCGATAGTAATGACCGATGTGAGGACAGCAGAGCTGATTAAATACGCGTCGAACGCGTTTCTCGCTACCAAGATATCTTATATCAATGAACTGAGCAGGCTCTGCGAAGCGGCAAATGCCGATGTCCAGACTGTCGCGAAGGCTATGGGGCTCGACAGGCGCATAGGGCCAAAATTTCTTCACGCTGGGCCTGGATACGGAGGGTCATGCTTTCCGAAAGACACGCTTGCAATCCTCCAGATAGCAAAAGAGCATGGGGTTGAACTTGGATTAATCAATGCCGTTGTAAAAGCGAATGAAGACCAGAAAGAGTGGGCGGTAACCAAGATAAAGAAGTCAATGGGAAGTGTCAAGGGCAAGACGATATGCGTTCTCGGCCTCTCTTTCAAGCCGAATACTAATGATATCAGGGAAGCTCCGTCTCTTTTCATTATTAAGAAGCTCATGAAGGCCGGTGCGGAAGTAAGGGTATTTGATCCGGTGGCAATGGAAGACGCAAAGGAAATTCTTTCCGGAATAACATACTGTAAAAATGAATATGCCGCGGTAAAGGGGTCTGATGCGGTGGTTATTGTCACTGAATGGAACCAGTTCAGGAATCTTGACCTTAACAAGATGAAGAAACTCGCGAAAGGAGATTTCTTCTTCGATCTGAGAAACATATATGACCCTGAGAAAGCAAGAAAAGCCGGGTTTAAATACCACTCCGTAGGCAGGGCATAAAGGTATGGATAAAGATTTTGATAAAGAGCTTTCAAAAAAATACTGCCCCAGATTCGGAATGATAGCTGTCAGCAAAGGCTTTACAACGCCGGAGCAGCTGAAAAAGGCGATAGCTATCCAGATCGAGGATGACCTCTCAGGCAAAAAGCACCGGCTCATAGGCAGGATTTTTTTTGAAGAGGGCTGGATGACTCCGGCACAGATCGAAACGGTCCTGAACGAACTCTTCAGCAAGGAGAGGGAGAGAAGCAAAGAAGGCGGGTAATCATTCGCGGCAGACTTTTTCTCTAAGGCTCTCTTCAGCTTTCAGAACGGCTTATCCCGGCGGCCTCGACCCTGTTCCTTCCGCTCTCTTTTGCTTGATAAAGGGCCTTGTCCGCGACATCAATCAATTCCTTGTATTCGATATCAGGATCATCAGGCTCATAAAAACAAAAGCCGATGCTGACCGTGATCTTTATGCCTTCGAAATCATTCTTCTCAACGGATCTCCTGAGCCTTTCGGCAACCTCAAGGGCATGCTGCTTCGATATATAAGGGAGGATCACCGCAAACTCCTCCCCTCCGTACCTCGCGACGATATCGCTCAGCCTTGTACTGCTTTTAAGAATCGCCCCCATGCCCTTAAGCACCATGTCGCCGGCGAGATGGCCGTGGGTATCATTAACCTTTTTGAAAAAATCAATATCTATCATGAGCAGAACGAGGTTATGCCTGTACCTCTTTGCCCTTTCCAATTCTTCGCTCAGCCTCAGCTCGAAAAATTTATGATGATAAAGGCCGGTAAGGCCGTCAGTTATGGAATCCTTGTATAAAAAAGCGTTCTCTATCGCGACCGCCACTTGATTCGCGAGCGCGAAAAGGATGACCATATCATCCTGGTCAAAATCCCCGCCAATCTTGTTTATCGCCTGCAGAACGCCTATAATTCTCTCCTTTGACCTGACAGGAACGCAGACCATGTTCTTTGTGATGAATCCGGTCTTCTCGTCAGCCCCCTTGTAAAAACGAGGGTCTGAAGCGATGTCATTTATTATGACGGGCTCGTCATTTTCTGCCACCCAGCCCGCAACGCCTAAGCCCCTGGCAAGCCTTATGGATTTCACCCTGTCGCCCTTCTCACCGAGAGCAACCTCGAAAAAGAGTTCACCTGTCTCATTGTCGATCAGGAGAAGGCTTCCTGCCTCGGCATTGAGCAGGCTTGTCGCCGCTTCTATCGCCCTCTTTCTGATGACAACGGGGGAAAGTGTTGAGTTGATGAGCGCCGCCATCTCGATGAGGGCGTCGAGCTGCCTGATTTTGGTCTTATCCTGTTCCGGCATAACTCCATTTAAGAATGTCTGATTTGAGAGAACAACCTCTTTACTATATTAAGCCAATCCCGCGTATTTGAAAAGGATAAATATAACTCACCTGCATTTAAGGACGACAAGATTCCTGACAATGCCCTCATGCTTCAGCCCGGTCCTGATGACCTCTTTGAAAACCGCGTTTCCCGCGCCTCCCGTTATCTCTTCTTTGGAAAAACGCGGCCCTTTGCTTATGACCAGGAGGCCGTCATTTTTAAGATAGGGGCACGCCGCCTTTATGAATTCCGCGATATCGAATGTAGCCCTTGAGGCGATGACGTCAAAATACTTATGAAAATCTCCGCCTATCTCCTCAGCCCTCTTCTGCAGGACTTCTATTTCAGAAAGTCCGAGTTCCCTTATGATATGCCTGAGAAAGGCTGACTTCTTCCGTGAAGACTCGACAAGCGTCATCTTTATCTCAGGCCTCATGATTTTTATTGGCACGCCGGGGAAGCCGGCGCCGCTTCCGATATCCGCAATATGTAACTTTCCCGCCGGAAGCGCCTTTAAATAGAGGAGGGAATCGAGAAAATGTTTGACGATTATATCCTCATCCGTCTTAAGCGCGGTGAGATTATACGCCCTCCTCCACTTTTTTAATTCAGACAGGAAGGTCAGAAAAACGTCTATCTCTTTTTTTGAGTGAGTGAGGCGGAGTTCCTCCAGTCCCTTTATTAGAAGTTCTTCTGAATTCATAGAAGAAAAATTACATCTTTATCAAAAGCCACTGCTTGTCTTTCAGGTGCACAAGGCTGTAATCGCCTTTGAGCCGTTTGCCCTTCAGTTTAAAGAGTATCCTCTTGTCAGTTTCGGATTCAAGCTCATAAATTCCGCTGTCAAATATCTTGACTGTGCCCGCTCCGTATTGGCCTTCCGGGATAGTCCCTTCAAAATCAATGTAATCAAGCCTGTGGTCTTCAACCTGGATCGCAAGACGTTTGACGCCCTTTTTATCAGGCACGCCTTTCGGCACAGCCCAGCTTTTCAATACGCCGTCTTTCTCAAGCCTGAAATCATAGTGCAGATGCGTTGCATAATGTTCATGGATGACAAAGCGGCTCATTTTACCGTACCGACATGCACTGCCGCGATGCCGAGGGTTAATTTGTAATATTTGACATCTGCAAGCCCGGTCCCTTCCATCGTCTTTTTAAGCTCATCAGGCGACGGGAAGGCGAGCATGGATTCCGGCAGGTATTTATACGCGCCTCTTTTGCCTGAGACAACCTCACCTATAAATGGAATGACCTTTGATATGTAAAAACGGTAAAGCGGTTTGATGAGAGGATGCTGTATGGTTGTGAATTCAAGAATCACAACCCTGCCGCCCCTCTTAACAACCCTGCCCATCTCACTGACGCCCTTTTTATAATCTTGAACATTCCTGATGCCGAACGCAATTATCGAGCCGTCAAAAGTATTATCTCCGAACGGCAGGGCTGTCGCGTCGCCAAAATCAAGGCTGATCCTGTCGCTGAGTCCGGCATTGCTCACCTTCTCGTTACCGACATCGAGCATGCCCTCGCTGAAATCAACGCCATTCACCTTTGAGCCGGGAATCCTTTTGACTATCTCCAACGCGACATCGCCCGTGCCTGTTGCGACGTCAAGGTAACGCGCGTTATCGGATTTCGGAAGCTGGTTTATCGCAAACCTCCTCCAGCATTTGTCTATGCCAAGGCTCAGCACCATGTTCAGAAAGTCATAGCGGTGAGCTATCGTCGTGAACATCGTCTGTATCTTTAGAGGGTCTTTTTCTGAACTGTCCATTTTAGTTATATTAACACCCCCAACCCCTCTGAAATTACCATCTATCTCGTCAACGTCGGATACAACTCGGGAAAAAACCATCCTGCCGCATGGATAGGAAACCCCAACCTGACCTCTCCCTTCGGCGTATCCGAAACAAGCAATCCCTCTTCAAGAAGTATTCCCAGCAGGCTTCGTCCCGTGCGTTCCTTCAACCCTGAAGCCCGTATGACATCACCCCGCGTCGAGACACCGTGTATCAGTACCTCCTGAAGCATTCCGGATGCCTCGGGACGGAGAGGGTGTTTTTCGCCCGTTGAACCGGGAACCATGCCCCTGTTTCTAAGGTCAACATAGTGCTTTATACGCTGAATGAGTTCTTCGAGCTTCAGCAGGTCACCCATATATTCCACCTGGTCAAGGCAGACTTCCAGAAAAAACCGGCAGAACCTTATCAGCCCTTCATTCGACAGATTTCCTCTGCCATCGAGATCATTGCGCCGTGGAGCATCGGCCCAGGTGAGCGCAGCCTTATAATCAGCGTTACGTCGGGCAAGACCGCGGCTCACTGACCAGAGGCCGTAGCCGAATACGGGAATCCGATGGAAATATGCCTCGGTGAATAGACGAGCCACCCGGCCGTTGCCGTCAATGAAAGGATGTATCCACATGAATCGATGATGGGCGGCCGCTGCTGCAACGAGCTTTGCCGCGCCGTGATGGCGGTCCGGCGCATAAAATTCTCCGAATCGATCGAGCAGATCGCCCAGAGAACTGCTTTTCGGCGGAATGTGTCGTCCGACTTTTACCGCTTCTTTGCGAAACTCGCCCGGCACAACCCGGCTCTCACGGCCTGTGTCAGGATCCTTCACAATCAGAAACTCCCCGGGCAATTGGTTGTAAAATTCCCGGTGTATATAACAAAGGAATTCCTGACCCGCAATATTTGACTCTGGCTCGTCCTGTAATCTTTTTTCCATGTCTCTTTGAACAGTGATATGAGCAACACTCTCCAACTGCAGATTACGTTTTGCCGGTTCAGTATCATATTTCCTCTGCATTGCGCGGACAATGTCATATGGATGTGTGTTATGGCCTTCAATCAGATTGGAATAATAACTGTTAATTATCCGGAGCAATTCCTGGAGCGAACGGAGCGTGACAGAATGCTGCCGGCTGCCAAGGGCCGCTGACTTCTGGATTACAGACAAGGCAAGGTCGTGAAGCTCCTCTGCATTTTCAGGATAAAGAGGCGTCATTTTATTTATTTCTGAAGTCATCTCAGTCTATTATTGCCGATTTAATTACCTGTTTATTATCCTTAATAAATATATATTAAACAATTAGTTATTGTAAGTCAATAGATAAATAATGTATACAGTATTGCCGATATATATGCCGATTATTGACAAGCCTTAAGCCGGCCTTTCTTAAAGGTATCAAAGACCGTGGAGAAAACCATCAAAAGTTTTAAGAGTCCCTGTTCGTTCAGTCTCCGGTTCACAGCCTCATCTTCTGTGAGGCGGCCGCCAATGGCAGTGAGGAAATGGAGTTATTTAACGGCGTGAAATGAGTTTAAATACCGGTGACGGCATGTCAAATAAGATATCTTTTCAACTTGCCGGTTTATTGATAAAAAATTCTCGATCGAAGAAGTTCTATCTCCCCTCCTTGCCGGAAGGCGCGGCAGAGAATCTATAATTAGCAGCCGGCCCAGATTCTTCACTTTGTTCAGAATGACACCTGAAAGGATTTTTTTCGGCGGACTGACAGAGAAAAGCGTTTGAAAGATACTCTCTCTATAGCGTATCATTAGTAGTTATGTTTAAGAGCTTCAGCACAACAGGCATCGGCAGCCTTCCTCATACAGACCCCGCAACGGCATGCGATATCGTTTTAACTCACGTGGATATGCCTTTTTGGCCGCAGCTTCCGCACAGGAGTTTCCTTGAACTGATGACTCCGCAGTATTTAGAGGGCTTCCCGTTCGTAAAAATCGAGGGGGAGCATATACATGTGAAAAAAGCTGAGGAAGATGAACTGACAAGATTCCATGAGGCCGTCGCAAGCGGAGCAGGTTTCCCCATATCAGAAGAACGCGCCGCGGGCTTCTATGAATTTATAAACATCCTTGAGAAGAAGGGGCAGAAGTTCGATACCCTGAAAGGGCATATTACAGGGCCTGTAACTTTTACGTTAAGCCTGACAGACGATCAGAAGCGCCCGATATTTTTTGACGATGAACTGCGCGAGCTTTCGCTTGAACTTTTAAAAGGCAAGGCCGGCTGGCAGATTAAGATGCTTAAGCCTTATGCAGAGAATGTTCTTATCTTTATTGATGAACCTATACTCTCGGCAATCGGCACATCCGCCTATCTTGGAGTGAGCAATGCCGAGGCTTCAAGGGTGCTCAGGGAGATCGTCAACCACATAAAGGCTTGCGGCGGCATAGCCGGAATCCACTGCTGCGGCAAGGCTGACTGGCCGCTGATACTGTCGTCAGGCATTGATGTATTTAATTTTGACGCGTATTTCTATTGGGATACGCTAGGAATATATCCTGAAGAGATAAAAGGGTTCATAAACAACGGTGGTTTTATCGCATGGGGAGTTGTTCCAACAAGCGACATTATAAGGGGCGTTACGCTCGATGGCCTATGTGAACAGCTTGAAAGAGGGCTGACATCTCTTGAAAAGATAGGCGTTCCGCGCGAAAGATTAAGGCGGCAGTCTTTATTGACTCCGTCATGCGGCACAGGCTCTCTGGAGATTAAGGATGCGCTTAGGGTGTTTTCACTTCTTAAAGAACTAAAGGAGAAATATGCCGGGCACTAAAAGATTCATCACTTTTGAAGGGACAGAAGGCTCAGGCAAGACCACGCAGGTCGGTCTTTTAGCCAAACATCTGAAAGAAGCGGGGCATGACGTCCTTCTCACATTCGAGCCCGGAGGGACCGCTATAGGGCAGAAGATACGCGGCCTCCTGCTTGATCCGCAAAATAATATGGACCCGATGACAGAGCTTCTTCTTTATTACGCGGACAGGGCTCAGCACATAAAGGAGATAATACAGCCCGCGCTTCAGAGCGGCAGTTTTGTCATCTCAGACCGTTTTACAGACTCCACGGTCGCTTATCAGGGGTTTGCGCGAGGGTTGAACCTCAATATCATCAACCCCCTGAATGAGATTGTCGTGAGGGAAGCAAAGCCCGCTCTGACATTCGTGCTCGAGATCGATGTCAAAGAGGGGCTCAGGAGAAACAGGCACGCGAAAAAAGAAGACAGGTTCGAGCTTGAGGATATAGAATTTCATACCCGGGTACGGGACGGATACAGGCAGATAGCCGAAAGCGACCCGCAAAGGGTAAAGATTATAGACGCATCAAAGAGCCCCGAAGAAGTGAGCAGGGAAATCATTAAAATAATCGGGCATGAATTGCTGAAGAATTCATAAGTATAACAAGATGGCATTTAAAGATATCATCGGGCAGGAAAACGCCCTGAACATACTCAAAGGCCTCATCGCGAAAGGCCGCGTGCCTCACGCCCTCCTCTTCGCCGGAGAAGAAGGGATAGGGAAAAAACTTGCCGCAATAAATTTCGCCAAGGCACTTAATTGCCGCGGAAAGGTTAAGGGTATTGACTCCTGCGGCGCCTGCCCTTCGTGCGTAAAGATAAATAAACTTCTCAAGCCTGAAACGCTCATTACAGCCGGGGAAGGCGACGATAACCTGAAAGAAAAGATATACATGAGCCATCCTGACACCGCGCTTATTCTTCCATATAAGAACGAAATCAGGATCAAAATAATAAGAACTCTCGAGGAGCATCTCTCATACAAGCCTTTTGAGGGAAACTATAAAATAGCGATAATAGATAACTCGGATGAGATGAACAATGAAACGTCGAACGCCTTTCTCAGCACCCTCGAGGCGCCTGCGGCAAAAAGTATCATAATACTCGTCTCCTCAAAACCAGGCATCCTTCTTCCGACCATCCGATCGAGGTGCCAGCAGGTCTTTTTTTCGCCTCTCCCGCTTAAGAAGATGGAGGAGCTTCTCAGGGAAAAAGTCAAAGGGCTTGATGATGAAAAGCTTTTTCTCCTTAGCGCGGTTTCCGGCGGGAGAATTGGATACGCCATAACTGAAGGCCTGATAGAAAAGAGGGATTCGCTTCTGGAAAAGTTTCTCCTTATGACGGGCAATCCGGGCAAAGAGATATGGGAGGAGAGGGAAGAGATGGAGGAGTGGTTTGAATGGTGCCAGCTCTGGCTGAGGGATATCGCCGTGCTTAAAGCATCAGGCGGAACAGGCCTCCTGATAAACAGGGACAAAAGAGAAGAGATGGAGGGGCTTGCATCAGGCGCGTCACTGAAAAATATAATTGAATTGTCAGAAGGGCTGAACAAGATAAAGCGGGTTCTTGACCGGAACCTTAACATCGCAATCACGGTCAATCACACAAGCATGCTCATGAGGAAGATGCTCGGGAGGCAGAATGTCAGAGATAACTGAAAACACGGAAGCAGAGAGAAGCCAGACAGCGGTTGTGCATGTCAAATTCAAGACTGGGAGCCGGATATCCCTGCTACAGATAGATGATATAGACGCAAAAGCAGGCTCATGCGTTGTCGCAGAATCAGACATAGGCCTCACTCTCGCAACCATCCTGACCCCTAAAGAAATAATCGAGAAGACAAAGGAGCCGCTTAAAAAAGTCATACGGATCGCGACTGAGGAGGATATCAGAACCGATGAATCGAACAGGCCTTTTGAATCAGATGCGAAGAATTACTGCGTCAGCAAAGCTAAGGAATACAAACTGCAGATGAAGGTTGTGAAGACAGAATCAACGCTTGACAGGAAAAAACTTATTTTTTACTTCACGGCTGACAACCGCGTTGATTTCAGGGAGCTTGTCAGAGACCTTGCGTCAAAGTTCAAAACCCGCATAGAGATGAGGCAGATAGGCGTGAGGGACGAGGTGAAACTTATAGGCGGCATAGGCGTATGCGGAAGCGAGACATGCTGCAGCAGGTTCCTTACGCACTTTGAGCCGATATCAATAAGGATGGCAAAAAAGCAGGAACTTTCCATCAATCAGGGGAAGCTTTCGGGAATATGCGGAAGGCTCATGTGCTGCCTCAACTATGAGATAGACGAATCGGCGAGGAAAAAGAAAAAAGCCAGGTTTGAAGATGATAAAATGGATTCCTATGTGGTTGAGCACGCTGTTGAAACAGAGGCCGAGAGCATTGATTCAGCCTTAGAAACAGGCGTAGTGATTCAGGAGGAGACAGCAGAGGAGCCGGCTTCCGAAGAGGCAAAGACGGTCGAAGAGACGACGGTAATAAAAGCGCCTGAAAAAACTTCTCAGCCGGAGCCTCCCCGTGAGGGAGGCATAACAGAAACAGCGGATGATAAGCAGAAAAAACCCGGGAGATTCTCCAACAAACGGAGGAAATTCTGGAAGAAGAAGAAAAAGATGCATGACAAAGGGGCTAATGACAAGCCGCCTGCGAATGAATAAGAATAGATTTTATGTTACAACACCAATCTATTATGTAAACGATATCCCGCATATAGGACATGCGTACACGACGATCGCGGCCGATATCCTCGCAAGATATCACCGCCTCAGGGGTGATGATGTCTTCTTCCTCACCGGCACTGATGAACATGGCCAGAAGGTAGAGCAGGCCGCAAAGGCAAAAGGGCTTTCCCCAAAAGAACATGCCAACATCATGGTTGAGAATTTCAAGTCCCTCTGGAAGTCACTTAATATCTCTAATGACAATTTCATAAGGACAACAGATTCCGGGCATATAAAGATTGTGCAGGAGATTCTTCAGAAGCTTTATGATACAGGCGAGATTGAGAAAAGGTCATATGCGGGATGGTACTGCACGCCTTGTGAGCGGTTCTGGACGGAGAAAGACCTTGTTGAAGGGAACTGCCCTGACTGCGGAAGGCCGGTTGAAGAGATACAGGAGGAGAATTATTTCTTTTTGATGAGTAATTATAAGAATGATCTCATTGCCTATATAAAAAATAACCCAAACTATATCCTTCCGGAGAGCAGGAAGAACGAAGTTCTCGGTTTCCTCAGGACACAAGAACTTGGCGACCTCTGCATCTCAAGGCCTAAATCAAGGCTCGCGTGGGGCATCCCTCTTCCCTTTGACGAAAACTTTGTGACCTATGTCTGGTTCGACGCTCTGGTGAATTATTATTCGGCTACGAAGTATCTCGCGCCACCCCCCCATCCCCCCCTTGCTAAGGGGGGGCTAATGGGGGGTGACTGGTGGCCTGCTGACCATCATCTTGCCGGAAAAGACATACTGACCACCCACGCCGTTTACTGGTCAACAATGCTCATGGCGCTCGGATGGGAACTTCCGATAAATATCTTTGCGCACGGCTGGTGGACGGTTGACGGAAAGAAGATGTCAAAATCCCTCGGCAATGTCGTTGACCCTAATGAAATGGTTAAGAATTACGGGGCAGACGCCTTCAGATATTTTCTCTTAAGGGAAGTGCCGTTTGGGCTTGACGGGAACTTCTCTAAAGACGCTCTCGTAAACCGCGTTAATACTGACCTCGCTAATGACCTCGGGAATTTACTGAGCAGGTTTTTGACAATGGCTGAGAAGTTTTTTAACGGTGCTATTGAGAAACGAAATGCCGCGTCAGGAGATTATGTCAGAGAATGTATTAATGCGGCATATTCTATTCACCACGAACCTCAGAATTGGTCTCAGCTTCGCTTTAATCATATTCTTGACAGCATTTGGGATATCATCAGGGCAGCAAACAATCATATAGCGCAGACAGAACCCTGGAAGCTTGCCAAAAGTAATGAAGAATATCTTAAAGACGTCATGTTCGAACTCTGGAATGCGCTGAGGCTCTCCGCTGTTTCGCTTTATCCGTTTATGCCGGATACCGCAGAGAAGATGTGGAAGCAGCTTGGATTAAAGTCATTAACGGTAGAGGCAGGTGATTATAATATTTTCACATGGCAATGGAAACCCGGATACGAGATAAAGATATCAAAAGGGGAACAGTTGTTCCCGAGAATAGAGGTGAAGAAAATGACAGCAGATACTACCCCCCCCGCTCCCCTCTTGGTAAGTGGGGATACAGAAGGCGCTAATTTAATCTCCATAGAAGACTTTGCAAAGGTTGAGCTTAAGATAGGCAAGGTGCTTCAGGCCGAGCGCGTGCCAAAATCAAACAAGCTCATAAAACTTCAGGTCGATACAGGAGAGATGAGGCAGGTTGTGGCCGGCATCGGACATGTATATGCTCCCGAAGATTTAACCGGCAAAAAGATCGCTGTGGCAACAAACCTGAAGCCCGCAAAGCTGATGGGAGTTGAATCACAGGGCATGCTCCTTGCCGCAACTGACAGCGACGGGGTGTTGTCAATACTTATGCCTGAAAAAGATGTGAAGGAAGGAGCGAAGATAAAGTAGGAAACCGGCAAAGTTTAAGTCTTCGCAAAGGCTTTATCATAGTATTTAAATCAGAAAGATAAAATTTAACATGACTGCGAGAATTGTCTCAATAAACATCAGCGATAAAAAGGGTGTCAGAAAAAAACCCGTGGATCAGGCTCTGATAAAAGAGAATTACGGAATTGAGGGCGACGGCCACGCCTCTGAAAAATGGCACAGGCAGGTAAGCCTGCTCGCGCTGGAGAGCATTAAGAAGATGCAGGAGATGGGGCTGAAGGTCGGTCCCGGAGACTTTGCGGAGAACATAACAACAGAAGGCATTGACCTTCCGGTTCTGCCCATCGGCACAAAGATAACTATCGGTGAAAATGTAGAAGTTGAAGTGAGCCAAATAGGAAAGGTATGCCATGACAGGTGCGCCATTTATCATCAGGCGGGCGACTGCGTGATGCCCAAGGAAGGCATCTTTGTAAAAGCTCTGAAGGGCGGGGTGATAAAGAAGGGAGACGAAATAAAACTAAGAACTGAGAAGTAAGAAATAGGAACTTATTTAGTTCTAACTTCCCAGTTTTCAGTTCTTACTTGAAGTCATGATAACTGTTGCCATAGTCACATTAAGCGATAAAGGCTCAAGGGGCGAGCGTAAAGACGCGAGCGGCCCTGTCATTGAAAAGATGCTGAAGAAGATTAATGCCAAAGTTGTCAGCTCCGATATTCTTCCCGATAAAAAGGCGTTGATAAAGAAGAAACTCCTTTCTTTATGCGGCAAGGTTGATCTCATCCTGACCACGGGCGGAACCGGCCTCTCTCCGGGAGATGTCACGCCTGATGCGACAAAGGAAGTTATCAAACAGGAGATACCCGGAATTGCCGAGGCGATGCGAATGGAAGGGCTCAGGAAGACCTCCCGCTCAATGCTCTCAAGGGCTGTCGCAGGCGTAAGGGGCGAGACATTGATAATAAACCTGCCCGGAAGCCCGAAGGCCGTAAAAGAGAATCTTTCGGTGATCCTCGGCTGCCTTACTCACGCTATAGAAAAAATTCAGGGCTGCCAGAAAGAGTGCGGATGAGCCTCCATTATCGCGGACAGCGACTTTAGAAAAACCATTCAGGAAGACCCGCACTTATAAATTAAGGTAAAATAATATCGTGACTAATATAGGATACATAGGAGCTTTTTTAGGCGGGGTGCTTTCATTCCTCTCGCCGTGCGTCCTTCCGCTCATCCCCTCTTATGTTTCATACATCACAGGGATATCATTTGAGGATTTCAAAACAGGCGACAAAGCGCATTCAAGGCATGTGAAGTTTGTCACCCTCTTTAATTCCCTCGCCTTTGTCACCGGCTTCTCAACCGTATTCATCCTCCTCGGCGTCTCGTCATCTTTTATAGGGAAATACCTCGCGTTTTACTATGACCAGATAAGGATAGCCGGCGGGATAATAGTAATCATATTCGGCCTCTATGTGATGGGCTTAATCAAACTTAACTTCCTCTCCTCGGACCACCGCGTACACCTGAAGCACAAGCCGCATGGTTACGCAGGCTCATTCGTAGTGGGGCTGACATTCGGCGCCGGATGGACCCCGTGCATCGGCCCCATTCTCGGCTCCATCCTTCTCGTGGCAAGCACGTCAGGCTCAGTGATGCAGGGCTTCAAACTCCTCGTGGTATATTCAATGGGGCTTGCGATACCCTTCCTCGCCACCTCTCTTGCGATGTCGGCATTCATAAGCCGTTACGGAAAGATACAGAAATACATGAGGCTTATAATGATACTGAGCGGGATATTGCTGATAGCCTTCGGCATAGTGCTTCTTACAGACAAGGTTTACCTGATACTCGGCTCAATCCCTGACCTCGGTCTTGAAGATATAATAACGCACTGACCAAACAGCAAAACTTATATAACCAAGTCACTCTATGTTAAAGGTGGCAACCTCTTTCAGCCCCGGCAGATACTGCCCCACCGGAACGAGTTTCTTATTCTCTTTAACGCAGTCGATTATTATCGTCCATAGCTGGTTAAGCTCCTTCTTCTCTCTCTCGTTCTCAGGTATCATCTTAAGCAGTGTTCCTTCGAGTTCAATCTTCATATCTTCCTCCTCAGCAGCTTTTTTATTTTAAGTATATCATTGCGTCCTTCCTCTGTCATTTGAGCCTGCCTGTCTTGTCATACTGAGCCTGCGAAGTATCTCTACATGCTGTCATTTCGAGCCTGCCTGACGGCAGACCTTTTACCGTCATTCCCGAGGGCTGTAATAAGGAATCCACTTCCATTTAATTCCTCTTTAAGAAAAAAAACATCCCAAGATGACTTACTAATGTTGTGATTGCTTTTTTTATGCTATGATTTCTTTGCTTATATAATCCGAATAAACGAATATGCTCGAAGCCCTTACATTATCAACTGCCGTAGTGGCGCTTGCCGAAATGGGCGACAAGACGCAGCTCCTCTCTTTTGTGCTCGCGGCAAAGCTGAGGAAGAAGAAGGCCATCATAAGCGGCATCTTCTTTGCGACCCTTGCCAATCATTTCATCGCCGGCTCTTTGGGAGCATGGCTCGCAAGCCTTTTATCCCCGCAAACCCTTAAGTGGATTGTCGCCGTCTCTTTCTTCGTTTTCGGCGCATGGGCGCTCAAGCCCGATAAACTTGACGATGACAAGAAACTGCATGGAACAGGGGTATTTTTCACGACGCTCATCGCGTTCTTTCTTGTCGAAATGGGAGACAAGACACAACTCGCGACTGTCGCGCTTGCCGCGCGCTACAACTCCCTTGTCTCCGTGGTCTTCGGCACGACTCTGGGCATGATAATCGCGAATGCCCCTGCCGTCTGGATGGGCGAGGCGCTTGCTCACCGCGTCAACATGAAGGCCATGCGCATTGTAGCGGCAGGGTTATTCGTACTGCTCGGCATCCTGACCCTTTTAGCTCCTCTAAAGCAGGGCTGATTTCGGCCGTTTCAAACTATCCTTTCGAACTGCTAAAATACGGGAATGTCAATTGATGAACTCGTAATCTCCGGGGCGAAGCAGAACAACCTCAAAAATATCAGCCTCACCCTGCCCCACAATAAGGTCATAACGGTTACGGGCGTATCGGGCTCTGGGAAATCATCCCTCGCCTTTGAGACGATCTTTGCCGAAGGCCAGTGGCGTTTTATTGAGTCGCTCTCAACCTACGCGAGGCTTTTTCTTGACAAGCTCGACAGGCCTGACGTCGAAGAGATAAGGAACATAAGGCCGGCGATCGCGCTCGAGCAGAGAAATACGGTAAAGAGTTCCCGCTCGACAGTCGGGACGACGACCGAGATATACGACTACCTTAGGCTTTTATTCTCAAAGATATCCCGCCCGCACTGCCCCGGCTGCGGCGAGGAGCTTAAGGCATGGTCTCCGTCCTCCGTTGCCGAAGAAGTCCTGAAAAGATATAACGGCGAAAAGGCATTGATAATATTTGAGTCAAAAGACGGGGCAGGTGAGCTGAATATAAAAGGCTTCCGCAGGGCGTTGGTCAATGGGGAGATCAGAGATATCTCAGAAACCGAACGCCTTCCCGCCTCTATTGATGTCGTGGTTGACAGGCTGCTGATAAAAGATGAGCCGAGGCTTGCCGATTCCATTGAGACCGCATGGGAGCACGGCGGCAAAAAGGCGAAGATAAAGATAGTGCGGGGCGAAGATGATAACATCCTTCTCTCCTTTTCATCAAGGCTTGAATGCCGCAAATGCAATAGGGAGATATCGATGCCTCAGCCGCTTCTCTTCTCATTCAACCATCCTCTCGGCGCGTGCCCGCACTGCAAAGGCTTCGGCAATATCCTCAAATACTCCGAGGATTCCGTTGTGCCTGACAAAGACCTCACGCTCGGTGAAGGGGCGATAGACCCGTGGAGCAAGCCTGCCTACAAATGGTGGTACAGGCAGTTCGCAAAAGCCGCGAAAAAGGCCGGCATCAGGCTCGACATCCCTTTCAGGGAACTTTCCGGCAAGGCGAGGACGCTGATCTTTGAAGGCAATGAAGTTTTTTACGGCCTGAATGATTTCTTTGAAGAGCTTGAAAGAAAGAAGTATAAACTTCACATAAGAGTCTTTCTTATGCGTTACAGAGAGGCTGTCCAATGCCCTGAATGCAAAGGCGCCAAACTGAGCCCCGAGGCATTGGCATTTACCGTCGGAGGGCTGAACATATCCGAGATGGCGGGCATGCCTGTATCAGAATTGAGCAAATACATGAGGGATCTCAACATATCCGAATATGAAAAAGAAATCACAACCGAGATAATAAGACAGATAAAGCAGAAGCTCGACTTCCTCACGCGCGTCGGGGTTGAATATCTCACCATGAACAGGCTTACAAAGACGCTTTCAGGAGGCGAGTCACAGAGGATAAACCTCGCGAACCAGCTCGCCTCCAAGCTTACCGGAACTCTTTATGTCCTTGACGAGCCCACGGTCGGGCTCCATGCCAGAGACGTGAGCAGGGTAACAGAGATACTCAAAGAGCTTGCGGAGGCAGGCAATACGGTAATCGCGGTCGAGCATGACAATGCCGTTATCAGGGCATCTGACTGGATAGTGGAGCTCGGCCCCGGAGGAGGCGAAGACGGCGGGAATCTCATCTTCTCGGGGGGGATCGATGAATTTATTAATTGCGGCAGCCTTACCTCAAGGCACCTCAGAGGAAGCTGGCTTACCCCGATGCCTGAGAAGAGAAAGAGAGGAAGATGCAGGTATCTCACCATAAAAAATGCCCGCGGCAATAACCTCAAAAATATAGATGCGGGGATCCCGCTTCAGAAATTCACCTGCGTTACAGGCGTATCGGGTTCGGGAAAGAGCACGCTGATAGATAAGACCCTCTACAACGCGCTTGCTAAGTTTTTCAAGATAAGCTTTGAGGCTCCCGAGCCTTTTGACTCCATTGAAGGAAGAGAATTCCTTAGCGGCGTCAGAATCATAGACCAGCAGCCCATAGGCAGAAGCCCGCGCTCAAATCCTTCGACATATATTAAGGCATTCGACCACATAAGAAAGATTTTCGCGCAGGAGCCACGCGCAAAGATCCTCGGCCTCGGCCCGGGACACTTCTCCTTCAACTCAAAAGAAGGGCAGTGCGGAGCGTGCCGGGGCGCAGGATTTGAGAAACTCGAAATGTATTTCTTCGAGGACCTCTATGTGACATGCGAAGAGTGCAAAGGCAAAAGGTTTAAACCGGAGATACTTCAGATAAAGCATAACGGAAAAAATATCCACGAGACCCTTCAGATGACGGTTGACGAGGCCGCGGCATTCTTCAGCGGGATATCCCCTCTTCTTAAGAAACTCGAACTCATGTCCTCAGTCGGGCTTGGGTACCTGAGGCTCGGCCAGCCTATAACCACCCTCTCAGGCGGCGAATCACAGCGCCTCAAGATATGCGCAGAGCTTGGGACTGCGAAACGGGCGGGATATCTCTACATACTTGACGAGCCGACAGTCGGCCTCCATCCTTACGACATAGAGAAATTGATGAATGTCATAGGGCAGCTTCTCGGCGCGGGTAATACGGTTGTAGTTGTTGAACATAACCTTGACGTGATAAAGTGTGCCGACTGGGTGATAGACCTCGGCCCCGAAGGCGGAGAGAAAGGCGGTTATATAGTTGCCGAAGGAAGGCCGGAGGATATTATAAAAGAGAATAAGTCATATACCAGCAGATACCTGAAAGAGCATCTTAAGAGAGCAAACCACAAATGATCTGAGCCTCTTGTGAAAGTCTATATTCTGTCATTCCCGAAATTCTTAATCGGGAATCCAGTTCTGTGAAAGCACCTACTTCTGGATCCCCGGGTCAAGCCCGAGGATGACAAACTTTTATTTTATAGATAGAGCCCCATTAGTTTTGTCAGCCGGATACTGTTATAATCTTAAATAACATGAGTACTAAAAATATTAAAGACAGCGAATCGATCCTCAACTACCTCAGCAAGAAGACCTCAACGCCCATAAAACTCAAGGAATTCGCGAAGCGTCTCGGCATACACAAAGGCGGAGTGCGCAGGCTCGGGGAGACGCTCGATTCTCTTGTCGAGTCAGGAAAGATATTCAGGACGCGCGCCGGGTTCTACGGCCTTGTCGAGGAGATGAACCTTCTTACGGGCGTGTTTGAAGCCCACCGCAACGGCTTCGGCTTTATGCTCCCGGACAAGCCGGGCGAGCGGGATATCTTCATACCCCCGAGAAAGACCCTCGGCGCGATGTCAGGCGACCGCATAGTCGCAAGGGTCGAGAGCCCGATAAGGAGAGAAGGCTCTGTTGTCACAATACTCGAAAGAGGGCAGAAGAATATCATAGGCAGGCTATACTTCGAAAAGAGTTCCTTCTACGTAAGGCCAAAAGGCAGGAAGGTGCCTCTCGATATTTTCATCGCCGCGAAAGATAGAGGCAAAGCAAAAGACAGAGACCTCGTCCTTGTTGAACTTATATCCTACCCTACCCCGGAGAGGCCGCCCGAAGGGAGAGTCTTAAAAACCCTTCCCGAGGTTGACGAGCCGGGGCTTGAGATAGAGATGATAATAGCGGAGCGCTCCCTTCCCCGAAAATTTCCGGACAAGGCAATTAAAGAAGCTGATAGCTTCAGCGAGTCCCTCAGCTTTTCGGACAGGGCTGACTGCCGCGACCTGCTTACAGTCACCATCGACGGCGAAGATGCCAAGGATTTCGACGACGCCGTATCAATAAAAAAGACGCCTTCCGGCTTCAAACTCTATGTCCACATCGCGGATGTGAGCCACTATGTGCAATGGGAATCCGAGCTTGACAAAGAGGCAAGAGAGAGGGGAACAAGCATCTACTTCCCGGGAAACGTCATCCCCATGCTTCCCGAAAGGCTCTCAAACAACTTATGCAGCCTGATGCCGAAGGTTGACAGGCTCGCCTTTACTGCTGAACTCGACTTCGACATCTCCGGCAAATTAACAAAGAGAAAGTTCTATCCGAGCATCATTAACAGCAACGAAAGAATGACATACACTTCGGTGAAGAAGATACTCGTTGACGATGACCCCGCGGAGAGGAGAAGATACGGCTATCTGCTCGAGAGTTTCGAGATGATGAAAGAGCTTTACCTTATTCTTAAGGAGATGCGGATAAGAAGGGGGAGCCTCGATTTTGACCTGCCCGAACCATATGTCATCCTCGATATACAGGGAACCCCCGAAGACATAATAAAGGCCGAGAGGAACATGAGCCACATGATTATCGAGGAGTTCATGGTAGCGGCAAACGAGGCAGTCGCCTCTTACCTCGAAGGCCTCGGCATACCTTCTCTTTTCAGGATTCACGAAGAGCCCGACACTGCGAAGCTCGAAGAGCTTATGCCCATACTCAAGGCATTCGGAATAAAGGTAAAGACCGTCGGCGTCAAGGCATTTCATTCGATACTGAAGCAGGCCAAAGGGTCTGACATTGAGCCTCTATTAAACACCCTTCTCCTCCGTTCCCTGAAACAGGCGAAATATTCAAAAGAGAATGTAGGGCATTTCGGCCTCGCCTCAAAGAGCTACACCCACTTCACGTCTCCGATAAGGCGCTACCCCGACCTTGTCGTGCACAGGATACTCAAGGATGTCATAAGCAAAAAGAGGATAATGGACAAAGAGAGGAGATTCCTTGAGAAAGAACTGCCTGAGATCGCGCTTCAGTCCTCAAAGACCGAGCGCGCCGCGATGGAGGCAGAGAGGGAGATCCTTGCCGCCATGAGGGCATGGTTCATGAAAGACAAGGTAGGGAATGAATATGAGGGCATCGTGGCTAACATTAACCCCAAAGGCCTCTCTGTCCAGCTTAAAGACTTCTTTGTGACGGGTTTTCTCCATGTCTCTTCTATGGACGATGATTACTACAGGTTTGACGAGGAGAACTACAGGCTGAGGGGAAAACGCTCGAAAAAGTCCTTCAGCATGGGAGACCACATAACAGTGCGGGTTGACAGGGTTAATATCGAGGAGAGGGAGATAACCTTGGGGCTCGTCCGGAAAGCATCCTCAAGAAGAAGCTGAAAAAAGATTAACCATGCGGGTCCGGGGTTCCATGTCTTGGATAAGAGTCTCGGCCCTAAAATAATTTTGCGGCCGACCTTTTCCCCGAGCCGGCATGGTTAAAATGCACAGGCTCAAAAACTGTTTTTATAAATTATACAGCGCCTTCTCGAACTGCCTCGCCTCCTCCTCGGCCATATTGCCTGAAAGGACGATGAGAACATTATCTTTTGAAAAAGACCATGTGTAAAACTCGCCTTTGGCATTGAGCGTAAGATAATGCTCCTTCAGCTTATTCAGATCATCTACAGTATTTAAAGTTATGATACATCCGCTTGCAATAAAATTATTAACCGAGGCCTTCTCGAATTTCAGGCATTCTTTAATACTTAATCCCATAGGGATATAGTCAGCCTCTTTCACCCTCTCAACCGCATTCAATTCAATGCCGGCTGTTTTAAACTTCTCAATGACATTCCCCGCAAACCACTGTTTGTGGAAATAAGCGTGTATCATAATGTGATATGTTCCAATGCCAGCATGCGAAGATGTCCTTGTGAATTGAGGAACGGTCGGGCCAGAAAATCTCGACATATAAGCACTCCACTGTGCGTGAGTCCACCCAGCGACTCCCATATAATTACCGCACCCGCACCCTGATGCCAAAGCAGGCAAGACAATAATCGATATGCTGATGCAAAAAAAGATGAGTAGTTTATTTGCATTATCGCTCTTCATTGCCTTCCCTCCTTTTCATGTGGTCTCAATTCCTTTATAGTCCTTATACAACGCTGAGTCAAATTGAAAATATTAATGCCCCCCATTAAATTAATTAATCAAATTTAATCCCTTAAGAATCAGCCGGTTAACTCCATGATTTCAGAAATCTAAATGACATCACATCCCTAAAATGCTAAAATAATCTGCCTTAAATCCTTTTCTTTGCGAGACCGGGTTGAGCTTGATACACCTTTACCGAACTCCTGCCTTTTCAGAGGCAAAAAAGAATGCCCTTTTATCAGCCGTGAGGGAGAAGATATCTTCATCTGTTGAAGATATCATGACAGAATTCTGCTTCAACATAGAAGCATCCGAACCTCTCTCCTCCGATGAGATGGAAGTCCTCAGATGGCTTCTTTCAGAGACCTTTGAACCGGGGAATTTTTCAACTCAAAGTTTTTTCACTCATCACCCATCACCCCCCTTCAATTCCCCCCTTAGCAAGGGGGGACACAGAGGGGTCATTTTAGAGGTTGGCCCCCGCATGAATTTCACGACAACCTGGTCAACAAACGCGGTATCCATATGCCATGCCTGCGGCATCAAAAAGATCAAACGCATAGAACGCTCAAGGAGATTTGAGTTTGTATTTAATTCAGAAACCCCGCCTTGCTCCTCCCCTTGCCAAGGGGGGGATGGGAGGGGTTTTCTCTCATCGCTCATCACTTATCACTCTTCACTCTTTTTTGACAGGATGACAGAATGCCCATACCCGAAGCCGCTTGAGACATTTGAAACAGGCATAAAGCCGGAAACCTTTTATCATATCCCCCTGATAGAGAAAGGAAAGGCAGCGCTCGAAAAGATAAACCGCGAGATGGGGCTCGGGCTTGACGAATGGGACATAAATTATTACTACAACCTTTTTGTAAATGACATAGGCAGAAACCCGACGAACGTCGAGTGTTTTGACCTGAGCCAGTCAAACAGCGAGCACTCAAGGCACTGGTTCTTCAAGGGCAGGCTCATCATCGACGGAGAGGAGATTCCGCATACTCTTATAGAACTTGTCATGCGGCCGCTTAAATGGAAACCCGGAAACAGCGTCATCGCCTTCAGCGACAACTCAAGCTCCATCAGAGGATATGAGATAGAAACAATTACGCCGGCGACTCCCGGCATACCTTCCGGCTTTGAGAAGAAGCGCGTTGACCGCGACATAATATTCACTGCCGAGACCCACAACTTCCCAAGCGGCGTGGCGCCGTTCCCCGGCGCGGAAACAGGCACGGGCGGCAGGATAAGGGACATTCAGGGCACGGGAAGAGGCGGGCTCGTCGGAGCGGGCACTGCCGCGTATTGCGTGGGCAATCTCAATATCCCGGGCTATGAGCTTCCCTGGGAAGACAAAAGTTTCATTTACCCGTCAAACCTCGCATCCCCTCTTGAGATAGAGATACAGGCAAGCAACGGCGCCTCTGATTACGGCAACAAGTTCGGCGAGCCTGTGATACAGGGCTTCACGCGCTCATTCGGCATGAGACTGCCTGACGGAGAGCGTTATGAATGGCTCAAGCCGATTATGTTTACCGCCGGGGTCGGGCAGATGGACGCGGGCCACGTAAAAAAAGGCTCGCCTGAAAAAGGCATGTGCGTGGTGAAGATCGGGGGCCCGGCCTTCAGAATAGGCATCGGAGGGGGCTCGGCCTCAAGCATGATACAGGGCGAGAATCTTCAGGAACTCGATTTCAATGCAGTGCAACGGGGAGACGCCGAGATGGAGCAGAAGCTCAACAGGGTGCTTCGCGCCTGCATAGAGATGGGGGAGAAGAACCCGATTGTGAGCATACATGACCAGGGCGCGGGCGGAAACTGCAATGTCGTTAAGGAGATAATCTACCCCGCAGGCGCAAAGATAGATGTGAGAAAGATTCAGGTGGGCGACAGCACGCTTTCAGTACTTGAGATATGGGGAGCGGAATATCAGGAGCAGAACGCACTCCTCTTGAGGCATGAAGACGCAGGGATATTCAGCAGGCTCTGCGAACGTGAAAAAGTGCCCCACTCTGTCATAGGGTATATAACCGGGGACGGCAGAATCATTCTTTACGATGAATCCGACGGGAGCGCTCCTGTTGACCTTGACCTCGAGAAGGTGTTAGGCCACATGCCGCAAAAGAGCTTTGAGATGGAGCGCGCAACTGCAAGGCACGAACCTCTCAAACTGCCCGGAGGGCTTTCGTTAAAAGATGCCCTCGTGAGGGTGCTTAGGCTCGTCTCTGTAGGCTCAAAGAGATTTCTCACAAATAAAGTTGACAGAAGCGTCACCGGCCTTATTGCCAGGCAACAGTGCGCCGGGCCGTTACAGCTTACCGTATCGGACGTTGCAGTCATAGCCCAGAGCCATTTCGGTTTGACAGGCGCCGCGATATCAATAGGCGAACAGCCGGTAAAAGGGCTGCTCAGCCCTGCGGCAATGGCAAGGATGAGCGTGGGCGAAGCGCTTACCAATATGGTATGGGCAAAGATATCCGGCATCGAGGATATAAAGTGTTCGGCAAACTGGATGTGGGCGGCGAAGCTTCCGGGCGAAGGCTCAAAGCTTTATGACGCTGCAGTCGCCATGAGCGATATGATGATAAAGCTGGGTATCGCTGTGGACGGAGGAAAGGACAGCCTCTCTATGGCCGCGCAGGTCACAGATGCTCATGGAAAGACAGAGACCGTCAAATCCCCGGGCACGCTCGTCATCTCAGCCTATGCCGCAATGCCTGACATAACAAAGGTTATAACGCCTGACATTAAAAGGCCGGGCGAAAGCAGGCTCCTCTTCATAGACCTCGGTTACGGCGATAACAGGCTTGGCGGAAGCGCCCTTGCGCATGTTTGCGGCCAGCTCGGAGATGATGCGCCGGACATCAATCCCGTATTACTGAAAAACGCATTCAACGCGGTTCAGTCTCTTATAGATAAAAATCTCATACTCGCAGGCCATGACAGGAGCGACGGCGGGTTAATAACAACGCTCCTTGAGATGGCGTTTTCCGGTAATTGCGGGTTGGAAATACAGTTAGGAGTTAAGAATGAAGAGTTTAGAGTTAATGACAAAAAAAGAGTGGGGGCTTTATTTTCAGAAGAGTTGGGGCTTGTAATAGAATATTTTCCGGAGAGAGAAGATGAAATAAAATCAATTCTTGAAGAAGAAGCAGTCCCATATCAAATCATCGGCAGAACCTTAAAAGAAAAAAATATTTTCATCTCACTCTCAACTCTTCATTCTTCACCATTGACTCTTTTAGACGAAGACATGCGTGTCTTAAGAGAGATATGGGAAGAGACGAGCCACAGGCTTGAGCTTCTCCAGGCAGACACTGCATGCGCCATAGAGGAGAAGAAGGCATCCTTTGACAGAAAAGGGCCGGAATATGTTTTAACTTTTGATCCCCAACCCACAACCCCTAAGCCCCGCCTCCACAAGGTTGCCGTAATACGCGAAGAGGGGAGCAACAGCGACCGCGAGATGACATCCGCGTTCTACATGGCGGGTTTTGAGCCCTGGGACATAACCATGACAGACCTTCTTGATGAAAAGGCAAACCTCCGCAATTTCAGAGGGCTTGCCTTTGTCGGCGGCTTCAGCTATGCCGATGTCCTTGATTCCGCTAAAGGCTGGGCTGGAGCCATCAGATTCAATAAAAAGATATGGGAAGAGTTCAATGAATTCTATAACAGGAAAGATACTTTCAGCCTCGGCATATGCAACGGCTGTCAGCTTATGGCGTTGCTCGGATGGGTGCCGTGGCAGGGGATAGAGAATGGCATCCAGCCGAGATTCATACATAATGTATCCGGAAGGTTTGAGTCAAGGTTTTCAACTGTGAGGATACTGGAGAGCCCTTCCATCATGCTCAAGGGGATGGAAGGCTCATCACTCGGAGTCTGGGTCGCGCACGGGGAAGGAAGGGCTTACTTCCCTGATGAGAATATTTTCAAAAAGATTGAGGATGAACAGCTTGCGCCTGTGCGGTATGTCAACGACACAAACGAAATAACCGAAGGCTACCCTTTCAATCCGAATGGTTCAAAATCAGGGATTGCAGGCTTCTGCTCCCCTGACGGCAGGCATCTTGCCATGATGCCCCATCCTGAAAGGACTTTCCTTAAATGGCAGTGGCCGTGGATGCCTGAGGATTGGAAGGAGAACCTCAAGGCGTCACCCTGGCTCAGAATGTTCCAGAACGCGAGAGAATGGTGCGACAGAAACGGTTCATAGGGGTCAGGGCTTAGGGGTTAGGTGTAAGGAAATGTTATACTATAGCTTAAAAATTTACCTGGGTTTTAACTTAGCGAATTGAATCTTATCAACTCTTCATCAGACAAAGATTGGATGGATTTACCCCTCGACAAGTTCCATGACGAGTGCGGGGTGGTTGGGGTCTATAATCATTCCGACGCCGCAAACCTCACATACCTCGGCCTTCACGCGCTTCAGCATAGGGGGCAGGAAGGCGCAGGCATATGCTCCTCTGACAGAAGACAGCTTTACATCGAGAAATCAATGGGGCTTGTCGCCGATGTTTTTTCCGAAAAACGCCTTCTGCGCCTCCCCGGGGATATAGCCATAGGGCATAACAGGTACTCAACCGCGGGTTCAAGCGTTCTTAAGAATGTGCAGCCCATAACCGTGAACTTCTCTCTCGGCCCTCTTGCCATAGCGCACAACGGAAACCTCGTAAACGCCAATGAACTTAGGGACGAACTTGAGGCAAACGGCGCGATATTCCAGTCGAGTTCTGACAGCGAAGTTATTCTTCATCTGATAGCCAATTCCAAATCCGGCACTTTTTATGAACGCATAGTTGATTCGCTCGCAAGGCTTCGCGGGGCTTACAGCCTCCTCATAATGTCGGCAAAGGAGCTGATAGCGGTGAGAGACCCTCACGGCTTCAGGCCTCTCAATCTCGGCAGGTTTGACGGCGCCCATGTCGTAGCCTCGGAAACATGCGCCTTTGACCTCATAGACGCTCACTATGTGCGCGATATCGAGCCCGGAGAGATGGTCGTCATCAATGAATCCGGAATTACTTCGTATAAACCTTTCCACTCGCCTAAAAAAGCCTTCTGTATCTTTGAGTTCGTATACTTCTCAAGGCCCGACAGTTATATTTTCGGCAATCAGAATGTCAACAAGATAAGAAAGGCGTTCGGCAAACGCCTTGCAAAAGAGCACCCCATTGACGCGGACCTTGTCATACCCGTGCCTGACTCAGGAGTGCCTGCCGCCCTCGGCTACGCGGAAGAGAGCGGTATCCCTTTTGAGTTCGGGCTGATAAGGAATCATTATGTAGGCAGGACATTCATCGAACCGAAAGGCGCCATAAGGCACTTCGGCGTGAAGCTCAAACTCAACCCGGTAAGACAACTCCTCGAAGGCAAAAAAATTGTGGTCGTGGATGACTCAATCGTCAGGGGAACCACATGCAAAAAGATAGTCAAAATGCTCAAAGAAGGGGGCGGGGCAAAAGAGGTTCATATGAGGATAAGCTCGCCGCCAACGATAGGCCCCTGCTTTTACGGCATCGACACGCCGACCAGAAGCGAACTCATCGCCTCGACCCACTCGTTGAGAGAGATAGAGAAATACATTACGGCTGACAGCCTTAAATATCTGAACATCGAAGGGCTGCTTGGCTCGGTGACTAATCCTGAAAATTACTGCACCGCCTGTTTTGACAATAACTATCCTGTGATGACGTCAGAAGACATGGCAGAGCAGATGGCGCTTTTCAAGACGCTTTAACCTTTCTCATGAATCGCACTTTTCTTAAGAAGAGTCATATTTTATTCATATCCTTATTCCTCTCGTTCTCCCTTGCCTCGGGCTGCAAAAAAAGTGAAGAGGGCAAGGAGACTTCGTCATCGTCAAAAGCCGGGACAGGGAATTTCGAGCCTGCATACGGAGATACTCTTGTCGAAGGCTCCATAGGGGAACCGAGTATTTTAGTGCCGATGCTTGCAGGCGACAGCGCCTCTCACAGCGTGGCAGGGATGATTTTCAACGGCCTCGTAAAGTATGACACTGACCTGAGCGTCACCGGCGACCTTGCCGAATCATGGGATATATCGCCTGACGGCCTGGTGATAACCTTTCATCTGAGAAAAGGTGTGAAGTGGTTCGACGGCGCTGATTTCACCGCGGATGACGTGATGTTCGGCTACAAGACAATAATAGACGAAAAGACGCCGACCGCTTATAAAGAGGATTTCCTGCAGGTAAAAAAGGCTGAAGTTCTCGACAGCCATACCTTCAGGGTGAGTTACGAGAAACCCTTTGCGCCCGCGCTCACTTCATGGGGAAACCTTGTTGTCCTGCCCAAGCACCTGCTCGAAGGGAAGGATATCACAAAGACGGGTTTCGGGAGAAACCCGGTCGGCATGGGTCAGTACAGGCTTGAGAAGTGGACGCCGGGACAGGACCTTAAGCTCGTCTCAAACAGAGATTATTTTGAGGGAAGGCCATATATCGACAGTTATGTTTACAGAATAATCCCCGACCCTGCGACCCTATTCCTCGAGCTTCAGGCGGGCGGAGTGGATATGATGGGGCTCACGCCGGTGCAGTACACAAAACAGACGGATACAGGCTTCTTCAGGGAGAATTTCCGGAAGTTCCGCTATCCTGTCTTCTCATATACTTATATGGGGTTCAACCTTAAGTCTCCTTTGTTCAAGGATGTGCGGGTAAGAAAGGCGATAGCCCACGCGATAAACAAAGAAGAACTCGTAGATACCGTGCTCCTCGGAATCGGAAAACCCGCCACAGGGCCTTATGTGCCGGACACATGGCCTTACAACCCGGTTGTACCCAAATACGAATACAGCAAAGAAAAGGCCTCGAACCTTCTGAGGGAGTCAGGCTGGTCCGACTCAAACAAAGACGGCATCATTGAAAAAGAAGGGGTGCCTTTTGAGTTCACGATACTCACAAATATGGGCAACCAGCAGAGAATGAACGCCGCGACTATTATTCAGCAGAGGCTCAAAGAGATTGGGATAAAGGCTGAGATAAGGGCTGTGGAGTGGAGCACATTCATAAATGAATTTATAGACAAGAGAAGGTTTCAGGCTGTCATACTTGGATGGAGCATAGGAGTTGACCCTGACCAGTATGATATATGGCATTCGAGTAAGATCGGAGAAAAGGAGTTTAATTTTGTTTCGTACAACAGCCCTGAAGTTGACGCGCTCCTTGAAAAAGGGAGAAGGACTTTTGACATCGGAGAGAGAAAGAAGGCCTATTACAGGATACAGGAGATACTCGCAGAAGAGGTTCCCTACATATTTTTATACGTCCCCGACGCCATGCCCATTGTGCATTCAAGGTTCAAAGGCATCAAGCCGACGCCCATCGGCATAAGCTATAACTTCAACAAATGGTTCGTCCCTAAAGAACTTCAGAGGCACAGCTCGATTCAGCAGTAAAGGCCTTTCCTCGGCTTGACATGTTAATTCTATTCCGTCTCTTTATTCTCATCCACGTGCTCAGCTATAATGCCTCTCACCTTTTCCGCGATATCCTCTGCCCGCATGTCGGCAAAATCCCAGTACGGTATCTCATCGAGAACTTCTATCCTTATCTTCTGCCTGCTGTGAAAGCTGAGGCTCCCCCTCGGCAGCGCCTTTCCAGTCCCGTTTATAGCTATCGGGAGGATAGGCGACTTTGTCTTCTTCGCGAGGAGAAACGCACCGGGCATGAAGCTCCCTGTAATGCCTGTTTCTGAACGCATTCCTTCGGGAAAGAGAAATACTGAACTCCCGTTTAAAAGAGCCCTCTCGGCATCCCTGAACATCCTGAGCATCCCCTGCCTGTCCTCGCGCACCAGCTTAATATATCGGTTAAGAGACATGGCCCAGCCGACAAATGGCAGGTTGAATACCTCGGCTTTGGAGACCCACTTAAAATGAACGAAGAGGCCGAAGGCTGAAAGGATATCAAGCTGAGACTGATGATTGGCGACTATGACATACGCCTCCTCCTTTCTTATCTTCTCACGCCCTTTTATCGAGACTGGCCAGGCGGGCGTCGCCCACATATAAAAATATCCCCAGAAAGAGGTAAAGAGATGCAGAAACGCCAGCCGCCTGTCAAATAAAACTGTCAGAAGCCATATGATAAAAGCGATTAGAAAAAATACGGCCGAGGTCGTAAAGAAGAATATTAAAAATATTATCGATAGTATTCTGTTTATCATAAAGTTAATAATGGGAATATGATTCCCAAAGTTGAACCCATTTCCAAACTGGATACCCGCCTTTCCGCCTCGGCGGATCAGCTGAGGCTGACGCGGGTATGACGACTTTTTACAAGTTTATCAAAGTTGATAATTGTATGCCGTTAATTTAAGCTAATCACTGTAAAATATCAACGAGTTTCTCCCTGAACGCAATGCTTGGCTATACCCTTAAAAGGCTTCTTGAGATGATACCGACTTTTTTCGGCATCACTCTGTTGTCGTTCTTCATAATCCACCTCGCGCCGGGCAAGCCGACCGACGTTCTTGCTGACATGAACCCCAAGATTACGCCCGAAGCGAGGGCAAAGCTCGAGCAATATTACGGCCTCGACAAGCCTATAATGATCCAGTACGGATTGTGGCTCAAAAGGATAGTGAAGCTCGATTTCGGCGAGTCATTCTCAACTGACAGACGGCCCGTTATGGAAAAGATTTGGGACAAAAAACAGCCCCTTTCGGAAAGGCGCCTCTTCATAACATTTCTCATAAACGTCCTCTCGATGCTCATCATATTCATCTTCGCAATACCCATCGGAGTATCATCGGCAACGCATCAATACTCTATTTACGACAAGTTCACAACCACATTCGTATTCCTCGGCTTCGCGATCCCCTCATTCTGGCTCGCGCTTCTGCTGATGATGCTATTCGGCATACATCTCGACTGGCTCCCCATCTCCGGGCTCAAGTCCATGAATTATGATTCACTTTCGCTCGCGGGAAAGATATGGGACAGGGCAAACCACCTGATACTTCCTCTTTTCGTATCATCTTTCGGGGGGCTTGCCGGCCTCTCAAGGTATATGAGGAGCAACATGCTCGAGGTGATTCGCCAGGATTACATAACCACGGCGCGGGCGAAAGGGCTTCCGGAGAGGAGCGTGATTTACAGGCACGCCATGAAGAACGCCATGCTCCCGATAATCACTCTGCTCGGTTTATCTGTTCCCGGGCTCATAGGAGGAAGCGTAATATTCGAAAATATCTTCGGCATCCCGGGCATGGGGCAGCTCTTCTTCATGGGGGTCATGACAAGGGATTATCCGCTGATTATGGGCATCCTTACGATAGGTGCGTTTCTGACGCTGATAGGGAACCTTCTGGCTGACCTCGGGTATATGTTCGCTGACCCGAGGATAAGAGCGGGGTAAACTGAAAACGCCTATGCATTTTCTAAACTCGATAAATTCATTCTGGCTCATCTACAAAAGGCATAAGCTCGCGGTGCTCGGGCTGATACTCGTCATGCTCTTCTTTGCCGCGGCATTGTCAGCGCCCCTGATATCTCCTTATGACCCGAATGATATTGACAGCGGCCATATACTTGAGCCGCCCGGCAGGGGGCATCTTCTCGGCACGGACGACCTCGGAAGAGATGTCTTCTCAAGAATGGCATACGGCAGCAGGATATCGCTCGAAGTGGGTTTTGTCGCCGTCGGAATTTCAACTGTAATAGGAATGATATTCGGCGCGCTCGCCGGATACTACGGCGGCTGGACAGACAGGGTGATAATGAGGTTCGTGGACATAATGCTATCCATCCCGACATTCTTTCTCATACTCGCGGTAATAGCATTTATCGAGCCGAGCATATGGAACATCATGATAGTGATAGGGCTCACCTCATGGATGGGGGTCGCGAGGCTTGTGAGGGCGGAGTTTCTTTCCCTCAAGGAGAGGGAATTTGTCCTTGCGGCAAGGGCCCTCGGCGCGGGCGACATGAGAATAATATTCAGGCACATAATGCCGAACAGCTTATCTCCCGTCTTTGTCTCGGCCGTACTCGGGGTTGCGGCCGCGATCCTCGTAGAGTCGGCGCTCAGCTTCCTGGGCATAGGGGTTCAGCCGCCCACGCCGAGCTGGGGAAATATTCTTACGCTTGGGAAAGATAACATTGAGATAGCATGGTGGCTCTCGGTCTTTCCCGGAATCGCGATCCTGCTGACCGTCCTGAGCTACAACCTTGTCGGGGAAGGATTAAGGGACGCGCTTGACCCGAGGCTCAGGCACGGGAGGAAGTAAACGCTTCAAATATTTCTTCTTTCGTCAGGAGCGCCCTGCATGGGATGCCTAACTTCTCTATCGCCTCTTTTCCGCCTTCCTGCCTGTCTATAAGCGAAAGCACGCCTGCGACTTTGAGCCCGCACATCCGTGCCCTCTCGACCGCCTTTATCGAAGAGCCGCCTGTTGTGATGACATCTTCGATTATGAGAACCTTGTCGCCCTCATTTACATTGCCCTCTATCCACTGCATGGTGCCGTGTTTCTTAGGCTCTTTGCGGACAACAAACGCCTCAAGCGGAGTTCCCTTTAAATAGGCAGTGTAGGCGATGGCGTTTGCAACCGGGTCAGCGCCGAGCGTGAGCCCCCCGACACCTTTGACCTTCCACTTTTTATCTTTCATGATGATCTCATAGAGAAGGTTCCCTATAAGATACATCCCCTCTGAGCTCATGGTAGTGGGTTTGCAGTTGAAATAATAATTGCTCATCCCTCCCGATGCAAGCTTGAAAGATGGCTTTTCCGTATATCTGAATGTCCTTTTGATTATCAGTTCTATAAGCTTTTTTTTCATCGCATTGGTTGATTGATATCTGCGCATATTATTTCTCCTGATTAATATTATGTAATTTTATTCTTCTCTATTTGCCGCCTTCAGCCCCTCTGTGAGTATCAGAAAAAATACAACGGTAAAGCCGAATAGAAGGCCGAACGGGTTGACCAGCTTTTTATACATCAAAAAGAAGATAACAGCAAACAATCCAAACAGCCTGAAGATGCTTGTAAGCATCATTACGGCCTTCATCTTTTTTGATAATATAAACCTCTCAACAGACCTTACAAGCCCCCTCAGGTTCAGTATGCCGAAGACCGCGCCGGCAAGTATGCCGGCCGGCACTTTATCCCATTGAAAGCAGATAGCGATAAGCACTGCGGGCAGAATTATTATACCGCTCTTTTGAATTACGCCTTTTAATATCGGATTCATTTTATTTCACTCTCATTATTATCTTTACTCTGCTTCATCGCCACGTTGTAGAGATGCTTGAACCCCGACGCGATGCCGAGGAGAAGGAATATTATGGTGAACCACGGATCAGTATGAAGATACCTGTCCAGAACCCAATGCCCTATGGCAAAACCGACAAAGGTGGAGGTGACAAGGTTAATCCCTATCATGCTCGCGCTGCTCAAAGAACGAAAGAGCTCCCCCTTCTCCTTTTTTGACTCTTCCTTATTCACCTGAGGCGCTTCAGTCATAAAAGAGTTTAGCAGAACGGCGCTGAATCTGTCATTGCGCCCTATGCCTTATGCCCTGTCTTTTTTGCTATACTCTCTCATGCTCGAATCAATAATCCTCGGGATTGTGCAGGGGCTCACGGAGTTTCTCCCCGTGAGCAGTTCTGCCCATCTCATCATCCTGCCGTGGTTCTTTAAATGGGACGGCATCATCAATTCACTCTCCTTTGACGTCGCCCTCCACTTCGGAACACTTCTTGCGCTTCTCTTCTATTTCAGGAATGATTGGGTAGAATTATTGAAGAGCCTGTCTCAAAAAGAGGGACTGGCGTGGAAGATAATTGCCGGAACAATGCCTGCCGTGATTGCCGGATTCTTTCTTCATGATTTTTTTGAACATTCCGTGAGAAACCCTTATCTCATTGCCGCTACATTATCGCTCGTCTCGGTTCTTATGCTCATCTCAGAAAAGGGTTATGACAATTACAGCAGGCGCAGCATGGAATCTGTGACCTTTGGAAACGCTCTTTTGATAGGCTTTGCCCAGGCAACTGCGCTTATGCCCGGCGTATCGAGGTCAGGCATAACCATTGTCGCGGGGCTCATGCTCAACCTGCGAAGGGAAGATGCGGCGCGCTTCTCTTTTCTTCTCGCGACACCGGCTGTCGCGGGTGCGAGCCTCCTTGAGGCGAAGAACCTTGCGGGAACGGGAGCGATTGAGATCGATATTTTCATGACAGGCGCTCTCTTCTCCGCGGCAACAGGCTTTTTCGCGGTTAAATACCTCATACTATTCTTCAAAAATTACTCTCTCAGGCCCTTTGCTTATTATCGTTTTTTGCTCTCTTTTGCTATCATATTAGCAATATGGACAAGGCTGGCAGGATAAAGGAAGAGATTGCCGGTGTCCTCTGCCTCTCCGCGGGCATCATTATTCTGTTAAGCCTCATAACCCACAGCCCTAAAGACCCTTCATTCTTCACGCATGCGTCAACTCCGCAGGCAGAGCCCGGAAACCTCTTCGGCGTCTTTGGTTCATACCTTTCCGAAACACTGCTTCAGGTGATGGGGCTTAGTTCATACATCTTCCCTCTCATCCTTTCGATATACGGCATAAAAAAGATGTTAGGCAAAGCGGGTTCTCAAAGGCCGGCAGTCTTTGCCGGCATGATTGTCATGCTCATACTCGCGTCATCATCCCTGTTCGCGCTTGCCCTCGGAAAGCCTGAGGCGGGAAATCCCTCGGGAGGTCTTACGGGCGTTTATATAACAAGCTTCTCCGTCACGTTTCTCTCTGCAATCGGCTCTTATATTCTCTTTCTGCCGCTCCTCATCATCACTCTCATGTACCTCATACAGTTTTCGATTGTTGACCTTTTTGCCGCAATAAAAGAGAAGGCCGCGAAAAGTCCGAAATCAATGCCCTCGATTAAACCCCTGCTGACCGCGGTGAAGAAGAAAGAGAAGAAGGAGCCTGAGATAGAGCTCGAAATACTTCCCGAGATACCGGAAAAACAGGGGCATCTCCCTCTCAAATACCCGGAGAAGAAGGCAAAGCCTGCCGAGAAGAAGAGCGGCAAATACGAACTCCCTCCGATCGAACTGCTCAATGACCCGCCCCCTTCAAAATCGAGGCCGTCAAAAGAGGAACTTCTTGAAGTGTCCGAACTTCTCGAAAAAAAGCTCCTCGACTTCTCTGTCGAAGGGAGGGTCACTTATGTCTCACCCGGCCCAATCGTGACGATGTTCGAGTTCCAGCCCGCGCCCGGGATAAAGATAAACAAGGTCGTTTCGCTCACCGATGACCTTGCAATGGCGTTCAAAGCGAACAGCCTAAGGATATCGCCCATTCCCAACAAAGCCACCCTCGGCATAGAAGTGCCGAATAAGGACAGGGAGGATGTCTTTCTGCAGGACATCATTGTCTCGGACACCTTCAGAAAGGGGCACTCAAAACTCACGATGGCGCTCGGAAAGGATATCTTCGGCAATGCGGTTACCGCTGACCTCGCCAAGATGCCTCACCTTCTCGTGGCTGGCGCAACGGGTTCCGGCAAAAGCGTGGCCATAAACACCATGATACTGAGCCTCCTCTACAGGGCGACGCCCGCTGAGATAAAGATGCTCATGATAGACCCTAAGATGCTTGAGCTGTCAGCGTATCAGGACATCCCCCATCTCATCATGCCCGTGATAACAAACCCGAAGGAGGCATCGGGCGCCCTCAAAAAGATAGTCTTTGAGATGGAGCGGCGCTACAGGCTTCTTGCCGAATCGGGCTCGCGCAATATCGAGGCTTACAATGCAAAACTTAAGAGCGGGGCTGTGCCCGAGAGCATTTCGGAGACTGAAAAAGGCGACCCTCAAAGGGAGCCTCTTCCATATATTGTGGTTCTTATTGATGAACTTTCAGATCTTATGCTCGTCTCCGCGCATGAGGTTGAAGACTCTATAGCGAGGCTCGCCCAGATGGCGCGCGCCGCCGGGATACATCTCATCCTCGCTACCCAACGGCCTTCGGTGGATGTGATAACAGGCGTGATCAAGGCGAACTTCCCGTCGAGAATAGCCTTCAATGTCTCTTCCAAGCTCGATTCAAGGATAATCCTCGACACCTATGGGGCTGAACAACTCCTCGGCAAAGGCGACATGCTCTACATGAGCCCGGGCAAAAAGATGCTCAGAGTGCACGGCGCATATGTGAGCGAGGAAGAGGTCAAGAATGTTGTTAATTTCATCAAGGCGCAGCAGAACCCTGACTACACCCTCTTTCAGGAACTCACTGCCGAGCCTGAGATAGAGGCAGACCTTGAGGGAAAAGATGAGCTTTACGCGGAAGCGAGAGACCTCGTCCTGTCTTCGGGGCAGGCATCGATATCCTACATACAGAGAAGAATGAAAATAGGTTACAATAGGGCGGCGAGGATAATGGAGATGATGGAGGAAGAAGGGCTTGTCGGCCCCGCCGGAGAAGCCGGAAAACCGAGGGAGATATTAAGGAGGAGTTAATGAAAAATAAGTTGTCAGTTGTCGGTTGTCAGTTGTCAAAATATAAAAACAGTTCAGTATTTATTGATTTTTTCTTTGCGGTTATTTTTACTGTCATCTGTCATCTGTCATCTGTCGGATCAGTTGCATACGCCGCAACCGTTGAAGAGACGGTCTCGATGATAGAGCAAAAGGCTGGCGCAATCAGAGACATAACCGGCAACTTCTCGCAGGAGAGCTTTCTCGTTGACCTCGAACGGACAGAGAAGTTCTCAGGCCAGTTCTTCATTAAAAAACCCTTGATGATAAGATGGGGATATGCCGAGCCGAGAGACGAAGAAGTATATATAAAAACGGATGAAATCTGGATATATAAAAGGCTTGCCAAACAGGCGATAAAGAGCAAATTCTCTGAAAACGCCTATGGACAGGCTCCCATAGCCCTTCTCGCAAGCATCGAGAACCTGAGGGCGAACTTCGAGATAGCCGCGACAGACAAGGAAAACATCCTCAAACTTAAGCCGAAGCGCAAGATAGGTTCGATAAAAGAGCTTCTTATAGATGTGAGCTCAGGCGATTTCCCTGTCAACTCATTTACCATATTCGACATCTACGGCAACAATGTGATAATCAGCATAAGCGACCTGAGGATAAACACAAGCATTCTCGATAATGTCTTCAACTTCACCCCTGCCCCGGATATGGAGGTGTTTGAGTATTAAAATATATTAAAGACTCCCGACAAGCAAGAGTGACAATCATAGTCACTGAGTCGTCATTCCTGCCTGCCGGCAGGCAGGCTTGCCCGGAATCGTATTTATGCAGTAGAAAAATCATGTTACTGGAGGTGACACCATGAAGAGCAATTATATTTTAAAGGTCGAGGACGCGAAAACCGTTGACATCCAGAAGGCGCTTCAGGCGGCAAACATCAAAGTCGCAAGCATCATCGAAGTGCACAAGGAAAAAGAGGATAAAGACAATTCCTAATTAACCTCACCCTGCGTCTTTTTTACATCACTTTATATAGTATAAATAACACATAAAACAATCAGCCATCAGCCATCAGCCATCAGCCATGAAAAACAACATGCTGACAAAACTTCTTGATTTTATTCATTAATTATTGATTGCTAATTATTAATTGTTGATTATTCTCAAAGCTGGCTTGCTTCTTGCTACTATTTAAGTCCAAGCAGTAAAATGTTCTTTCTCAAACGGAACGGATTTAACGATGCAATAAAAATATGCTATTTGCATTTTTTATTTGCAAAAAAGAGCAAATTGGTGGTATAACATACATCAACAAACGCATGCTTGGCAGTGAATTCAGTTATAAACTCTTAAAACCGGGAGGTGATTCTCAGTAATCTAACATTAAACTGCATCAGTAATTTCTTTAAAACGATAGCTTCACAAACCCAAAACCAAAATCTTTAAGGAGGAGAGAAAAGAAGATGAGAAAAACAATGGTAACGATTTTAAGTCTTCTGCTTGTCGTAGGCTTCGGCACATCCGTATTCGCCGGCCACGCGGCAGACACCGGCTATGAGTACACGCCAAAGCTCGTTAAAGCGGGCAAGTCAAGCATTGACATCAGCGGTTCAATCAGGGTAAGGGGCGACTTCAGGGACAACACTTCTGATTTCAACAGCGAATCAGCAGACTACAAGGCAATTTATGATTCAAGGGCAAGGCTCAAATTTCAGGCAACCGTAAGCCCGAACACAATGGGCGTAATAGAGCTTGAAGCAGGCGGGACATCTGATGACACTTATACATGGGGTTATTATGATGCAGCTTCCGGAACATTTGACTGCGCAGATAACTGCGGCGACGGCAACTACAAGCCAGCAGACATGTATATCCGCCAGGCATATATTGCCCATCAGGGGACAGGCCTTCTCGGAGTTCTCTCAGGCGTAAAGGCAGGCCATATGCTCGTAAAACTCGGAAACGGCGTATTCTATAACCACGCAAAATTCGGTGATGATGCTATAGTCCTCTGGACAGAGCCGCAGAAAGGCACAGAGGTATCTCTCACCATGGTAAAACTCGCAGAAAATAACACCGCCGCCGCCGGAATCGGTACGCCAGGCAATGACGATGTCAATGCATTCATCCTCGGCGCCTCAACAGGCCTTAGCGGCATTAACCTCGGCACAGACATAACCTATATTGATGACCAGGATTACAATGAATACGGCTATGACACAAAGGGCCTTCACCTCTGGAACGTAGGCCTCTACGGTGACGCAGAAGTAGGGGGTGCAAAGCTCTATGCTGATGTTGAGATGCAGAGCGGCAAGGCAAAGGGCGTTGGCGGGGGATCTGACATGAAGTTCAAGGGCTATGCATGGGTAGTCGGAGCAAAGATGGACATCCCGAACTCCCCTGTATCAGCAGGCCTTGAAGTCGGCTACGGTAGCGGCGACAAGATCGAGGAGTCTGGCTCTACAATGGATACTGGCAACGAGATCGAGGGCTTCATGACCACTATCGGCACGAGCGGAAACCTCGGCGTAAGGCAGACCGCTTTCCTCTATGATGACAAGATTATGAATGCGGCATGCAATGACAGCACAGACTGCGACTGCAGCAAGGCAGGCATAGCAAACACATGGTATGTGAACCTCGGCGCGGATGCTGATGTAACTTCTGACATGAATGTCGCGCTTGACATCTTCTATATCAGGGCGGCAAAGGCTGTCGCCATCAAGGGCGCGTTAGAGACCGATGGCTCATATGACAGGTCAAAGGCCGTAGGCACGGAGGTTGACGCAAAGTTCACCTATCAGGTTGACACAAACCTCGTTTACTATATTGAGGCAGGCTATATGTTCGCAGGCTCAGCTTATGACAGGTATAAGAGCTATGGAAGCAGCGACGACGCGGACAACCCGTACGGCGTAAGGCACGGTTTGGAACTCACCTTCTAAATCCTGCTTAATAGTTTTACCTGAAAAGGCGTTCTCCCGATCCTTCGGGAGGACGCCTTTTTTATTGCCCTTAGATTTTTTTCGGATTTTTAGCTTAACTGCAAGATTCTGAGTCCCGAAATATCGGGACTCAGAATGACAAAACGTTGCAATTCTATTAAACTATCTAAATACATCGCCATGTTAAGGGGGATTTAACTAACCATGTCAGGACATTCGAAATGGGCGGGCATAAAGCATAAAAAGGCCATAGTCGACGCCAAGAAGGGAAAGGCATTCACAAAGGTTTCAAAAGAGATAACCGTTGCGGCGAAGATCGGGGGCGGAGACCCGAACATGAACGCGAGGCTGAGGCTGGCGATAGACAACGCCAAGAGCGTAAACATGCCCGCTGAAAATATCAAGCGCGCCATACAGAAGGGAACGGGCGAGCTTCCCGGCGTTTCTTATGAAGAAATTA
>JACQZG010000012.1 GCA_016213935.1 Nitrospirota bacterium
TTTCATGGAGTCTCCAAGGAAAAGTTCCCTTTGTACTTGAAAGAGATGGAATTCAGATACAATAACAGAAACAATGACATATTCACCTTTTTAGTTGAAAAACTGTGTCATACTGTGCCAAAAGCTTTATAATCACCTATAATTATTATAATGTTATGAGGAGAGGTTATAAAAATAACGGTTTGCTTTTAATAAAAAACGATTTCAATTGCCCGCCAAAAGCAGCTTTCTAAAGCTTATCGCTGTGAGAATTGCCGGAAATTTTTTCGGCAAATGTAAAAGAAGGGATTTTGATCGAAGCAATCCTGATGTCCATCATATTTTTATATTCTCTGAATTTAGCCATAAGGCTTGCGGGGACAGGCTCCCCGCTCGGCATTTTTATCGCGAGGGGATTTGTTGGCATATCGTTTATTCTCATTTCATAATGCAGGTGAGGGCCTGTAGCCAAACCGGTGGAGCCGACATATCCGATGATCTGGCCCTGCTCGACAAACGTTCCGTTCCTGACTTCTTTATTGATTTTTGAGAGGTGTCCGTATAATGTTTCATAACCGTTCGGGTGCCTTATCTCAACGAGATTGCCATACCCCCCCTTGGTTCCGGCAAAGACGATCCTGCCGTCGCCTACTGCTGAAACAGGCGTACCTTCTGGCGCTGAATAGTCAAGGCCGTGATGAGGCCTGTAAACTTTCAGAATAGGGTGCAGCCTTGCCCCTGAATAATAGGAGCTTATTTTCCTGAAGTTCAGGGGCGCTTTGAGGAAAGCCTTTCGGAGATTTCTGCCGGTTTCGTCAAAATAATCGGCTTTTTCATTTCCTTCAAAGATGTATGCGCGGTAAGTCTTTCTGTCATTTATGAGCTCTGCCGATAATATTTCGCCGTATTTTTTGAATTTGCCGTTAAGATATAGAGCTTCGGCAATGATCTTGAAGGTATCTGCATTCCTAAGGTCGGACGTGAAATCAATGTCCCACGCGAAGATATCCGAAAGCCTCAGGGCAAGCAGAAGGTTCTCTCTTCCCTCCCCGATCGATGAGATGAGATTATCGGTGATTACGCCCCCGATGTGCATCACCCTTTTCTCATATTCGATGTCTATCCTGCTGCTTTTGAAATCCTCATCCTTCCTGGCGATACTGAGGATGCTGTCGTCATCAATCCAGTATGAGAAAGAGTTAACGCTCTTGTCGGCGTTAACGGAGATAATGTATTGCTGGCCGGGTTTCACTTCCCTGAGATGATGAACATCCGCGGCGGCGTCCCTTATCTTAAAAAACTCCGCGATGTTGAGCCCGTACTTTTTAAAGATATTGAAGAAAGTCTCCCCCTTTTTTATAGTGCCGGTTATCTTATGAAAAGACTCTTTCTTTAGGGGCTCAATTATTGCTTCTCTCTCCGGCGCTTTTTGGCCTTTTATCCCGGTAAATATTAATATCGCTGTAAGTGCCAGAACAATTGCTGTAAGATAATATTTCATAGCGCCTCCTGAGACTAAAAATACCCCGGCTTGATGACACGAAGAAGCGGCATAACCTGAGAAGAAACGGACAGGGAGCGGCAGGCCGGATAACTATGTAATTTTTAAATTGTCACAGCTTTTTTAACATATATGGGCAAAAGTAATCAACCCTCAGGGTTATTCTTTTCTTTTATCTCTTACGTAAGTTACCTTGTGCCCCTCTTTTCCTATCGTGCGGATGTCTATGTCAAAAAGCTGGGATGCTTCAATCAATTCCCCGAGTTTTACGTAGCCGTAATTCCTTGAATCAAATTCAGGCGCCTGGTTTACTATCTTGTTTCCGACTGTCGCGAGGTTCGCCCATCCTGAATCGTCAGCCGCCGACTCTACTGCGCCTCTCAAGAGATTCACAAGGCGGGTGTCTCTTTTCAGTTCGATTATGTTTTTGGGCTTCATCCTTCTGCTCGGCTCATCCTCCATTGAGAGTATCTCTGTGTAGATGAATTTATCGCATGCCGAGACAAATGCCTGCGGCGTCTTCTTCTCGCCGAATCCGTAAACCAGAAGCCCCGCCTCCCTGACTCTTGAAGCGAGGCGGGTGAAGTCGCTGTCGCTCGATACGATGCAGAAGGCGTCGAACCTGTTTGAGTAGAGGAGGTCCATCGCGTCTATTATCATCGCCATATCGGTGGCGTTCTTCCCTTTTGTGTAGCTGAACTGCTGAATCGGCTGTATGGCGTGCTTTAGAAGCACATCCTTCCAGCTTTTGAGGATGGGTTTTGTCCAGTCGCCGTATATCCTCTTTACGCTTGCCACCCCGTGTTTCGATATCTCGGCGAGAAGCCCGTCGATGATAGAAGGCTGGGCGTTGTCCGCGTCTATCAGTACCGCAAGCCGCTTTTCACTGCTCTCTCTTCCCGACATAATTATTTGCTCCTGAGTGCTGTCTGTATTTTGAGTTCTGGCATGAAATTATCAATCTTATTTTCCTGAAGCTTTGAATGACCGCTTGAAAAGTTCGTCTATAGCCTGCTTGCCCTCTTCTGAAAGGCTGCGTGTTCCGGTGACAGATATCGTTCTGTGGCAGATGACAGGCTCCTCTGTCACCCATTCGTTATGAACCCACGATACCCACTCCTTCCTGTCCTGCTCAAAGAGGTGGACCGGCCTGTTGAAGAGGCGGGCTAGTTCGACGCCCCAGCCCGTGCCTCCCTTTACCGTGCCGTTTGAGAGGAGCCACCCGGCTGCAAAGACCTGATAGCCGCTGTTTACGACATGGAAGACCGTTTGAAATATCTTCTGCATTGTCGGGGTCTGGGCAAACGAACGCTCCATGCGCTTGTTTATTATATCAAGGCTGACCCCGCCCCTCAGGAGTTCGGCGTCAGAAAGTATCGTCAAGCCTTTATTCCTGCTGATCTCGTGTCCCTCGAAGTTAAATGTTACTTCCTGTACGCCCCATTTTTCCGAGGTCTTTCCGAAATACTCTTCTGTGCCCCGGTGGCCGCCTGAATATAAAGTAACTTTATTCGGTTCCAGCATTATGTTCTCCTTTAGTTTTTTTATTGGAAGATGCGTAAGGGAAATAAAGCTTATTCCAATTGCTCTGCAATCACCTTATTCAAGGCTTTCTGGGCTTTTATAAGCTTTACATATTTGGCGCGCGCCTTTTTCATGTTATTGGAGATGAGCGCTTTAAGCAGGTCTCCTTCTGTTTCGGCAACGTCTATCCTCTTGTAATAGTCCATCGTCTCTTTAAGGTGGGCAAGCACTATCTTTCCTGTTATCAAGGGATGATTATTGGTCACGTTTGCGTCTTCGTATCTTGTCCCGTGCTCAAGCTCCACCTCAAGCCCCTGCCTGAAATCATCAAGCGGAATCGCCATCTTTTTTTTGTTCACGAGCTTGAGTATCACGGCAGCTTCCTTGCTGGAAACATCAGGTTTCTTTATCTTTGACCAGTCGCGAAGCCCTATCTTTTTACAGACCTTTTTAACCTCTTCGGCAGTTATGTATTCAGGCAGCTTCATGAATTCTCCTTATTGTTAATAGTGATCACATGGGAGGCGGGACAACAGTCCCTGTCACGCCTGAACCCGTTTCTCCCATACTTCCCGGGCTCTTTCCCTTTTTTACGCAGACGCATTCGTCAGGCTGCTGAAGGAATCCCAAGAGGTAATCCCGCGTAGTCAGAGGCCTGCATATCTCCTTATCGCCGCAATCACCCCTGCATGCATCGGGAATGACAAACCTTGACTGAACATAACAGGTGCCTTCCCCGGCAGGGCGTTCAGTCCATGACTTATAGGCATTTACGGCGGCGATAATTAATGCTGCTACTATCAGAATGAAAGCAAAAAGACGCTGCGCCATCTCTCTCCCCTTAAGGTACTAAGAATTTTTTATAACATATATCTTAACAGAAGAAATGTCAATTCAATAAAACAAAAAAACGGCGGGCTTTCTGCCCGCCGTCCTTAAAAGATATTCTTAATCTCTATTTGGGGGGACCTGCTGTCCCAAGCTCCTCTCTTACGGAGATTGCGACTTTGTAAAGTATGGTTAGAACAAGGAACCCCAGAGCCCATACCCCGAGGGTGATTATCGTCTCAGGCAATGTGGGCCAGTATTCGGTTATGGTATTAAACGGTGTCGGAACAAAACCTCCTATGACAAGGCCGAACCCTTTATCTATCCAGAGAGAGATGAATATTGAAATGCACGCGAGTATGAGAGTTGACTCATTCTCCCTGAACTTTGGCGGGATTATCAGTATCAGCGAGAGTACCGCGAGAACTGAAGATGCCCACATAAGCGGCACAAGGTTGCCGTGGGCATACAGGAACTCAAAGGCGTGCATATGCCCCGGTATATTGCTGTAGAACGCCGTAAAGAGCTCCAGTATTATGAAGAAGACATTTGCCACCATCGCGTAAGCTACTATCTTGGCAACAGACTGAATAGGCTCTCTGCCCGGGTCGAACTTCGTGTATTTTCTCAATACAAGGGCAAGAATGATAAGCAGGGCAGGGCCGCCGGCAAATGCCGATGCCAGGAATCGCGCGGCCATTATTGCCGTGAGCCAGAAATGCCTGCCCGGAAGCCCTGCATACAGGAATGCCGTAACAGTATGAATGCTGACAGCCCAAGGGATGGAGAGATAAATAAGCGGCTTTGACCATGCCGGA
Organism: Nitrospirota bacterium; assembly: GCA_016213935.1. GTDB lineage: Bacteria > Nitrospirota > Thermodesulfovibrionia > UBA6902 > UBA6902 > JACQZG01. The sequence continues at coordinate 4,651 of JACQZG010000012.1, forward strand.
GGAGGGGTGCCCTTCTTCTCCGCGTGGAGCGTGGCCCACCCTATCACAAGGTTAAGGCCGAGATAGCCGTTCAATACCATCGCGTCCCAGAACAATATCGAATTCGGGGTCGGATGAAGGATGACGTTTAGTATCCTCATCGGCTGCCCCATATCGACAAATATGAAGGTCATGCACATCGTTACTGAAGCAATAGCCAAAAATTCACCGAGTATAACTATCCTGCCGAATTTTTTGTAGTTATGAAGGTAATAAGGTATCACCAGCATCACGGCAGAAGCCGCTACCCCGACGAGGAAGGTGAACTGGGATATATAGAAACCCCATGAGACATCCCTGCTCATTCCGGTTACGCCGAGGCCGTTTTTGAACTGATGGAGATACGCAAGGCTTCCGGCGCTGATAAATCCGAGAAGGATGATGACGAGAGTCCAGTATGTTTTGCTCCCTTTGAGCGCTCTATCCAGCATTTTCACCACCTCCTATCACGTAAAAGATGCTCGGTTGAGTTCCAATCTCAGGCTTGCGCCTTAACGTATAGTGTGTGTTTAGAATTTTTCTGACTTCTGATTCAGGGTCTGCGAGGTTGCCGAAAACAATTGCTCCGTTTGATGCCTCGGCGCAGGCAGGCTCAAGCCCCCTTGCAAGCCTCTCAGGGCAGAGGGTGCATTTCTCAACAACTCCCATTGTCCTTGTCGGGAAGTCGGGATTAATATTCTTCATGTCGAGATAGTTGCGAGGGTCGACCCAGTTAAAGCTTCTTGAACCATACGGGCACGCGGCCATACAGAACCTGCAGCCGATGCAGCGGTGAGGGTCCTGAACCACAATTCCGTCAGGGTTCTTGAAGGTCGCCTTTGTCGGGCAGACCCTTACGCACGGCGGCTTGTCACAGTGGTTGCAGAGAAGCAGAAACGGCTTCTCTTTTATCTTTTCGGGAAGGAATTCATTTGGCTGGTCTGGAAAGGAGTGTTCGTAGCTGTCGGTCCATATCCATTTTACCTCGTGTTTTGTATTCGGGATATTGGGGACATTGTGTATTTTGTGGCAGGCTTCGATTATCCTGCGGTACCCATCTTCTCCCTCTATTTTATTCACATCTATCACAAAGGCCAGTCTTGTGCCCGAGGAGGGAAGCGAATGCGCGCCTGACGCGAGCGCTTTCCCTTTGAACAACCCGTCTGCCGCGGACAGACCCAAGCCTATGCCGGAAAGCCCGGCTATCTGCAAGAACTTTCTTCTGTCAATTCTCATATCCTGCCCTCCTTGAAATGATGGCAGTCCCAACAGTAGGGTTTTACTCCGGCGTAACTGTGGCATTCATCGCAGAACCTGCTTTTATTCGAGTGGCACTGCATGCAGCCGTTCTGAAGGCTCTTTTCAAAGACCCTGCCTCCCACATTGATGACATCACGCTTCCCTTCCCTGACTACCTCGTCTCTCCATTCGTCAAGCACCTTCATATGCTCTTTCTTCATGTATTCAGCTGATGCGACACACTCTTTCTTGTCGAGCCCGTTTATCACCGGAGTATTGGTGTCAGGCATCGGTACGCCGGCAGACTTTCCAATGTTGGAATAGAAGGGGAAAGTTGCTATTGCCAAAAAGATGATGAGCCCTATTATTATCTTGCTTCCGTTGTACATTACTCAGTCTCCTCCTTTCCCTCTTCTTCCGCTCCCGGGAGGTCGTCAAGCCTAAGGTCCTGTGTCCTTTCTTTCTCTCCTTTCATCACAAGGGCATTTGCGAGAAGTTCATGAACACCGCATACCCTTACATCGCCCACCCAGTAATCCATAAGAGGAGGGAGCACGGCCCTGTCAATGGCGCATATATTTGCCAGCATGTTCACCCCGTATTTTTCTTTTACTTTTTTAACGGCGTTGGCCCGCGGCATTCCGCCTCTCATCCTTATCTCCATATTCTCCCCGGCATTGAGCCCGGAGCCGCTGCCGCAGCAGAAGGTTTTTTCTCTGATTGCGTCGTCAGCCATTTCATGAAAATTGTTGCAGGCGCTTTTGATAATGTGTCTCGGTTCTTCAAATATCCCCATACCTCTTGAGGTGTTGCATGAATCGTGGAATGTGACTTTAAGATGATTGTTTCGGCTCGGGTCGAGGTTAAGCTTGCCGTGTTTTCTTGTAGTTGAGCCTTTTCGCCATGTCCATTGAGGTGAAGAAGCCGAAATTACCGCCCTCCGAAGCGTATGTGCTCCAGGTGTAATCAAGGCCAAGTTCATGGAAAAGCATTAGATATCCCATTGCCGTGTAAGTGCCCGGGTCACCGAAAAGGTCTCCTGAAGGGGTTACAAAGAGTATCTCGGCCCCTTTTCTGTTAAAGGTCGGCTCGATTCTTATGCCGGTGATTTCCTCGATATCGTCCAAAAGATATTCAATGTTGCTTGTTATCGTATGAGGCTCGAGCCCGAGGTGATTGCCCTTTTTGTAGCAGTTGGAGACAGGCCCCGCAATCCAGTCCGTGTTCAGGCCGAGAAGGTTGAATATCTCCCTAACTATCATCGTTATCTCTGCCTGGTCGATGCCGTAAGGGCAGAAGACAGAGCATCTGCGGCATTCGGTGCACTGATAGTAGTAATACCAGAGCTCTTTCAGCACATCTAAGGTGAGTTCCCTCGCGCCGGCGTTTTTGCCCAAGAGCTTGCCAGCAGTTGTAAAATATTTCCTGTAGACCGACCTTATGAGTTCAGCCCTGAGGACAGGCATATTTTTAGGGTCGCCTGTGCCTATGAAAAAGTGGCACTTGTCAGCGCACGCGCCGCACCTTACGCATATATCCATGAAGAGCTGAAATGAACGATATTTTTTGAGCCGTTCTCCCATTGCTTCAAGGAATATCTCTTTCCAATTCTCCGGGAGTTTCCAGTCGCTGTCTGCCGGTGCCCACTCCCTTGCGTTGGGAAAACCCACATCCTGAAGATAAGAGGGCCTTGCACCATGGCAGAAGGTTCCTTCTTTGAAATCAACAGGTGTTTCCCTCCAGCCGGTCGCGGGAGGGTTATAATCTATGCTTGATGTCAATTCTTCCGGTTTTGGCGTGCCTTTTGCCATATTATCACTCCTTTTCCACCGGTATGCCGGCGCCTTTCATCTTTTCCCTGAAATCATTCTCATAAGCTTCATAAGTATGAACTTTCACTTCAGGATTCCACGGGTTGATGTGTCTTTTGATGCGGCTGTCATTGGGAAGGTTCCTCGTAGGGCTCAGGAATATGCCGCCCATGTGCATCAGCTTGCTGAATGGGAAGTAAACCAGAAGCGTGCAGATTAGGAAAAGATGTATAAAAAAGATCGTGCCTATACCTTCGGGAGCGTTTCCTTTAAGCTCAGCAAGAGATACCGTTAACTGTTTCACCTTTATAATATCAACCTTGCTGATGTATCTCATGATTATGCCGGAGAGAGCAATGCCTGCTATAAGAAAAAGAGGAAAATAATCCGCGGGAAGAGAGATGTATCTGACTTGGGGATTGCTTGTTCTCCTGAAGAAAAGATATAGTGCCGCAATCAGCAGCACCCCTCCTGAAAGCAGAAAATGAGGCACGCCTACCTGCAGGAATCCGTCAAGTGAGTCAATCGTATTTATAAGGGCAGGCACCGGTTCGAGGAAGAACCTAAGGTGTCTTATCAGCACCACTGCAAAAGAGTAGTGGAATGCAAGGCCGGCAAGCCAGAGCCACTTGTCCGAAGCGTAGGAGATATTGCCGTTATTAAGCCCTGTCTTAAGGTTTCTAAATAAAGAGCGGAAACAGAAGACTTCCAGTATCATCCTTCCTATGACCCCTGATGTGCTTGACGGGTTGTCAAGCTTGCTGTAATTGATCCACGGCAGTGTCATCTGCTGACCGCAAGTTGTGGGGATGTGGAACGGAACGGGCGCACGCCCCCATTTAATAACCTTAAGCAGAAATCCGATGCAGAAAGTTACAAATGCCGCGTAAGGAATAATGATGCCGAATAATGTATGCAGGCCGGCAGCCGCTATCCCAAAGTAGGCAATCAGGACGAGCAGTATGACCATGAAGAAGGAAAAAAAGATTCCCATTTGTTTACCCCCTTTCACATTTATTATGTGAGTTTCAACGACTCAAATTGTTTCATTGCTATGCCTGATAAAAAAGGTCTGGCTAAATTCCCTGTTGTTTTGCCGTCTGTGCCGCTCTTCGGTTTGCTCTTTGCATGAATCTGTATGCCGTGTCTTTGACTTCTTTTGCTCTCAACTGGAAAAGCCTCTCGCGGCATTTCATGTATATATCAAATGAGATAAGAGTAAGTTCGTCTATTTTGCTCTCAATATCCAGCAGTTCTTCGGCGAGTTTATCTTTAGGGATTTCAGCGGACAATTCATTCCACACCGCTTTTTTCAGCAGCGGCATAAAACCTACGGCTTGGGAAGCAGAAAGGTCCTGAACGGCTCTCACTTTTAAAATATTCTCAAGAATGGAATATGTCTTATCTATCGCTCCGCATGTTATTCCATCAAAGAGGCTTTGGATCCCCCCCCTCACAATAGTGTCAGCCTGGTTATTGAGCCTGTTATTAAGGTTTTTTAGGAAGATAGAGGATTCTTCAGGGCATGTCTCTGCAATTAAATTAATCCAATTCTCGATTATCTGCGGCCTCTTGTATATTAAAAGGTCATTGATATTCATCTATTAATGATGCAGGTCTCAGGATATAATTCAAAGGGTTGGTGCCCTTCATTATTACATGTAAGGATACCAACCCTTTGGTCTTTTTTGTCAGGAACAGGTGTTATACGCAACCGGTTGGCTTTGGAAGCCCTGCATATCTGCATGCCTGCTTCGCAGGCCCGGCGGGATAAAGCTCATAGAGATATTTGGTATTCCCCTTTTCTTTGCCGTATTTTTTTGCAAGCTCCTTCGTGAGGATTTTGATCATGGGCGCAATCTGGAATTTTTCGAAATACTCCCTGAGAAACTTTATGACTTCCCAGTGCGCGTCTGTGAGCTCAAGGCCGTCCTGTTTTGCCATATGCGTGGCCAGCCCCTCGTTCCATTCCTGCCAGTCGATCAGGTATCCGTCGTCGTCAATTTCATAAGATTTTCCTTCAAAGTCAAACGTTGCCATTCGGTGTCTCCTTTTATTGAAGTTTTTGCTGGGTTAATTTAACAATTAAAATGGTCCAGCTATCGGTAACTTTAAAACAAGCTAATGAATATAATAAATAGACCTCAACAAGGTCAAATAAGAAAAATTAATAAGTTGTTTATCGCTCTTAATAAGAAAAATAATGCATAAAATGATAACATTTTGAAAATAATGAGTAAATCATAAATTAAAACGGCTTTGCCGTCTTAGACTTTTCAAGAGTTTTGGAGGCGATGCTGCCAACAGTGGTCTCGATAAAATGGTTGTCGTCATAAATTCTCAATTTATTGTTGTCTCCGGCAAGTTCTTTTAATTTGGCATTGATCCCGCCAACTTTTATTTTACCAACTGCCAATACGGCAAGGCCCCTTATAAGCGGCGAATAGTGGCTCAGGCAGGAAACTATATCATCAATTGAAGGGATTATAAGTTCTCTGTTTCTCTCGCCAATCCTTCCCGCGGCCCATAATATCCCAGGCAGCAGCGGCTCTTCGTCATGGAAGGAAATAATTATCGGGGCAATATCAGCGCAGAGCACCGGATTGTTCCGTACGATTTCACCGAGCATTTCAGGTGAACTCCAGCCTATTCCGCCTGATTCATCCCTTATCATCCAGAGAAGTCGCCCCGCGAGATTTCTTACGGCGGCAGGCTCTGTTTCCGCGATTGAGCCGCTTAATATGCCCAATCCTTCAATTGCACGCCATGCAATAATATCTTTTTTGTCATAAGTGAGCGATATGAGTATTCTGATGACCTTTCTGTTTTTTGACCATATGTTAAAAAGGCTGCCGTATTCCTGCAATTGGAGAATGGTGCTTATCTTTTTTGTCAGGTCAGATGGCATCACTTTTTTTCATTTTAAGCCTCAAAAAAAGTAGTTTGCCCGTTTTCTCTGGTGTCCTGCCTCTGCCGGTGGTATTTGAATTGAAGTCATAATTGAGGTCAATATCTTCATAGTCTTCGGGGTCAAGCGAAAGGGCTTTTTCAAAATCTCCTTTGCAGGCGAAACAGAGCGCATCCATGTATATTTGTCCAAGCTGATGGCCGGTGCGGTCAAGCACGTAAACTGACCCGCAGGGGCATATGCCTCCCAATATCTCCAGGTCTTTGAGCCTGATATCAATAGGCCTCTTAAGATAATTATCGCAAAAAGGGCACTGTAATGGTCGGGCTTTTGCCATATAATTTAATAGCTGTGAGTCGTCATTATGCTTTAAGAGAATTTATTGAATGGCTCGTTTCAGAACTCCTCGCTGTTTAACATGGAGTTCGGAATGATATCAATAATGATCAAGTCTTGTTTTTGGTCTTTTGCCTTTGATTTCTATATGTTATTGCGCAGTTTATTATACCATCTGCCCATTCAGGCGAGCCAATTGCATGAAGGTGCGTATATGTTGCAAGAACATTTTTGTAGAAGAGGCCGTCCATCTTCTCTCTTATGCCTTTGCCTCTGCTCATGGAAAAGCACATTTCAATCTTTTGATCCGCTGCGTCAGAAACCGTTGAGTAGTGAAATTCATGCCCTTTGAGGACGCATCCTTTTTTAAAAAAAGGGTTGTCTTTTATCACCTCGATGACTGTGTATCCGTGCGCGCTCGGTTTTATGCCAAGGCTGAATGTAAGCGGGAATATGCCTGTCATTGGGTATGTCTTGCCGTTTATGATGAGGCGCTCGCCGAGGTACATCAGCCCCCCGCATTCGGCATAGACCGGCAGCCCGTTCTCAATAGCTTCTTTAAGCGAATCCTTGAACCCAGTGTTTTCAGCGAGTGTTACGGCGTTTGTTTCCGGAAAGCCGCCGCCTATATACAACGCGTGCAGATCAGGCAGTTTACTGTCTTTAAATATGTTTAATTCTACAATGCGGGCTCCTCTTTTTATAAGTTCTTCGATATTTTCAGGGTAGTAAAACTGAAAGGCGGAATCTTTAATGACTCCAATTTTAACTTTTTCTCTATTATCACGGGCAGAATGCTGAACTCTGAACGCAGAATATGCGTTAAGAGCTTCAGCTTCAGAGGCTATCTTCCAGATTGTGTCTATATCGAGATAGTCAGCACAGAGTTTTTCAACGGCTCTGATGCCGCCAGCGGTGTCTTCATGTTCCTGAAAAGGGGTAAGCCCCATGTGCCTCTCAGGGAAAGGGTTTTCCTTAAGTCTCGGGATTGCGCCTACGACCGGCACTCCGCAGTGCCTTTCGACCGACCTTCGTATAAGTAATTCCTGCCGTTTTGTCACGACGTTATTAAGCACAACCCCTTTTATTGGAACATCAGGGTCCATTGTCTGGCAACCGAGGATAGTCGCGGCTACCGTGTTTGTTGATTTGGTACAGTCAGCTATTAAAATGACCGGTGTGTCGAGAAGTTTTGCAAGCTCTGCGGTGCTGCAAGAACCTTTATCGTCTAAGCCGTCATACAATCCCCTGTTGCCTTCGATTACTGCTATATCGGAATTAGAGGCGCGCAGAAGAAAAGAGCTTTTTATCTGAGAGGAGTTCATCATGAAGAGATCCAGGTTATGACAAGGGCTGCCCGAAGCCTGTGCAAGCCATCCGGCATCGATATAATCAGGCCCTTTTTTGAAAACAGCCACTTTTTTCTTTTCGGCATTCCATGCGGAACAGAGGCTTAGGGAGATGACGGTCTTTCCGCTTCCGCCCTTTAGCCCTGATATGATTATTCGTGGAATTGATTTGGCCATGAAGATATAGGGGGATGAAGACAGATAAGGGGAAATTTACGGGGTCCGGGGGCTGATCCGGTACAATTCCCTAATCTTTTGATAGGTTCAGTACGAATAAATGACCCGTGACATTCAGCAGGTCTTACAAAAATCAGCCCCCGGACCCCGTAACTAATTAAATAAGGCCTTTTTCTTTTAATAAGCTGCTTAAATCAAGCCCTTTCTCTTTAAGGTACTCTTCGCTTGGTATCTCTACTGAACTTGCGCCGCCACCGTATGAGTACATGAGCGTGCCCTCATTAATCATGGCTCTCAGGGCTGCCTTTACGGCATCCTTGTCTTCACCTGTTTCAGCAGTTATCTCTTTAATGATATCTTTTTCTTTAAGTTTCTTTTTGCCCTTCATCTTTAAGCTGTAGGCATAAATTAATTTCTGTATTTCAAGCTGTTCCATAATGCCCCCCTTTATATCTTAATTGGGTTTATTTTGGTGAAAACTTAGTTAATCTTTATGTCTCGACGTATCAACTAAAAAACATAAACGGGAAACCGGCACTGGAAAGCCGGTTTCCCGTTCTTATTCCGTTAATATTTAAATGCCGCAGATGTTCTAAGGGTATCTCTCATGAATGTGAAGTCATCGATGTGCTGGAACGTGAACTCGATGCCTGTCTGTTTGAAGAAGGCTTCCCATCCGATTCTCTCAATCCATTCGCCGACCCTCTCATGCTTCCTGGCGCCTTTCTGATATGTGTCAAGGATATTCTTTATCGCATCAACGACCTTGGGCCATCTCGGCGGCTCATTGTAGAAGAACGGTATCGCAAGCTTTGAGAACTTCGGGTCTGTCCTGAGGCTCCCAATCTTTCCGCCGACGACTATCGCAACCCCGTCTTCTTCCGGGTTATGGATATTTATCGGCGGGCATACGGTAAAGCAATTACCGCAGTACATGCACCTCTCTTCATTGATTGTTATTGATTTATCCTTCGGATTAGGCCTTATGGCAGCAGTCGGGCATGAACCGATTGTTGTCGGTATCTCGCATGCTTTTGTAACCATTGCATGGTCGATCACGGGGACTTTCCTGTGAACGGCAACCACAGCTATGTCAGAACAGTGAACAGCACCGCACATGTTAACGCAGCATGCAACCGCGAGCCTTACCTTATTGGGGAGCGCTTTGGTCGTAAAGTAATCATGCAGTTCGTCCATTATAGCCTTAACAAGGCCAGAAGCGTCTGTACATGCGCTGTGGCAGTGTACCCATCCTTGCGTGTGAATGATATTGCTAATTCTCGGGCCTATGCCGCCGACAGAATATTTTTTCGCTTTCAGATCATCAAGGAGGCCTTTCATTTTGCTCTCATCGGAAATGAGGAATTCGATGTTGTTTCTCGTCGTGAACCTGAGGTATCCGTCGCAATGCTTCTCGGCAAGGGCGCATACTTCGCGGATGGTATCGGTGCTGAGAATCCTCGGCGAAGCAACCCTGACCGTGAATATCTTGTCGCCGCTCTCCGCAACATGTACCATTGTGCCAGGCGTCAGGACTTCGTGGTACTTCCATTTGCCGTAATTTTTCTTGATTACCGGCGGAAGAAACTGCTCATAATGCGGCGGCCCTATATCAGTCTGTCTCTCTGGTAATGACATTTTTTCCTCCTTATAATTAATGTTTTTAATATGTTATTTATTGAAATCGCTTTCCGACCCGAAGAAGACCGGGTCTTTTCTCGGTTCGTATACCTGCTGCGGCTGCGGGTCGACGCCGATAGCCTCAAGGAACGGCCTCATTCCTTTTACTTCAATAAGTTCGCCTATTCTTTCTCTCGGCTTGGCGTTGTCATCCCACCATTCAATTATGTTTCCGATAAGCTCTTTCAGTTCATCATAGGGAGGGTCGCACTTTATGAAAGGAACTATTACCCAAGAGAGCAGTGAGCCCACGACAATCGGCGCTTTACTGCCTACGAGTATTGTAGCGCCTCTCTCTTTACCCGGCTTTAACGCTTTTGTCATCTTTGATATGCAGTGCATGCATCTGTTGCAGTCAGCGTCGGCTATCTTCAGCTTCCCGCCGTCAAAAGACATGCACTCGGTCGGGCACATGCCAACGATCTCTTTCTGAATATCGAGGCCGCCGTCAGCATATTTTTTTACCTCTGCCTGGTCTATCTGGATGGCGCCTTTCCACGTTCCGATAATGGAGAGGTCGGCACGGGCAATTGAAGCAACGCAGTCACACGCGCATCCGGATATCTTTATCTTGAACTTGTACGGGAATGAAGGCCTGTGCAGTTCATCCTGGAAGTGCTGGGTGAGCGTGTTGCAGATGTCCATTGTGTTGATGTTTGCCCATTCGCACCGCGCCTGGCCGACGCAGCAGCTCGGGGTCCTCATTGCCGAACCTGAACCGCCGAGGTCCCAACCGCGCGAGGAATATTCGGCAAAAATAGCCTCAAGGTTTTCTGTTGTGGTTCCGAGAAGGACAAGGTCTCCTGTTGAGCCGTGGAAGTTTGTCATGCCGCTTCCATATTTGTCCCAGATATCGCATATCATTTTGAGAGCTTCCGCTGTGTAGAAAAATCCGCTCGGCTGGTTAAGCCTGACAGTGTGGAAGTGTGCCACTCCGGGAAACTCATCAGGAAGTGAAGAGTACCTTCCGATGACCCCGCCTCCATAACCGAGAACACCGACAATCCCGCCGTGTTTCCAGTATCCTTTTTTTGTCCTGTAGGATTTTTCCACCTGACCGAGCTCGTCTTCTGCCATCTGGGGCATTGAGCTGCTTTTACTGGCTCTCTTGATCTCGGTAACAAAACTGGGCCACGGCCCTTTTTCGAGTTCATCCAGCATTGGGGTTTTGTGCTTGCTCATTTATTCCTCCTTATTGTATTGAGGTTTACAAGATTATCTCTTGTACATTTAATTCATCAGCTATTATTAACGTGCGTAAGCCAATATGTGCGTAACGCGGCAGGCCTGGCTCAGAGAGCCATAATAATATTTTAAACATTTCAAAATCAAATAAAAAAAACTTATTGTTTGATGACTGATACTTATTTTTCAGCCTGTTATGGGCATGCCTTTTAAAGCAGGCGCAACACTCTGCCTATAATATTCTGCCTATAATATAAGGTTATTAATGGTGCGGAAAAAAGAATACAGATGTATGGATTTTCTTGAATATATAAACGATTGCCACATATAATTGAGTTGTGGAGATAATAACGACACACATAAATGCTGACTTTGATGCTGTTGCGTCTATGATTGCTGCAAAGAAATATTATCCGAAAGCCGTAATGGCCTTCCCGTCTTCACAGGAAAAAAGTGTGAGGGAATTTATTTCTTCATCGCAGTTTTCGCAGTTAGGCATTGAAATTAAGGGAATAAGAGATGTATCGCTTTCTGATATCACAAAACTTATCCTTGTTGATGTTAATTCTTCCAAAAGAATAGGCGGGTTCTCGGAAATATTAAGAAGAAAAGATCTTGTGGTACATCTTTATGACCATCACGCTGCTGACAGGGATGCTGCCGATATCAAGCCTCATAAAAGCATAATCCAAAATGTCGGCGCAACCACAACCATCTTTATGGAAATGCTCAGAAAGGATAAAGTCGCTTTGTCTCCTGCCGAAGCCACCATATTTATGCTCGGCATATATGAAGAAACGGGTTCCCTTATCTTTCCTTCTACAACTGTCAGGGATATCGAGGCGGCGGCATATCTATTGAAAAATGGGGCTAACCTTAATGTGGTGTCAAGCTTTTTGAGCAGGGCAATCAGTACTGAAGAGATAGAATTGCTGAATGAGCTTATTCATTCCGCAAAGGACTATCTTATACATGAGGCAAGGGTCAAGGTCGCCAAGGCTTCAAGAGATAATTATATTGGGGATATCTCCTATCTTGCGCATAAGATATTGGATGTAAAGGATATCGACGCTATCTTTCTGATAATAAGGATGGAAGACAGGATTAATATAATAGCGAGAAGCAACGTTGCCGAAGTGGATGTTTCAGAGATACTGGAGCCTTTTGGCGGCGGAGGCCATCATGCTGCGGCATCGGCTTCATTAGGAAGTGTCCCGTTAGAAGATATTGAGGAGAGGCTTCTAAAAGTATTAAATGAGAAGATACACCCTTCCAAGACAGCAAAGGATATTATGACAAGCCCTGTCAAAACCATATTATGGAATAATTCAGTTGCATTTACTGAAAAGATGATGACCAGATTCGGCGTCAACGCCCTTCCTGTGCTTAAGGGCTCGAATTATTTAGGTATTATTTCGAGAGAAGTAATTGAAAAGGCGCTCTTTCACGGCTTCGGAAAAAGCAGGGTTTCTGAATTTTGCACCACAGATGCTCAAACAGTCACTCCCTCCACTCCATTGAACATAGTCGAGCAGATGATGGTGGAGCAGAACCAGAGAATTATGCCGGTGCTTGACGGGAATAAGGTGGCAGGAGTCATAACCCGTACCGACCTTATGAGATCTCTTTATGAAAGCCTTATAAGAAAGGGCAGAGTTGGACTTGATGAGGCATCAAGGGAAAAGCCTTCGGCAGGCCGGAACCTTGCCTCTACAATGAAGTCGAAATTCCCTTCCGAGGTCTTTAACCTCCTTGTCCTTGTGGGAGAACTCGCTGAAAATTCAGGATTTTCTGCTTATCTTGTCGGAGGTTCAGTAAGGGATTTAAAGAGGGGAGAGGCGAATCTTGATATTGATATCGTTGTTGAAGGTAACGGCATAGTCTTTGCCCAGAACCTTGCGAAGCAACTTAATGCCAGGATAACTGTCCATAAGAGGTTTGGCACAGCGGTTCTCGTCACGGATTTCCTTAAATTTGATGTCGCAACCGCAAGGACGGAATATTACAAATCTCCTGCCGCGTTGCCGCAAGTTGAGATATCTTCAATAAAAAAAGACCTTTATCGCAGGGATTTCACGATTAATACGCTGGCGGTATTGCTGAACCCTAAAAAGTTCGGGCAATTAATAGATTTTTTCGGCGGGCAGAGGGATATTAAGGAAAAAACGATAAGGGTGCTTCACAACCTCAGCTTTATTGAGGACCCTACGAGAGTCTTCAGGGCGATAAGGTTTTCTGAGAGGTTCGGTTTCAATATAAGTAAGCATACTGCGGCATTGATGAAGGCTGCCGCAAAGATTGACCTTTTCGAGAAGCTCTCCGGAACACGCCTTTATGATGAACTTAGCCTCCTTTTTCATGAGACAGAACCAGTGAAGGCACTCAAAAGACTGTCAGAATTTGACCTGTTGAGATTTATTCATCCAGACCTAAAAATGACCTCGGTGCTATTGCAGAAAATCGAGGCGGTATATGAGGTTTATTCATGGTTTAACTTATTGTATCTTAATGATAAAATCAATAAATCAGACCTTGTCTTCATGACTCTGCTTGAAGAGCTTCCCAGAGATGATATTAAACAGGCCCTTGACAGGCTGCAGGTGCCGCCAAAAGCCAAAAAAGAGATAATTGCCGGCATTGAAAAGTCTCCCAATATTCTTAAAAAGCTGGCCAATGCGTCTGTATCAGAAATCTATTACACGCTGATCCCTGTTTCACTCCCGACAATCTTATTTGCAATGGCAAAGGCAAAAGGGAGCGGTGAGAAAAAAGCCATCTCTCTCTTCCTCGTGAAACTTAGAGGCGTGCGGCCTGAGATTTCAGGGAAGGATTTGAAAGCCTTGGGTTATAAAGCAGGCCCGATATATAAAAAGATATTCAGGGCGGTAATTGAGGCGAGGCTTGAAGATTTGGTCAAAAGCCGTGAAGATGAGGTCAGTTTTATTAAAAAGATGTTCCCATAATAACACCGCCTTTCATAAAATATTGCCATGAATTAAGGCAGGATTTGAGCTTATTCAATAAAAGAAAACAACTGTCCGACACGCTGACAACGCTTGTGCTTTGACTCCAAATTTTACCGTTGTGTAATTATCAGACCGATTTTTAACTTGAGAGATATTTCTTAACCGCTTGTATGGCTTTATATTTTTTACTTGACAGCATATTAATTCTATGTTAAATTTTTAAGCGTTATAGCTTAATTTATATATAACATAGCTATAACTGCTTTTTATATTTCAAAAAAGACAACATTAATCTGACAAAAATAACTTAATTTAGAGAATTATAAAAATAACATCAGGAGGAACAAATGATTAATTCAGGTGGTGTAAAGACCGGGAGCTTCCTAACAACCTTTTTGCTTATCTTGGCAATTGCACTTATTCCCGCAGCGGGTTTCAGCGCGGAGGCGGATGATTCCATACATGTGAAGGGCTTTGCCATCATAGGCAACAAAGCGATGGAGACTGACGAGATACTCGCCTGCCTCGAAGGATTCGGCGACAAGGATTATACGCTTGCCGAGTTGAAAGAGATAGCCAACCGCGTTACTGAACTTTATCAGCAGGAAGGCTATGTACTTGCAAAGGCGTACATCCCGAAGCAGGAGATAGAGGACGGCGTTGTCACAATCGCAGTTGTCGAGGGTGAACTCGGCTTCATTGAGGTTACCGACAACAAATATTACACGACCGAATACGTCAGAAACTGGTTTTCACATTTAAAGAGAGACGCGGTAAGAGAGCAGGATATAGAGCGCGCAATCCTCCTTGCAAATGACACAAACGCGTTAGACGTCACTACGGCATTCAGAAGGGGCAGCAAACCCGGAACGGCTGACCTCATTGTAAAAGTCGAGGACAGCTATCCGCTCAGCCTCGACCTCGAATACAATAACTACGGCAACCCTCTCATCAGCAGGGACAAGATAGGTTTTAATCTTCAGACAACCGTCAACCCCTTTACCGGAAGCGAGATAAACGTCCGAGGGATCATGGGCGAGAGGTTTGACAAGACCTTCTACGGCCACATTGATTATCAGGCTCCGATAGGGTATCAGGGCGCGAGGTGGGGCGTAAGATATCTCTATGCGGATTACCTTGTCGGCGGCAACCTCGAGATTCTCGGGATCGAGGGCGAGTCCCAGATAATCGGCGGTTACTTGAAATACCCGTTCGTGAGAACAAAGAAGCAGAACTTTTACGCGACACTCGGGTTTGATTATAAACATATGTTCGAGACTGATATGGATGTTCAAAAGAGCAATGATGACCTGAGCGTCGCATACCTCAGGCTTGATTATGATTCTATTGACAGGTTTATCGGGGATAATCTACCTGCCAAAAATTATGTTTCACTCACATATTCGCACGGCTTTAATAAAGTATTCGGCAGTATCGGCGAGAATGACCCGGATTCGAGCAACTTCGGCGCGGACGGCAAATTCGACAAGTTCAACCTTGACGTTGTCAGGGTTCAGAAGCTTTGGAAGGATGTCATAGTTCTCGTGAAGGGGTCGGGTCAGTATTCCAATCACATACTCACCTCCGGCGAGAAGTTCAGCATAGGCGGCGGATATTCGGTAAGAGGCGAACAGCTTTCAAAGTTCATAGGGGAGAAAGGATACCAAACATCACTTGAGGTGAGTTCATCATATCCATTTATATGGCTCAAGAACCTTCTTCTGTTAGGCAAGAAGATCAGCGATGATGACGTAAAGAAGACCGTCCGCGCAGTCGCGTTCGGCGATCACGCAGGCGTATTTGAGGTTGACAACGGCGAAGACCCGACAATCGGGAAGGCCGAGGACAACTACCTTTCAAGCATAGGTTTCGGCACACGGCTTTACCTGTTTGACAGGCTCGATTTCAAATTTGACGTAGGCTATCCTTTCAGAACGAGCGAATTCCACTGGGGCGACGAGATAATTTATCTCCAGTTAAACTATAACGCCATAAAGTTCTAAGCTGTCGGATTTGCCTTGAACTTCAATAGAATCATGAAAAAAAATTTATATTTAAATTATAAAAAAGAGGAGTCAGGAGGAGGGTCCTTATGTTAAGCAAGTCAATGAGAAAAATTTCACAGGTAATGCTCGTTTATCTTCTAACCTGGGTGCTGGTATTCCCGCCGTTCATCTTTGCGGCAGACCTGCCCACGGGCGGAACGATAACAGGCGGTGAGGCGACAATAAATACCGGCGCCGCCAATCTGGACATAAACCAGACCAGCACGAGGGCTGTCTCCCAGTGGGACAACTTCAGCATCGGCAACGGCTTCACGGTAAACGTGAACCAGTGCCCGACCTGCGCCCATTTGGCGCGTGATGTGGGCGGGAATCTCTCGTCCATTTACGGTACGCTCAATGCGCAGGGCTCATTCTGGCTCTCGAACCGGGCCGGAATATATGTCGGCCAGTCAGGCGTATTCAATGTGTCGAACCTCCTCCTCAGCACATTGAATATTTCCGGGCAGGACTTCATGAACGGAAATTACTATTTTGTGCAGGACCCGAACTCTCCTTTATCTTACATATATAATAAAGGTTTCATTAACGCGGCTGACGGCGGATACGCGGCTCTCATAGCTCCATCTATAATTAATGAAGGCATAATCTCGGCAAACCTCGGCAAGGTCTACGCTGCGGCAGGCGAGCAGGCAGTCATCAACTTCGGCGACGGCCTTATCGGCTTCACGGTAGACGGCCCTATAACAGATAACATCATCGGCCCTGACGGCCAGCCTGTAAGCGCCAATATAATGAATAACGGCATTATTCAGGCAGACGGCGGCGAGGTCGTTCTCAAGACAAGCACCGCTTATGACGTAATCAGGTCTGTTGTCAACAATGAAGGCATAATCGAGGCAAACTCCTTCTCTAACAACAACGGCGTAATTGTAATTGATGGCGGAAACAACGGCATAGTTGAGAACAACGGGACAATTACGGCCTCAGCAGGTGAGGCAGGCGCTGACGGCGGCGACATAGATATAAACGGCCAGTATGTCGGCCAGTTCGGCGATATTTCTGCTGACGCGATTGACGGCAGCGGCGGAAATATCTCTCTCTACGCATCAGAAGATATGAATATTGCAGGAGGCAGTCTTATTACTGCTGATGCGGGCATTAACGGCGACGGCGGTGTGATACACAACATTGCAGAAGATTTCTTTACCTTTGCTGATGGAGCAAGGATGTCTGCAACAGGCGGCGAGCTTTCAGGAGACGGCGGTTTTATTGAACTCTCCGGCCATGAGAATTTTCTTATTGCCGGTGCGGTAGATGCGTCAGCTGCCAATGGCAATGGCGGAGAAATATATCTTGACCCTGTTAGTGTGACAATTGTCAACGGAGCTTTTGTTCTTCCCGGTACAATTGGCGCTGATACTTTTATTAATCCAGCACTAAGTGCTGGAGTTGGCGTTACAGTAACAACCACTGCAGGCCCAGGCGTAGGCGCTATTACTCAAGCTCCGGGAGCTGTAATTTCAAAGACTGGCGGCGGCCCGGCGACACTAACATTGGATTCAATCTCTTTTGGCGCCGGCAGCATTACTTTAACTGAAACTATCACCTCAATTGCAGGACCGTTGAATGTAACCCTTAGTGGCGGCACAGTTGCTGTTGGCGCTGCGGTCACTACAAACGGCGGCAATTTCACCTCATCCGGCACTACATTTGACAATACCGGGATAGGAGCGGGCATTGGTAGCATTACCACAGCCGGCGGCACTGTAAATATTTTTAATTCGGGGGTTACAACGGTAGGATCGGCCATAAATGCAGGAGGCGGAACGGCTGTAAATTTTGCGGGATCAAGAATTGATGTTGATGCGCTTATTACAGGTAATGTCTCCGGAGACGGCGCCTCTAATATTTTTGATATTGGCGCAGGTTCGATAACAGGCACACTTGCCGGCGGCGCCGGGGATGATACGCTTGAAGATTCATCTGGAGCAAACATATGGACAATAACAGGAGCGAATATCGGAACAGTGACAGATGTTACCGGGGGCTGGAGCGGCTTTGAGAATCTGACAGGCGGTACCGGTAATGATGACTTCACAATAGTTGCAGGCGGAAGCCTGACCAAGGTATTGACCGGCGGAAACGGAGGAGGCACTGACAGTCTGACGGTTGATGACAGCGGTAATACTGTATGGGTAGAGAGTACAGGCACAGGCCGTACGGCTGACCTTAACGCTGGAGCCGCAGGCGGATTCACAGGAATTGAGAATCTTAATGGCGGCACAGGGGCGGATACATTTGAATTTGATGCTGCTGCGACAATTAATGTTGACGGAGGAGCAGGCAATGACATCATCAATCTTGATCAGGCCATTACAGGAACGGTAACAGGCGGAGCTAATGATGATACTGTTAATGTTGACACAGGCGGGTCTGCAACTACGTTGACAGGCGGTACGGGTACTGATACGGTCACAGTGCCTGACGGCGGAGTAACGGTAAACATCACCGCAGCCGGAGCCGGTAACATAGGTGGGGGACAGGCATGGAGCCAGTTTGAGAACGTAACAGGCGGCACAGGCGCTGACACCATCAATATAGCTTCAGGCGGATCATTGACAGGTAACGTTGCAGGCGGAGGCGGAGCAGACACACTCACGCAGGCAGATGGAGCAAACGCATGGGTGGTGACAGGGGCTAATACTGGAACAGTAACAGATTTAGGAGGCTGGAGCGCCATTACAAATCTGACAGGCGGCACCGGTGCGGATACATTCACGATTAATTCCGGGGCAACGCTTAGCGGAAATATTGTCGGTGGATTAGGTTCAGACACACTGGCACAGGCTGACGGAGTGAACGCATGGGTAATAACAGCTGACACATTTACCATCAATGCTGCAGGTGATCTCACAGGCCTCTTAAACGGCGCCGCAGGCACGGACAACATAGTGAATAATGTGCCGGCAGTTGCCGTCACTCTCAATGTCTGGGCTCCCGGTCTGGGATATAGCGGCACAATGAACGATGGGACTGGGGTCCCTCTTTTTCCTGTAGGCTTTGCCGGTATTGATTCCATTTCAAACCTCGCCGGTGTTTCAGGTACTTTTACATATGCAGTAGCCAATGGTACAGCTAATACATGGGATGTTGATGCCAATACAGTGTTGGATCCTACCGTTGGTGTTGCTTTTGCTATCGGCTCCGGATACACGACATATACCGGCGGCGCTGATGATGACAATTTCAATATAAACAATTCTCAAGCAGTTCCCGTCACCACTCTAAACGGAGCAGGCGGAACTGACATATTAACCCTTGACTACACCGGCGGTGTAAGGCTTGCAAGCGGCGCATTACTCTTTGCTGCCGATGGAGGCGCCGCAGACGCGATCATTCTTGGCGGCAACACTGCCGCAACAGTTACACATACATTCACAAATAATACTGACGGCTCTATCGCCCTTGCAGATATCGCAGGCGCTGCTGCTGAGGACGAGACTATTACTTATACAGGACTCGCTCCGGTCACTGACAATATGAGCGCGACAGACAGAATATTTGACTTCACCGGCGGCGCGGAGACTGTTACCATCACCAGATTTAGCGCGACTCAGACAACGGTTGACTCAACCCTTGGTGAAAGCGTTACATTCACAAGCCCGACTACCTCAATGACTGTCAATGCCGGAACCGACGCTGATACTGTCACACTGACTGATCTGGGTGATGATTTTGCGGCTAATCTGACATTGAACGGCGATGCTGCGGGAGATACTTTAAATATGGGGGCAGGGGGATTACTGCCTGCAACGATACAAAAACTTACAGCTACTTTTGAGGACATAAATGTTCAAGGCAGTGTAACAACTGCAAACGGCATCGAATTAATAACCGATGCAGGAGCAGGCAATGATCTGAGCTTCACCCTTGGCACCCTGACTCTTCAGACAAATAACGGCAATATTGACCTTGACACTGTCGGAGGCAACATTATCCTTTCAGGAGGCGCAGGCACAGTTACGCTAAATGCGGTGCTGGGCGATGTTCTGCTTGACAGCGTTACAGATTCAGGTGGGGCAACCGGCCTTACAGTAACTGCAGGCGGTAATGTTACAACATCAACAATCGCCAGCGGTGCGCTCTCTGTAAGTGTTGATGCCAATGCCGATACTGTTAATACAGGAACATTCGGGGCCATTACATCGAGTTCCGTAACTGTTGACGCAGGCGGCGGTCCGCTTGGAGATAATGATGACACACTTACGTTTAACGGCCTGGTGACATCTACCACAGGCGCAGTAAATATCGGCGGCACAGCGTTAGGCGCAGAGACTGCCGGAGCAAATACCATCAACATTAATGCGGGCATCACAGCTGCCACAACGCTTGATATTAACAATGCAACAACAGTGAATGCCGCAACCGGCAATACAATACAGACCACAAACGGCGACCTTGATATTCAGACCGGCGTAACAGCCCTTAATATTACAGGAGCCGACGGAACTACGCTTACCATTGACGGCAACGGCGATGATGATGTCTTTCTTGCCGCAGTCACAGACACACTCAATCCGAATCTTACAGTTAACTCCGAAGACAATGTGAATATAACATCGGTCGACATGGGCACAGGCACGTTGACTGTGCTTATTGACAGCGACGCTGGAGATATTTCAACAGGTACATTCGGCGCGCTGACAGCAGGCATTATCAATGTTAACACTGGCAGCGTTGCACCTAATATTTTTGACATTCTTACGTTTAACGGCCTTGTCAATTCTACTGTGGGCGCGGTAAATATCGGAACCACGGCAAATGGCTTAACAACTGTAAACATCAATGCAGGCATCACAGCCGCTACATCACTTGATGTGAATGGCGCCACAACAGTGAATGCCGCAACAGGCAACACCATACAGACGCTAAACGGCGACCTCGATATTCAGTCCGGCGTAACAACCCTTAATATCACAGGTGCCGATGGAACTACACTCATCATTGATGGCAATGACAGCGATGATTCTGACGGTGACGATGTATTTCTTGCTGCAGTCACAGACACGAATAACCCTAACCTGACAGTGAATTCTGCAGGCAGTGTGACTATGACATCAGCGGCAATGGGCACAGGGATACTTGATATTAATGTAGATGATTCCAGTTCAGACAATG
The DNA here is from genome assembly GCA_016213935.1 of Nitrospirota bacterium. GTDB lineage: Bacteria > Nitrospirota > Thermodesulfovibrionia > UBA6902 > UBA6902 > JACQZG01. Next base: position 25,504 of record JACQZG010000012.1, read on the forward strand.
CCGAGACAGGCACATTCGGCGCGCTGGGAGCAGGCACTATCAATGTTGACGGCAGGGTTTCCAATGATACCCTGAACTTTAACGGCACAGTCATATCAAACACAGCCGGAGTAAATGTAAATCAGGCAAATATTGCTGACTTTAACGCCAGCGTAACAGGCGCTACGAACCTGACGGTTTCTAACATCAATACAGACATAAATCTGGCAACAGGAATTACACTTACCGCGCAGAACGGCTATGTTGACATGGCTACAAGCGTCGGGAACATAGACCTTGACGGCGGAGCCGGACTTGTGACGATCCAGACGACAGGCGGCACAGGAAATATCAGCCTCACATCTGTATCTGATGCCGGAGACAACACAGGACTCCTTGTACAGAGCAATCCGGCAACAACATCAGGCACAGTTACAATGACAACCGCCGGAGCCGGCGGCAATGTTCTGCAATATCTTACTGTCATATCTGACGGCGACACAACTATCGGAGCTGTCAATGTTGACGGCAATACAACCGCTGAAACATACGGCATCCTTCTCCGTGAAACAGCCGGAGGGGTAATTAATGTAAATGGCGACCTTGTATCAACCGATGGGGATATCTTTATTGATACAAACGGCGCATTTACTGTTGACACAAACTATACCGCAACAAACGGCGTGGTTCAGATCGGTGATGACAATGTGAACTTTGGCAAGACTAATATGACTCAGGGAGCCGCAGGCACGATAACACACTCTGCCGGCAACCTCAGGTCAACCAATATTGATGTAATAATCGTTTCAACCGGCGATTATAACCAGAGCGGTACAGGCTCTATCGGTACAGCAGGCGCATCTGTAGGCGGCGATGCATATATTGATCCGATTAATGTTGATATTAACGGCGCCGGTGTATATGTTGACAGCGAGTTCTATGCTGATGCGACTAATAATTTAAGGGTGCGCGCTAATGTAACCGCAGGAGACTATATCGGCCTCAGGGCTGATTCAGACGGAAGCGGCGCAGGAGACCTTACACATGAATCAGGCATCATACTTTCAGATGACCATGATCTCGATGATCTTGGAGGCATACTCCTCGTTGGTAATAATGTAACTCTTGACGTGGCAAACGACGCCACCCTTGCGGGCGGGGTGAACGTCACTGGCAACGGCACATGGGCCACCATTACGCCTCCTGAAACAGAGTTTGGCATAACAGTACTTGCGCAGAATGACATTATAGTTAATGAGGTGTTGAGCACTACCGATGCAGGCGCGGCTTCATCAATTATCCTCCAGTCAGATGCTAACCTCAGTGATATAACCACATGGAACGTGGTAATCCAGGGGACAGGCGCCGCTGTTGCTGACGGCGTGGGTTCGATTACTTTCAATACCGATTTCGATACTGTTGCTAATGCCGGCGTTGATACAACAGGCGCGGGCATTTCTGCTGACGGCGCTATTTCTATCGCTTCCGCAGACAACATAACAATTGACCAGACCGGCATGACCTTTGATGCTGACGGCACAGACGCGAGATTAGGCGGAATTCCGGCAAACGACCTCCATGCTACAGCAGGTTTTGCCATATATTCAGCAGAGAGCATTGACTTTAACGCGGCTGATTCCTCACTCACGACCATTGATACATGGGGCGGCGGCGGGCTTGTAACAGGTCAAGCAGGCCGTAACTTCAGCGCGATAGCCGCAGGAGACAGGCAGGATTATGGCGTAACAGGCTCGGCAGGCAATGCGGCGGCAACAACAGACTTTACCAATGTGAATATCATATCGGGCGGCGGTTTTGATTTTGTGCAGTCAGGCGGCATAACGCTCAATGACATACAGGCAGACTGGATACATGCGGAATCAACAGCCTCTTCCATAACAGTTGTCGCAAATGCTGACCTTATAACAGACGGCACTGACAGCGGCACAGACACGATACATGCAACAGGGCTTTCCATCGAGCTTGATGCGGCTACCGCTCTCACCATAAATGACAACGCGAACCTTGACACTGACTACGGTGTTGCCGGCGGTGGCGTTGCCGGCGGTGAGTCTAATATCGGACTCGGCGCAGGCGGCCTCATGACGATAAGCGGCGGCGTGGGTACTGACTCGCTTGGCACAACGGATGTTGAGGCGTCCAATGTTTATGTTGGTTATGACGCTGACAATAACCTCAACGCAGGAGCCGGCACAGCCAACCCTTCAAGCATAGTAATGAACAGCGACGATGACATGCTTGCTGCCAACACGATAGATATCTTTTCAGAAGACGGAATAACTATGGGTGACGGCGCAGGCGCAGGTTATGACATAGTCAGCACGAACGGCAATATCAATATTGATGCAGACGCTGACGCAGATGCAACAGGCACATTCCTGATGCGCGATGATTCCACTATCGTATCCGATGCTGACAACAGCGCGGCAGGCACACTTGATATACATGGTGAGATAGTTACACTTCAGGCAGAGATAGCCGGAGCAGGCCTTGAGCTTGATTCAGGCGGCCAGATGCAGATCACGAGTGACCAGGGAGTGACTATTGGTATAACCGCAGGCGCTGCTGAGACAGACCTCAACAGTGACGCTAACATCATTATTACAGCCAATAACGGCACAGTCACACAGGATGACGGTACAATTGTTGCAGCAACCACAGTGGTTATTAATGCTACAAACGCCGGTAACACAGGCGCATTTACACAGGGTACGAGCGCAGGCGGCGGTGCAAATGCTGATGCGATACAGGGCACATCTGTAACTATTACAGCCACCGATGATGTAACTATCGGTTCAGATGCAGGCGCAGGCAACAACGCTGTCGAAGCGACCGCAGGCGCGGCAACCATCACCTCAAATAACGGACAGGTTCTCCAAACAGGAGATGCAGATATTGAGTCTACAGGCGGCGATGTGGATATCAACGCCCCTGATACTGATGCCGCCGGAACAGCCGGTAATGTCACATTCAGCGGGACAGGTGATGTCATAACAAACGGGCCTGCTTCAGACGTGCTTATTGATGCTTCCGGTGCGATTGCGCAGACCAACGCAGGCGCGCAGATCAATTCTGACGATGATGTATATATCAATTTCGGCGCAGGCACAGGCACTGGCGTAACGATGAGCGGTATAGGTATTGAGGCTGACGACATGATCGATATTGATACTGATGCCGGCAATGTGACTATTGATACGGATGCGGTCGTCCAGACAACTGATGATGCGCAAACAGGCTCTATAACCATAAATGCTGATGCGGGCGCGATTAACCTTAATGACCGCGCGGTGATAATCGCAAATGCAGACCTTGATTCAGCAAATCTGAATATGGATGCTGATTCCATGTCATTGATTTCAAACGGCACAACAAATGCGAACACTCCAACTGCCACAGAGATGCAGGCAGGCGGATGGGCTGACCTCAGGGCAGACAGCGGCGATATTGTTTTCGGAACAGCACTTATCGCTACAGACCTTACGGCAAACGGCCCTGACAACAGCGGCGGCAATGACGGGTATGTATATGTTCAGGCATCTCAGGATGTCATACAGACAGAGGGCGGCGGAAGCAACATGAGATCAACCAACGCCTCTGTATCAGTGCTCGCGGGCAGGGACATCTGGATTGACCCGATATGGGCTAATACCTTTGTTGACCTTGCGGCTGCTGATGATGTGACAATAACAGGCGACATAACCGCGAACAACAGCTATATCTATATCCGTGCAGACGATGACGGAAGCGGCGCGGGTGATGTTAATATCACAGGCAACGGTAATGCAGGCACATTCGGCTCAGGCACAGACATAATCGCCGATGACGCTGACAACGACGGCGACGGAGTTGTCTGGATACTCGGTGACAATGTCAACTTTGGTTATGCGGCAGGCCCGGTGCTTACGACACCTACCATCAGGGCTGACGGCAGCGATATCAACGGCGATATAATGCCTCCTTCAACACGTGAGTTTGCGGTAGCAGTGCTTGCGCAGGATAACATTAATTATAACGGCACCATAACAGCGACTGAAGGAAGCATATATATGTACGCTGATGCGCGTGCCAATTTACTTGGCCCGGCGAGCACTCATTCACATACCGCGCTTTCCGGTTACGGCTTCCCCGGACTCACTGAGATTTCAAATCTCGGCATAGCCCCTGACGGCACAGGCGCAATTACAAATAATGGGAGCGGAAACCTCCAGGCTATGGGCCTTGTGAGCGATATTCTTATGAACTCACCTGAAGCGCTCATTATTGACAACCTTACTGAAGCCGGCAGAAACGTACTCGTGTACAGTGCTGATGATGTGAGAGTCACAACAGGAACTGATGTCGGCGCGCTTCACGGCCATGTGATAATGTACGCCGATTCCCCTCTCGACAGTGACGGCGCAGGATTCACGGGAGACACATTGGGCGACGGCCGCTTTGTTATGGAGAGCGACAGCTCAATAGTTGCGAGCCTTGCAAGCCCTACAGAGGGTTATGTCTATATTTACGGCGTAGCTGCACAGCTTGACGATGTTCAGGCGTACGGACAGGACAGCCCTGCCGCAGGAATGCAGAACGGCATACTTGTTACAGTTAATGAGAGAGCACAGAATGATGATAACTTTGTTGCCTCTGACAGCCTCACCGATGCGCTTCATATCGTTGCAAACGGAAATATAGAGAGTAATTATCTCGGAGCAGATATTGAATTTGTCATGACCGACTCCGGTGGTACAGAAACTGATTTCGGTGATTTCGTGCAGGCGGCAGGCACACAGATGACATCCGGCAGGACTATCCTTTTTGACAGCACAGCGGCAGGACAGCTTAATGATGTAACGCTTGCAGGGAGCATTACGACCGCAGAGGCGATGACGATCACATCATATCTTGATGACGGGGCAAATGATACCAATAATTCCGGCGCAGGCGACGACGATATAGGCGTTATCGATCTCAGTACTGACGGCACAATTCTTGTCGGCGGAGACCTCACCCTTACATCCGCTACCGGGACCATACAGCAAAACAACGGTACTGTCAGAACCGACCTCGGTGACATTATTTATGATGCTGACACTATTAACCTCTCAGGCGGCACCACTTACGCTGGTACAGGCTACATTGATATGGCGACAGTCGCTGCGGTCACTGGAAGCGTAGGCAACCTTACCACAAATGCGATGGTGGTTGAGGCGAGCAATGGAGCTGTTGCGATAAAACTTGACGCTCCTAACACAGGCACAGTAACAGTTGGCGGGCCGGTAACAGGCACCGCGATTGCCGGACTGAATTTCGTGATTGACCCCGGAACATTTGCATATAACAGCGATGTAATCATGAGCGGCAACATCACAGCATGGGCGACCGGAAGCGGCACAGTTGCTGATGGTGTAGAACTCCGCTCAACAGGCGGCAATATCGTTCTCCGCGCAGATGATGACGGAAGCTTAATGCCGGCTTTTGGCGTCAGTGATGGCGTAGGCAACTTAACAATGAAATCAGGAAGCTCCCTTGTATCAGACACTGGAGATATAGCTCTGAGCGGCGAGAGTTTAATGCTTTATGACATCATTGCGGGCTCAGAAGCAGGTGATGATGTAATCATTAACGCTGACCTTAACAATGACGGTGGAACCGGGACAACGACTAACGGCATTATCCGCGGCAATACGGTGACCATAAACGGCAGAAGCGCTAATGTCACCATAAACGCAGACCCCAACAACACATACGGCAATCTGGATATAAACGGCACAGCCGCACTGAATCTTAATTCTGACCTCAGGGCCGCAGGAAGCGTTAATATTGAGCAGGCTGTAACGCTCGGCGCTGACAGCACCATAAGCGGAAACCTTAACGACGCGGGCGGTTCTGTAACACTACAGAATAACCTTAACAGCGATGCGGCAGGCGAGAATGCTCTCCTAATCTCAGCAGGCGCGGGCGCGGTGAATATCGAGAATATCGGCACGGTAACGAGTCTTGAGTCATTGACCATCACCTCCGGCGGAACTACGACGCTCGGTGGAGGAATAACAACCACAGACGGCATAGATTTAGGTGGCGCAGTTGACGTTAACCTTGACGCAGATCTTGCGCTTACGACCTCAAGGGGAGAACTTCGCCTTGACGGCGGTGCTGTTGACGGAGCATATGAACTTGATATTGTTGCAGGCGATGCTGATGTATATCTCGGCGTTATTGGCGGCGGCGCTGGCGGCTTAAGCAGTCTTGATGTAACCGCAAACGGCACGACATCCCTCGCAGGCAATATAGACACAGATGAAGCCGGAGCTGGCGACGCGCATGTAAGCTTCAGCGGCGCGACTGGCGGTGTTGTCCTTACAAGCAATGTGACCATCGACACAGATGGCGCGGCTAACGCTGCCGGAGGCTCCATCACATTCCAGAACGCGGCAGTGAGCGGCCAGAATTTCAACCTCTCGCTTGATACCAACAGCAACGCGGCTGTGACGCTTGACAGGACAGATGTAAGCACCCTTACGCTTGCGGCAAGCGCAAATACGCTGTACGGTGATGTGACGGTTGACAATGATGTTAACTTCAGCACAGGCGGGGCCACGACACTTGCTGAGAATGTTCTTGTCACCACAACAAATGACGCAGTGACATTCGGAGCGGTCACGGGTGATGGCGATGCAGCGACTGAAGGCCTTGAGGTGCAGGCAGGCACAGGCGCCCTCACACTTGCCGCGGTCGGACAGGGTGGCGGCAATAACCCGCTCGGTTACCTCACCACAAATTCGGGAACCGTTGCTCTTAACGGCGCGATCACAACAGCGGTAAACGGCAATATCTCGATCACTACGACTGACACGGCAACAGGCAATATAAATGTAAACAACAACATCACCGCCTCAGGTATTGGGAGTATCGCCCTGACCGCAAATGATGATATTCAGATAGCTGAAGCAACCAACTCAACAGTGCAGGCGGCAAACGGCGACATCACGGTCAAGGGCGTTAATGTGACCATCGGCGACACAGGCAACGATGCAGATGGGATAATAACGACCACAGGCACCGGTAATGTAAAGATCGATGCAAGCGCTGCTTTTACTATTGAAAATGCGGCAACAGACAGCACTTCAGGCATAGATGCGGGCGGTTACATCAATATAGACCCGACGACAGTGACGATTGATGAGGCAGGGCTTAGGGCAGGCAGTTATGTAAAGATAACAGCAACAGGCGCGGTCACCAACAATTCATCCATCTTTATTGATACGGTTGACGGTTATGTGGATATAGATGCCGGAAGCATTGTACAGAACGGCAATATAACAACCACTACGGACGTCACGCCGCTTGACTATGTGACACTAAAGGCGGCAGGAGCTATCACAGACACAAATGACGGCGCCACCGACATAACTACAAATACACTTAACATCACCGGAGCTACTGGCGTAGGCGCAGATGCGGGCGGCGGACCTACCACGACAGATAACGGCTGGTTCGATACAGATGTGGCAAGGCTCAATATTTCAGGAGTTGACGGAAGTATTTATGTGCTTGAGGATTCGGCGATTACTCTCGGCACGGTCAACGCAGGCCTTGCAGCAGGCGAGGACTTTGCGGTTCAGAACGCTGCCGGCAATATCATCCTTGACAGCGTTAATATAGCCGCGGGTACGGCTACGATAAATTCGGCTGATCAGATAGCCTCAGCGAATTTCAGCGCTGTGAACCTCACAGCGGCATCTGCCAATCTTGACGCAGTCAACAGCATAAAGCTTCACACTGCCGTAACAAACCTTGAGGCTTTTAAGTCTGGTGGCGTGGCAGGGGAACTGACAATATTAGAAACAGATGATGTTGCAATCTCTGCCGGCGGAATCTCTGCCGCAGGGGCAAGCGCCATCTCTCTTACGGCAGGCGGCGATATTGACCTTAACGGCAATGCCATCAACGGCAACACAACCGTTGATGTGACAAGTTTGCACGGTTCCATAGACGGAACAACCGGTGGGGCGAGCAATATCACTGCCACTGGTGTTTTATCCCTCGCGGCGGCAACCGGAATAGATGTTGACATTGTTACTGTCTCGTCTGTCGAGGCTGTAAACACGGCAAGCGGCGATATTAACATTAGAGAACTGGCGGCAGGCGGCAACCTCACGGTTGGCGGAAACGGTGTGACAAACGCGGGCAATGGAGATATATCAATTGGTGTCGCAAACGGCGGCCTCAATGTAAATGCCGGCGTAACCGCGGTTGGCGGTGATATTAACCTGACCGCCACAAACGCTGCTGAAGGCACATCCGCAACCATAACTGTCGGAGCGTTGGGCTCTGTCAATGCCTTGGCCGGAGATATCTCCCTTTTTGCTTTTACGGCGGCTGAAGGGGCCCCCGGCGACGCCGATGGAACTGATGCTTACATCACAATCAACGGCGAGGTGAATGCGGGCGGATTCATCGATATCTTTGCTACCGTATCGGATACCGGCTTTGATACCTCTTATATAGAAATTGACAGCGCAACGCTCACAGCAGGTGATTATGTTTCACTCTTTGCCGATGATTATATTGAGTTAGCTGATTCAAGCATTGGCGCTGACAACTACGTTGAGGTGTTTACATCCTTGGATTATGTAAATATCGACACTACACCTATAACAGCCGGAACATACGTTGATATTACTGCTGAAAATGAGATTGACCTTCTTGATTCAGACATCATAGCAGGCACATACGTAGAGATGTATTCTAATTCCAGCTATATAGACATGAACAACTCTCCTGTCAGGGCAGGGACATATGTTGATATAGTTGCGGATGATTATCTTACTGTTGACACTAATATCACCGCGGCCGGCACGGACAACCTTGCCCCCACGTGGACGATAGCTCTTACGGCTACCACGGGCGACCTCTCTATTGCTGAGACAGAAAACGCTACCATATCAACGGTGAACGGCACCATAGGCCTTACAGGCGATAACATATTAATTGGCAACGCAGTTAATAATGTTGAAGGTTTTGTCGTAACGTCAGGAAACGGCAATATTGACATTAATGCCGTTACTGCCTTCACAATGGCAAATACAGATGATGACACGAGCATTGTTCGGTCAGGCGGTTTTATTGATATTGACCCTGTGACCGTTACGATTGACGGCGCAGGACTGCTCGCAGTCGGGGATATTGATGTAGATGCAAACGATACCATCAATATTAATGGCGATGTAGTCAGCACTGCCGGTGACGTAAGGATAGAGGTGAATGAGACCAATAACTCAGCAGTCGGTACAGTTAATGTGGCCGCAAATGTGGTTGGTGACAACGTGACCATAGAGGCTACAGACGCTGAGGCAGGAACAGCGACCGTCAATATAACGGGCGCCCAGGATAACTACAGAGGCGGATACACATTTGAGGCAAATGACGGCACGCTGAATATTGACAGTAATATAGGTAGCGCAGACTTCATAGACCTGAATGCTTCAGGAACGCTTTCACTTGCCGCAAACCTTACGGCAGTCAACAACATAGACGTAAACGATGTACTGACGCTTGACGGTGTTGACAGCGGCACAAGCACCATCACAAGCACGACAGGCAACGTTGTGTTTGATGCTGACATAAGAGACAGCGGGCCGGCCAATGACAGGAGCCTTACCGTGAATGCTGTTGCAGGCACCGCGGACTTTAACACAGTAGGCGGCGGTGCGGCTGATGCAACAGATATCAACGGCCTTACCGTGGATGCGGCAAAGGTTAACCTGAGCGGGGCGACATATTATGTAGCCGGCAATGTTGACATTGAGGCAGGCAATGTTGTTCTTAACGGCACGAATGTTGAGATAAACACAGAGGGCTCAAGCGGCAATATAGACTTCAACCATTCAAGGGTAGACAGTGACACGGCAGCAGCCCGCAGCCTTACATTGCAGGCAGGCGCAACAGGCATAGTTACGAGCGAGGGTTATGTCGGTGACGATTACGCCCTGACAAGTTTTGTAGTTGACACAGACGGAGCCACAAGGCTGAGCGGCACGATCGTAGCCAACACCAGCGTAGACCTCACAGAGGCAACCAATGTTGACCTTGTAGAGGACCTTACAATCAGAAGCGGCGACGGGGCGGTAGCAGTTGACCTTGACGGCGGGGATGTAGCAGGAAACTTTAACCTTACAGTAGATGCCGGAAGCGGCGCAAGCGCGGATGTCAACCTCGACACGGTGGATGTAAACAGCTTGAGGGTGCTTTCAGCAGGAACCGGCACGGTTTCTATAGGTGACAACATAACCACAGATGACGGTATGAATTTTGCGAGCGCTGGTGATGTAAACATAGTTGCCGGAGTAACACTCACCAACACAGAGACAGGCACTATAGACCTTAGCGGCGGAGACGTTGACGCAGCCGGGGCGCTTGATATAATGGCCAGTGCCACAAATGTAAAACTTGGAGTAATTGATGTAGCGGCAGCCGGCGAACTTGATGTTAACAGCACAGGCGTCACAACCATAGTCGGCAACATCACGACAGTGGGCGGCAATGTGGCGTTTGACGGAGCGACAAATGTCGTACTCGGAGCTGACGTAGTTATAAGCACGGGCGCAGCGTCAGGCGGCAACATTGACTTTGTCGGCGGCACAGCGAATGTTAACAGCTTAAGCGGCAACTTTGACCTGGACCTGAACGCTGGCACAGGCAATGTTGAGATAGACAATGCAACAGGGCTTGCGAGCCTTGACGTTGTTGACAGCACATCCACAACCATAAGCGGCAACGTGAGCGTAGAAGGGGCTATTGACATCAACGCGACAAACGCGGTTGACGGAACCTCTGCGACCATAACAGTTGCAAGCACAGGTTCGCTTACTACAACAGCCGGCGATATCAGCCTTGACGCGGATACCGAGGCAGAGGCAGTTCCTGCTGATGACGATGCCACAGATGCTGTTATCACGATAAACGGGAAGGTAAACGCGGGCGGCACGCTCACAATGGATGCCGATACGTCAGATAAAGAGGATACCGCGACTTTGGATATCAATGCCGATGTAAGCGGCAACCTCACACTGACATCAGGAGATGATGTAGCTATTGACGCGGACGTTACAGCCGCAGGATCAAGCCCGATAACCATCACGGCTGATACTGACGTGGACGGGACAGGCAACCTGAATATCGCTCAGGCCGCCTCAGCTTCGGTAACAGCGGTTGACGGCAATATAACTCTCCAGGGCGAAAATATAACAATAGGCAATGGCGCCAATAAAGGCGTGGTAAGGACAATAGGCAGCGGCGATATCACCATAACAGCCAACCTCGAGGACGACGCGGGAGACGGGAATTTCACACTTCAGGGCACGGGCAGCGAGATAGATTCAGGAGGCTCTGTAGATATCGGCAATAGCGGTGATACCGTAATCCCGTATGATGTGACCATCGGCGGAGACGGGGTACACGCAGAAAACAATATTGATATAGATGCCCTGAATGATATTGACATTAATGCGCCTATCATCAGCGTCATGGGAGGTAATATTACCATGACGGCAGGCAGCGACATCTTCCTCTCAAGCGAAGGTCGTTGCCGGAGATACTGTCAGCCTGACCGCTGCAAACGGTATCGGATTAACTACTGGCACAACAAATGATATCGATACGCAGGCTAATACAGTACTCGCAAATACTACAGCCACCAATGTAGCAGCCGGTATAGACATTGAGAATACGAATTCCAGAAGCACCAATGTGACTCTTGCCACCGTTTCCGCAGGTGCATTAGATAATCCTGAAGCTGATATCAACTTCCAGCAGACAGGCGGCGGCGGGCTTACTGTGGACTCTGCGACGACAACTGACGGCTCTATCATTATATCCAATGTCGGAGCTTCTGCAACGCAGGGCATAGATGCTGTATTCATAGAAGCCGGTGATGATGACGGTGATGCGATATCCACCCTGAGCAGTCCCGATGTTCTAAACACTGTCGGAGGCGGTGACGTGACCCTCCTTACCCATGCTGGCGGGATGCTCATTCGTGATCTGGATGCTGACGATGATATACTCATCATCGCTGATTTTGGTGACATATCTATTGACCTTATTGGTAATGGCGCTGCCGTAGTTACCAATAGTGATGTAACAATCAGGGCTACTAACGGCTATATTGATGAATTGGTCACCCTTGTGCCGCCAGCTCAGACAGAGGATCCATATCCTCCGATCTCAGGCATTGATATATTTGGCGATGTGGTAACTCTTGAAGCCGCTGTTGGCATCGGCAAGAAGTACGAGCTTGAGATAGACGCTAACACTCTTATTGCCGAAACCACTTCATCTGCAGGCGACATACTGATTAACGAGCCGAATGACGTTAAGCTTGAGAATGAGAGCACGGTTGACGGTAATATAATTATAACCGCGGGCGGTTTTATTGATGTCAGGAATATAGAGGCAAACGGTATCGGGAAAGACATCATTCTTTCAAGCACCGGAACAGGTGGAACAGGCGATGACATATGGCTGGATAATGCCTATGCCTTTGATGATATTTTTGCGACAGCAGCCACCGGAGACATATATGTCGGCACAATAGGGCTTGCCAGTGGATTAGGGCTTGCCCCCGCAGAGGCAAGGTCAGATGACATAACACTGACCGCTACCGCAGGATTTATCACCGAGCATGACGGTGTGCCAAGCGGCGGAGCACATGATCCTGTTCCAGTGCCTCAGAGTAGTGCAGGCGCTGGTGTTGACATTACAGGCGATGTGTTGACCATGACTGCGGGAGGCAACATCGGCGGGACAGGAGAGTTTGACATCGAGACCGATGTCTCCACGATCATTGCTGATTCAACAGTTTCAGGTGATATCATACTTACAGAACTCGACACAAACGAAGACGGGGTCATTCTCTCCTCAATCGACACAAATAACGGTGACATCATTCTTGTGACAAACGGGCTCTCCTCCGAGTCAGGCAACGCCACGGTTGTCCGCGATGTGCGGTCAGATACAGGTATTGCCGCTGACGCAGGCACAAATGATGTTTCAATAGATGCGCAGTCCGGCGACATGGAGGTTGACTTCATACACTCTGATGATGATATTTATCTCGGAGCCACGACAGCCGGAGGCAGAATATTCGAGTACAACACAACAGACCTGCCTCTTGGGGATCAGGATATTGATATTGAAGGCGAACTCCTCATGATGGAGGCTGGCGCGGGCATCGGCACTGATGATTTTGACAGGCCTGAAAACAGGTTTGACACGCAGGTGACCGACCTTGCCGCTGTCACTCAGAGCGGTGACATCAACCTTGAGAACACAGGCGCTTTGAACTCGGCTGTTACAACTACTCCGTTTATGTTCACCGGAAATGCAGCATATGTCGGGCCGGTTGACGGTGTCAGGATAACCGGGGGCAACGGTCTTGAATCAGCCGATGACAACATAACGGTAGGGGCTTCCAGCCCGTTTACGGTTGTTAACGGAGCCCCTTATATAGATATTGTTGGCGGGGATATCCTGCTTTGGGCAGACGGTACGACAGCAGCTGATATTTTTACCATCAATGACAATATCACTGCCTCAGGCGGAAACGGAAATATCACGCTTTATTCGGGCAGCGACATACTCCAAGATCCAACATCTTTCGGGGGAGTAACAGTATCAGCCACCGGAACCGGCAGCATCAGCATGTACGCAGGCGTTGACTGGAACGGCGGCATACCGAGGGCAGGCTATGCGGGTGCAGGCTTCGCGGATTTAATCATGGATCCGACTGCTGTTATAAGCAGTGAAGACGGCAATATCACGATGACCGCGACCGAGGAGATTGAGATCAGCGTTGTGAATGCCAACAGCGACGCCGACTCTGTTGCAGGCGATGTGAGCATTAGCGCTGACGACGACACGTATCTCCTTGCAGACGGTGTCGGAGCTGTAGAAGAGGTACTGGCAAGCGAGGCCTCGAATGTAACAGCTGATGCCCTCACCATGAGCGCGGCTACTGGCATAGGCGATTCTGGCGACATAGAAACTAATGTCACTTCAGTCCTGGCCACGAACTCCACGAGCGGAGAGATCAATATATATGAGGTCGGGACAGACAATGACCTTATCGTGCTTGGCGCTACTAACCTGACAACATCCGCAGGCAGCATCGACATACAGACGAATGACGGAACGCTCACGGTAAACGGCGAGGTTGAGACAGAAGGAACATCGAGCACAATTACCTTAAGGGCAAATGACGCAAATACAACCAATGACGAAGACCTGAACATCAATGCGGCTGTCACAGCAGTCAACGGCACAGTGACTCTGACATCAGTTACCAATGATGTCAACTTCGCTGCAGCCGGTGATGTGACGACAACCTCGGGGTATGTTGATGTAAACGCCATGGGTGTTGCCGGAGCCGGCAAGATATACATGGCTGACGGAGCTCTGATAGACGCCGGTGATGACATCATAACCTTGGACGCACAGGGCGACATCACAATAGGCGGGCTCAAGACAAACTACAACACTGCAGGCAACGTAGCGGTCTACATCGAGACAGTTGCAGGCGCGGTAATTGACGGCGGCGACACTCATACTGATATTGATGTTGATTTTGGAGTTAACTCCGAGGTTGTTATCTCGGCAGAGACAGGCATAGGCACTGACGCAAACGGCCTTGAGACATCTATTGATGAGATTGCCGCCACAACAGACAGCGGTGACATACACATCATCAATACAGGCGACCTCGAGATAATCAACTCCACCGGAGACGGCGGGGCAGGCGCAGGAGAGGTGAGGCCTGTCGGCGTGACGATACAAGATACGGCGCCCGATGATTCCGGCAATGACAACATCACAATAACCGCGGCAAGCCCGCTTACAGTAAGCGCGGATGTGTTGGACAGCGACGGCGGCGACATCACGCTTTCAGCCATCGGAACCGCAACCACTGATGACCTTGCAATAAATGCTAATGTGAGGAGCACCTATACTGTGGCTCCGGGCGACGGCGGCGGGAATATCCTCCTTACAGCAGGCGACACAGTAACCATAAGCAACAGCTACACTATTGAGGCTCAGGGCTCTGGTTCAGTAACTATCACAGCCGACTCTGACGGTGATGAAGACGGCGCAGGCGGCGCGGTCACAATGTCCAACGGCTCGCTGGTTGACGCGGGCTCAGGCCGGATATTCATAAGTGCTGACCAGGACATCACCCTTGGCAGGCTCCTCACCTCAAACGCAACGAACTCGACAGGCGAGGGCGCTGTTGAGATAACAAGCACGAGCGCAGGCATTGTTGACGGTGGGGATTCAGGCACCTATGATATTGATGCGCCGAACGGACGCCTTCTTACCCAGACTGTGACAGGCGTGGGCCGCGCAGGCTCGGCAACAGGCGGAGCGGCAGATGACGCGATAGAGACCAGGGTACTCGGGCTCGAGATGGAGAACACCGTATCCGGCAATATAGATATCCTTGAGGCAAACGATGTAAACATCTACCGTATCGTCCAAATGTCACCTGAGCAGACCGACAACAACGGATTCATCAGGGTGGTAACCACTAACGGCTCTATCAATGTAATAGACAACAGTGACGACACAGAGCCTGTAATTATCGCGGTTGACGGCACCGGCAACGGCGGAGCAGACGGCGGCAGCGTAAGGCTGACCGCAGGCGGACTTGATTCAGATGTTAATATCAATGACGGGATAACCACAGAGGAAGGCTATGTCACGATACGCGCGGCTGACAGCGTGACCTTTGGCCGCGATGGCGTGGCTGCAGGACGGTATGGATACATATCAGCTCCTGGCCCAAGATCTGTCACCATTACTGCCAACACTGACGCATTGGCAGGTAACACAGGTGATGTGATAACGATGGCTGACGGCGCTGTGATAGATGCCGGTTCAGGCACCATAGAAATGAAAACTACCGGCGGCGGTTTCGGCGGGAACATAACCCTCGGCGGTATCATAACCACAAATACATCAACAACCGCAGTCACAATCGCAACCGATGCAGGCGTGATTGACGGAGGCGATACAGATATCGACATAGTTGCAAACTCAGGAAGAGTAGTTATAGATGCGGTGAAGGGCGTGGGTTCAGCCAATGCTATTGAGACATCAGCAGGCTCGCTTGATGTTGATAATGTCGGAGCGGGCGTTGCCGGCATGATAAATATTGCCGAGACGGACGCTGTAACCGTTATCGAGCTTGACAACGACGGACTCAAGACACTTCCCGCAGATATTGACGGCGACATAACGCTGACAGCGGGCGGCACGATAACTGTGGCAGATGAGACATCGCTCGGAGCGGGCGTGATAGCGCTTGACGGCGATATCCTTCTTGACGCAAACGGAGCAAACAGCTCTATACTCTCTTATGCCGTGATTCAGACAGCGAGTGACGAGAGCATAACGATAACGGCTGATGATGACGTGAAGTTTATGGATGCCACTGCTAATGTAACTGCAACCGGCACGGGCAATGTAATAGTCAGGGCTGACGCTGAAGGCACGGCAGATTGGGATGACGGAGCGCTCTTCATGGCAAACGGCTCTCTGATAGACGCGGGAAGCGGAACTATAACATTGAGCGCTGATGAAGACATAACACTTGGCGGCCTGGTTACCACAAACGCAACTGCAGACGCGGTGAGCATCACAAGCACAAGCGGAGCGGTACTGGACGGCGGAGATTTGAATACGGACATCATTGCCAATACCGGAGGCGCTGTAACAACGATAACCGCATTTATGGGCATTGGAAGCAACGGGGTCACGGATAACGCGCTTGAGACACAGGTGGTGCAAGTAGAACTTGTAAATACCATCGTAGGCGACATCAGGATCAATGAAGTGGCGGCAGGCGGCAACCTTATCGTAGACCATGCGATAATGCTTGACGCGCTCGGTACCTATGACGGTGACATAAACATCAATACCGCAGACGGCGACCTTATTCTTGAGGCTAATGACGAAGACGGCTACTCCGGCGTAAGGACCAATATGGACGGCACGATCACGCTGACCGCAGGTGGCGGTATAGGCGACACGCTTTATGTCAACAGTGTTGTTGAATCTGTGAACGGCGATATAGACATGAACGGCGCAGACAGCGTGATCTTCACGGCACCGGGTGATGTGACATCAATAACAGGAGATGTCACTGTTGATGCCAATACATCCGGCTTAGGGGCAGGAGGAAGTGATGGTTATGTAATAACCATGGTTGACGGCACAGTGATCGATGCCGGTTCAGGAACCATATCACTAAATAATGTCCATGCCAATGACAATAGCGGCGATATAACTGTCGGCAGGCTTTTAACTACCAATGCGACCAATACAGCAGTAACAATTAACACAGATGGCGGTGTAGTAGATACTGCTGACAGCGACGGTGTTGACATTGACGCGGCAAACGGCAGGCTGGTTATAGACGCGCAGGACGGCGTTGGTTCAACCGGCGCGATAGAGACGACGGTTGACTCGATAGACGTTGACAACACGATCACAGGCAATATCCAGATATTTGAGTCTAACAGCATAGATGTGATACAGCTTGACAATGACATGCCGGATGATTCCAACGGGGCAACAGGCATCATCTCCCTTACCACAACAGACGGTTCAATAATAGTGGTAGAGGATGACAACACCGGAGCGCCTGAAGGAGTGCATGCCATAGACGGCAATATCCTGCTTCTTGCACAAGATGCAGACCTTCTTGATGAAACGCTGAGTAGCATCACTGTCAATGCCGCAGTTGAGACCACTGACACCCCGGCTCCGGTTAGCCCTGCGACTATTACCATAAGGGCAGACAATGACGTAATCTTCGGAGTTGAGGGTGATGTGACAGCGCAAGGTTCAGGCAGTGTAACAGTAATAGCTGATGATGATGCTGAGGACAACGGCATTGGCGGAGCTATCTTCATGGCTGACAACACAGTGGATGCGGCAAGGATAGATGCCGGAAGCGGCCTTATAATAATGAGCGCGGATGAGAATATCACACTTGGCGGCCTGACTACCACAAACGCTACAGCTACGGCAGTGACAATTGATTCGACAAGCGGAGCTATTCTTGACGGCGGTGATGTTTATGTCAACATTGACGCCAACAGCGATGATGAGGATTCAGGCGCTGACCTTACGGCAGTGACCGGCATCGGCACTGATGCAAACGCGATTGAGACCACGCTTGAGCAGTTGCAGGCAGATACGGTGAGCGGTGACATCCATGTCAGGAACACCGCCGGTGATGACGTTGACCTGAGTGGCGACCTGAATATCACTGGCACCGGAGTAGGGATAACGGACGGCGCATTCGGTGACAACATCACAATAGAGACCGCAAGCCCGCTTAACGTGAATGCGGCAGTAACAAACACCGGCGGCAACAATAACAACGGAGTAGGGAGCATCACGCTCGCGGCAGAAGGCAGCGCGGCATCAGATGACCTGACGATTGATGCGGCGATATCAACGGTCTGCACAAATGCCGCGAATTGCGCGCTATATGGTTATGGCGACATATCGCTGTATGCCGGTGACGATGTTGTCCATGATTCAGGGGCAGCAGGAAGCGGTGACATTACAGCTGCTGGGTCAGGGGACATCGATGTTCACGCCGGAGTTAATTACAACAACGGGACGCCGACAACCGGCAACGCGGATTCAGACATAACAATGGCAGATGGCCGCATCATAACATCGGGAAGCGGCAACATAACAATAACCGCGACTGATAATGCTGCAGTCAGCATAGTGAGCACCACAGGCGATGTGAGCATCAGCGCTGACGACAGCACATATCAGGCGGCAAGCGGTGACGGAGCGATAACTGATGTACTCTCAGGAGAGGCGTCAAACGTCATAGCAGACGATCTCACAATGAGCGCGGCAACAGGAATCGGTTCAGGTATTGCCGGCGACGTCAATGACATTGACACAACAGTCGCGACCGTGATAGCCGATAACTCCACAAGCGGCACCATCAACATAGATGAGACAAACGCCCTGACGGTGCTTGGTGCTTATCAGGCAAATGACGACAGCATCACGATCATAGCCGGCACTACGCTCACGGTTGGGGAGAGCGGCACAGGCGTAATTATTGATAACATTGCAGGCGGTGCTGACTCAGACATCTTCCTGAGGGCAGAGGACGGCAACCTTGATGTCGATCAGGTTGTGAGGAATGACAGCAATGTTGCGACATCGGATATTGACATTGACGCCATTGACGGCGCAGCAGCGGCATCAGCAAATATTGATATAACAGCCGCTGTGACAGCAGAAGAAGGCAACATTAGGATAGTGGCTGACGATGACATCGACTTCGGGATCGGCGGCGACGTCACAACCAACACTACCGTGAATACAGTGTACGTGAGAGTTACAGCCGACGATGACGGCGACTCAAACGGCGGCATCTTTATGGATGACAACGACGATCTCCTTAACGGCGACTCGGCAGTCATTGATTCAAACACCGGGTTCATTCAAATGACTGCGGCCGAAGACATCATGCTTGGAAGCCTTACATCAACCGGCGACACGGCGAGCTTTGTAGAGATATATGTAAGCTCAAGCTCAGGCTCTATCATAGACGGCGGCGACTCGGCAGTTGATATTGACGCCAATACAGGCGACAACTCCACGGCAGTCCTGATAGCCGCAGGAGAGGCGTACAGCGGTTCAGGCACGGGCGAGGGTATCGGCGAAGACAGCAACGGGCTTGAGACGACTATAAGGAACATAGCCGCCACGACACTGAGCGGTGACATAAATATCAATAATACCGGCCCGCTTGATATAGAGAACAGCAGTTCCCCGTTATACGGCGGCGCAGGAAGCGGAAGGCCTAATGGCGTGACTATAACAGCTGGCGGTGGCGATGCGGATGACAATATTACAGTAACCGCATCAAGCCCGCTTACCGTAAATGCGGTGGTAACAAACAATGTAGGCGGTGATATTCTTCTCGCGGCAGAGGGCACCACAGCCGGCGCCGGCCTTGCGGGTGACAATCTGATGATCAACGCCAATGTGAGCGCCTTAGGAGGAAACGGCAACATCAGCCTCTACGCAGGGCATTATATTGACCTCGCAACTACGGTGACCGTGCACGCTGACGGTTCAGGAGATATCCTGGCAAGCGCAGGCGAAAACTATGCCATAGCCACAGGCCACAGGCACAACGGAAGCGGCGCAAACACCGCTGATGTGAACATGCAGAGTGGCTCTATCATCGAGACGCAGGACGGCGACATAACGCTCCGCGCATCCGGCGATGTCCTTCTTAGCAGAGTGAATGCTGATGCGGACAATGATGCTGTTGCCGGGAATCCGGCGGTTGATGATGCCAATATCGGAGATGTGACCATAACAGCCGATTATGACGGTGTCAACGGCGGGCTGAGTGACAACACCGGCTATATATCAGAGGTTCTCAGCGGCGGCTCAGGCGACGGCGAGACAATAAACATAATTGCCGAATTGGCGACGCTCCGCGCGGCAACAGGCATAGGCGCTGTGGCGGCAGACGGTGACATAGAGACCAGCATCGAAAGGCTTGACGCGATTAATAATGTGACAACATCTCTCAGAACAGCCGATGTCAGCAGCGACATTGTCATATTTGAGGATGCTACCGGTGTTGATGCCGTGGATGTCGATCTTTGGATCGACCGCGCGTGGCAGATGGATTCATCTCCTCACGGTGTTGAAAACGACGGCGATATAAACATCCAGACAGAAAACGGCAACCTTACCGTGTACGCGGGCAAGTTCGGGGTGGCGGCATACGATGACGGCACAGTCACATTGACAGCAGGCAACAACGACGTGACATACACTGAAGACCTCGTGATAGATGATGCGATAGATACAGAGCGCGGCAAGGTGACGCTCACATCTGAGGATGATGACGTCAGGTTTGGGGTCGAGGGTGATGTTACAACAACATCTGGAGAGATTGAGGTCAATGCAACATCTGAGAACGACGCACCAGGGGGCGATGATGCCGGAGCTGTGATCTTTATGGCAGACAACGGACTTTCTGGAGAAGCGGCAGACACCGCTATCCTTAATGCCGGCGACGACATTATTGACCTTAACGCTGACGAGAGGATAACACTCGGCGGGCTTATAACAACAAGCACCTCCTCGGTACTGGGGTCTGAGGCTGTGAATATCAATTCTGACGACGCCGATGTAGTTGACGGCGGCGACACAGCCATAGATATCGTTGCCAACTCAGGCAGGGTGGTGATAGATGCTGTGACAGGTGTAGGAGAAACACTTTTTGCTCCTGCGGCAGACGCGGCTATTGAGACATCAGCGGGTTCGCTTGATGTTGACAATATTGACGGCGACTCACCCGCAATATCTGCTGACGGCGCGATAGCGATCGATGAGACTGATGACGTAACGGTAATAGAACTTGATAACAACGCCCTCAAGACGAGCGACACTGACGGCGACATAACGCTCACAGCGGGCGGCACCATAACAGTGGCTGACAACAGCGACGGCGGAGTCGGCGTAATAGCGGTTGACGGCGACATTCTGCTCGATGCAAACGGCGTTGCAAGCTCTATAAAGGTTTATGATGAGGTGACGACAGCCGGTAACGAGTCTATCCAGATACTGGCTGATGATGATGTCATCTTCAGTGTAGAGGGGGATGTAACAGCGACAGGAACCGGTGATATAACAATAAAGGGCGATGCTGAAGGAACAGCAGACGGCGACGAAGGTGCGGTGACGATGTCTGATATCGTACAGGGCGGCGGGCCGGATACAACACTCATCAATGCTGATTCAGGCACCATAACTGTGACCGCGGATGAGGATATAACCATCGGCCGCCTCTACACAACTAACGCAACCGCTAATGCGGTAAGGATAACAAGCACAAGCGGAGCAGTCATTGATGCAGGCGACAGCCCTGACCTCAATGTAGGCGGAAGCACGGCGGATATATCCGCAAACAGCACAGGCGCCATAACAACGATAAGCGCGGTTCAGGGCATAGGCTCAAGGCTCCTGCCTGACCATGATTCAACAGCTACTGTAAACCCGGCTGACTCTGCCATAGAGACAGAGGTCTATGAGATAGCTCTTGACAACGCCTCAACAGGCGACATCAGGATAGTTGAGATAGACTTCAATACCGTTGCGGAGGCGATAGACAACCTGATAGTTGACCACGCGGTAATGGCAGACCCGTTTGCCTCGCTTGACGGCGATATCAGCATACAGACCACAAACGGCGACCTTATAATAGAGGTCCCGGATGCCGGCGAGACGCTTGGCAACGGCACAAACGGCGTCAGCACCAGGATGGACGGCACAATAACTCTGATAGCAGGCGGCAGGCTTGCCAACAATGACAGTGATTTGATGATAAATGCGGGCATCGACTCGATAGACGGTGATATAACTCTGACGGCTGATGATGATGTCTTCTTCAACTCCAGCACGGCAACTGACGGCGATACTGACGGCGATGTGACCACGATAACCGGTGACGTCAGGGTGACTGCTGATGCTGACAACGACAATACCGCTGCTGCAACCGGCGGTGAGATATTCATGGCTGATGACGATACCGACGAGATCGGCGGCGGCGCGGGCCTCAGCCTCGCGGAGATAGACGCAGGCACAGGCACCATCACAATGAGGGCTGACGGCGATGTGACGCTCGGCCAGCTCAGGACGACCAATGATACTAACTCGGCTGTTGTAATCCAGAGCAAGAACGCTGGCATAATCGACGGCGGCGACGGCACAGGCGGTACAGGCAGGACTGAGGACATTATTGCACCTTACGGCCGTATCGTGATGGATGCCGTTACAGGCATAGGCTCAACACTTCTTAACCCACCTGCCGGCTCTCCGGGGCCTGACGATGCCGCTATTGAGATCGACGGCGACTCGGTTGATGCGGAGAATCTTGACACAGAGCCTGAAAATAATGCCACGGCAGCAGGCAATATCGACCTGTTGGAGAGCGATGATATAGATGTGGTACAACTCGTCAACCGGGTTGCAAATGATGAGAATGCGGCCACTGGAACCATAACGCTCAGGACGATAGACGGCACTATAACCCTTATTGAGGATAACGATACCGGTGACGCAGAAGGCGTGAGAGCCATAGACGGCAACATCGTTCTTGATGCAAATGATACAAACAGCGGCGATGACCCGGAGAGGCAGAGCAAGCTCATAATCAACGCTCCGATAACAAATACAGACAGAGGCAACATAACATTGCTTGCTGATGACAACGTGGAGTTCGGGCTTGAGGGCGATGTGACGATAACGGATACAGGAGTTACTACTGCACAGACTAATGCAGGGGATGTGATAGTCGAGGCAGATGATGACGCAGTTGCTGACGCGGGTGTGGGCGGTGCGATAATAATGTCTGACAACAATGAGACTGACTATCCTGCAAGAGCTGATGCTACGGTGATAGATACTTTCGCAGGCCTTATCAGGATGTCTGCTGACGAGGATATAATCGTTGGACAACTGACAACCGGACATAATGCTGCCGGAGAGATAGAGGTTGTGCTTGAGAGCATGAACGGCTCAATCCTTGACGCGGGCGACAGCGCAAACGGCGCGACAGGCGTCTCAGACATAGTGGTTGACAAACAGTACGGCTCGGTTGCCCTTATTGCAGAGCACGGCATTGGCACTGATGCTAACTCTATTGAAACTACACTTAGAGAAGTGGCGGCTACCACTGAAGACGGTGATATTCATATCCGTGACGTAGATGTAAGCGTCATTGACGGCCTCTATGTGGTTGACATGAGCGGGTATATATCAGCAATAGATCCTCTCAAAGGCAGCGGCCAGCCTGACGGCGTGACCATAGAAGACGGTATGGTGGATGACAACATAACGATAATCGCGGCGAGCCCGCTCACAATTGACGCGCCTGTCACAAATACTGGCGGAAGCAGCGGCGAGCCGTATACGGCTACGGCGACATCACTTTCTATGCCGGTGATGACATCTACCAGAATGCAGGAGTGACTGTAATGTCAGACGGCATCGGAAGCATCAATTACCACGCAGGCGTTGATTACAACAAGGGCATGCTGAGGACTGGGTTCAACAACTCATTCCCGGGGCTTGACAGCGACGTAGTGATGGCATCAACTGCCGATGTAGTGAGCGAGGACGGCGACATCACGATGACCGCTACCGATAATGTAGTTCTTGGCAGGGATGCGTCAGGCGGAGTCAGGACTGGCGGCACTGTCACCATCACAGCAGATGACAACACAGATTATGACCTTATCCCAGGCAACACTAATGGGCTCGCTGACGGGGTCGGCGCGATAACCGCCAATACCCACATGGCAGGCGCTGACCTCGAGATAGTGGCTCCGACGATCATACTCAGCGCCGCATCAGGCATCGGCGCGGGAAGGACCCCGGCATTCCCGGATGTCCTCCATATCAGCGGAGAGACGGTGACAGGCACTGTAACAAGCGTTGACGCAGATATAAATATTGACAATACCGCCACAACGGATACACTGGTTTCATTGACGGCAAGCGGCAACTCCGCAGACTCAGGAACCAGCGCAGATATCATATACAATCAGACAGGCGGCTATGAGCTTGATATCACAGCCACCACGGTTGACGGCGACATCACGATAGACAATGACGGGAATATAATCGCAAGGTATGTGAGCGCTACCACAACTGATGACGGCGGCTTCATTGATGACCCATATCATATGACTGACCAGGATGGCGATGTTTATATCACAGCCACTGACGGCGGCGATATTACGATAATGGATATAATCGCTACCGACACAGCATATCTCACGGCTTCTACAGGTGACATAAACGGCGTGACTGACTTCAGCCATGTTAGCCATACTGTGACAGAGTGGGGTGAGGGGCAGGGCGTGATAGATGCCTACAAGACGGTTATAAGGACAGAGACGATAGGCCTTGAGTTCACACCTGTGCTGAATGTCGAGTTCCTCGACCTCATTCTCACTGATTCAAGCCAGCTCAGGTCAGGCTGGATACTAAGAGGCCCGAGATTTGACGACCAGAGGAATATAAGGATTGATTACCCTGTACCGCCTCCGGGCCCCGGATATCGCAATGACCTTATAGCTCCGGGCGTGGTGAGGGTGGGAAACTGGTACTTCCAGAATCCTGTTTACAACGAGCAGGCCAACAGAGACCTGAATGAAGAGTATTACATGTACCTCAATAATGTCCTCAGCACATTCGCGGATGAACTGAGCACCAGCGACGAGGCGTGGAAGTTCAGGGCATTCTATGAGGAGCAGTTCGTTTACATGGATATCTCTCTTCTGACGCCTCTCGGTGAGATGGGGCTTATAGAGAAAGAGAAGAAAAAATAAAATATCGAATTTCAAGGAGGAATGATTAGTGAAAAAATTAGTTACCGCAGTAATTGCCGGAGTATTATTGTTGGCTTTCAATGCTTATGCTGACAATGTGGGATTTATCAATGTGCAGAAACTCGTATCAGACTCGAAGATGGGCAAAAAGGCGACTGCCGAGATACAGAAGCTCAAAGATACCGAGAATGAAAAACTGAACAAGATTCGCGCTGAATTTGAAAAACTGAAGGAGTCGTTTAAGGCGGAAAGCCAGAAGCAGGATGCCAACAAGGAAGAACTGAAGATATTGATTGACAAGATACAGCTTAAGGAGAAGGAATTCAAGAGGCTTGCTGATGACTCCAAAGAGTTGCTTGCAAAGAAGGACAGGGAGCTTGTGCTTGATATACTTCAGAAGGCTGACCCGTTGCTTAAGGAAATAGCCAAGAAAAATGGTTATACGATTATTTTAAAAGATAGAAACGAGATGGCATATCTTGACCCCAAAGTGGATATAACGGACGAGGTCATTAAAAAGCTTGATAAGTAATTCATGATTTTTGAGAGGCAGGAACCCGATGAGATCGGGCTCCTGCCTCTTTTTTTTGGCGAGACTGACAAACAAGTTTAAACATTAATCCGAAGCAAAGTTTTAAGGAATTATTTTGATCAAAAAAAGCGACGAATAATCGTGGGGAAAGATGGTGGGCAGTCGCAGAATCGAACTGCGGACACGAGGCTTTTCAGGCCTCTGCTCTACCGACTGAGCTAACTGCCCGTGAGATGCAATTATAACCTATACTTTCCGTTGTTTTCAATCATCATATGTTCAAAAGAACAGACATTGTATATTCAATAGTTTCCGGCGCACTTCTAATACTCTCTTTTCCGCCTTTTGAATTTTATCCTTTGGCGTGGTTTGCTCTCATCCCTCTCTTTATCGCTCTTAAAGACAAAGGAATGAAGGCATCGTTTTACACAGGCGGAATAACAGGTTTTACATTTTTTTCGGGCACTC
Source organism: Nitrospirota bacterium (assembly GCA_016213935.1). Taxonomy (GTDB): domain Bacteria; phylum Nitrospirota; class Thermodesulfovibrionia; order UBA6902; family UBA6902; genus JACQZG01. Next base: position 51,949 of record JACQZG010000012.1, read on the forward strand.
TTTACTGGGTCTTTCACTCTATATATCATTACAGCGCCATCCCTGCTGTATTCGCGGTGTTGCTTGTTTTCATCCTCAGCCTCTTCTTAAGCATTTACTTCGGGTTATTCTCCATGCTCTTTTCAGCCATATCTGAAAGGTCAAGGATGCCGGCCGTCTTTACCGCATCTGTCCTGTGGGTCACATTTGAAGTGGCGCGTTCTTACGCGGTTACAGGCTTTCCATGGCTTTTGCTCGGCTATTCACAATATAAATTTCTTTCCCTGATACAGGTTTCTGATATCACAGGGGTGTACGGCATCTCTTTTCTTACGGCAGGGTTTAACGGCGCTATCTTTGACGTTATTTTTTTATGGCCCGGCAAGCTCAACAAAATGCCTCTTCTGGGGAGGTCGCATTTGACCGCCGGCCTCGTGATATACTTCGCGATCCTGATTTTTTCTCTTTCATACGGGTTATTAAAATTAAACTCATCATACAACGGCCCCCAAAAGATAAAGGCGAGCGTTATTCAGGGCAATATTCCCCAGGACATAAAATGGAATGATGACGCGATGAAGAATATCATCCAGACATATAAAAGCCTTTCTCTTGACGCTGCCTCAGGCTCTCCTGGCCTTATTGTATGGCCTGAAGCCGCGTTGCCTTTTGTCTTCAGCAAGGAAGATGCCTTGTCAAAGGACATTCTCGATTTTCAAAAGAGCACAGGGGCGTATCTCATCACCGGCGCGGTGACCAGAAAAGAGGGCGCAGAGGGCGGGACGCTGTATGCGAACAGCGCAATAATGATATCTTCAGCGGGCGAAGCAGTGTCAGTATATGACAAGATACATCTTGTCCCATTCGGCGAGTATGTGCCTCTTGGGCCATTTTTCCCGTTCATTAAAAAGCTTGTTGTCGCCGCAGGAGATTTCATGCCCGGCGAGGAGAATACCGTTATGGAGATGCCAGGCGCAAAAATAGCAAGCCTCATCTGCTATGAGATAATATTTCCGGGCATTGCAAGGAAGTTTGTTGATAAAGGGGCGAATGTGTTTGTGACGATAACGAATGATGCCTGGTTTGGGAGAACGGCCGCCCCGTATCAGCATTTTTCAATGGCTGTCTTCAGGGCTGTTGAGAACAGAGTCCCTGTCATCAGGGCCGCAAATACAGGCATATCAGGTTTCATAGATCAAAAAGGAAACATACTGGGAATGACTGATATTTTTATTCAGGCCGTGATTACAAAAGAGGTCTCTGTCGGGAGCGGCGATAAGTCTTTCTATACGAAGTATGGAGACCTGTTCGCCTTTTTTTGTATAATTAGTTCGGTGATTTTGGCCGCGAACCGCCTTTTTCCCGAGAGGCAAAAGAGATTGTAGCTGCCGGCCTATGCATGGCATAGGCACATGTGAAGGTTTTATAGAGGGAGACAAATGGTAATTGAAGAGAGAAGCAGGGAAGAAATAAAAGAGATACGTTCAAGAATAGATATCCTCGCGAGGTATCTTTGAAGCCTCTAAACTTGAAAAGCGGCTTGAGTCCATTCAGAAAGAACTTTCAGAGGAAGGCCTGTGGGATGACCATTCAAAGGCGCAGGAATTTCTTAAGGAAAAGGCTCGGATAGAGAATACTCTCCGGCCTTTGTCTTCCATCAGGCATAAACTTGAAGATACTTCTCTGCTTATCACCCTCTCAGAAGAGGAAGGGGAAGACGTATTTGCTGATGATATCCTGAAGAACATCAGGGAGCTTAATGCCGGGCTCGATGAGCTTGAGCTCAAGAGCGCCTTCACTTCGCCTGAGGATATCAATAACGCGATAATGACCATCCACCCCGGCGCTGGCGGTACAGAGAGCCAGGACTGGGCGCAGATGCTCATGAGGATGTATATACGATGGGCGGAGCGCAAAGGCTTCAAGGTAAGCATTATAGACCTTCTGCCGGGCGAGGAGGCAGGCATTAAGAGCGCCACCATCACCATAGCCGGAGATTATGCCTTTGGCTATCTGAAGGGCGAAGCAGGCGTTCACAGGCTTGTCAGGATATCCCCTTTTGACGCTAACAAGAGGAGGCACACCTCTTTTGCCGCGATTCTTGTTTATCCCGAGATAGCTGAAGATATTGAGATAGAGCTGAATGACGATGAGATAAAGGTGGATACTTACAGGGCGTCAGGCGCGGGGGGCCAGCATGTAAACAAGACCGATTCCGCTGTCAGGCTTACACATATTCCGACCGGTATAGTCGTAAGCTGTCAGAACGAACGCTCGCAGATAAAGAACAGGGCTACGGCCATGAAGGTGCTGAAGGCAAAACTCTATGCCCTGAAGAAAGAAGAGCATGACAAAAAAATTGAAGGCTTCATGGGCGAGAAGAAGGAGATTGCATGGGGCAGCCAGATAAGGTCATATACGCTTCAGCCTTACCAGCTTATTAAGGACCACAGAACGGATATCGAAAGGGGAAATGTCGCTTCAGTTCTTGACGGCGATATTGACGAATTTATTAAAGGATATCTGATGAGAGGGAAGGGAGCTTAATCATTCCTGCCGAGTTTTGACATCTCTTCGTTGTAAAACTTCTGGTAAAGAACTTCCCATTCAGGCGAGCCTTCAATTATTTTCTTTGTATAAGACATCAGCTTCGCGGAAACTTTTCTGTCTATTCCTTCAGAGAGCTTTAGTTCCCTGTTTATGATATTTTTTATCTCCCGCCTTATCGCGCTGTCTTCAGTGAGAGGCGTTACTGTCTTCCTCGCTTTCAGCCCGCTCAGTATAACGTGGCTTAAATGGCTTACTTTATCGTCAGACAGTTTCATAGGATTATATTGCGCTCTCTGACGAGCTTCTGTTTTGTCATATCAAACAGCCTCCGGTAGTCGAGGTTACCTTTTTCAATCTCGGAATCGAACTTTCTCAATATCTCCCGCACTTCGTCGTTGAGCCTGTCTTCAATAGTGACTTCTTCGAACATTATCTCAAAGATCGCCTCGCGGACTCTGTCTTTCGGGGCGTTGATCTCGATAAGATCTTTTTTTAGCAGGCCGTCAACTATCTGGCCGGCCATTATTGTTAACCAGCCTTTTGGAACTCTCATTTTATCTCTGTTGCAACCAAACTATTTTTCAATAAACGGCAGAAGGGCGATATTTCTCGCCCTCTTTACGGCCTTCATTAGTTCTCTCTGGTGCTTTGCGCATGTGCCGGTCATCCTCGCGGCCATCATTTTGCCTTTTTCCGTGAGATAATATCTAAGCAGCCTTATATCTTTATAGTCGATAAAGTCGCTCTTTTCAGCGCAGAATTTGCAGAATCTCCTTCTCTGGAACCTCGGCCTTGTTTTTGGTTTGTTGTTAGCTGCGGGTTTCAATTTATTGCTCCTTTTATATAAGTTATTATTTTCTTAAAACGGTTCAAGGTCTGTTGTTTCGTCCGGCGGCAATGTTCTTTCGTCGCTGCTGAATCCGTGGTCGCTTACTTCATGCTTTTTTGATGAGAGGAAACGCACCTGCTGAGCCACAACCTCGTGCTTGCTCCTCTGCTGCCCCTCCTCGGTCTCCCATCGCCTCTCCTGCAGCCTTCCTTCCACAAGCACTGAACTGCCTTTATTAAGGTATTGGCCGCAGCTTTCCGCTTGCTTGCCGAATACAACGATATTGATGAAGGTCACCTCTTCCTTGAGGTCATCGCCCTGCTTATATTTGCGGTTTACGGCGATTCCGAAATTGCATACAGATGTGCCTTGAGGGGTATATCTGACTTCCGGGTCTCTTGTCAGGTTTCCGATAAGGATAACTTTATTAAACATCTTCTTTTTTCTCCTCTGATATTGCGGGTGATGTTACAGGAGCGGTTTTGGAAGCATCTTCGGGCTTTGCCTCCGCGCTGCTGAGTTCGGCGTTGAGAGATGCCATAACTGACGCTATATGCTTTTTCTTTTCGATCTTGATTATCAGGTATTTGAGGATGGGCTCTGAAAGCCTGCAGTACCTTTCGAGTTTTGAGATCGATTCAGACGGTGAATTAAATAACAAGAGGATATATTCTCCTTTGTCATGTTTTTTTACCGTGTAGGAAAGTTTTCTTGCCCCGAGGTTTTTTGTCTTTAGGACGGTGCCGCCGTTTTCAGTGATAAGCCCTTCGATCTTGGAGATCTGCTCCTCTTTGGTTTTATCCTCAAGATTAGGGTCGAGAATGAAGAGATGCTCGTAAAGATTCATTTATTCCTCCTTATGGGTTTTTTCCGAGGGCGCCTTTATCGGCGGCATCAGAAATTCAGCCCTCGCCTCAAATAGGGCAGGGCAAAGAGACCTGAATGTGACAACTACCATATCATATAGGTGCAGAAAAAATCAATTCATAAGCCGTAACCACAAGCACCTTTCATGAAAAGAGCCTGAAGAGCGCGAATGTTATTGCAATGCCGACAAGAGCTCCTAAAATAACCTCCCAAGGTTTATGTATTCCGACAGTTACCCTGCTTTGGGCGATAAGAATGGCCATCAGGAATATCAGGAGAGACGGAAGAAAGCTTTCAGTCATAAAGGTGACGGCTGTCCATATTGAAAAGGCGACCGCGGCATGGCCGCTCGGCATGCCGCCTTTGAGCGGGAGGCCCCTTCCGAAGAAGGTCTTCACCAACACGACGATAATGAGGACGGCGACAAGCGAGATTACGGCTATGTTGTCCCCGGAATATTTTGCCAGAGTGAGCCCTGTATGAAACATCTTTTTCACGGGGGAGAAGAGGATTATGTAGCCGATGACCGCCGCTCCGAGAGCAGTAATAAGCACGGCTCCTGCCGCTGTGTCTTTTATTATTTTCGCCCTCGTGTCATATTCCTTGAAGAGTATGTCGGTTATCGTTTCAAGGGCGGTGTTGAGCATCTCTGTTGATATCACGATTATCGCGAGAACTACCAGGACGGCAAATTCAGTCCAGCTTATCCCGAGCAGCAGGCTGAAAATAAGCAGGAGGAAGGCGGCGAAAAGATGGTAGCGCATATGGCGCTGAGTCTTTGCGGCATGGAGTATCCCGTTTATCGCGTCATTCGCGCTGTCAATGAACTTTCTCAGGGGCATAGTTTAATGATAAAGGATTACGAATTCGGAATCCAGAAGAAGGCGGAAAACAGAATGTCATTATCCCGCGTTCTGAAGCGCGGCTGTAAGCTTCTTCTCTTTTGCCTTCATGCGCCTCTCTTCCGCGCCCCCATTCACATGGTCATATCCAAGCAGGTGGAGGATTCCGTGAAGAAGAAGCCTTGATATTTCGTCATAGATACCGCTTCCCGCGGCCTCTGCCTGCGTTATTGCTCTGTGAATATTTATGACTATGTCGCCGAGGAGGCCCCCTGGGCAGCCTTTTATCGGGAGAGAGGCTTCAAAAGATAAAACATCCGTTGCCTTTTTTATCCCCCTGAAGGATGTGTTAAGTTCTTTCATCCTTCTGTTGCCGACGAAGAGTATGCTCAGTTCGGCATCCGGCCGCTTAAGTAAATCAAGTATCTTACCCGCCGTTTCCTCTATCCTGTCCAAGTCCAGCGTTTGAAGCCGCTGCCGGTTTTTTATTAATATCTTCATCTTCTCTCTCAAAGGCTGGATAATTGATTCTTTTATGGTAAATACTGCTTAAAATGAAGACGAAATTAATCTTGATCTCCCGGATATCTTTCAGGGTGAGCTCACATTCGTCGAGTTGGCCGTCAATGATGCGGTTATTGATTATCCGGTCTATCATGGCCGAGATTTTTGTAGGCGTCGGGTCTGTAAGCGTTCTTGAAGCGGCTTCAACTGCGTCTGCCATATGAATCAGGGCGGCGACCCTTGTCTTTGGTTTAGGCCCTGGATACCTGAAATCATCTTCCGCCGCCGGTGGCAAGGTCTTTTCTTTCTCGTGTAGCTCTTTTGCTTTCTGAAAGAAGTAACTCTGCACGGATGTCCCGTGGTGCTGTTGTATGATGTCGATTATCGGCTGGGGCAGGTTGTGTTGTTTTGCCAGTTCAACCCCTTCTTTGACATGTGAAATCAGGACAAGCGCG
>JACQZG010000015.1 GCA_016213935.1 Nitrospirota bacterium
CGTCCACATAATGGAGTCAGTGCCTCTCAAAGGAATAGTGCTGGACCCAAGTGGAACGAAGTCTGAATAACCTCTGACTTCTATGGCCTGCTGAGGGCAGATCTTTACACAGTTAAAACACTCCCAGCACTGCTCCGGCTCCTGATTGTACGCCTTCATTTTTTCCCTGTCGAGGGCCATCAAATCGTGAGGACAGATATACTGACATGCAGTCTTGTCCTGCGCCTTGCAACCGTCGCACTTCTCTGTGATAACAAAACTTGGCATTTTTACTTCCTCCTTTCAAAATTAACCATTTTGGTTATGTTGGCTTAAAATTAAGCCGTTGTAACTTGCCTTTCCCTATTTATAAAGACATGAGTCTATTTTTCAAGACTCTGATAATATTTAATCAGAATTTCAGCCACTTCAGGGCGTGAAAATTCTTTAGGCGGCGCAATGCCCTTGCCTAACATCTCACGGACTTTTGTGCCTGAAAGCAGAACAAAATCCTCTTTCGTATGATCAGGCGCTTCACACATCATCATAACCTTGCCCAGTTTCTTCGAATAGGCGGTATGGTCGGCTTTGAATATCTCGATTTTCAGCGTGCCGGCAGGTATTTCATCAAAGATTGTCTGCGCATCAAATGGGCCGTAGTGATCGCCGACACCTGCATGGTCGCGGCCGACGATAAAGTGGGTCGCACCCATGTTCTGACGGAAAATAGCATGCAATACACCCTCACGCGGGCCTGCGTAAAGCATATCAAAACCGTAACCGGTAACCATCGCGCTGTTTGGCTTAAAGTACAGCTCAACCATTTTACGGATCGCGGCATCACGGACAGGCGCCGGAATATCCCCTTTTTTCAATTTGCCAAGCAGCATGTGAATGACCAGGCCGTCGCAGCCTAACCGGTCCATTGCCATGTGGCAAAGTTCTTCGTGAGCCAGATGCATCGGGTTGCGGGTCTGGAAAGCAACAACCTTCTTCCAGCCGCGCTCAGCGATTTCGTTGCGAATTTCAACTGCGGTACGGAAGGTGTCCGGGAACTCATCCTGAAAGTATGAGAAATTCAATACCTTGATCGGGCCGGAAAGCAAGACCTTGCCCTGAGCCTTAAACGCGTCAACTCCGGGATGCGCCTCTTTCGGGCTGGGACGGAATACCTTCTGCGAAATCAGTTCGATATCGGTGTCGCTGAATTCTTCAACCGCTTTTACATCCATAACTGCCAGTATTGGATGGCCTTCGACATTCGGGTCTTTCAGCGCAATACGGTCACCGGCCTTGATCGAGCCTGCATCTTTGACCAGGTTAAGAATTGGAACGGGCCAGAACAACCCGGATGTTGTTTTCATATTGTTTGCGACAGACAGGGCATCGGCCTTATTCATGTAACCTGTTAACGGGTTGAAGTAACCGCCGCCAAGCATGACTGCATTGGCCGCGGCAGCCGAACTTACAAGAATGGAAGCCAGGCCTTCAGCCTCTTTCTGCAAAGCTTCATTTTTTGCGGTGTCATATACAAATAGTGGATTCAGCGCGTCTGAACCGTGCGGTTTAATTAATGACATCATTTCCTCCTTAATTATTTTAATGAATTGATTATGCTGCAGATGCTGTTGAAAATATCATCAATGTTGCCAGAACCGTCTATGCTCTTGAGGATTCCTTTTTCGGAATAGTACTTAATAAGGGGAGCCGTCTGAGCATCGTATATATTAAGCCTGTTCTTGATAGTCTCTTCTTTATCATCATCTCTCTGATAAAGTTCTCCGCCGCATTTGTCGCATTTGCCCTTCATGGGAGTTGAGAAGTAGATGTTGTACATCTGCCCGCACCCCTTGCACGTCCTTCTTCCCGTAAGCCTTCTGAGCAGGTCTTCCCTGTCAACATCCACGCTCAACGCAAGGTCAAGCGGAGCATTTATCCCGGAGAGTACCTTATCAAGTTCGAGCGCCTGAGATGTGTTTCTCGGGAAGCCGTCAAGGATATAGCCCTTCTTGCAGTCGTTCTGAGCAAGCCTGTCCTTCACAAGGCCGATAACGACTGAATCGGGGACAAGCTCGCCCTTGTCCATATATGACTTTGCTTCTTTTCCGAGAGGAGTTCCGTCGGCTACCGCCTTTCTGAGGATATCGCCCGTAGATATCTGAGGAATGCTGTATTTTTCAATGAGTTTCTTAGCCTGAGTCCCCTTGCCGGCGCCCGGCGCGCCCAATAATACCAGCCTCATTTTGTCCCCCTGTATTTTGTTAAAGGTTAAAAATCAATAAAATATCGTCACGACGCAGAGCAATGAGTGAATATAATATTCAAGCGGAAGATTTTGAGTCAATATAAAAATTTAAATTGAAATATAACCATTGCTTATATTTATGATTTGAGTGAGCCGTCAGAATGAATTAAGGAGAGCAGCCAAAGAAGTAAAAACATTAAAATATAACTTCTTGACTTGGAAGGGATATATATAACAATATAGGTATCGAAAATATTGCTGCTCTATGCAACATGGGCTTATGAAAATGGTTCTTCTCATCCCAATATTTTTAATATCGGCTGCTTTTTCAGCCTCTGCCGCTTTCGCATTATGCGTAACTGCAGACACTGCAAACCTTAGATCAGGGCCGGGGACAAATTACGATGTTAGCTGGCAGGTCTTTAAATATATGCCGTTAAAAATGGCCTCCCAAAAAGGCGACTGGTACCGGGTTCAGGACATTGACGGCGAGACCCACTGGATATATAAACCCCTTGTAACAGATAATATCTCCTGTGCCGTTGTAAAGGTTGACGAGGCGAATATCAGAAGCGGCCCCGGCGAGCAATATAATAAGACATCCATGAGCCCTTTATTTATGTATGAATCACTGAAAGTGATCGAGAAAAAAGGCTCATGGGTCAAGGTCATGCTCGAAAACGAGGAGACCGGGTGGGTGTTGGATAATCTCCTCTGGATCCAGTAACTGGATTAATAATATCTTATAATAAGGCGGTGATATGCTGAATATGAAAAAAAAGACTGACAGGCTTTCATCCGGAACAATCGTTGTATTCTTACTGATTCTGCCTCTATTATTCATCTCATGTGAGCGAGGTGAAAAGGCATCAGATAAAAACCGCGGCGGCACGCCTGTCACAGGCCCAATTATTGATACGAATACCGGTGCAGGAGGGGTTATCGACAGGCTTAATATTGATAATAAAAGCCCTGAGGCCATAGCTGCGGCAGCTGACAGATATTTTGAAAGCGGCAACTATCTTCAAGCTATAGATTTATACAAAAAAGCTATTGAGCTTAAACCTCAAGATGTTGACGCTTATAATGACCTCGGGCTCTCGCTTCATTATATAAGGCGCTCAAATGAAGCCATCGATATACTTCAAAAAGGAACGAAGATAAATCCACGATACCAGAACATATGGCTGAGCCTCGGATTCGTGCTTGCTCAAAGCGGAAGAAATGACGAAGCGAAGATAGTCCTGAAACAGGCTCAGGATATCAACCCGGAAACTCCGCAGGGAGTTGAGGCCAAATCGCTCCTGCAGATGCTGAAATAGGTTAGCCGCCTATTCAATTATATCAAGTTTTATTCCGAGTTCTTTAAGCTGTTTCTCATCAACTGAGGAAGGCGCTTCACTTAGAGGGCATACGGCTTTCTGCGTTTTAGGAAACGCAATGACATCCCTTATGGAGCCTGCGCCTGCCAGTATCATCACCAGCCTGTCAAGGCCAAGCGCTATGCCGCCGTGCGGAGGGGCGCCGAACTCAAGCGCCTCGAGAAGAAAACCGAACTTTGATTCAGCATCCTCTTTTCCCATATTCAGGAGTTCGAACATCCTGTCCTGCACCTCTTTTCTATGAATACGGATGCTTCCGCCGCCGACCTCATATCCGTTCAGGACTATGTCATATGCCTGCGCCCTTACCTTTGATATATCGTCCCGACCCCCCTTTAAGAAAAGCTCCTTGTCCTGTTCCATCGGGCTCGTGAAGGGATGATGCATCGCCTCATGCCTCTTTTCATCGGGATTCCATTCATAAAGCGGGAAGTCGGTTACCCACAAAAATTTAAATGTATCAGGTTTCATAAGGCTGAGCCTCCCCGCAAGTTCGTCCCTTAACTTGGCAAGCGCGGCATTCGCAACGCCTGCGCTGTCGGCAACAAACAGAAGGAGGTCTCCCTCCTCAGCCTCAAGCCTCTCTGCAATGGATTTCAGTATATTTTCAGAGAAGAATTTAGCTATCGGCGATTCAAAACCATTCTTTACCTTTATCCACGCAAGCCCCTTCGCTCCGAAAGACTGCACATCCTTTGTAAGGTCATCCATCTCTTTTCTCGAATAGCCGGCAAGGCCTTTTGCGTTGATGCCCTTAACAATGCCTCCATCCGAAAGCGCGGTCAGAAAGACCTTGAAAGAAGAGTTTATTACGATATCGCTTACATCCTTCAACTCAAGCCCGAACCTCAAGTCGGGTTTGTCGCTTCCATATCTTTCGAGCGCCTCTTTATACGAGAGCCTCTGAAATGGTTCGCTGAATTCAACGCCCGTCACATCGCTCATGATCTTTTTGAGAAGCGCCTCGGTAAGCGACATAACGTCTTCTCTCTTTACAAACGACATCTCGAGGTCAAGCTGGGTGAATTCAGGCTGCCTGTCAGCCCTCAGATCCTCGTCCCTGAAACATTTTACTATCTGATAATACTTTTCAAGCCCCGCCACCATGAGAATCTGCTTGAATATCTGGGGAGACTGGGGAAGAGCGTAGAAACGGCCTGGATTGAGCCTGCTCGGAACGAGGTAGTCTCTCGCCCCTTCAGGCGTGCTTTTCGTAAGCACAGGCGTCTCGATATCGAGAAACCCTTTCGAATCGAGGAAGTCGCGAATCGTTTTTGTGACTTTATACCTTAATATAAGGTTCTTCAGAATGGCAGGCCTCCTGAGGTCAAGGTATCTGTGCCTGAATCTCAGGTGCTCAGAAGCGTCGGTATCGTCTTCGATCATGAATGGAAGGGGCTTTGATTCATTCAGCACATTCAGTTCGCTGACAATCACTTCAATCTTCCCGGTCGGAAGGGAATGATTCTCGGTCTCGGGCGGCCTCTTTGCGACCTCTCCCTTAACCTGAAGCACGAATTCGCTCCTGATCTTCTGAGCCGCCTTATGCATCTCCGCCCCTATCTCAGGATTAAAGACGAGCTGAACAACGCCGCTTCTGTCCCTCAGGTCTATGAACACAACGCCGCCGTGGTCCCTCCACCTGTGAGCCCATCCGGCAAGAGTCACTTCATAGCCGATATCGCCCTCTCTCAGTTCACCGCAGTAATGTGTTCTCATAATTGTTTTTAGTTGTCAGTTCTAATATAAATTGCTTTAATTATTTCTGTCTGTCATCCCCAACCTGATTGGGGATTCAGAAAAAAATCAGTTGATACCTCTGGATTCCCGCTCCCGCGGGAATGACTCAGAACCAACAACTTCCTTTTTTAATTTACTGACCTCATCAGGCGTAAGATAACGGAACGCGCCTTTAGGAAGTTCGCCAAGGTCGATACAGGCGATCCTGGTCCTCTTCAGTTTAATCACATCATGCCCGAGCCTCTCCATCATCCTTCTTATCTGCCTTTTTCTTCCTTCAAATATGGTCAGCTCAACCCATGAATTTGCCTCAGCCTTCCGCACTGTCTTGGCCTTTGCAGGCGCTGTCATGCCGTCATCGAGCCTGATTCCCTTCCGGAGTTTTTGCAACTTCTTGTCTTCGAGAAATCCGCTAATCTTAACCTGATATGTCTTCGGCACCTTCTTTTTCGGCTGAAGTATCGCGTTCGCAAGCTCTCCGTCGTTTGTGAGGATAAGAAGGCCTTCGGAATCATAGTCAAGCCTGCCGACCGGAAATACTCTCCATTTTACGCCTTGCAGAAAATCTGAAACCGTGTGCCTTCCCTCAGGATCGCTCAGCGCAGTAATACATTTTTCCGGCTTGTTAAAAACAATGTAGACTTTGGGCGCTGACAAATGAAGGAGCTTGCCCCTGACTTTTATATGGTCCTTTTCAGGGTCAGCCTTCATCCCGATAGTTGCGACCTTGCCGTTTATCGTCACCTTGCCTTCAGAGATTATTTCCTCCGCCTCTCTTCGTGAAGCAATGCCGGCCATTGAAATGATCTTCTGAAGACGCTCTTGCATGATTAACCAGAATACAGAATATAGAATTAAGAATAAACCTGTATTCAATATTCTGCCTTTAAAGCGAGATTGATTTTATCACAAAGGGGAGAACATTGTCACAAAGCTTATTGAAAAATCTGACAATCACACTTTTGATCCATTTCAGCGGAGCGACGTTTAGATTCTGGAGAAGAATTGCGGGGGAAACATGAGGGTTAACAATGCTCCCTACTGAAGGATTGCGGCATTTTTAAACTAATATTGGTATAATGATATCATGGTATCATAATACCAAGCAATGACCAAGAGGGGAGGAAGCGTAATGACAGTCGCAACAAACATAAGGTTATCGGAAGACCTTCTGAAAACGCTTAAACATAAAGCGATTGAGGAAAGGAAAAGTTTAAACAAACTTATTTGTGAAGCGATAGAGGCGTCACTCAATGCGCGCCCGAGCGCCGCTCAATCACCTGATGACCCCTTTGAAGCGGTCATAGGCGCCGCCAAATCAGGGTGCAGGGACGGATCCGTAAAGCATGATCATTATCTTTACGGTGCGAAGAAATGAAGATATTTGCCGATACCGGGGCATTTATCGCCCTGACTGACAAGGATGACGCGAATCATAATAAAGCGGTTCTTTTTTACAAGGCAATGAAGGAAAAAGGAGTAAGGTTCGCCACGTCCAATTTTGTTGTCTGCGAGGCCATGAATTACCTGAGCGCAAAGGTTTCACATCACATGGCGGTTGTCTTTAGAGATAACCTCAAAAAGAGCGGGTTTTTTGAGATCATTAACGTGACACCTTCGGTCGAAGATACGGCTTTCGGAATTTTTAAACAATACGCCGATAAAGGATTCAGCTTTACCGACTGCACGAGCTTTGCCTTAATGAGGTCGCTAAAGATCAGAAAATCATTCGCCTTTGACAGGCACTTTGAGCAATATGACAATTTTACGCGGCTTCCTTAAAGGAACAATATTTCTCTCTCATGAAACCGGAAAAGGAGTTGTGGGGAAAACATCAGGTTTAGAGACCTGATATCTCCATTTCTTTAATCTTAATCATAGCTATTTATGCAGACAATGTTGTTACTTCAACTGTATGATGTTTCTTGCGGGCATCGTTTACAATGTCTTCCAATTTTGATGCCACTTCATCACCAATCCAGTCAGCGCCGCACTGTGAACATACAGTCGCCGAAACATCCCGCACAACTACAACTCCAAAGCCTAACTCTACCGTAAAGGTGGTTTTACCTGCTTTTTTTGCGCCGCCGCAGAGCGGACACATAACCGGCGATGTCTTAATTGCCATGTTCCCTCCTTGTTTTATGATCTGATTCAAAATGCTCCATATCAGGTTTATATACGGTAATAACAAAACAGTATCCGCTTTCAGAATCAAGTGCTGCAACCACATGCAGTGGTTCCCCATTGACCCATCCAAACAACAATGCGCTCGGATAAGGGCTGTCATCAGGATAATCTTCTATAACCTCACCGGATATCAAGACTTTCTCTGCCATTTTTTTTGATCCTCCTTCGTTAATCGTATATTTTACACCTTATACGACTGTCCGAATTCCGGGGTCCACCTCTATCCCTCTTTCCATCATCCTTTCAAGAGCATGAATATTCCCGCTATCAACAGCAATTTTAAGTTTGTTTATATCCATGTAATGGAATTATACCACAAAGAAAAACAACCTCTTGACACGCAAAAAGGGCTGCGTTGCCGCAGCCCCTCGTAAAAATCATTCTTGAATTCAGATAACTTTTTTAATACTTCGGTTCTGTCTTGGTTCCTTCGCAGATCTCTTTTATCTGATCCTTTACCATCTTGCCGTCTTCCCACACAGTCTCATGAACCTTATGACAGTTTGTCTGCGCATTAAAGTCAACAGGCTCGGCGCGATATACCCCGCGCCCGTCTTCAGTCTTGTATTGCACAGTCTTTCCCGTTGATGCCGCTTCCTGCGAAGCCCTCATTGAAATGTCGGTAATGGTTGCTCCAAGGATCGCGCCTAATGCCGCCCCGATAACCCCGCCCTTCCACGGGTTCTTATGATCAAGAAGCGCGCCTGCAAGCCCTCCCGCAGCGCCTCCTACGGCAGCGCCCTGAGTATGATACTGGGTACAGCCTGCGGCTAACGCGAAAAACGCGGCCAAGACAATGAATGAAACAAATTTCTTCATGATACCCTCCTTATTAATGATTACCCCGATTTTTTGCTGATTAACCAGTTACATTACTTATATCACCTATTGCCTCTATCTGCAAGTCTATTCAATGCTGTCATGCCCGAAGTTTTTTATCGGGCATCCAGTTCAGTCACTATCTGGATTCCCGCTTACTGACTGCGGGAATGACAAACAATGTAACATTATTTATGAACTCGTTATTACGATAAAAAAAGTGTGTGAAGTTATTATGAAATATTTCCTATTCCCACTCTATTGTCCCGGGCGGTTTTGAACTTATGTCATATACGACTCTGTTGACCCCGTCAACTTCATTAATGATCCTGTTTGATATGTGGCCGAGAAGCTCATAAGGAAGCTTCACCCAGTCCGCTGTCATGCCGTCAACACTGCCCAGTCCGCTGTCATGCCGTCAACACTGCTCACGGCCCTTACCGCAACAACATTTTCATATGTCCTCTCATCGCCCATGACTCCTACCGTCTTGATGGGCAGAAGCACGGCAAACGCCTGCCAAATGCTGTTATACAGCCCCGCGTTCTTTATCTCCTCAAGTACGATCGCGTCTGCCTTTCTCAGGATATCGCACCTCTCCCTTGTGACTTCCCCTATTATCCTTATCGCAAGCCCGGGGCCGGGGAACGGGTGCCTGTTTAGAATATCCTCAGGCATTCGAAGCTCCCTTCCGAGCGCCCTCACCTCATCCTTAAACAGTTCTCTGAGAGGCTCGATGAGCTTGAGCTTCATATTATCGAGAAGGCCTCCGACATTATGATGGCTCTTTATAACGGCAGAAGGGCCTTTGAATGATGTGCTCTCGATGACATCCGGATAGAGAGTGCCCTGCGCGAGATACTTAACCCCTTTTATTTTTTTTGCTTCAGCCTCAAACACCCTGATGAACTCATTGCCTATTATCTTCCTCTTCTTTTCCGGGTCTTCCACGCCCTTGAGCTTTCCGAGGAACCTTTTTGAAGCATCGACGCAGATGATATTCATGTGAAAATTCTTTTTGAGCGTCTTTTCCACCTTTTCAGCCTCTCTGCTCCTCAGCACGCCGTTGTCAACGAATATGCAGGTGAGGTTCTTCTTCACGGCCCTGTGCACGAGCACCGCTGTGACAGCCGAGTCAACGCCGCCGCTTATCGCGCACACTATCTTATCTTTCCCTGCCCGCGCTTTTATATTATTTGCGGCGGATTCAATGAACGAGCCCATCGTCCATTCCGGCCTGCATCCGCATACTTTGAATATGAAGTTCTGCAGTATCTTTGCGCCGTATTCCGTATGCGCAACTTCGGGATGAAACTGAAACGCAAAGAATCTTCTCTTTCTGTCAGCCATGGCGGCAACGGGAGAATTTTCAGTGTGGGCTATCGGCTCAAAACCTGACGGCCGGCGTATTATCCTGTCGCCATGGCTCATCCAGACGACCTTGTTTTGAGGTATGCCGGTGAAGATATCTCTTTTTTCATCGATCCTGAGGACAGCCCTCCCGTACTCTCTCTTCGTGCTCCTCGCGACCCTGCCGCCAAAAAGATGCGCCATAAGCTGCATGCCGTAACATATGCCGAGTATCGGAACACCAAGTTTGAATATCCTGCTGTCAGGTTTCGGGGATTTGCTCTCATAAATGCTCGAAGGGCCGCCGGAGAGGATTATTCCTTTGGGAGAAAAAGACCTTATCTTTTCGATTGACGCGTTAAAAGGAAGAATTTCCGAATATACCCTGTTTTCCCTGACGCGCCTTGCTATAAGCTGAGTGTACTGCGAGCCGAAGTCCAAAACAAGTATATTCTCTTTGTGCATAACGTTATTCCTATCATGAAACTTATGAAATAATGCAGGTGTTGTGAAAAAAATTTACCATCGATACCTTAGACACAATGTGCACAGGTTAATGCCTATATATCATCATTTTTATTCAAAAATAGTTATCTTTATTAATGACAAAAACATCGATTTGTAAATTTATTGAGCAACGCCCGCATTACTTGATTTATTCCGTGCTGTAATTCGGAGCCTCCCGCGTAATCACGACATCATGCACATGACTCTCTCTGAGTCCCGCCGGAGTTATGCGGATAAAACGCGCCGTCTTCCTGAGTTCATTTACATTTTTGCATCCACAGTAGCCCATTCCTGACCTTAAGCCCCCGACAAGCTGGTGCACGCTGGCGGCAAGCATGCCTTTATAAGGAACCCTTCCCTCCACGCCTTCCGGAACGAGTTTTTTAGACTCTACGCCTGACTGAAAATACCTGTCCTTGGAGCCGGATTCCATGGCGCCGAGCGAACCCATTCCCCTGTAAACCTTGTAGCTCCTGCCTTGAAATAAGACGAGTTCGCCAGGGCTTTCGTCCGTGCCCGCGAAGAGGCTTCCTATCATTACAGAGCTTGCCCCCGCGGCTATCGCCTTTGTCACATCGCCTGAATATTTGATTCCTCCGTCAGCTATTATCGGTATGCCTCCGACATCCGCAACCCTGGAACATTCTTTTATTGCAGTCATCTGCGGCACGCCCGCGCCTGCGACTATCCTCGTCGTACATATAGAGCCGGGGCCCACGCCTACCTTAACCGCGCTCACGCCTGCCTTTATCAGGTCCTTTGTAGCCTCTGCTGTAGCTACATTGCCGGCCACAATCTCGATTTTGAATCTTTTTTTAAGATGCGCTACAGTCTCTATAACGAGGCTTGAATGTCCGTGAGCCGTATCCACGACAATGGCGTCCACGCCTGCCTTGATAAGCGCCTCAGCTCTTTCGGCCTCCTCTTCGCCTGTACCGACCGCGGCTCCGACCCGCAGCCTGCCATACTCGTCTTTGCACGCATTCGGGTATTTCTTCCTCTTCTCAATGTCCTTAATGGTTATGAGCCCAGCGAGGTTGAAATCATCATCAACTATAGGAAGTTTTTCAATCTTGTGCTTGTGAAGAATATCTTCGGCCTCTCTGAGGCTCGTGCCGACCGGGGCCGTGATAAGGCCCTTTGAAGTCATCACCTCTGACGCCTTCCTCTGGAGATTCGTCTCAAACCTGAGGTCCCTGTTGGTCAATATGCCGACAAGCTTCTTACCCTTTACGATCGGGACACCCGATATCTTGTACCTGTTCATCAGCACACGCGCCTTTGATATTTTGTCATCAGGAGTCAGGATTATAGGGTCGAGTATCATGCCGCTTTCAGACTTCTTCACCTTGTCGACTTCGTCCGCCTGCTCTGCCGGAGGCATCGCGCGGTGGATTATTCCTATGCCGCCCTCTCTTGCTATCGCTATGGCGAGTTCATTCTCAGTAACTGTGTCCATCGCGGCGCTGACAAGCGGAATATTGAGCATTATCTTCTTTGTGAAGCGCGCGGTAATATCGACATCCTTCGGCAGAACATTAGATCTTGACGGAAGGAGAAGAACATCATCAAATGTAAGCCCTATCTTTACGTCATCCTGCAGCATGGCGGCACCCCTTTTGTTATAAATTAACCTCTATGTAAGCCTTTTCTCTCAGCGACTTTATCCACTGGTCATATCTTTCGTTATACTTTTTCTGAAAAAGCATCTCTTTTACCTTCTCTCTGGGCTCCATAAGGCCGGGGTTCTGCCTCTTCTCCTCAACCTTTATGATGTGAAGGCCGGCGGTGCTCCAGAAAGGCTTACTCGTTTCGCCGGGCTTCAGGGCAAAAGCCGCATCCTCCACTGTTTTCAGAATAGCGCCGTGGCCCACGAATCCGAGGTCTCCCCCGAACTCCCTGCTCGCATCCTCTGAAAACTCCATGGCAAGCGCGGCAAAATTATCGCCGCTTTCTATCTTTTTAAATATCTCATTTGCCCTCGCCTCTATTGCGTTCTTTTCACCTTCATCCTTCGGCATTGAAAAGAATATCTGCCTTATCCTCACCTCTTCAACGTCCTCGCCTCCCGCTGACTTGTAATAGTCGTCTATTTCGTTCTCAGTGACAAGCACGCTGTTCTTCACCTCATAGCCCGCTATCTTTGACAGGAGAATCTGTTCGGAGAGCCTCTTTTTATATTCCTGCATGGTGAAGCCTTCTGTCATCAGCGACTCGGCAAATGCCTCTGCTGAAAGATTGTACCTCTTTCTGATATCAGACACAGCAGCCTCTATCTCAGCATCCGAGACACTGAGCCCAAACCTGCCTGCCTCCATCACCTGAAGCTTTACGTCTATCATGCTGTTGAGGAAGAACTTCTCAAGCTCGGCGACCATCTCCTCTCTCTTATCTCCCTCAAGCCCTTCAAGCGCCTTTGCCCCTTCCATCTCAACAACGCTTCTAAGTTCGCTCCATGTTATGACCTCGCTGTTGACCGTAGCAACAACCCTGTCAAGAAGAAGCGCCGCATGAAGCGCGGCAGGAAGAGATAACTGCCAGACGAGCGCAGATAAAATAAGTGTCTTTAAAATAAGGAGTAACGGCTTTTTCATCAATAAACCTTTCTGATACTGAAAACTGTAGAAGGGCACGGTCAGAGCATCAAAAAGCCGCACCGTAAGAATTGATAATTATGCCATTCTCATGAAGGTTTAATCAAGAAAAATTCTCGCAGCTTGCTGCGGCGTAGTTCATTTTATCACGTTGTAATACATGTCCCTCTGGACAGACTTGAAGCCGGATGCTTTTATGGCGGTTACGATATCTTCTGTGGAAACTCTGTATTTAACTCCGGCGGCGGCAACGACATTCTCTTCGATCATAGTTGAGCCGAAGTCATTTGCGCCGAACCTTAAAGCCACCTGCGCCATCTTAAGACCCTGAGTGACCCATGAAGCCTGAATATTGGGAACATTATCGAGATAGATTCTCGAAAGCGCAAGCACACGGAGATAATCGACGCCTGTTGCGGTGTGGAGTTCAGAGTTCAGGAGTTCGGAGAGCCTCTCCTTTTTCATAACTCTCAACTCTAAACTCTTAACTCCTAACTCTGTATTCCCCGGCTGAAAGCTCCATGGAATAAACGCCGTAAAGCCGTTTGTTTTGTCCTGCAGCTTTCGTATTGCATCAAGGTGCTCAATAATATCTTCAGGCTCTTCAACGCTTCCGAACATCATGGTTGCCGTTGTCTTCATTCCGATGCCGTGAGCCTGCTCCATTACCTCAAGCCAACGGTCTTTGCCAATCTTCTTCGGGCTGATCTGTTCGCGGATTCTGTCTGAAAGAATCTCTGCGCCGCCGCCGGGGATGGAATCAAGCCCTGCTTCATTTAAAATCTGCAAAGTCTTTTTTATCGAAATCCCTGCCTTGTCCGCCATGTAGCAAACTTCAGGCGGAGAGAAACCATGAATGTGAATCTGGAATCTCTCTTTAATGCTTTTAAGAAGGACGACATAATAATCAATATCGAGCTTGGGATGAAGCCCCCCCTGAATTAATATCTGCGTCCCGCCGAGGGCGATAGTTTCCTTTATCTTATTGAAGAGTTTTCGCCTGCTTAGAATATACGCCTCAGGATCGTCTTCATTCCTATAGAACGCGCAGAACCTGCACTTGTTTATGCAGACGTTTGTGTAATCGATATTGCGGTCAATGATGAAGGAGACGATTCCTTCGGAGTGCATCTTCTTCCTCATATTGTCAGCCATCTGTCCGAGGCCGAGAAGGTCAGCGTTCTTTAGAAGCTCAAGTCCTTCGCTCTTTGTGATGCGGGAAGAAGACGCTTTAGGTTTTGCAATTTTTTTAGATGTCACTTCATTCCCCAAGCAGGCAAGTGTTTCTCGAAATATTTTTTAAGTAATTCATACCTATCAGCGAGTTCAGTATATCGCTTAGAGGAAATTGCTTTCCCACTG
This sequence comes from Nitrospirota bacterium, assembly GCA_016213935.1. Lineage (GTDB taxonomy): Bacteria > Nitrospirota > Thermodesulfovibrionia > UBA6902 > UBA6902 > JACQZG01. The sequence continues at coordinate 14,169 of JACQZG010000015.1, forward strand.
TTTTTTGCTTCTCGTTGAGCATGTCGATACTTTTCATATTCTGTGGAAATAAATTTATATGCATCCGCAATAACTGCTGACACTGTCGAGATTTTTTGGAGATGATTTCGCATATAATCCCCGATATGGTCAACAATCATGTTACCATCATAATCAGCTGTTATTATGGATTGGCAGTTTTTGGCAAACTGTCGGCCAGCCTGTTCGACATCTGTTTTAGGCACGCTATCAGACTGCTCTTTTAAATATGAAACTAGATGTTGCCCAACTACAATTCTTGGATATTTGGCTACTTTGCTTTCAAGATAATATGCGGATGCTAAAACAGGCCCGTAAATTTCATCCCGCTCTATATTCATAGCATAACCTAAATCTATACCACCACGTATAGGAACACCATTTGCCATACATGTTTGGAATGTAATCGCTGCAGCACTAAGAACACCATATATAGCTTCTCCGGCATATTGCATTTCATCGTCTTTTAAGCGGATATACACTATCACGGAATCAGCAAAGCTACGATTTGTAATCGGATGCTCTCGAAATTTATTGATCAACAATTTTGTCGCTTCGGAAATTTTGTTATCTTCAATGCCTGACTGTCTAAAACTTTTAAGCGTATCAGTGAATAATTTTCTGAGTGTCATAACATTTCTGTAAATTTGTAATATATCTTGTTTAAAACTATCGACTGTATCAGCGTCCTCCTGCGATGGGGGTATAGCAATTTTGCTCATTTTATCTCTCTGCCCTAAAATGTCAAAAAAAGCTACCAGATACAAGCAATAATGCATTGCTTCCTGTTCTTTTTGTTCATCAATCATGATAGGCTCATACTTTCTTCGCTATTATAAAACGATGACCCAAAAAATAGAAAATTCGATTCAAGATATGTGTGCACCAAGGAGGGTGATTTAATTTCTGCTGTGGGCAGGAATTGAAACATAAAATCCCTACGGATATTTTATCAACTTCTTAACGAACGGCTTAACAATCGGGCTGTCCTTTATCGCCTGAACAATTTTCTCTTTTATTTCTTCTGGAATATTGCGCGTCACAACTTCAAATTTATGATCAGGGTCAATTATTATCCCAAACTTGGATTTGTGTATAAGCCTCGGTTGATTACAGTCTATGACGCTTATCTTTTTTATAAAAGGTAAATCGCCTTTATTCAGCATAACAAGACACGACTCAGCGGTCACTTTAGTTTTGCGATAATACCACGCTTTCTTCTCAACCTGAGAAGTAATAATGCATAACAACAGACTTGAATCGTCACTGATAGGTACGGTTATATGATAATGAGGCAGAGCTTCGGGGTCATGCGTTGTATTCTTAAAGTAACATACGCAAAATCCTGATAAGGTTTTGGCGATATAGTCCGGCGGGAAGTCCACAATCAGTCAAATGTGCCTGTCAGGATTTTTTCTGACTCTTTGACATGTTTGCGAGGCATTGCTAAGGGGTCATCTTTCAATGTAGATAAAAGCTCCTTTGTTTCAATGCGTTCTCTTTTTGTGAGCTTATTCATAAATAGATCCTCATACTGATACCACTCTGGATATTTGTGAGTATAATCCCTTAATTCCCATTTCCCCATCTTGCCGAATTTCTCAACGATAAAATCCAGAGCTTCTTTATCTGTATCCGATAACATATCAAAAGTAGTCTTTGCATCAGGATTTGCTCTGAAATGGGTCTCATCTTCTTTAACAATTAGAGTGGCTAGATATTTGAACGTTCTTGGAGGAATATTAAAAGGGTCAAAACTGAGCACATCTTTAACCGTTGTCCCGACCGGTCCGTGTTCCATTGCATAATAATCATCGTTTGTGATCGTTCTCCCGTAGCGGATGAGATGATATTTGTCACCAAGATATATGAGCTTGATGAGTTTTATTTTATCGGCTTTTTTGAGTCTCTTAAGGATGTAATAAATCGCTTCAATTATGGTGGATGTCTCTATCATTGGTCTTTACCGGTGAATCTTACAGTTAAATATGGCAGATGAAAATAATGCTAAAAAATATCATAAGACTATGCTGTGTTATAACAATTTACCGCAAAAACTGTCAATTTAACTTATTAACCTGAAGCTATTGAAGTCCGTCTCTCTTAATTCTGTATAGAATTATAAAACGAATCTCTCTCAACCGGAACCTTCCCTGCTTTCTGAATCAGATTTATTAACTGTGCGCGTGTGAGCGCATTTGCGGAGAGCGCTCCTGCGGAGCGGGTTATCTTCTCTTCAATAATTGTTCCATCGAGATCATCAGCCCCGAACATGAGTGCAAGCTGTGCGATCTTCTCGCCAAGCATTATCCAGTAGGCCTTTATGTGCGTGAAGTTATCAAGAAAGAGCCTTGAGATTGCGATGGTCTTCAGATCGTCAATTCCTGAAGTATAACGACAGGGATTAGGGATTGGGGATTGGGGATTAGTCTTTTTTCTTTTGCTGACCGCTCGCCTCGGCGAGTCGCCTGAGGTGACTGACTGCTGACCGCTGACCGCCAACTCCGTATTCAACGGATGAAAGGCAAGCGGGATGAACGCCTGAAAGCCGCCTGTCCTGTCCTGAAGCTCACGGAGTTTCTCCATATGCTCAACTCTATGCTTGTATGTTTCAAGATGCCCGTAGAGCATGGTTGCGTTAGTCTTGATCCCGGCATTGTGCGCGGCCTCCATTATCTTAAGCCATCTCCTGCCCGGGATCTTCTCAGGGCATATCTTGTTTCTCACTCTTGCGTCAAATATCTCCGCTCCGCCCCCGGGCATGGAGTCAAGCCCTGCATTTCTTAATTCCATGAGAGTATCAGCGAGAGATAACCCGCTTATCTTTGAAAAATAATCTATCTCAACAGCAGTAAATGCTTTTATATGAAGGGAAGGGAAGTTCTTTTTAATCGCTCTCAACATTTCTAAATAAAAATCAAATTTCCAATCAGGATGAAGCCCGCCTACAATATGAACTTCGCTGAAAGGCTGATAGCTGATAGCTGATGGCTGAAGTTTTTTTATTATCTCTTTAATGCTCAACTCATATGCGCCCTTGTCGCCTCTGGAACGGCTGAAGGCGCAGAACTTGCAGCGGTTGACGCAGATGTTTGTGGGGTTTATATGGCGGTTTTGGATAAAGTACGCGTTCTTGCCGTTCTTCTCTTCGGCTATAAGATTCGCGAGCCTGCCGATAGTGAAGATGTCATCGCTTTGGAAAAGCGAAAGGGCATCGCCCGTGCTCAAACGATGCCCTTTTAAGATTTTTCTCTCTATCTTCTTAATTGACACGGCCCATTGCTTCCAGCCTTGCTATCCTCTCCTCCATCGGAGGATGGGTGCTGAAGAGGCTCGCGAAACCGCGGGCAGAAAGCGGATTCACGATGAACATGTGCGCTGTAGCAGGTTCGGCGTTAAGAGGTATCTGCTTTGACGCCATCTCAAGTTTCCTCAGGGCGCTTGCGAGATGCCTCGGGTTTCCAGCTATCTTCGCGCCCCCGGAATCGGCAGAATACTCTCTCGAACGCGATATCGCCATCTGTATGAGCATCGCCGCGATCGGCGCGACTATCATCATGACTATTGCGGCAACCGGATTGCTCCCCTCGTCATCATCCCTGCCGCCGAATATCATTGCCCACTGCGCCATATGCGCGAGATAACTGATAGCGCCGGCAACTGTGGCAGCGACCGTGCCAATAAGAATGTCCCTGTGCTTTACATGCGCAAGTTCATGCCCTATGACGCCTTCAAGCTCTTCTCTGCTGAGTATCTGCATTATGCCGGTAGTTACGGCAACGGCCGCGTGTTCCGGGTTCCTTCCCGTTGCAAACGCGTTGGGCTGAGGCTGTTCGATGATATAGACCTTCGGCATCGGCATACCCGCCCTCTGCGTAAGGTTCTTCACGATTGAGAAGAGCCCCGGCGCTTCCGCCTCTTTGACCTCTTTCGCCTTGTACATCTTAAGGACGATCTTGTCGCTGAACCAGTATGTAAAGACATTCATCATAAAGGCGAATATGAGAGCCATGGTCATCCCGGACCTTCCCCCAAATGCGGCGCCCGCCCATACGAGAAGGAGGGTCAACCCTGCCATAAGCACTGCTGTTTTCATTGCGTTCATGCTTCTTGTACCTCCTGAGAGTCTGTCATTTTTTCATTCTTATTTTACCTGAGACATTATGCTAAATCAATCCATATTGCATTGACTTACTCATGGCTTATCCTTAAACTTATTAATCATGAAAGATGAGGTCATAAAAGCGGTCAGAAAAGCCCTTGAAAGCCTTGGGGTTACGAATATCCCGGATATCGAGGTCGATATACCGAAAGACGAGGCCCACGGCGATGCCGCGACTACTATAGCTTTAAATCTTGCTAAACCCCTTAAGAAAGCCCCGAAGATAATCGCCGGCGAGATCATCGCGAAGATTAAGGAGACGCCCAACCCGTTTTTAAAGATCGAGGCCGCAGGCGCCGGCTTCATCAATTTCACATACAGGAATGATTATTATCACGGTAAGCTCGGGCAGCTTCTCGAAAAAGAGCATGATTTTTTCAGGGCTGACATCGGCGAGGGCAAAAAGGTACAGGTGGAATTCGTGAGTGCGAACCCCACAGGCCCTCTTCATATCGGCCACGGAAGGGGCGCGGCGGTCGGCAACGCCCTGTGCAACCTCCTCAGATCCGCAGGCTATGAAGTTGAGAGGGAATTCTATGTCAATGACGCGGGAATGCAGATAAAGCTCCTCGGACTTTCGGTTTACACATCCTATCAGCAGATGTTAGGGAATGACATGCCTTTCCCTGAAAACGGTTATAAAGGCGATTATGTCAAAGATATATCCGTGGAGATGAAAGATGAGGCAGGTGATAAGTATCACAACATTCCTTTTGAAGGGTGCGGGGATGTATTTACAGCTTTTGCATATAAGAAGATGCTTGCAGCCCTCTCACGCGACCTTAGTCAATTCGGAATTGGCTTCGATAGATGGCAGAGTGAAAAAGAGCTATATGACAAAGGCGCTGTTAAGGATGCATTAGAGCACCTGAAGAAGAACGGACTAGCGTATGAAAAAGACGGCGCGCTCTGGTTCAGGTCAACTGAATTCGGCGATGACAAGGACAGGGTAGTTGTGAAGAATGACGGCGAGTTCACATACTTTGCTTCAGACATCGCATACCATAAAGAAAAGCTCGACAGGGGTTTTGATACCATCATCGATATCTGGGGAGCTGACCATCACGGATATATCCCGAGGATAAGGGCTGTGCTCAAGGCGTTCGGGCTTTCTGAAGAAAAGTTCAAGGTCATTCTTGTTCAGATCGTCTCTCTCCTTAGAGAAGGCAAGCCGGTTCAGATGTCAAAGAGGTCAGGTGAATTTATCACACTCCGCGAGGTCATGGATGAAGTCGGCGCTGATATCGCAAAGTTCATATTTCTCACAAGACGGTCTGACAGCCATCTTGATTTTGACATCGAGGTCGCAAAGAGAGAGTCATCTGAAAACCCGGTCTTCTATGTCCAGTACGCCTTTGCAAGAATATCGAGCATATTCAGGCAGGCGGTTGAAAGAAAAATTATAAATATTGAGCACAAGATTAATCCCCCCATCCGCCCTTTAGAAAAGGGGGGTAAGGGGGGATTTGAAAGTATTCATGATATTGACCTGACACTTTTAAAAGAAGGCGACGAGATAGCGCTTGTAAAAAAGATGCTCCTGTACACTCTTGTATTTGATGGAGCTGTCACTGCGCTTGAACCGCACAGGATAACCTATTATCTGCAGGAACTTGCAAGGCTCTTTCACTCGTACTACAACAGGCACAGAGTGCTCTCAGACGACATGGATATCACAACGGCGAGGCTCGCCCTCTGCAAAGCAGTGCAGATAGTTCTTGAAGAAGGGTTGAATATTCTCGGGGTGAAGGCCCCGGAAAGGATGTGAACAAAAAAATTAATGTCATTCCCGCGTCAACCTCGGCTGATCCGCTGAGGCGGAAAAGCGGGAATCCAGACGCTGTTTCTCCGAAGAACTGGATTCCGCATCAAGTGCGGAATGACGGACAAAGGAGATCATATGGAATACGTAATTGCTTTGATAATACACGTCATTTCAATTGTCGTATGGATCGGCGGGGTGGCCTTTGTAACTATGATAGTCTTCCCGATGATACAGAGAACGCAGAACTCGCTTGAGCAGGTGATGATGTTCAACGGCGTTGAACACAGGTTCTCAAAGATCGCAAAGGTAATGGTTATCACCGCAGGACTCTCAGGCCTTTATCTTATTAAACTTAAAGGCATGAGCACTGGCGCATGGATAATGATCACTGTCTGGACGGTCTACGCGTCCTTACTCTTCTTCCTCGAAAAGATCATCTTCAAAAAGTTATTCACCAAACCATCAGGTGAATCGCTTGATACAAAAGAGGTCTTCTACAGGCTTCAGGTCTTTCACTGGATAGTGCTGGCGCTCAGCTTCACGGCGGTGGCTGCGGGGATAGTTGCAGGGCATTATTAGGAATATATATTTCTCGTCCTCTCCCGCCATGAACAATGTGAATAAGCTAAAATTCAATTTGATCAAAACCGACGGCAGCGCCCGTCTCGGACAGATCCAGACCCAAAGAGGAATCATTAACACACCTGCATTCATCCCTGTGGGCACGCTTGCAACTGTGAAATCAATGAGCGTCGAGGAGCTGAAAGAGATCGGCGCTGAGATAATACTTTCCAATACATATCATCTATATTTAAGGCCGGGGCATGATGTGATAAGAACCCTCGGCGGGCTGCATAAGTTCATGAAATGGGACGGCCCCATACTCACAGACAGCGGCGGGTTTCAGGTCTTCAGCCTTTCGCCTTTGAGAAAGATAACTGAAGAAGGCGTGGAGTTCAGGTCGCACCTTGACGGTTCAACTCATTTCTTAACGCCTGAACTTGCGATGGAAATACAGGGTGCGCTGGGGTCAGATATAGCGATGGCATTTGATGAATGCACGCCTTATCCTGCGACAAGGGAATATGCGCTAACGTCACTTCAATTAACAACTAAGTGGGCAAAGCGGTGCCTTGAAGCAAGAGATATTAACACACCCCTGACCCCTCTTGATAGAGGGGAAGTTAGACAGGCGCTATTTGCCATTGTTCAGGGCGGGGTATTTAAAGACCTGCGGAAGCAAAGCGCTGAAGAGCTTATGAGCATGGACTTTGACGGCTACGCGCTCGGCGGCCTGAGTGTCGGCGAGCCGAAAGACCTGATGTATGAGATGATTAATTACACTACCCCTCTTCTGCCGAAAGAGAAGGCGCGCTATCTTATGGGCATCGGAGATTTAAATGACGTGCTTTCGGCGGTAGCGGACGGCATTGACATGTTTGACTGCGTGATGCCGACAAGGAACGCAAGGAACGGGACTCTTTTTACGAGTAATGGAAGAGTAAGCATAAAGCGCGAGGAGTTCAAACAAGACTCAAGCCCTCTTGATCCCGAGTGCAGCTGCTATACATGCAGGAACTACTCAAAAGCATACCTGAGGCATCTGTATATGAGCCGTGAAATACTTTCAATGAGATTGAACACATATCACAACCTTCACTTCTTCCTCGAGTTCTTCAGAAAGATGAGAGAGGCTATTGCAAAGGGAGAATTCGCGCAGTTCAGAAAAGAACAAACGCCGATAATGCAGAAGAATTTTCATGAGGATTGATATAATTATTCCATGAATATACTTATCACAGGCGGCACGGGTTTCATCGGTTCGGCACTGACACGCGAACTTCGTAATTCAGGGCATACTGTCATAATTACAACCAGGCACAGTTCTGATTCTAAAGACAAGATCACTTGGAACCCGCCTGCTCTGCTCCCTTCTGACATAATCTCAGAAATTGACGCCGTCATAAACCTGGCAGGCGAACCTATCGCGCCTGAGAGGTGGACGGAAGAGAGAAAAAAACGTATCATGTCAAGCCGTGTTGAAACAACGCGCGCGCTTGTTGCGTCAATTAAACAAAATGAAGAACACGCCCCTTTATCCCTGCCTACCGGACAGGCAGGCCCTCTTTTTAGAGGGGAAAGAAAAAGATTGCCAAAGGTTTTGATAAGCGCCTCCGCGATTGGATACTACGGGGCTCATGAAGACGAATATGTTACAGAAGATACACCCCCTGCTTCTGACTTCCTTGCGGAAGTCTGCAAAGCCTGGGAAGCCGAGGCTCTTAAGGCGCAAGAATCAGGCATACGTGTTGTGCTTATTCGTATCGGCGGCGTGCTTGAATCTGACGGCGGAGCCTTGAAACAGATGATGATACCTTTTAAATTCTTTGCCGGAGGGCCGATCGGGAGCGGAAGGCAGTGGTTGTCGTGGATACACAGGGACGACCTTACGGGAATTATCAGGTTTGCGCTTGAGAATGACTTCATATCCGGGCCAGTGAACGGGACTGCCCCGAACCCTGTGAGAAATCGAGAGTTCAGCACAGCTTTGGGCAAGGCGATGAAGAGGCCTTCTTTTTTAGCTGTTCCAGCCTTTATTGTAAAACTGACGCTCGGCGAACTCGGCAGTGTCCTGCTGACCGGGCAGAGAGTCCTCCCTGAGAAGGCTTTGAAGGCAGGCTACAAATTCAGATATCCTGATTTAGACGATGCACTGAAGGCGATATTCGGTCAACAATGAAATCAAGGAACGTATAACTGTTATTCCTGCCACTTAAGTTTGTCAAGCATCTTTTTATTCTCAAAATACCAGTCGACCGTCTTCTTTACGCCTTTTTCGAGCGACGTCCTCGGCCTCCAGCCGAGCACCTTTTTTGTCTTGTCTATATTCGCCCATGTGGCCCTCACATCAGCCTTATGCATCATGAGCCTTTTTACTTTCACCTTCTTGCCAAGATGCTTGCCAAGAAGCCCGATAACATAATTAAGCTTTACGGGATGGTCGCCCCCCAGGTTGAATATCTCATAGCCCACGAACTTCAATGCCCTTATGGTGCCGTCCGCGATGTCGTCTATATATGTGAAGTCGCGCGTCTGATTGCCGTCGCCGAAGACTGGGATAGCCTTGCCCGCGTCTATGCTCTTTATGAACTTGAAGATGCTCATGTCAGGCCTGCCCGCGGGGCCGTACACCGTGAAGTACCTGACGACACTCACGTCGATGCCGTATAGATAATGATATGAATAGCTTAAAACCTCTGCGCCCTTCTTTGTGGCCGAATAAGGGGCAAGCGGCGTGTCTGTCCTCGATTTCTCGTCAAAGGGCATGTTCTCAGAGGCGTAGAGGCTTGAGGTCGACGCCAGCACAAATTTCTTTATCTTATTTTTGACACAGCATTCAAGCAGGTTAAGCGTCCCTTTGGTGTTGGCGTCAAGATATACCCAGGGATCTTCGACAGACGCCCTCACCCCGGCCCTTGCCGCAAGGTTTATGACAGCGTCTATCTTATGCCTGCCGAATACAGCCTTCAGTTTTTTATAATCCGCGATGTCGCACCTGTAAAAAGTGAAGTCCGGGAACTTCTTCAATATGCCGAGTCTCCAGAGCTTGAGTTTCGGGTCATAATAGTCATTGATATTGTCAACGCCTATCACCTTCACTTTTCTCTCAAGCAATGTGTGAGACACCTTCCATCCTATGAATCCGGCGCAACCGGTAACTAAAATTGTCTTCATCTTCCTACCCGTTATCTATATTTGGATTTTATTCTGAATGAAGGACTTCTTCCATCTGCCGAAAAAACTTATAATACAATTCATTATAATACAGCAATGACAGGGCAAAAACAAATGAAGATCGCTCTTATAAGAAAAAATTTCACCCCCTACGGCGGGGCTGAAAACTACATGATGCAGACAGCCTCCGCCCTTGCCGGGAGAGGGCACGAGGTGCATATATTAAGCGCCGGCGATTGGCCTGAGGAATATTTTATTTTCCATAAGATTAATACTGTCTCGGGCCCGTCTTTTCTCTCAAACACGCTCTTTGCGTCAAACGTGAAAAAAGCCCTCGGCAAAGAGGCCTTTGATTCTGTCATCAGTTTCGAACGCGCGGCTGGCGGAGATATATACCGGGCAGGCGACGGATGCCATAAAGAGTGGCTTTCGAGGCGCGGAGAATATGCGCCCTTCCACAAAAGAATAAGCTTCCTTATCAACCCTCATCACCGCATGCTTCTGTATCTTGAAAAGAAGAGATTTGAAAATTCAAAATTGATAATAGCCAATTCAAAAATGGTCAAAAACGACATCATCAGGAATTACTCAGTTGACCCTGAAAAAATACGCGTCATTTACAACGGCGTTGACCTGCGGAAATTTCACCCTGTTGATGCAGACAAAAAAGCTGCCGTGAAATATTCGATAGGCCTGCAGGAGAAGAAAGTAATTTTATTCGCCGGAGCCGACCTTGAGAGAAAGGGGCTGCCCGCGCTTCTGAGAGCCTTTCTGCGCATGGAGCGCAAGGGGATGATGATTCTCGTTGCCGGAAAAAAGGCCGGCGGAAAGTTTGCTTCGCTTATAAAACGGCTCGGCATAAAGAAGAGCGTCCTCCTGTGGGGGACTGAAAAGGACATGACAAAACTTTATGCCGCATCTGACATCCTTGTCCTGCCGACCATATATGACCCGTTCAGCAATGCCTCGCTCGAGGCTATGGCATCAGGCCTTCCGGTCGTTACGACATCGGCAAACGGCGTGTCTGAACTGATAACAAACGGGGTGGAGGGCTATGTGATAAAAAACCCGTCTGACTCTGATACGCTTGCAAAGATGATGAGCGCCGCATTGTCAAATAGCTTGGAAATGGGAAGCAATGCGCGTAAGAAGGCGGAGGGATTTCCCATAGAGAAGGCGGTTGATGAGATAGTGAGGCTGATTTCAGAGAATGTTCAAAGAGATTAACAAAATTCTCGTCATTAAGCTGAGGCACATCGGCGACGTGCTGCTTTCAGTGCCTGCGGTAAGGGCGCTCAAAGAGAGCTTCCCGGCCGCGAAAGTATCTGTCTTGGTAAACAGTGGAACTGAAGATGTGCTTGCCGGTAATCCGCTTATTGACGAGTTAATAATATTCCACAGGGAGACAAAAGGGCTTCCGGCATGGAAACGTCTTCCGAAAGAGGCGGGCTTTCTCAGGATGCTCAGGTCAAAGGGTTTTGACATGACGGTTGACCTTACGGGCGGGGACAGGGCGGCTGTCGCATCCTTTGTCTCGGGAGCTAAATACAGAATAGGGATGAAGAGCGCAAAAGGCCTCCCCGGCAAGAAATATTTTTATACTCACACTGCCGGGCCTGACCAAAAGAACCATGCGGTGCTTCAGAATTTGGAGATATTAAAAAAGTCCGGCATGGAGGCTTCGAACGTATCCGTGGATTTTTTCGTGCCGCCTGACGCAAGAGAAAAAATAAAGGAAATTTTCAAAAAGAATAATATAAGCGAAAGAGACAGAATCGTTCATATGCATCCAACCTCAAGATGGCTCTTTAAATGCTGGAAGGATGAGTACATGGCCGAAACAATAGAATGGCTGATTGAGAACGGCATGAAGATCATTCTCACATCGTCGCCGGAGAAAAAAGAGCTTGAGAAGGCGGAACATATCGTCTCTTTAGCCTCGTCACGCATCGCGGGTCACGGCTCGCGATTAATCAGCCTCTGCGGCAGGACATCCATTAAAGAACTCGGCGCCATATCAGAGATGTCAGCCCTCTTCTTCGGGGTCGATTCCGCGCCCATGCACATAGCAGCCGCTCTCAATACGCCTGTTGTCGCGCTCTTCGGGCCGAGCGGGGCGTTCAACTGGGGGCCGTGGGATAATAAACAGCAGTCAATAACAACACCTTATTCAAATAGAAACGGTTTACAGGCTTTCGGGATGCATACGGTGATTCAGAAGAGCGACGGATGCATACCCTGCGGAAAGGACGGATGCGAAGGGAGCAAAAAGAGCAGGTGCCTCGATGAGATAACGCCTGATGAGGTAAAGGCGGTGCTTGCAGAAAAGCTGAAGAGTATAAGAAAGTGATGTCATACCCGTAAAAACGGGTATCCAGAAAACAACATGGCTGGATTCCCGATCGAGTCGGGAATGACAGATAAAATAAATTTATAAAACAAACAACATGTTCACACTTCTTCACACTGAATCATCAGCGGGATGGGGCGGGCAGGAGAACAGAATACTGAACGAATCCATCGGCCTCAGAAAGCTCGGCGCAAGGGTTATCATCCTCTGCCAGCCCGAGAGCATCCTCGGCAAAAAAGCCGAGACAGAGATGTTTGAGGTGAGAAGGTGCAGGATGAAGAAGAGCTACGACCTCTTCGCCATAAGAAATATCCTGAAGCTGATAAAGGACGAAGAGATCGATATCATAAATACACACAGCGGAAGGGATACCCTGCTTGCCGGAATAGCCGGGAGGATTTCATGCAGGAAACCCGTCATTGTGAGGACAAGGCATCTTGCCCTGCCCGTGACATCTCTATTCACATATAAATACCTTGCCCGCAAGGTCGTTGCCGTGAGCGGGCATGTAAGAAGATATCTTATCAATGAAGGGCTGCCCGAAGAAAAAGTTACGGCTGTCCGGACAGGGATAGATATAACAAGGTTCAATCCGGGAAATGCAAAGGATCTCCTCAGGCAGAAACTTGAGATTAGCCCGGAAACGCCGGTCGTCGGCGCGGTATCAGTGCTGAGGCGGAAGAAAGGACACCATATACTGCTGGAGGCCGTTCCCCTTATTCTTAAGCAATGCCCCGGCGCGATCTTCTTCATCGCGGGCGACGGCCCGCAGCGCGATAACATAAGACTGAAGATTAATGAGATGGGCTTAAATGATAAAGTATTCATGCTCGGAATAAGGAACGACATCCCCGATATCCTGAAGTTTTTTGACATATTCGTTCTCCCCACTATTCAGGAAGCCCTCGGCACATCCTTTCTCGAGGCCATGGCAATGGGCAAGCCTGTCGTAGGATGCAATGTGGGCGGAGTGAGCGAGGTGATCAGAGACGGCGTCAACGGGTATCTTGTTGAGCCCGAGGATCCGCGCAGCCTCGCGGACGCGGTTGTAAGGCTTCTGAAAGATGATTCCGCAAGAAAGAAAATGGGCGAGGCCGGAGAGAAGATGGTGAGTGAGAGCTTCACTGTAGAAAAGATGTGCGAAGGGATGTTCAGCCTTTACTCTTCGCTCATGAAGGAGAGGAAATGATACGCCCGGTGCCTGTGCTTATGTACCACCATATCAACCCGCATAAAGGCGATATGGTGACCGTTACGCCTGATGTCTTTGGGGAACAGATGAGGTATCTCAGAAAGACGGGCTACCGCGCGCTCAATGCTTCTGAGCTTGAATCATATCTTAAAGGAGAATATATTCCTGATGGGAAGGCTGTTGCCATCACCTTTGACGACGGCTGGCTCGATAATTATATCTTCGCCTTTCCCGTTCTCGAAAAATACAGGCTCAACGCGATTGTCTTTATCGTCACTGAACGCGCTGACAAGGCATCGGAAAATGCCTGTGCTGTCGAACGCGCCGTTCCCACGCATGAGAGGTCAAAAGGGCTTATTTCAGAAGGCAGGGCAGGCAAGGTCGTTCTCAGTTGGAAGCTTATAAAAGAGGTTTCCGCAGGCGGCCTGATCGAGTTCTGTTCACATGCCAAAAGCCACAGGAGGTGCGCCGAACTTTCAGAGGCCGAACTTTATGACGAACTCAAAGGCTCAAAAGGCATCATGGAAACGATGCTCGGAAGGCCCTGCCCCTATCTATGCTGGCCATACGGAAGCTACAGCAATACCTCGGTCAGGATTGCGATGGAGGCGGGCTACAGGATGATATTCACGGTTGACCACGGCGTGACAAAGCCGGGAGACGACCCTCTCTTCATTAAACGGATTGACGTGAGAGACGATCTCTCATGGTTTAAGAAGAAGATCTTCATTTATTCAAGCCCTGTATTTTCCAATCTCTATCTCAAGATAAGAAAAAAGGGGTCTCTGTAGAAAGATGAGACTGAAGATATTTGACGGCCTGCTCTGCCTCACGATGAAACTCCTTAAGTCCCTTGACAAAAGAGAGACGGGCATTGAGCATTTTGAGCCTGAAAAAGTCAGGAATATTCTTCTTGTCTCATCAACAGCCATAGGCGACACGCTTCTCTCAACGCCTGCCATACGGGCGGTGAGAGAGCGTTATCCCGAAGCAAAAATCATCGCGCACCTCAATGCGAACAACATGGAGCTATTTGAGAATAATCCGCATATAGACAAGATTATCCCGTATTACGGAGGATATAAAAAATTCTGCGAAACCGTAAAAGCGTTCCGCAATGAGAGATTCGATCTCGCGCTTATCCTTCACGGAAACGAGCCTCAGGCTACGCCTATGGCTTATCTTTCGGGAGCAAGGTTCATCATCAAACTCCCGAACACCAGCGAATACAGGTTTCTCCTCTCGAACAAAGATGACATTCTCGGATGGAAAGATTTTGCTCACGCCGCCGAGCAGAGGCTCAGGGTTGTCGAACTGGCAGGATGCGGAACATCCGACAACAAAATGGTCCTGCCCCTCACCGGCGACGGGGAACTATTTGCCGAAAGATTTATCAAAGAGAATGGCATAACCGGTAGAAATGTCATCATCGGGTTTCAGGCAGGGGCATCCACCATAAGCAGGATGTGGTTTCCCGAAAGATTCGCTGAACTCGGGAAAAGGCTGGTTGCTTTGAATCCTGGCATAAGGATAATCCTGACGGGCTCGCCCAACGAGCATGATTATTGTAAAAAGATCGCTGACGCGATAGGGAAAGAAGCGATAGTATCCGCCGGGAGAGTCCCTTTGAAATTCCTCCCCTCTCTCATAAAAAGGTTCACTGCGCTTGTGACCGGAGATACAGGGACGATGCACATTGCGGTAGCGGCCGGAACGCCTGTTGTCGCGCTCTACGCCGTTTCAGACCCTCAAAAGTCAGGCCCGTACTACGGCCTTGATAAACATGCCGTCATCAATAAAGAGAGAACCTGCGACCCGTGCGCGAGCAAAAAATGCAAATACCAGAAATGCATGGAGCAGATAAGCGTCGATGAAGTATATAATGAAGCACGTATAATATTTGAGAAGGCCGGAGGCGTCATCTCCCGGCCATGACAACGGAGAAGCATCTGTGTTTTCAACAATAAAAGAATTAAGGCATATCGACGGCTGGCTGACAGAGCGCGAACTCAAGCTCTTATTGTCTTATTCATCAAAAGTAAAAAAAGGAAAAGTCATTCTCGAAATAGGAAGCTGGAAAGGGAGGTCGACCTTATGCCTTCTTGAAGGCGCTAAAAAAAATCATGCGAAGGTAGTGGCTGTTGATACCTTTAAAGGGTCTGCAGAGCACGGAGATGTCGATACCTATGATGAGTTCATTGCCAATATCAACCGGCATGCTGATTACGGAAACCTTGAAGTAATCAGGGACGCGAGCGAAAACGCCGCGCAGAAGTGGAACGGGGAGATATCCCTCCTGTTTATTGACGGAAGCCACAAATATGAAGATGTGGAGAAGGATTTCAACTCATGGGAAGGCAAGGTTGAAAAAGGCGGTTATATACTCTTCCATGATTCTTTTCCGCAGGGATGGCTTGACGTTCAGCTGTTTATTATAAGGCGCCTCTTTGGAAATGATGATTACAATTTCATCAAGGCGGTTGACACCATCTCGGTCTTCAGGAAAGAACCGAGGCGCCACAGAAATGAGCTGAGATTTAAATTCGACAGCCCCTTGCATGAGTTCCTTCATAATGGAATAGGCCTTTCCGGCAAAGAGGTCCGTCGAAAAGGAAGGTATCCTGATGAAATTTTTTCTCCGCGGAATGGGTGGAATTGGGCTCTTGCCGAATATGGGAATTTCAGATTTCCATTCATATCCTACAGGAGCAGATATATCAAGTTTTACATCGGCTGGCTGCCGAAAGGCAATTTCGGGTTCAAATCAAGCCTTAATTTAAAAGGCGGGTATTAGGATGGAGAGATGAGCAAAACTGTTGCCGGGCCCTGCCGGATATGCAACGGGCCGACACATCCCTGCTTCGCCGGAAATCCGGATATACTTGAGTGTGAGGCATGCGGTGTCATTCACGACACAAGATCGGTGTTTGACACCGCCTTCTATGAGAATGAACGCCCGCACAATATAAACTCCGAAAAGCTCAAATCACGCATGCGGAATGTCAGGCAGAGAGCCGGCCTTATCGGGAAATTCATCAGGGAAAGCGACACCCTGCTCGATATAGGCTGCGGAGAAGGCCTTTTTATTAAAGAGGTTAAAGGCATGGTCAATGACGTCAAAGGGATAGAGCCGACCGTCTTTTACGCTAATTACGCAAACCGCGAGCTTGGAATTGACGTAAGGCAGGGGGCGATTGAGGATATCGAGTTCATGAATGATTCCTTTAACATCATCACAATGTTCCATGTCCTGGAGCACCTGAACGACCCTGCCGGGTGCCTCAAAAAGATACATTCATGGCTCAGGCCCGGAGGATACATTGTTATAGAGGTGCCGGACATTAAAAGCCCCGCTGCCGTGTATAAAGGAGAGGCATGGGAGTTGATAACGCCTGAACACAGATTCCATTTCAGCAGAAATTCTTTAGTAAGCTTACTTCGGAAAGCCGGCTTTGCGCCGGTAAAGATAGCGGCCCGCGACTTTGACCAGTATCGCGGCAACATCGGCAAGAGCCTCGGGAAGCTCCTGCCCTTATTCAGGAAGAAGCGCGCCGCGAAGCATCAGGCGGCAAAAGAGGCGAATTCAAAAGCACGGCCGCGCGCAAGAAGAGATTCCGCCTTAAAAAGGATTAGAAATAATATTCAGCTTCCGTTAAAATTATTACTCGGCTGGCTGGTGCTGAGATTCAATAAAGGCGACTATCTTTTTGTCGTAGCCGAAAAAAAGAGGGGGTCTGTTTGAAGATAGGGATAGTGCTTGACAATAAGATCAGCAAATGGGCGTTGCAGCGTTTCGAGCCTCTGAAAGAAACCTGCGACATCACTGTCTTTGTGGGCGAGAGGAATGATTACGATGTCAGCGCAATAGGGCTGAAGAAGAAATTCCTGAGCAAGAAAGAAGAGATATCTCTTGCCCTGAGGGACCCTGTCACGGCCTTCAACCGTTTCGTAAAAGCGCCTTACAAGAAAATGGACTTTTACTATTTTTCATTGAGGAAGCATCTTAAAGGTTTTGACGCGGTTTATTCATGCGACCTGATGAGGTCGGCATATTCGCTTGCGTCTCTGAAAGAGATGCTCGGGTTCAAGCTTTTTCTCTTCTGGTGGGAAAATGTCCCGTACCGCGCGGCTCTTGACGACAAATCGTCATTTCAGAAAAAGAGCATCATGAAGAATGTGGATTATTTCTTCCCTTTCACAAAACACGCGAAAGAGAACCTCCTGATGGAAGGGGTCAGGGAGGATAAAATAAAGGTCGTCTATCCCGGCCTCGACATGCAGAGGTTCAGCCCCGGAGAAAAACCCGGATCATTATCGGCAAAAAACAGGATCCCTGAAGGGTCGTTCGTCATACTATACGTAGGCAAGCTCGTCTCGTGGAAAGGCGTTCACAATCTGGTTTATGCCGCCAGGATATTGAAGATGAAAGGGATAAAGAACTTTGTTTTCGCGGTAGCCGGCAGGGGGGCGCAGAAGAATAATATGCTGAAGCTGATCGCTGAAACAGGCACTGAAGAGAACTTCAGATTCCTTGATTTTATTTCCTATGACGAAATGCCCGAGGTCTACAGAATGGCTGACCTGTTCGTGCTCCCCAGCTACCCGACAATGACATGGCAGGAGCAGTTCGGCATGGTCATTGTGGAAGCCATGGCAAGCGGAATACCCGTCATATCCACCAATACCGGAACAATACCGGAGGTGATGGGAGACGCCGGCATTATCATCCCGCCCGGAGATTACAATGCCCTTGCAGGGAGCATCATCAAATTGATGAACGATGAGCCCTTAAGAAAAGAGCTTTCAGGGAAAGGAAGGGAGAGGGCTCTGGAATTATTCAGCTCGAATAAAAAATCAGAGGAATTAAATGCCGCGCTCAAGGAGATATTATGAATTTCTTCATGTCAACTCGCGCCGGGTTAAGAAATAAGATTGAAGCCGTTTGAGACATTGCTAACAGCCATTCTTCGCCTGCCCGTTCTGGGAGAGGCTGCCGAAGGGCTTGCCGAGCGCCTGCACCGGGTTACCGTGCGCGCGATGCGGAGGGCGCGGCGCAACCATATCAGGGCGCGGGAATGGTCTAACGACGAACTGAGAAAGGTGGCTGGTTTTTTCGACGGCGCGGTAATCAACGTAAGCGGCTGGCGCGATGAAGACAAAACAGGAGGCCTTTACCGGGACTACTTCAGTAAAGCATCCTCTTATACCGTATCCAACTTCAGCGGCAGAAAGGGTTCCTCAGACGGCATAGGAGACGTCTTCATTGATCTGGAAGGAGAGGTGCCGCCCGACCTGCGGCGCCGTTATCAGGCGGCTTTCAGCCACACGACGCTTGAACATATATATGACATCCGCCGCGGTATTGCCAATATCTGCTCCCTGAGCCATGACAGCGTGATACTTGTCACGCCTTTTTTGCAGGCGGTCCATGACATGGAAGGCTCCTTCGGCGATTTTTGGCGCCCCACGCCGATGTGCATCTCGCGAATGCTGGAGGAAGAGGGATTCGAAACAATCTACCAGAGTTCAAACGATAACCCCTGGCACGTTGTTTATGTTTTTACCGTGGCAAGCCGCAAGCCGGGTCTCTACAAAGGCCGTCTCCCGTCCTTCACCCAGCCGCAGGCAGGCGCTCGGCATTTTAAACTTTTTTAAGGCCGCTTCCGCTTCATGAACGATGCGATACGAATATAAAATATCCCAAATATCACTAATAAATCTTATGCAATTTCTCTTAAAGAGGTGGACACTGGAATTCGGACAATCGTATAAGGGGATTATCATTAGAGAAAAAGGTGAACTTTTTGTCTTATAAAATACAACTTGAAGCGCCTACAAAGGATAGTTCAGAAGAATATATCCTGAAGTATTTGAAATATAACCATAACAGGATACATATCCTGTATGCTTATAATTTATTGAAGGCGATGAAATTGAGCCCGGACAGTGTGATCACAGAACTGGGGTGTAACGGCCATTTATCTTTAAATTTATTCAATACGCTCGGTTGGAAAAGAATGCACTCATTCCCGTTTTTTTACCAAGGAGCATTTTGAAGAGATACTGAATGACAGCGGATTTGAGATCATAAAAAGAAACTCAGAAGGCCATATTCCTTTTGTCGATATTGAACCCTGGCGCACGATTCTTAAAAGGAAGAGGATCCATCACCATATTCCTAAATTCCTCGAAGCATTATTTGCAATTCGTTTTATCTGGCTATGTAAAAAAGTATAAAATATTTTCAAAGAAGAATATCTGATGATTACCGTTTAATCATAAAGTACAGCAAGTTGGAGAGCAGGAATACAAATGCTGCATTAAATGCATATGGGAAAACAATATAATCAGCCATAATTCATGAAGATACTTGTGGTCAACTCTATACAATGAACCAGTGATCAACGCATCAATGGATATCATTAGATAACATGCCCATAACAAAGATTGTTATCCTCGACACAGGCAAAGAATGGGGCGGCGGCACAAACAGCATGCTTGAGATGTTAAAGCGTGCTGACAGGGATAAATACCGTTTCACCGCCCTCTTCTGCCATAACTATTCAAAAGGGCCTGATTCCGATATAAAAAAAGAGATGGAGAAGCTCGAAATAGAATTTATTCTGCTGAAACAAAAGGAGCATGCCGGTACAGTCAAGCTTCTTAAGGAGATCGTAAGGGTTCTCTCGTTTTTCAATGATAAGCTCAGAAAATATCTTTTATTCCGCATAGACTATGTCTTCAGGATCAGGGAAAGCGCCGTCAGTATCGCGGGCATACTGAAGGAGATGAAGGCCGGCCTGCTCTACCTGAATAATCAGCCGTCGTCAAACCTCGAAGGGATACTCGCGTCGGAAATCGCGGGCGTGCCGGCTCTTCAGCACTGCAGAAAAGTCGCGCCCCTGAATGCGTTTGAAGTTAAAACGGCAAACCGCGTGCTGGCCGGGATCATCTGCGTCTCAAAAGGCCTTAAGAACGAGTACATTGAACAAGGCATAACCAGTTCAAAGTGCATTGTCATACATAATGGCATTGACCCACAGACAGAGGCCGCGGCACCGGCGCAGGACATAAGAAAAAAATGGGGCATCTCCGAAGATGAGATACTCACGGGGACCGCGTCTTCTCTTTTAAGAGGCAAGCGGATTGATGATATATTGGAAATATTCAGTATTGCAAGAAACGCCTCCCCCAAAAAGGTTAAATGCATGATAGTCGGGGACGGGCCGGAGAAACAGCGCCTGCTCAATATCGCGGCGAAGAAAGGCATAATGAATGACACTGTTTTCACCGGATTTCAAAAAGATGCCGTATCGCTTATCAATGCTATGGATATCTTCATTATGGCCTCGGAAAAGGAGGGCTTCCCGAGAGCGCTTCTCGAAGCCATGCTCATGGGCAGGGCGGCGGCCGCATTTGATGTCACGGGAGTGTCGGAACTTATTGTTGACGGGGATACGGGTTATCTGATACCCTCCGGAGACATTCCCGCGTTCGGCAAGGCTCTCATAAAACTTATAACTGATGACGATTTAAGAATCAGATTCGGAGAGAGGGGCAGGCGGCGCGTAATTGATAATTTCTCTGTCGGCAGATACATAAAAGAGGTAGAGAATGTGTTTGATGAAATCGCAAAGCCAAAGGCCGCGAATAATATGACAGCAGAAAAAAAAGAATAATTATATGTTTTATGTGCTGCTTGCGTACATATCCAAGCCGATATTCTCCTTTTTCGCCGCATTAAGGAAAAAAGGAAAGCTTTCGAGAATTCTCGTCATACAGACCGCGAAGATAGGCGACGTAATATGCTCTACGCCGGTCTTCCGGGCGATAAGGGAAAAGTTCCCTGCTGGCCGCGTAACAGCGATTGTAAGCCCGGTTGCCGAAAAGCTTCTCGCAAACTGCCCCCATTTGGATGACGTCTTTGCCATAGACAACTCCTCATACAAAGGGCTTGGAGGAAAGCTGAGGCTTGCCGCGCTGATCCGAAGAGGCAGATATGATGCCGCCGTATGCCTTAACCCGAATGTGCCTTTTGCTGTTGCACTCTTATGGGGGCTTGTACCGGTGAGGCTCACGGTTATGCCCGATTATTGCGGCCTGACATTTAAAACTGCTTCCCTCCTCTTTACCCGCCTTGAAAAACATGCCGCTGGAAGCCTTCTTGCAGAAACTTACCTGAACCTGCTTAAGGAACTCGGGATTAAAAACAATGGCCTGGGCAAAGAGGTTTACCCTGCTGAAAGAGCGGACAGGGCGGCAGAAGGCCTGCTCGGCAGGATGGATGCCGAACTCATCGGCATAGGAGCCGGCAGCGGCAACAGGATGAAGGAACTCGGAAGCGACAAGATAGCCCGGCTGACAAACATCATACTGGAGCGCACCGGGGCAGCGGTTGTCCTCATAGGGTCCGTCTCGGATATCGAAAGCGCCAAAAAGATTTCGGGTTCGGTTTCTGACAAAGAGAGAGTCATCAATGCGGTTGGGAAATTAGAGCTTGACCTGCTGCCCGCCCTCATAAAGAGGCTCTCACTCTTTATCGGCGTTGATTCGGGGATTACCTATATGGCTGACGCGCTTTCCATTCCGCTCATAAATATCGCCGGCCCATCGGACATGAATGACCAAAGGCCCCTCGGCGCCAATGCGGTCATAATACAAAATAAACTTCCCTGTGTTCCGTGTTCCCACGCCTTCAGCAGCCCGTACACCTGCAGGCTCGGCACAAGGGAGTGCGTCACATCGGTTTCAGCCGAAGAAATATTCTCCGCAGTTGAAAAACTTCTCAGGAGGGCTAAGGATTGAACTACTCAAAAATACTCTTTATACGCCGGGACAACATAGGCGACCTCATCTGCACCACTCCGGCTATCCGCGCCGTCAAGGAAAAATTCCCATACGCGAAGATAGGAGTGCTCGTAAACTCCTATAACGCCGAAGCAGTGCGCAACAGCCCCGACATTGACAAGATATATGTTTATAAAAAAGCAAAGCACACCCCTGACAAATTCAGGCTCTCTGTCTGGTTTGAGAACGCGAATGTCTTAAGGAAGATACGCAAAGAGAGATATGACGCGGCTATTGGATGCGGCTCATATTCGCCGAGGGTTGAAAGATACACCCGCTTCTCAGGCGCGAAGATGAGGATAGGGTATATAAAAGAAGGGGCGAAACTCGGAGGCTATAACAGCCCGCTTATTGAAAGCGCCGCGCCGCTTCATGAGGTTCAGAGGACATTCGGCCTGCTCGCGCCGTTAGGAATAACGGGCGAGCCTTCGCATCTGCGCCTCTTTCCCTCTCCCAAAGAGAGAGAATATGCGGAAAAGTTTCTAAAGAACTCCAAATTCGTAAAAGGCGCCCCGGTCATCGCTCTTAACATAAGCAGCAGGCGGCCTGAGAACAGGTGGCCTGTGGAGAAGTTCATTAAGCTTGCGGAACTCATATACAGCCTTCGGAAGATGAACATCCTCCTCCTCTGGTCCCCCGGAAGCAGGAGCAATCTCTTCCACCCGGGGGACGATGAAAAGGCCAATGAGATAATAAACAGGGCCATACCCGGCCTGATTGCCTACAGGACGAGCAGGCTCAAGAACCTCGTCGCCATTCTCTCGCTCTCTGACGCAGTGATCTGCTGCGACGGCGGGGCGATGCACGCGGCGGCCGCGCTCGGGAAACCTGTTGTGGCGATATGGGGTTCGACAGACCCGAAGAGATGGAGGCCCTGGGGCGTGGAGCACAGGATACTGCAGAAGGAGAGCCGGGAGGCAAAGGATGTTGGGGCGGAAGAGGTTTTTGAGGCGCTGAAAGAATTCCTGCCGTGATTATTTTATCTCATCGCCGTATATGAGGCGACGGCGGCCTCTCACTTCCCTGCGAGAACGCCGTTCACGAAATCCCTGAACTCCTTCCTGAACCTTTCAATGCCGAATCTTTCGGCATTCGCCCTTATTTTATGGGGATCGAATTTATCGCGGTTCGACTCAAACCTCTCCACCGCCTCATTGAGCGACCGGCTGTTCTGCTCATTGAAAAAGACCCCGGTCGGGCCTTCAGCTTCATCCGGAGAAATGACGGTCTCAAGCGCGCCGCCTTTTCCGTAAGCAATGACAGGCGTGCCGCACGCCTGCGCCTCTACAGGAACTATGCCGAAATCCTCCTCAGCCGCGAAGACGAACGCCTTTGCCTTCCGCATATACTCCTTCATGACTTCGCCTGCCTGGAAGCCTAACAATGCTATGTTCTTTTTTCCCTTTGCCTTTGCCCTCACCTTCTCATAATCAGGCCCGTCGCCTATGATGACGAGAGGAAGGCCGTTGTCTGAAAACGCCTCTGCGATAATGTCCATCTTTTTGTAA
Organism: Nitrospirota bacterium; assembly: GCA_016213935.1. GTDB lineage: Bacteria > Nitrospirota > Thermodesulfovibrionia > UBA6902 > UBA6902 > JACQZG01. The sequence goes on from JACQZG010000015.1 coordinate 37,746, forward strand.
GGAACCATCCTCGATACGGCAAGATAAAAATCCTCTTTCTTCTCTTCGAGGCGGAAGCTCCCTGTATCAACCGGCGGATAGATGACATGGGCATCCCTGCCGTAAGCCCTCTTTATCCTGTCTTTAATGTAATTGGAATTGGCTATAAAATGATCGACGCCTGAGGCTGTGGAATAATCCCACCCCCTTATGCGCGAAAGAATCCTGTCTGCTAAATACCCCTTAATGCCTCTGTCAAGCCCCGACTCCCTCAGGTACTGCTCTTTCAAATCCCACGCGTATCTCATCGGCGTGTGGCAGTAGCATATATGGATCTGGCCCGGGCGCTTCTTTACGCCTTTTGCGACTGAATGAGAGCTTGAGATGATAAGCTCATACCCCGACAGGTTGAAACGCCCTATAGCAAAGGGCATGAACGGAAGATAATCGCGGTACCTCTTCTTCGCGAAAGGAAATTTTTGGATAAAAGATGTCTCAACATGCTTGTCAAGCAGGAAGCCCCTCTCATTCTTGGGGATGAAGTCTATGAGGCTGAAGAGATCCGAGCCGGGGCAGAGCTTCAATATCTGCTCAAGCACCCTCTCGGAGCCCGCGTATGTGACAAGCCAGTCATGGACAACGGCTGTCTTAAGTTTCATATTTGCCATGTTTGTTTAAAGAATTTAATATTATCCTCTCAATCTTATCAGATGAACAGCGGAGGTCAAATCTCTCTTCCGCCGCCCTTCTGCAATTCTTCCGCATCTCGTCATGCAGTGCAGGATTATTTAAAATAAGCAGTATCTTCTCAGCAAGATCCTTTTCATCTTTTGCCCTGAAGACAAACCCTGTCCTGCCGTCCTCGATCAACTCGGGCGTGCCGCCGAGGTCAGAGCCGACCACAGGCACGCCGCAGGCAAACGCCTCAAGGGCAACCATCGGGCATGCCTCAAAAGCCACGGAGGATGATATGACCACAAGGTCGAGGCTGTTAAGTATCTCAGGGATATCCCAACGCTGCCCCAGGAATACAATATCCTCTTTAAGGCCAAGCCTCTCGGCGAGTTCCTTCAGTCTTTCAGCATGCGATCTCAGGTGTTCCTGAGGTGAACCGACTACAAGAAGTTTGACGGCCGTCTTGCTTTTGACAAGCGAAACCGCCTTGAAGAGCGTGTCATGCCCCTTGTTCGGAATGAGGTCGCCTATAATTCCGATCTTCTTCTCGAAATGCCTCTTGTCAGAAAGCCCGTTCGCCGGCAAAGAAACATTAAACCTGGTGATGTCGACCCCGTTATAAACCGCTTCTATCTGATCCCTGAGACGGCTGTATTGATTTTTAGCCGCTTCTGAAACGGCTATTATTCTTTTAACCGACTTCATCTTTCCAAACAACTCCACAAGAAACCTCGCCTTTCTGTCCACCAATACATTATGCAGATGCCAGACAACAGGGACCCCGGCGACATTGCCTATCACTGCGCTCCACGGAAAGAGCCTTGTGCTGTTGACATACAGCAGGTCTGCGTCTTTAATTATTTTATAAGACTTCCATAACGCCGCGGGAGTATGCCGGAGAAATTTCAAAACATCTCCAATGCCCTTTTTGCCGAGCTGATATGTACCCGGCTCCAAATAATGTACCTTGATCTTCTGCTGCTCAAGTGAATCTGAGAGAGCGCCTTTTGACGGCACAATAAATTCAAGATCGAATCTCTCTTTAAGCCGCGCGGCGATGTTCAGCGCGACCCTCTGGCCGCCCGCGATATTGGGAAGGCTTTCCCATAGAATTATCTTCTTTTTTTTCATTAAAAAACTTCCGGGCTTCAGGACATATCCGACAACGGGTTCTTTTTGTAGAACCGGTGAAGAGGCTTGAAAACGACGCGGTAAGGAAAAAACATCAGAAAGTATAAGGCTGAACAATAGATGCTCTTAAAGATAAAAGGCCTGATCCTCCCGCGCGCGCGCTTATTGCCGCCGTCTTCCCAGTCAAGGAGCGATGCCTGAATATCCCTTCTCCTCTCCATGAACTTCAGCCCTTTGCGGTACCTGTTCTCAAAATCAGGTATATTTTTTTTCAATGATTCAATGTTGAAATCTATCTCATCAACAAGAAGCCTCCTTCCCTTTCTCGAAGTCACGCTTCCGCCGTGGACGCGGTATCTTGCCATCGGTTTATCGAGGTAATCCGCTTTCGATTTATGGCTTATGCGAAGATACGCGTCATAATCCCCTGAAAATGTGAGGCGGCTGTCAAAAAAGTTTTCAGGGTCTTCTATGGCATCTCTCCTTATCATCACAGTCTGCGTGTTGATGAAATTGCAGAAGAGCAGTTTATCAAAGACCTTCCCCCTGTGCGGCGTTACAGAATCAAAAAGCCTCTTCTCCTTGCCTCTATCGTTAAACAAAATGCAATCAGTATAAACCAGCCCTACTTCTTCATCCCTTTCAAAAAGGGGTATCTGCTCTTCAAGCTTTTCCGGCAGCCACATATCGTCGCAGTCAAGAAAAGCGATATACCTTCCGCGCGCCTCCTTAAGCGCGAAATTCCTTGCGGCATAAAGCGGGACCGTTGTCTCTCCCCTGAAATATCTCAGTCCCGGCCCGTAGCTTTTCGCGATCTCGCCGCTGTTATCGGTTGAGGCGTTGTCCCAGAATATTATCTCCCAGTCTTTACGGGTCTGGGCGTAAACGCTCTCGATCGCTTCGCGGAGATATTTCGAAGAATTGTAGCAATTCATTATAACGCTTACCGCAGGCAATGGTTTTGAGGTGTCAGGAGCTGACATAAAGATGGCTTTAATTATTTCTTATGAAAATTGTAAGGTATTCTTTTGTCCGTAAGCGGGATATTGACCGCCTCTTCAGGGTCATGAGGAAGGTCAGCGCAGTTGGCTATGAGAGACGGGGATTCGCCCAATGCCGCAAACGCGTACCAGAGCAATGGCGGCAGGCGCAAAAGCTGATAATTGTCCGCGCCTATGACAGCCTCCTGTATATCGCCTTTGGTGGGAGAGCCCTCCCTGTCGTCATAAATAACGAATTTGACATTGCCTGAGGGGACAGCGAAGTACTGAGTCATCTTAAGATGCTTCTTCCATCCCTTGATATGCCCGGGATTAACAGTTGAAAAATAGACCTCTCCGAACTTTTGGAAGAAGCTGTCATCAGACCTAAGCATATGCATCACGCTCCCTCTCTCGTCAGAGAAGACCTTAAGCGGCTTGAGGAGCACGCCGTCTATCACCTTTATTTCCTTTGTATCCAAGGCATGCCGAGCTCCATGCCTTTCTTCATGTAGAAATCGATCTGCGACGATGAGTACTCAAAGATATCCTCTTTTTTAGCGTAGTAATGTTTGTACCATTGCGCTGTCAAAGCGACGACCTCGCCAAAGCCGAGTATCGAATGCCAGCCGAGCCTGTTCAGTGCCTTGTCGCACGAAAGCTTCAGAAGCCGCTGCTCCTTTATCTTCCCCCTGCCCCTGACATGCTCCCATTTGACGTTTCCCCACGAATCCGCCAGCGCATTGACCAGTTCGCTGACGGATTTAATGACCTTGCTGTCAGGGCCGAAGTTGAACGCCTCGCCGGCCAATGCGTCGGATTTTGCAATCAATCCCGCGCCAAGCCAGAGATAGCCGCTCAAAGGTTCAAGGACATGCTGCCACGGCCTGGTTGCCTCAGGATTTCTGCATACCGCCTTGCCGCCATTGCTCCATGCCCTTACGCAGTCAGGGATTATCCTGTCCTTTGCCCAATCGCCGCCGCCGACAACATTTCCCGCCCTGGCGGTTGCAATCCTCGCAGAGCCTTTCGCGTTAAAGCAGGATTTAATGTAGGCGCTGGACGCGATCTCAGCGCATGCCTTTGACGCGCTGTAAGGGTCGTCTCCGCCTAAGATGTCATTTTCGCGATAGCCCCACTCCCACTCAAGGTTTCTGTAGCACTTGTCGCTTGTGATTATCACCGCAGCCTGCACTGAGGCGGAATCCCTGACGCATTCAAGCACATTCACGGTCCCGCCGAGGTTTGTGTCAAAGGTCTCCTTCGGCTCGTCAAATGACTTGCGCACAATAGCCTGCGCCGCGAGGTGAAAGACCATCTGAGGCTTAAAATCTTTAAAGACTTTTTTCAGCTCCGCGATATTGCGGATATCACCTTCATAATGCCTTAGCTTCCCGCGCAATCCGGTCACCTCAAAATTGCAGGGCTGCGACGGAAGGTACAGGGAAAATCCGGCGACATCCGCGCCGAGCTTAAGAAGCCAGTGGCTCAGCCACGAACCCTTGAATCCGGTGTGGCCCGTGACCAATACCCTTTTGCCCCTGTAAGCTCCGTTGAATGCCTCAATGCCTTTAATCGCTTTTTTCATAATCATCACCAAAGCTTCCATGGCGGGCTGCCCGCGTCCCAGAGCCCGTTAAGGTAATCCCTCTCCCTTGCAGTGTCCATGCACTGCCAGAAGCCTTCATGTTTATACACCTTCAACTGGCCTTCTGACGCGAGCTTCTGAAGCGGCCCGAACTCAAAGTCGCAATCTTCATCAGGGGTCAGGTAGCTGAATATTTTTTTATTGAAGATGAAGAATCCGCCGTTTATTATCCCTGTGCTCAACTGCGGCTTCTCCTCAAAATGCGTCACAGTCTCTCCGTCTATCACCATCTCGCCGAAACGCGAAGGCGGATGAACGCCCGTGACCGTGCCTGTCATCCCGTGTTTTGAATGGAACTTTTCAAGTTTTTTTATATCAACCGCGCTTACGCCGTCACCGTATGTAAGATGGAAATTTTTGCTCCTGATATATTTTTCAAGCCTCTTTATCCTGCCGCCTTTTAAAGTGTCAAGGCCCGTGTCTATAAATGTTATCTCCCACCGGGACTCATCGCTCTTGCCGTGTATCTGAGGGCTCTTTTCAGGCCGCATCTCAAGAGTAAAATCGCTGGAGAGGATCCGGTAATTATAAAAATAATTCTTTATGTGATCGCCCTTGTAGCCGAGCGCAAGTATAAAGCGGCTGCATCCGTAATGAGCGTAGTGCTTCATGATGTGCCATAAGACAGGCCTGCCTCCGATCTCCACCATAGGCTTGGGTTTTGATACAGTTTCTTCGCTTAAACGCGTGCCTTTGCCCCCGCATAATATCACCACGTCATTCATCGTTCACCTCTGTAATATTCTATTGTTTTTTTCAGGCCGTGCTCAATGCCGGTCTGAGGAGACCAGCCCAATATCTTTTTCGCAAGGCTGATATCAGCGTACAGTTCCATGTTCTCGCCTTTCCTGTAAGGATAAAACCCCCATAAAGGTTTTCCGCCGCCTGCTGATTTCATAACTTTCTCAACCATCTCTCTTATTGAAACAGGCGTACCTGACGCGATATTAATGATATGCCCCCTTGCGCCTGAGGTCAACGCCGCGGCTGTCATCGCTTCGGCAGCATCGTCAATATAGCAGAAGTCCCTCAACTGCCTGCCCTCGGAGGTTTTAAACTCTTCATTGTTAAGGCATGCCTTGATAATCTGAGGGAGAAAACGCTTCTCATCCTGCCCCGGCCCGTACACAAGAAAGAATCTCAAAACTGTTCCGGGAAATCCTTCGGTATCAGAGAGCATCTGCATGAAATGAGACGCCGCTGTCTTTGCAAAAGAATAAGGAGAGATCGGCCTTTCCCTCATATCTTCTCTCTGCGGCGCGGGCGCGCTGCCGTATTCGTCGCTGCTGCCGATCTGGACAAACCCCTTGAGGCTCTCCCTGTCAAGGCAGTCTGTCAGGTTCATAAGCCCTGCAAAATGCGTCTCTATCAAACTTCGCCCGCCTTTGAAATAAGGCGTGTGGTCAATATAACCGCTCAGGTTAAACACATAGTCAAAAGTTCTCTTGCCGAACGCGCGGCGCAGATTCTCTTTGTCTGAAACATCGGCGCGGATATATTCGACATTTGCAGATGATATTTTCTTATCTCCGGCGTCAATGCATGTGACAAGAGGAGTCTGCTGAAGACATCTTTGAGCAAGACAGCTTCCTATGAAACCTGTGCCGCCCGTTATCAATATCCTGTCAGTGCTTTTGAAGTTATGCATCTCCAAATAATCTCTTATAAGTAATAACCGGGTTATTCAGCCCGAGCCTGTCTCTCATCGCGGCGACATCAACCGCCTTGCCGGCGGTTTCTTTAAGCATACTAAACGATAAATCCGTGTAATCCGCCTTTTGCACCCCGTCTATTCCTTCTATGTCAATGTACTCAAGATATTCGGGATGAGTTATCTGTACCACAGGCCGTCCCATGATAAGCGCCTCTTCCAAAACGGTTGTGCTCATGCCGATAACCGCCGAAGCGTTCTCAATATCCTCTTTCAGCGATCTGCCCCTTGATACGCTTATAATACCTTTTTCTTCGCTTGAGCGTATCCACCTTTTCAGGCCGCAGCTCAGGTCAGCGAAAGGATGCAGCCTCAGCCTGAACTTGATGCCTCCGGGGGAAGCGGCTGCAGCCTTTTGAAGCGAGGAGATGAGGACTTCATTGTCAAACCTCGCAAGCGCGCCGGCAAAAAGAAAGTGCCCGCCTTTCTTGTCACCGGCTGAAACATTTTTCCAGTGCGCGTATCGCGCGCTGCACCCTAAACGGAATAAAGTATTTTTATAATATTGCTTCAGTGTATCAGACACCCTGCCGCTGTATACATACATTACATCGGGAAGCCTCAGCCCGCTTTCAGTTTCCTCGGGAAAACAGAAGTACCACCTCTTGCCCTTGCTGAAGGCCGCGTGCTGCACCGTGTACCCTCTGCAATTATATTTCGCGGCGACTCTCCAGACCGTCCTCGAATAAAAATGCATCTCGTGTATGCATCCTATCTTTTTTATGCCGTGCTTCTCGACTATTCCGGATAAAACCTCTTCAAGATAATAATCATGCAGCCATCTAAGGCTCAATACCCATGAAAGCCACTTCAGCAGCAGAAGGCATTTGTCAAAGATTCTCCCTTCAATCTCCGTAAACGCCGATATCCCGCTCTTTATCAAAGCAAACGCAAGAATCGCCTTCTTCATCACCGGCAGTTCGTTTACATCAGCGGGATTCCTGCCGCAGTCCTTCTTCAGCCCGAATACAAACAACGCGTCATCTTCTTCAGTCTCTACATACGGTGTCTTAAATTTACCGTCAGGAGTTTCCGAACCGCACATGGCGGCCGTTATAACCAAAACAGACTCTCCGGCCGCTCCGTAAAGGGCATATCCAAACGGCCTCGGTTTTACCAGAAGCTTGACAATGCCTTTCAAGAAGGCCTCGGCCAGTGAAACAATCGATCCGGCGGCGAGCCTGAGGCCGTGCCTTTTTCTGTAGCCGGGATGCCATAACATGCAGATGTCGGAGTTCCGCGCGCTTAACGGAGAGGCAAGGACAGAGGATACCAGCCTTTTCGGAGCTGAACGCGCGGCCGAGGCAATAAACATGGCAGAGAGATGCTCAAACGAATAGCCTGACATTTTATTAAAGTGAGAATGGCTCAGCAGGAAGGTTCTTTAACACGCCCGCCGGATTTCCGCCCGCGATAACATTTGGCGGCACATCCTTCACAACCACGCTGCCCGCGGCCACTATCGAATTATCACCGATGGTGACGCCCTTCAAGACAAGAACGTTCATGCCTATCCAGACATTTTTGCCTATCTTAACCTCTCTGTCATTCTCATAACCCATATTGAGCGCCCTGTTCTGAGGCGGCCAGGCGGCATGAAAATCCGAATCAACTATTATCACGTTAGGTGCGATTATCGTGCCGTCGCCGATTTCGACAAGAGTGGTTCTGCATGTGATCGAAGTGCCTATCAGCGCCACGTTATTTCCTATAGCGATCCTCGCGTTTCTGCATGCCTGGAGTTTGCATTTTGAATAAAGCGCTATTCCCGCCCGCACGGCATCGGAAACTATCCACGCGTTGTCGCCGATGGCGATGACGCTCTCAGGGCTCTTTGAAACGATGATCCGCCCCCAGCACTTCAGATTTTTTCCGAAAGTGAAATTGCGGTAAAGAAGCCTGTAAAAAATAAACGAGAAGAAACCTCTCCATTGAGGGATCAAATATATGAATACCTTTTCATAGAGTATTCCGGGAAGCTGTCCTGTGAAAAGATATTTTATGAATTTATTTAGAAATGCTGTCATGGCCTATCCTTCTTCAGAGCGAGAATGATATTGGACGGCGTTACGGCTTTATAACCCGAAGGGCCCAGAAGACGGCCCGCCATATTCCTCAGTGACCTTTTCAACGTTCCTGACAGGCCGTAATATCCGGAATAAACACGCTCGGAACGGAAAGCGCCGAATCCTGCCAGTTGAAGCTCAGCCTTTATCAGATCTGCCGAATAGCTCCTTACATGCCCCATTTTGTTCACATGGCTTCCGCATTTCCCGCACACAAAAGTATTGTTTTTAATATCTTCAAGAGGCACGCTGACTATCAGCACGCCGTCGTCTTTCAGCAGCCTCCGCGCCTCGTTAAGAAAATCAAATACCCTGCTCGGGACAATATGCTCAAGCACCTCAAGCACGAGTATGCAATCGTACCTGTCATTGAGTTTATCAACGGTGGTATTTATAAACTTCTGACGCGGATAACCGGCGGAAAGCCGCTTTATGACTTCCGCTGAAAAGTCTATGCCCGTATAATCCCCGGCCTTATTCTGTTTAAGCAGCAGGGGGAGAATATCCCCCCATCCGACGCCGACGTCCAGTATCTTTTTGCCCTGGGAGATCAGCCTTACAACCTTTTCAAGCCTCCTGACGCGGATCTCAGGGACATTCTCCATTCCGCTCAGGCTGTCCCATTTTTCAGCGGTGCTTATATCGCCGAGCTCTGGATAATTGCCTGAATATGTCTCCCTCAGTTCCTCAAGCCTCTTCGAAGCGGCAAGCCCCTGACGGTAAATATCAACCTCAAAGACACCTGTCGCTTTAGTTGTCATATCCAAATTACAAAACGTCGGTATAAGTCGTTGAGACCTTCCTGACCCTCTCCTTTATGTCGAATTTTGAGTTGTATATCATAACGTCGGACTTATCAGCGTTTCTCTGGTCGCAGCCTTCGCATATGAGGCCGCTCTTTTTGAAATCGCCCGTGGTGTGGCATTTAACTATCTTCTTGAACATCGGGGACCGGAAGATATCTTCAAGGGGCTGTGTCTTGAGGTCGCCTAAAAGCAGTTCGCCGTCAAAATCAAAACAGCACATGTTCACTGTCCCGTCGGCCTGAACCTGAAGGGGGGTATTGAACGGCCTGCCGCATGTCTTGAGCTTCTTCTTCTGCACATTCCTGTAATTCCTGCCGACTGCCCAGTTGTGCGGGCGCCATACCTCCAGAAGGTCGGCCTTGTCAGACCAGTAGCCTATCCACTGCCGCGTTTCAGAATCATTGATTCCTTCGACAACATTATAGGTAAGCAGAAGCTGTGTTCTCTTTTTTATCTTTGAAATCTCGGTGAGGCTCTTTTTTATCCTCTCAAAAGTCCCGGCGGCAAGCACCCCGTGCACTTTTTTATAAGACTCCGGCGAATCTCCGTAAAGGCTAACCCTGACAGAGTCCAGGCCATGCCCTTCAAGCTCCCTGAACTTGTCAACCGTGAGGAAAAAAGCATTCGTGAGCATCAGCACTGTGAAATTCTTCTCTTTGGCATATTCGATCTTTTTGCCGAGCGACCTGTCCATAAGAGGCTCGCCCATCCCGGGGAAGGTCAATGTATCATACTGGCCTGTTTCTTCCCTTATCTTGTCAAACAGATATTTAAAAAGCTTGAGGCTCATCGTCTCTTTCTTCCTTGTAAGTTTCTCCCTGGGGCAGATTATGCAGTTGTAGTTGCACCTCGTTGATACTTCAATCCTTATCTCATTGCTTTTGGGTATCATATCCTTACGCTCTGTCCTTTCCTTGCCGGTTTAATGTCCTGCTGAAAGCCTCAATCATCCTGTCGGCATAAGCCGTTACGGTGAAGCCTGTTTGAACGCGCGCCTTTGCGGCCTCCCCCATCTCTCTGCGCGCATCCTGATTATTATACATATATAATATCTTCTCCTTTAATGCCTCAGTATCCCCTGCTTTAATGATAAAACCTTCCCTGCCGTCCCTGAATATATCCTCAGCCCCGGTATTCTCGGTCGCTATCACCGGCAAACCGCACGCCATCGCCTCAATAATTACTTTGGCCAGCCCCTCCTCAAGCGACGGCATGACAAAGACAGAGCCCTGAGAATAGTACTTGAAAAGTTCATTCTTTTGAATGAACGGCAAAGCCTTATATATGCCTTCATAATGTTTCATCATCGGCCTGATATCGTCAAGCGCATCGCCTATGAGCCATAGCTCTGCATTCTTCATCTCCAATTCCTTAAAAGCCCTCAGCAGACAGTGAGTTCCTTTCTTGATGCATGACAGCCCGCAGTAGATAATCCTGAAAACATCGTCCTCCTTTTTTGTCTGCCTGAAATTCTCCATCCTGATGCCCGAAGGAACTGCAAAGAGTCTATCGGCAGTGATGCCCCTTTCTGTGAATGTCCTGCCGGCAAACGATGACCTTACCGTAATATAATCCGCTTCTTCATATTCCCTGAGCCCTTTCTCAATAATGGCGGGGGTATTAAAGCTGTATTTTATTCCGAGCCTGTCATATTCTTCTTCCAGCACCCTGCTCTGATTCAGTATATGCGTATTCGTGGTGTCGAGGATTGTTACTGCGCCAAGCTCCTTTGCCTTTCTTATGGTATGAAGGGCAACGACGCTTTCTGCCATTACGATATCGGCATGACGCTCCTTTTTGCGGGCTATCTCTCTTGCCGCCCACTTGTCAAAATTTTCATACAAAAAAAAGGACCTCGGGCCTTTAAATACAGGGGCAAGAACGCTTCTTGCCTTGCGCAAAAGGGAGAAAGAGAGATTTGTCCTTATCCTTTCCGGCGCTATAGCCTGTTTATCCTCAGCCCTGCCGAATATATTCGCAAGATACGGATGCTTCGGGCCGTAAAAAGGGATGAAGAAGACGTCAAGCAAGCCTCTGGCGTCAAGTTCGCCGGCGAGTTCAATAACACGATGCGTTCCTCCCGTGGTCGATATCGCTATCTTCATCAGATAAACCTGAATATGAATTAAGGCGCTATGCTCCGGAAGATTTGAAAATTATTCCCGACACTTTCGCAACCGATCCTCTTGTTAATATTTTCGCTCTCATCCCCACCAAAAGGAATAAGGCAATATAACTGAATTTGGCTGTGTAGAAATAAAGACGGCCGTGCCCCGTCTCCCTGAAATACAAAACCGTCAGCATGGCTGTAATTATAAGAGCGTACATTGAGATAACCGGCTTCCATTCATAGCGTATCCTGTAGAGCTTCTGCCCTATATACGCGAAAGCGAAATTCATGGCCGAAAGGCTTGCCATCGCCGAAAAACCGGCCCCTGCCAGGCCGTATCGCGGTATTAAAAAAATATTCAGTATTACATTAATAATGGCGGATGCCGCGGTAACCGGAAATATCAGAAACGGCTTTTTGCTGTACTCATACTGCACCCCGACGCTTTTGCCGAATGTCTGCGTGGCCAGGCCGGCGGCAAGGATAACTATTATGTTGACCGCGCCATAGTATGAAGGGGGCGCCAATATGTAAATCACTTCCTCTGCAAATAATATCACCAGCAAAAGCGGCAGCAGTACCATAAAGGAGAAAACCGAAAAAAGCCTGCCGATATCCGATGACGCTTCATCTCCTTTATCAAACACCTCCCTGTATATAACAGGCCGGAAGGCCATGCCGACATTGCTCATGAGTAGATCAATGGCGTTTGTAATGGTCTGGCCGATGCTGTATACGCCGACTACGGACATCGAGAGCATGGCGTTAAGCATATATTTGTCAAAGAACCTGTTTATGAAGCCCGTAAAGGACTTCGGCATTATCTGAAGGCCGTATTTTATGTTCTCAACAAGCATCTTCCGGCTGAACCCGGCGCCCGCATGCCTGTTGAAATGAAATGACATTGCAAAGTTTGATATCAAAGCGCCGGCAAAGGAGCCGTATATCATTCCCATGTAAGACATCCTGAAATGCCAGACCAGGACCAGGCTTATAATGACACTTGTTACAACCTGCAAAAACACAAAGGCCGAATGAAGCGCGGCCCTTTCCATATTCTGGTAAAGCAGGAGATAAAGCTGGTTTACCTGCCCGATGTAGGCGGTCACATAAGAAATGAATACGGCAAGTCCGTAAACAGCATCTCCGGTTACCAGGGCTGAAATAAAATCTTTAAAGAGATAAACCGCTGCTGTTGAAAGGACAAACATTATCAGGAGGTAAATCTGCGCTGAAAAATACAATCTGCCTAACTTTGTTTCATCTTTCCGATATTCAAAATAATATCTGGGAACGGAAAACGGGATCCCTGCAGTGACAAAGGCAACGGCAATGGTTGGAAAGGCAAGCGCCAATACTATAACCCCAAAGTCATCCGGCGACAATAACCTTGTGAGTATCGGCAATGTTAAAAGGTTCAGCCCGTAACCGGCAAATTTTGGCAGAACATAAATGAATATGTTTTTGATCTGTTTTTCTGATAATAACACGGCGCTGAGAATAATCCGGATTACTTGTAAGCGTAAACAATGAGGCTGTAAGGTTTATTCCTGTAAAGATAATAAGGCGGCTTTTGCGGGGCATGTATAACATATCTGAAACTTCCGCCTTTTACTATCTCAAGCAGAATAGCCAAATCGTTTCCGGGATTTATCATGTCATAGTGATACTCGATAACCATTTCTTTGACTAATCCGAGTTTTGATTTATCCGAGAGTTCCCTGAGCACCGCTGTCTCAGAGCCCTCTATGTCCATCTTCAGAAAATCAATTTCCCCGTTTATGTAATCGGAAAGCAGAACTGAGCTAACCTCTTCTTCCTTTATCCTTTTGCCTTTATCCTGAAGCCTTGCAGTAAGGCTCATACCGGTAGTGGCTGTTTTATCGAGGTCGGAATAGAAGGAGGAAAGGCCCTCGGCGTCATTAAGAGCGGCGTTGTGCAGGATCACATCTTCTGAGAGCCCGTTATTGAGGACATTTTCCCTCAGGAGTTCAAATGTCTCGGCATGCGGCTCAAACGCTATTATCCTGGAACCGGGATAATATTTTTTAAAAAATAGCACCGACAGCCCGAAATTACTGCCGCAGTCAATTATCAAAGGGGTTTTATTGGAAGCATCAAACGCGTACTCTTTATGGATGAATATCTCATTGAAGAGCCCCCAGAACGCCTCATAATTCAGAAAGCTTACCTTATATCCGAGAAACCTTTCGCCCGTTATATTAAGCCCCATCGCCCGGCAAAAGGCCAGCAGTTTTAATGTGAACCGTAATGAGAGGAAGAGCATCATGAGCTTGCTGCGTAGGCCGCGCTCATTTTTCATTATGGCCATTACATTCCTGGCCGACGCGAATAATATTCCGGTCATCCTCATCTTCTGCTCTTTATCGCCCTTGCCGGAACTCCGACGACGACCGAGTAAGGCTGGACATCCTTTGTCACAACCGCCCCGCTGCCGACGACCGCCCCCCTGCCTATCGTCACTCCGTCAAGTATTCTTGCCCCCGCGCCTATCCAGACATCATCTTCTATAACTATGCCGAGATGGCTCTCGCCCTGCTCATATATGAATTTCCCGGCATCAGCGTATTTGTGAGAAGCAGGGATAATGACAACATGAGCCGCTATCCTGACCCCGTTGCCTATCCTCAGGCCTCCGTGGCCGTAAAGGATGCTGAAAGGATTGACCGAACAATTATCGCCGATGCTGATATCGCCTCCGTAAGTCATTATCATTGCAAAATCATGCACGGAGCAATTGCCGCCGATGCTGATCATCCCGCCGTTGACCGTCCTGAGTATGCTTCTGCGGGAGATGCGGCAGCCGGAGCCCTTGGTGATCTTGCCTCTCAGGCGGTCTGTTAGCGGTTTCAGAAACCTTGATTCATAAATCGGTTTTAATAAAGATGTTAAGCTCATGCACGCGCCGCCGTTTTGAAAATTATTTCATCCGCATAGCGATACTATATTCTCTCTGCCCCAGCCTTCCGCGTATCTGCCATTCGCATATGATATGGCTTCATCCCTGTCCTTCCCGTCATCAAACGCGCTCATAAGCCAGTTGACGTACTGCCCTATCCTTAATGAAGCGCTGCCGTCCCTGAATGGGTCTCTGTCTTTTGCCCATGCGGAAAGATCGCCGAATCCCGGAAGATTTGCCGGATTCTCCCTGTACCTCTGGATCGCGTAAAAAAGCGCGTCCAGATCGTCAAAAACCACCTTTCCCCTGCCCCTCTCATAGATAGAACTTGAATACAGCTTCTCCAGATCGAGAAAGACTGTTCTTGTGCCGGAAAGATATGATTCAAGGGCGGTTGTCCCGCCCAGCAAAAGCCCTATGCAGAGGTCCGCGGCCATTGCATTCTCGGCAGGATAGCTGTCTGTCTGAGGGTAGCCGCTGATAAGCATGACCCTGCCGGTATCAACAGCCTTATCCATTAATTCTCTTATCTCCGGCATCCTCTTAAACAGCGTGCCCGGGAATTTCGGAGCGCATATCAGCCCGAGTGTTCTGTCATTAACCGCCAGTTCAAGCAGCTTCCCGTAAATGCATGCGCTCCTCTTGTTGGGAATCATGCTCATCCTGTCATCAGAGGAGTTTTCGTCAAAAAAGGTGATTATGAAATCCGCGCCTTTATCAAGAAGCTTTTTGCGCTGAGATAAAGCGTCTTCCTTAACTTCCTTAATAACGTAGTCGGTAACATAACCGCTGTAAACAATATTGCCGATCACTGAATTGCTCCCGTTATAAATTGCCCTGTAGCCGGGCCCGAACAAAAAGTAAATATCCGAATAGATATTCTGAAAAACTGAAGGCCGGTGAAAATTCGAGTATTGATAAGTGACGGTTACGCCCCCGCTCTTTTTAAGGGCCTGGGCCGCCGGGATGCCTGACTTCGGCAAGACGCTGGAGCTTACGTTTATCTTTACGTTATTGGCCTTGTAAAAGTCATGCCAGTAGGAATATTTGAAAATAAAATAACCCATATTGCGAAGATAGAAGAAAGGGGTTATTCTCATACGGGCCAGCGCGTTAAGATAGGCGGCGACAAGCAATTTCATCAGACGGGTTGCATTTCTTCCGGCTTCCGGCGTTGAAGACCATACAGAGACCTCTTCTGACGCGGTCGCCTCTTTTGAAAGGCTGACAAAATTAAGCCCCTCCTTCTTTAAATTTTCCGCGATCTCCCGCGTGGCGGGCAAGTGCGTCTTTTCAAAATATGTCAGGATTCTCTCATGAGGTATCCCGGATTTCAGCATCCAGAAGAACTCGCTTCTCCTCTTCAGGTCAAATATTGCCTGCCTTCCCGTGTAGGATGAAGCTATAAGCATTGATTTTTTCTCTGCCCTCTTTATCCCCTGTTTCGCCGGCCGCGCTTTGCCGGGTTTAAATACCTTAAGCAAAACAGTCAGTTTTTTTACTGCAGCATAAAGATATTTTTTTTTAAGCGGAAAACTTATTTCCGCGAAGGTCCCTGCCTTTATCCCCAAACTTTCAGCATACTCCCGAAGATGCCCTGACCAGAGGCTTCTCCTAAGCAAAACGGTCGCCCTGCCGGCTTCTCCCGAGATGCTCTTTGAATGGCTCAGCGCCATATTAATGAAGATCGCCGTCTCCATTATCTCTTCCGCTATTATTTTCTTAAAAAAAAGTGTGACTGCGTCCGGATCAAATTGCTTCTCAAACTTCCTGATTATCATGTCCCCGTCAAGCTCTGTCCTCCCGATCCTTTCACATATTTCAGTAATATCGCCGATTATCCCCATATATTTGCTGCCGCCAGCCTCATCCTTAACATCTTCTATGGAAAAGTCCAGCTTTTCAGGTTCTGATCTAAGGATCCCGATCTTTGTTAATACTGAGGCGATGGCTTCCGTGCGCGGAAACGCATTAAAATAAAATACCCTTGAATATCTTTCCTTATGCATCAGGACGGAAAGCAGAGAAAACGGGGAGAGACATTCGATATAAACTAAGCTCACGATATTAAACTGTATCAAGATATCATTTTTTCAGCAATCCCATGATATCGCAGTCAAGGTACTTGCCGTTTGCATAAAAATACTCTTTAAATTTCCCTTCCGGCTCAAAACCCGCCTTCTCAAATGCTCGCCTTGAAGCCTCATTCCCCTCAATTACCCCGGCATACAATTTCCTGAGATTCAGCTTATTGAAGGCATGCCCGGCAACAAGGTTGATCGCCTCAGTAGCATACCCCTTGCCCTGTGAGCCCTCTTCCGCAACGATGACGCCGACCTTTGCGTGCCTGCTTCTCCAGTCGATACTGTTAATTGTAATATTGCCGATATGTTTCGACCCCTTCTTCAGAAATATTCCCAAGAGCATGCCTGTCTTGCTGCTGTTATAACTGCTGATGTAGTCTTTAAGCCCTTCGGGAGTGGAAGGGAATTTCCCGCTCTCCATAAAGACGGTGTTCTTCTGGCTGTTGATCCATGAAGCATATTTATCAAGGTTGCCTTCCCTCGACAGGGGCCCCAGATAAATGCTTTTGCCTTCCAAAAATATCGAGTTCATCAGATGTCACCTCTCCTAAATGATTTGCCTTATTACCTGAAAGGCTTCGGAAGGGCCAAGCCCCGCCGACACGCCCCATCTTCTGGCATACAATTCCACGGCTTCAACAGACCTCGGGTGAGGGAATTCTCTTAATTCAGCCTTGTATTCTTTCAATGCCCTTATTTTTTTGGCAAGGGTCTTTGAGATGTCCACGAAATGATTCGGCATGAAATAATTCTCATGCGAAGGAGCGCTCCATTCGGTTGAAGACGGCACCTCGAACGAATATATCGCGCGGGCGCGTTCGCCCTTCACCGGCCTGAACGCAGTCAGGACTGCTTCAAACGTAAGCCGGTGGTCAACATTCAGGTCGCCCTTGTGGTGAGTGAATACGATATCCGGATATATTTCTTTCTTTATCTTCTCTACCGCCTTGACGATATCGAGAAGCGCCGCAGTGTCAAACCTGTTGTCCGGAAAATCAAAAGAGAAGGTTTTTTTTACCCCAAGAATTTTCCCGGCTTTTATTGACTGCTTCTTCAGTCCCGCGATATCCTTCTCCCTCTTTTGCCTCATTCTACTGCCGTCCCTTGCTGTTGCCCCCTCGCCGAGTATCAAAGTGTAAACATCGCTGCCTTCCGCCGCAAGCCTTGCCATTGTGCCTCCGCACCCGAGAACCTCGTCATCGGGATGCGCCGCGACTACCAGTATATTTTTCATCTAATTATATCTCCCCTTGATGATGTCTTCTTTTGTCATGTTGCCTTCCATGAGTATTTCAAGGCTTTTGTCGCCGCAGTTAAAGAGAAGGTCTATGATTGAAAGATGAGAGACGAAATCCCCGTTTATCTGAGCGTAGGAAGGGTGCCTGTATTCCTGAAATACCGGCTTCACTCCCGCAAGCTCAAAGGCATTTACATCGGCATAATCCCTGCCGAGTTCCCCGAAGATGTAAATATCCGCATTGAGCTTTTTGCACATGTCAAGGACAAGCCCGCTTTTTACGCCTTCGAAATTATATTGGGAGGCATCCCGAAAATCAACCTTAATGTTTAAAACATCGAGAAACCATCTGAGCATATATTCATTTAATTCGGTGAGATTCTCCCATTCGCGCTTGTAAAGATCCTCAAAGAAAGAGGCGTATCTGCCGAAATGCGGGGCGTTGGAGTAATTGAGATGAATCGACCTCCAGTGTTTTCTCCGCCACGGTTCATTGTTGTTTATGGCGATATCTTTAATCGTCTTCTCCCTGTGCCCTGCTTTGAGAACAGGAACGGTAAGCCAGACAGGGCCGGTCCGGGTCTTTATCCTATTGCGGTTATTCCAATCTTTTGGAAGGTACTGCACCTGATTAAATGATATAAATACATCAGAGAGCGCGATCTTATGGAATAACCCGAGCCACGGCAGGTATACGGGCTGATGAGCGGTCAGTATCAATATGCTACTCCAAAACGGCAAATGAACGCGTGGTGTCAAAGGTGCAGCGTTCAAGCCTCAGGTTATTAAGGCCTATGGCATCAATGACCGCCTGTGTCTCGCCCGGCCAGTCAGGATGCCCCACTTCGTCAAAAGCTATAACAGCGCCTTTGGGCATTCTCGGCAGGAAATATTTTAATGCGACTTTTGTTGCCTCATACAGATCAAAATCCAGATAAAGGAGCGAGACGACGAGGCTTGGATTGTCCTTGATATATTTCGGGATCGTCTTCATGACATCGCCCTTAACAAGCTCGACCTTGTTTATATGCCCCAGAAACCTGTTCCTGTTATATAGCCCGATACATTTCTCCAGTTCTTTGAAACTGTCTACAGCCATGCCTCCGACACGCGAGTGCCCTGACGAACTCCCGCTGTCCTTTGAAGAAAGGTGGGGAAATCCGGCAAACGTATCAAACCCTATAATCTTTCTGGTGTAATTGACTTCTTCAAAAATAGCGCTGAACTGGGCAAAGGCCATCAGCCCTCCGCCGAATGCGACGCCGCATTCAACAATTGAGCCATGAACATTGACCACCCTCTTGAAGAGTTCATACTTGTATATGAATGTCGCGATGTCCTGACGCGGGACATACATGCTGAAGTTCATGAGCTTTTCAATATCAGTGAGGCCGCTTTCAGAATACCCTTTCTCCAAATCATCAATAAACGACCTCTCCCTTTCATCCCTTTTTTCAAAACCCAGCCTGTACCCCTTTTTACCCTTTCCCATAATGGCCTCCATTATTCAGATAATTCATTCCATATCAAAATATGAAATCTGCTTAACCATGCTCAAGGAATTTTCTTATCTCACCTGCGGCACGCATGGCCCCCTGCCCGTCAAATAGCATCCCAGCCTTTTCAGCCATGGTATTTCTCAGGCTGATATCACTGAACAATCTCCGGACAGAGGATGTGAGTTCATTGTCAAAAGAGGCCCCGTCACTATAATTTAATCCGAGTATGGCCCCTTTCTTGTCAAGTTCATTAACATTCCTGTACTGGTTCTCCCACAGGCTTATGCCTATGACGGGCTTTCTCAGGGTTGCCAGTTCATAAAGCGTAAAACCTCCGGCCGAGACCGCCATATCGCATTTTTTCATGTACGGGTAAAGATCATTCCTGCCGCGCACTAATTCCACATCCTTCTCTATATCGCCTGCCGTATCCTCGATCTCTTTCATATTTTCATAATAAGGGCCTATTATCACGGTTATGCTGAACGCGCCGGGGAGTTCATCGAGCATCCTCATGCTCCTTTCTGAAAGCCCGTAATGGTCAATCCCGCCCATGGTGATAAGAATATTACGGACATCTGCATTTCCCTTAGAAATTGAAGGTTCCCAGAACGGCCTGCTCAGGATGCAATAATCGATGCCAAGGAGTTTACGCGGAGCGTCATAATTCAGCTTCTCCGCTCCGAGCCCGCCGTTTATGACCATATCGCACGGCAGCGGGCGGTCTGCCAGGTCATCAATGCATATGACTTTAAATTTTTTTCCTGAAAAGCGGGCAAGATATTCCGCGTCAACCGAATAGGAGTCAAATATGACTGCTTCAAGATTTTTTTCCCTCATGAAGCTCAATGTCTTATCCGCGTCATCTCCGGTATTTACCGGTGTATCAATAAAGCCTGACGGAAAATTAAGGCCTGCCAATAATTCCTTCGCGCTCTTGTCATCAAGAGAAAGAAAGACCGGCTCCGCGCCGTTTATCCTGAGCGCCTCGGCAAGCGAGAGGCAGCGTTTGAGATGGCCGAGCGCGATGTCAGGGTTCGCGTCCACTCTGACAAGAAGACGCTGCCCCACCCTTTAAAAATCTCCTTTGTAAAGGTACACCGTGAAATCATGGGGCATGTAATCGTGCCTCAGCACGGCTTTCCTGCTCAGCGTCATGCAGTAATTCAGCAACTCTCCGGGATCGGCGTAATACTCCTCATCCTCAAAAAAATCCGCCTTCCTGCTCAGGATATTGAAGGCAATGCCGGTTTTGCATAAAGAGAACATGGAATGAATTGTCTCTTTAATGAATGCCTCATGGCCTTCGATTTTCCTGTTGAAGATGCCGGAGGCAAAGACAAAGTCATACAGAGGGGCAGACACGGCTGACTCGTTAATGTTCCAAACCCTGAACTCTGCCCCGGGATGGCTTTTAACGGCCTGGTTTATCATTGAAGGGGTTATATCGGCCCCCGTGTATTCGAAAGACCTGTATCTCGCTTTTAACCACGAATAAAGGTCGCCGAGTCCGCAGCCAACATCAAGGATGCTTCTGCCCTCGAGGTCTGCCATCTGAGAAAGGACAAGGAACCTCTTCTCCTGCGATTCCCTGCTCCCCCACGCGACAGAGCGTATGTCATTTTCATATTTTTGCACATTATTTTCATAAAAATTAATCAATCCCCTGAGATTAAACGCGCTTTCATTCATATGGCTAAGAAGCATGCCTGCAAGAGATGAATTTTTGCCCGATTGAAAAAGGCAATGAAGCAAAATCAATCACAGCAGGGGAGCCCTCACGTTGCGTTTTGGGTATATAGACAACGCCGTCCCCGCTCCTTACCCCTATACCGCCTTTATCCCTGTAACATATTTCGCCGGGAACGGTTTCCGGGGCGGCAGGCAGATGCCCGCCAAACGGCTTACATTGCCAGATGAAATACTTCTCGCCTTCGATAAAGGAAAAGGCGCCCGGATAAGGGTGAGTAACGGCTCTAACCAGGTTGTAAATATCAAGCGTCGCGGATTCCCAATGTATCAAACCATCCTCAGGCCTTCTCCTCGGGAATTCAGTAGCTTCAGAATGGTTTTGCCTGTATCGTGGAGGATCCCCATGTTCCAGCAGATCGATAGTCCTTTTTGCCAAATCGGCATACACCAAAAAAAGCTTATCATGGATATCCTTTATGGTATCCTCAAAAAGAATCTCCACCTCCTCCTGTAAAATAATATCCCCGGTGTCCATTCCATCATCAACATAATGCACGGTAAGCCCGCATTTTTTTTCGCCGTTTATAATCGCCCAGTTAACAGGCGCCCTCCCCCTGTACTTGGGAAGAAGGGAGGGATGAAAATTAATGGCGCCGCGCCCGGGGATGCCGATTACTTCGCTTTTCAGCAAATACCTGTAATCCGCGATAATAATAAGATCCGGAGAGATTTCCCGTATTTTTCTTTCAAGCTCGTCATTCCGTTTCCCCCCAAACTGAAATAACGGGATATTGTTTTTTTTCGCGGTTTCCTTGACGGATAAATAGAGCACGCCGTCGTCCGCGTCGTCAGGATGTGCGAACACCGCGGCAACGTCCGTCCTTTTCATGAACTCATTAAGCACAATAACCCCGACTGTATGGTTACCCATAAATACCGTCTTCATTATTCCCTCGCATCAAAATCACGGTAGTAATCTATAGTCCTCTTTATGCCTTCCTCCGTCCCTGCAGAAGCCTTCCATCCGAGGAGTCTTTCCGCCTTGCCTGAGTCTGTAAAAAAGCTGCCGAGTTCGCCTACCCTTTCAGGCTTATTCAAAAACTCTATCTTTTTACCGAGGCAATGCTGGAAGTTGCCAAAGACCGTGTTGACCGACACGCCTGCGCCGCGCCCGATATTAAAGGTTTCACGATCACCGGAGTACAGAACCTTGAGTGTCACGTCAACAACATCATCAATGTAAATATAATCCCTGAGATGGTTCCCGTCTCCGAATATCACAAGCGGCTCGCCTTTAAGAACCTTATCTGTATAAATAGCGATAACCCCGACCTCGCCGTACACCGGCTGCCTCGGACCGTAAACATTCGCGTATCTGAGGATAGAGTAGTTGAGGCCGTAGTTGCCGGAAAAGTATCTGACATAATCTTCAGCGCATTTTTTCACAATGCCGTAGGAATAGACAGGTTTAAGCTCGTCGTTTTCAGCGGCAGGAAGTTTTGAAGGTTTGCCGTACACCGCGACAGAGGAGGCGTAAATGAATTTCGTGACGTTGACCTCTGCGCTGCATTTTAAAAGATTGATGGTGCTGATTATACTGCTGCGCACATCGCTGAAAGGGTCTTCAAGCATTACATTGAGGTTTATCTTCGCGGCCTCGTGAATTACATAATCAATGCGGTGTCTCTCAAATATATGCCTGACCGCATTGAAATCACTGACGTCCAGCTCATAAAACTTTGCCGCGGGATTAATGTTCTCCTTCTTCCCTGTGCTTAAATCGTCCGCGACTATTACCTCATTTCCGGACTCTGCCAGCCTGTCCGTGATATGAGAGCCTATAAAACCGGCCCCGCCGGTAACAAGCACGCACTTACCCATTTAGTTCCATCTCCGAAAAATATCACTCAAGATGGGAATCCTTTACCGGGTCCCCGCGCTTCAGGCTCACCTTAAAGGTTTTGCCGATAAACTTATCAATATCCTTCGGCAGCAGGCCGAATGCCGGCTTGCGTATCGCTATGCTCTCCATTGTCATCTTGTCGCCTATTGCAAGATCCCTGTCAGCAACGATTCCCACCCTGAACTCGTCTCTGTGCTCCATCTCGCTTTCAGAAGGAACCAATGCGTCATTGCCCATCCGCATCTCGGCAAAACGCACCTCGCGCACAAGTTCTTTGAGCTCATCAGGAGTACTGCTGAAACGGTGGTCAGGCCCCGGCAGGCCTTTATCAAGCGTAAAGTGTTTCTCTATTATGCAGGCACCAAGTGTGGCCGCCTGCACCGCGGCGGCCCATCCCTCCGTATGATCGGAAAATCCTACCGGCACCTTGTACGCGTCTTTGAGCGCTGCTATCTTTCTGAGGTTGGCATCCTTCGCTTTTGTGGGATAGCTGCTCACGCAGTGCAGAAGGGCTGCGGGGCTCTTCCCTCCTTCCCTTACCGCGGAGAGGGCATTGGAGATATCCTCGCTTGTGGACATGCCTGTGGAAATTATGACCATTGCGCCTGTACTTCCCATATATCTTAATAACGGAAGATGAGTGATGTAATCAGAGCCGTTCTTTAATGCCTCAACGCCGTTTCTTATTAAATCATCAACCCCGTTCTCAGAGGTGGGGGTGGACATGAAGACGATGCCGAGATCATCACAAAGCCTTTTAAGCGGAGCTATCCACTCATTCTTGAATTCGCTGCGTTTGCATATCTCCCATAATGGTTCCGTTATCTCTTTGCCCTGACTGACGTATGTATACTGAATGCTCCTGTCCGTGAGAAAATCCTCGGTCAGAAAATTCTGAAACTTGACTGAATCAGCCCCTGATTCGGAAGCGGCCATGACGGATTTTTCAGCGAGTTCATAGGAGCCGTTATGGTTGAGGCCTATCTCGGCAATAATGAAGGCCGGAGAACCGGCGCCTATCGTATGATCTTTCAGCTTAATGGAATTCATCATGCAAATCTTTTAAAACCTGACTGGCAGGCAAGGATCATTTATCTCCCGAATCAAGCATCTTTTTGTCTTTTAACAGCGATATTTCGTATCCTTCGTTTCTTGAGAACCCTTTATTCATTTCCAAAAGGCCCGGCTCTTCCTCCAGAAGCCTTAAAATATCATTCATGTAAAATATCCTGCCCGGCTTATGCAGCCTTCTGAAGATTTCACGCGCGAAATCGAGATCCTCCTGATGGTCCACTGTCCATCTCATCCACGAAAGGTCTTCGCCTGCCTTGATTATATTAGACAGCCTGAAAAGCTCGGGATGATCAATTATATACTGCGTGACATGTTCACGTTCTGACGGAAGCCCGGCCTCTTTCCAAGCCTTCTCAAGCGCTTTGAAACTGAAGACCTCGGTGTCCAGCCCGTCAGGATAAGAAGGCGGCAATATATTGGCTGCATAATCAAAATCACCCTCTAAAAACTTAAGAATGACCAGGTCCATCACTTCAGGGTCCAGCATCGGGCAATCCGGGGTTACCCTTACGATCGTCTCCGCCTTGTATTCAATGGCGGCCTTATAAAACCGGTCAAGGACATCCTGTTCGCTTCCCCTGTAAAATTTTAAATTATTGCCCTCGGCAAACCTGACTATCTCGTCATCGGCCTGTTTCGTGGTTGTGGCGATTATGATATCGTTAACGTATTTTGAAGCCTTTATCCTGTGTACCAGATGGCCGAGAAGGCTTTCGCCTTCGATCATCATTAAAGTCTTTCCCGGAAGCCTTGTTGACCCCAATCGAGCCTGTATCACTGCGGTGGCATTCCTCATTTTATTCACACGGCGAGCAGGGAATTTACTGCCGAGGATTCTTTTATCCTGGCAATAATCTCCTGAACGCGTTTCCCCTCCCTGAGATTTATTATCGGCTCTTCTTTTCCTTCGATGCACCGGAAAAAATGCCTTGCTTCTTCGATGTACATGTAATTAAAATCCGGTTTTAAGCCTTCGCCGTAAACATGGCATTCTTTCTCTTTCATGCCATATTGTTTAAGTATGTTTTCATTAAGGTCCCATAACAGCATCCCCTTATCCCCGATGATCTCGCATGTCCTTCTGTAATGGCTCTGTAAATAATCGAAATGAATTTGCGAAAACGCCCCGTTATCGTGATGCAGGATGACCTCCGCAAAGTCTTCGGTGTCGATCTCGAGATCGCTCAGTTTTTTAGATACCGCAAAAACGCCGTCCACTTCTCCGGCGATATGCCTTATAAAATCAATTTCATGGCTCGCGTCCAGCACTATTCCGCCGCCGAGCCTCTTATTTGCTCCATATCCCTTTCTGTAATCCTCGCTCGGGCGCCAGTATGGCAGATAATATCCGACAGATGCCTTCAGGAAGAGTATTTTCCCTATGGCTCCGCCGTCTATCAGTGCCTTGATCTTTTTGAGTTCTGTTGAATACCTGAGGTTATATCCCAAGAGCACAGTTTTGTTTGCTTCTTCCGATATTTTAATGAGTTCATCAATGCCTTCGAGGCCGTCTGAAAGAGGCTTTTCTATAAAACAATGCAAGCCTGCCTTTAGAAGTTTAATGGCAATGGGAATATGAAGGCTTGGAGGGGTGCAGACAAAGGCGGCATCGTAACTGTTTCTCCTTAACGCTTCATCTAAATCCGGAACGCCTTCTGCCGATAATTCGTTTTTAACATATTCAAGTTTTTCCGCATCGGCATCGCACCCCGTTACGCTGCCGGCTTTCATGGAGATAAGATTCCTGATATGCCTTTTACCTATGGAGCCGCATCCTACCACCAACAATTTCATGTTCTTAATTACCTGCTTTCCGGGTGTTTTATCTTGTTCCATGCGTTAAGTTCCTTTATCATATATTCCTGGGCCTTCCATAATTCCTCATCGGAAAGTTCCGAAAAATTCACCCTTATTTTCTCGCCCTGTTCCCCGAGGTTGAGTATGTACTCTTCCTCGTCGGCGATCTTACCGAGTCGTAAAGCAATTTGATATAATTCAGTCCCCGGGTACGGCGTTGTGAAGAATATCACCTCCGGCGCGAGATCTGTTTCCTTGCAGAAATCGATCGTTTCCTGTATGGTCTCCCTGTTTTCCCCCAGCATTCCCACCATAAAAGAGGTGTCTGCCCAGCCTAAATGCTTCTTGGTCAGCCTTATGGCCTCTTTGGCCTGCTCCACTGTTACGCCTTTCTTCATAACATCCAGCATCCTCTGGCTCCCCGATTCTATCCCATACCCGATCAAAACACAGCCTGAGCCGGCCATTGCTTTGATCAGGTCTTCGGTCATCAGATTAACCCTTCCGGCGCACCCCCAGGTTATGCCGTTGCCGAATTCGTTCTTGACCTTGTCGCAGAAATCATAGACAAAACCTTTCTTCAAACAGAATTCATCGTCGGTGAAATGGAAATATCTTACGCCGAATTTATCATACAAGTGCCGCATCTCCCTGATTATGCCGTCCGCTGAACGGTGCCTGTATCCCTGCCCCATGAAATCATGGTAACAGTATATGCACTGATAAGGGCATCCCCGCGTCCCGTTCATGTTCATTGAGAGAGGCGTCGCCTCTCCTGAACTGTTATCAACGCCGCCGTCTATCCACTTGTTTCTGTTTGGCGCTCCAACCGGGTTAATCAGATATATATCCATGGGAAAAAGATCCCATGCAGGCCACGGCAATGAATCAATGTCCTGAATCGGTTTCCTGTTCCTGTTTATGACTGTCTCTCCGTCCGGTTTTCTAAACCATATCCCGTCAACACTCTTTAAGGCATCCTCATCCTTGCTCAGGGCATCGAGCATCTCTACAACTGTCGCCTCCCCCTCGCCAATGCATACAATGTCAGCCTTTGTTTTGCCCATGATGATATACGGGATGGATGTGCCTACGCTTCCTCCGATAACCACCTTTTTGTCGGGATGATATTTCTTTATTATTTCTATAAGCCATTTAACATAAGAATATACAGTGACTATTGCGCCTATGCCTGCAACATCAAAAGCCGCGTTCTTTATCCTCTCTTCAACCTCATCCCTTTTCCATCTGTGGGCATTTATGTCGAGTACCCCGACATCATGCCCCGCATCCCTTGCTGCCGACGCGATATACCCTAATCCGATGGGGAAGACATTCGGCTTTGACCATTCCCTTATGGGAGGGTTAATCAGCAATAATCTCATTTCCAATATTTCTCCTGTCAGTTATGTCAAACGCCTGAAGCCCGCGCCCGAAGGCTCGCCTTTTAAAAGTTTGCCGACGGCGCCGCTGCGGTTTGCGTCTGCTATTTCCCCGAAAGCGCGGCCGGCCGCGTCTAAATATTCTCTGACATGCGGTTCTTCATGCGCGTACATCGCGTAGAATATA
Source organism: Nitrospirota bacterium (assembly GCA_016213935.1). Classification (GTDB taxonomy): domain Bacteria; phylum Nitrospirota; class Thermodesulfovibrionia; order UBA6902; family UBA6902; genus JACQZG01. The sequence goes on from JACQZG010000015.1 coordinate 64,627, forward strand.
TTCGAGGCCAGAAAACCTTTTTCAAGCATTATCTGGATGAACAATGCCTTCATCTCGGAGGCATTGTCATACTCAAAAGAAAAGTGGCTTAGAGGCGGGATTCCGCCGGCATTGATTGAAAGCCCGTGCTTTGCCGCGGCTCTCTTCCACCCGTTCTGAATTTCAGTGCCGACAGCCGTTAAATGCTTTCCGGCGTTTACATCCATGTGCTTTTTTATGGTGGCCAACGCGGCAACCGGCCCTATCCGCTCGGTCCACATTGTGCTGCTGATAAATGAATTTTGCGCCGCGTCCATTACCGGCCCCTTGCCGATAACAGCGGCAATCGGGAATCCGTTGCCCATGGCCTTTGAAAAGACCGCAATGTCGGGCATGACCCCGAGCAGCAAATGCGCTCCCCCTGTGTTCATCCTGAAGCCCGCCGAGATCTCGTCAAATATAAAGACAGCGCCGGTCTCATCAGCCAGCGCGCGCACTCCTTCAAGAAATCCCGGGGCAGGCTGTTCACTGCGTATCGGCTCCATCACAATAACACCCAACTCATCTTTATGGGTTTTAACTATTGCTTCGAGTTCTTCTATATGGTTATACCTGAATGGAAACGCTGTTCCTGCCAGCCCTTTCGGCACTCCCCGAGGGTCTAAGCCGGGGAGGCAATGCTCTCCCAATGCATTTCCGGCTCCAAGGTTAGCGGCCAGATACCAGTCATGCCATCCATGATATCCGCAAAAGGCGACCTTGTCCCTTCCGGTAAAAGCGCGGGCAATACGCACCGCCACCGCCATTGCTTCACCGCCGCTCCTGGCAAATCTGGCCTTTTCCGCCCATGGATGAATCCTGCAAAGCAGTTCCGCAAGCTCAACTTCTTCAAAACAATTCAGAGAACTGCTTGAACCCGCGTCAACAGCCTCATGAACTGCCGCGTTTACATAAGGGTCCGCATATCCAAGTATGTTCGCTCCGATGCCGGAGATGCTCATATCTATGTATCTGTTGCCGTCGAGGTCCCATACCTCCGCCCCTTTTGCTTTACTGTAATACGCGGGCCAGACACCGGATGAGAACATGTCAGGCCGTTTGGATAACAACTGCGTCATGCCGGGTATGATCTTTTTGGCTCGCGCCTGCATCTGCCTGCCCTTTAAATTATTCATGTCCGCGCCCCCAACAATTTCAATATTGTATCCATAACAAACTTCGCGTCTTCATCCGTCATGGCAGGATAAAGCGGAATCGAAAGGCAGTTGCGGTAATATTCTTCGGCATTGGGGCAATCGCCCCACCCGGTTTTGAAATTCTTCCTGTAAAAAGGCTGGGTGTGCACGGGGATGTAGTGTACCTGTGTATGTATCCCCTTATTCTTCAGTTCTGTCATGAACTTTGCCCGGTTCGTGCCGAACCTCTCCCACTCAACAAGCAGGATATAAAGATGAAAGTTGCTGTCGCAGTCAGGAGATTCATAAGGGGTTTTGATATTTTCGATCCTGCTGAAGAATTCGTTGTACATGTTTACTATCTCGCGTCGGCGCCGCGTGAACCGTTTCAACTTCTTCATCTGTGATATGCCGAGGGCGCACTGCATGTCCGTAATCCGATAATTATATCCGAGGTCGATCTGCTCGTAATACCACGGGTTGACAACTTCGGATAATTGTCCTCCAATATGCTGAAATGCGTCTTCCCTGTTTACAAAATCTCCGGGAATATTCGTTATGCCGTGGTTTCTGAGCCTCCTGAGCTTCTTGTAAAGTTCTTCGTCATTCGTCAGAACGGCGCCGCCCTCGCCCGTTGTGATGTGCTTCACCGGGTGAAAACTCATGACCGTCATGTCTGAAAATGCACATGAGCCGACCGCCTTGCCTCTATAATAAGAACCCTGCGCCTGAGAAGCATCCTCAATGACAAATATCTTTTTGCCGTACTGCCTGCCTTTCTCTTTTGCCAGGTTAAAGACAGGCTCCATGTCAGCGCTCTGTCCGGCGAAGTCCACAGGTATTATCATCTTTGTGCTCTTCGTTATCTTCTTCTCTGTCTCGGCAACTGATATGTTGTATGTTTTAGTGTTGATGTCGGCAAAGACAGGCACTGAACCGCAGTATACAGCGCAGTTTGCAGAGGCTGTGAAAGTGATTGGAGAAGTTACGGCCTCATCCCCCTGCCCCGCGCCTGCGGCAAGGCATGCGATATGGAGCGCTGAAGTGCCGGAGTTCACGGCAACCGAATATCTTGCCCCGCAGCTTTCAGCGATCAGCTTTTCAAACTCATCTATCTTCGGCCCCTGCGTGATGAAATCTGAGCGCATGACATCGGCAACAGCTTTTATGTCTTCCTCATCTATCCACTGCCTGCCGTACGGTATCATTTCAACTCTTATTTACTAAATCAGTTTTTTTAGGTCATCCACCGAAAACCACCTGTCATTGGTATTGCTCGCGTACCTGAAGCCTTCTTTAACAGGCTTCCCGCCGTTTGAGACATGGCTCTCCCCTGACCACCATGTAAACTCAGGCTCGACGATGAAGAAATCATCAAACTCCAATGTATGCCTTGCATCGTCTTCGGTTATCATGACTTCATGTATCTTCTCTCCGGGCCTTATGCCTGCTATCTCGTGCGTGCACTCGGGGGCTATCGCTCGCGCGAGGTCCACTATCTTCATGCTCGGTATCTTGGGGACGAAAAGCTCGCCGCCTATTGTCATGGAGAGGCATTTAAGGACAAAATCGACTCCTTGCTCAAGGGTTATCCAGAAGCGGGTCATATCGGGATGAGTGATGGGAATTCTTCCGGTCTTTTGTATCTCTTTAAAGAAAGGAATGACGCTTCCCCTGCTGCCGACGACATTGCCGTACCTGACGACGGAGAACCTTGTGCCGTGGTACCCGGAATAAGAGTTCCCCGCGATAAAGAGCTTGTCGGAACAGAGCTTTGTCGCGCCGTAAAGATTGATCGGGTTTGCCGCCTTGTCAGTGCTCAATGCCACGACCCTTTTCACTCCTCTGTCTATTGCCGCGTTTATAATATTCTCTGCACCGAGAATATTTGTCTTTATGACTTCAAAGGGGTTTCGTTCCGCGGCAGGAACCTGTTTGAGGGCCGCCGCGTGAATGACATAATCGACACGGTCAAACGCCCTGTAAAGCCTGTCCTTGTCCCGCACGTCCCCGAGGAAATACCGGAGGCACGGATGCTCTTTTTCCGAAAACACCTGCGACATCTCAAACTGCTTCAGTTCATCCCGGCTCAGGATGATAAGCCTGTCAGGCTTGTATCTCTTGAGTATTATCTCCGTGCACTTCTTGCCGAACGAGCCTGTACCGCCTGTTATCAATATCGATTTTCCGTTTAGCATGTTCTCCCCCGTTGAAAATTAGGCCTTCCTGACATTTTCCCGCACCTGTACATATTAATTTATTTGCCTCTATTTTACACTGCTCCGCCCTTTCAGTTACACCTGCCTGCCGTCAGGCAGGTTTCTGCAACCTAAGGGTGAAAATCCATTCATTCAAATAAGATTGTCATACCCGCGAAGGCGGGTATCCAGAACATATTTAAAACCCTGGATTCCCGTTTCCACGGGAATGACGACCAGATACCAAAAATAGTTTTTTCAACAGCCTTTTATATTCTCTCTACGTCAGAGGCGTATATCCTGAGCGCAACGCCCTGCGCAAGCACGTCAACGGAAAGGACGAGCATATGCCTCTCCGCCTTTTCGACAAGCAGGCCTTCAACGCCGCGCATTGGGCCTTTTATTATCCTGACCCTCTGCCCCTCTTTTAGATACGGATAAGGGTCAAGAGGTTCGTTATTTTTAACAGCCTTTATGAGCGGGATTATCTGCTCTTCGGGCACAGGAACCGGCTCTCCCGGAGCGCCGCTTAAGAGATTGACCGCGCCGTTTATCTTGAGCACATTGAGAATATCCTGAGCCCTTCTCGGTATATGAACAAAAAGATATCCCGGAAAGAGGGGGAATGATATCATCTTCTTCCTGTCCTTCCATCTCCTGAGCCTCTCGACCGTGGGAAGAAACGCCTCGATGCCTTTCATCGTAAGCCTCTCGCGCACCTGAAACTCATGCCTTGACCTTACATTCAAGGCAAACCATTGCGGCTCAATCACATTTATATTTTCCATTTATGCTCCATAAAAGTTAATAATGTCCGTTTTTCAGTCATTCCCGAATGTCTTAATCGGGAATCCATATTTCAAGTTGTTACCTCTGGATTCCCCGGTCAAGCCGGGGAATGACACTCAATAATGTAATAACCCATCGCTTCAAGGGCTTTTGGAAGTGCTTATGCCGTAAAAATCAAAGCGTATAAACCTTTGCCATATCAGCGCCAAACCCCTTTATCTGTTCCATCGCTTCTTCGGTCTTTAAAGAGGTGACAAGAATCACGTCATATTTAAGGTCTTTAAAATCCTCAAATGAATATACGTCATGCCCGAAAAAGCCTTTCTCTTCCATTCTGCTGTCGACAACGCCGACAAGCCTGAGAGGAAGCCCGCGCATTGAAATGTACGCAAGTTCAGCCACCTCGCCGTCGCCCCATATGAGGATATCCTCAACGCCCTTCTCAAGCATCTGCCTGTATGTCTCGTCTATCTTTTTACGGACAGAGCCGAAATAGGTTATGGACTGGTTCATGTAGTTATAGGTGAGGCCGACCCTGAGCTTGAAGCCCGACGGGGTCAGTGCGTACTTCACCCTCTTCATCGGCCCCTTTGTTATCTTTATGTAGCCTTTCTTGGCGAGGCGTTTCATGTAGGCGTTGACAAGGCCGAGCGCAATATTGAGCTTGCTTGAGAGAGTTCTCTGCGTGATTGCGGCTTCCCTGTTTATTTCATCAAGGATTCTGAGGGTTATCTCGTCGTCCCTGCTGTTCTCGATGTTGTTCATATTATGAACATACTAAGTTTAGGGGGATTTGTCAAGGGTAACGGCTTTATTTTTATGAATAATTGCTAATGAACGTTCATGTGGTGAACTGTCTGGAATTGTGGAGATTGTAGATGGCAAGATAATAGGAAGCGATAAATCAAACGATTTACCCCTTGAAACTTCTGCTATTTTATCGTAATATTAGTTACCGTAACGATGGTTACGATAATTTGACAGTTAGGTTTGAACTATGAGATTTTATAATCGCAAACAGGAGATACAGGAGCTTACCACGCTCTACAATCAGACAAAAGACTCCGCGCGCATGGCGGTGATTACCGGCAGAAGGCGTGTCGGCAAGACTATGCTTGCTTTGGAATTTGCCGGCAAATATAAATTTATTTATCTGTTCGTCTCCAGGAAGGCGGAGCATCTGCTCTGCATGGAATACATTGATGAAATCAAGAAGCATTTTACCCTTCCGGTGCTTGGAGACATAAAATATTTCAGGGACGTATTTGCCCTTCTTCTTGAACTTTCAAGACAGGAGCAGTTTGTTGTGATAGTTGATGAATTTCAGGAGTTCTATAATGTGAATCCTGCAGTATATTCCGAGATTCAGCGTCTATGGGATTTGAATAAATCAAAATGCAGAATGAATCTCATCTGTATAGGATCTGTTTATTCTTTGATGCATAAAATATTTGAAGAGTCAAAAGAGCCTTTATTCGGGAGAGCGGACAGGATACTTTTCCTTAAGCCCTTTACCATAAAAGATACATACAGAGTATTATCAGATCACGGCGCTGATGATATGAAGTCACTGTTTGACTGTTATGTATTTACCGCAGGGATGCCGAAATATCTGGACATGCTGACATCAAATTCAGCGCTGTCTTACAAAGATATACTTGATTTTATGCTAACCCCTAATTCTCCCTTTATAAATGAGGGAAGAAACCTGCTTATAGAAGAGTTCGGAAAGGAGTACGGGACATATTTTTCGATACTTGAACTTATATCCATCGGCAAGACAGCACGGACAGAGATAGAATCTGTATTAGAGATACACGCAGGGGCTTATCTGGCAAGACTGGAGAATGACTATGCGCTGATCTCAAGGCATAAACCTGTTGGCGCCAAGCCTGGCTCTCGTTTGCAGAAATATAAAATAACCGACAATTTCCTTAACTTCTGGTTCCGGTTTATTTTCCGCAACCGGTCTGCGGCAGAGACGGAGAACTTTTCTTATATTAAGGAAATTATCAACAGGGATTATTCGAGCTATTCCGGACGGATGCTTGAAAGTTTCTTTCATCAGCTATTTGCCGAAACAGGAAACTATAATGTGGTCGGATCATATTGGGAGAAGGGAAATCAAAATGAAATCGATCTTGTTGCGATCAATGATCTGAAGAAGGAAATCACTCTGGCCGATATCAAGATTGACAGGAAAAAGATAAACCTTAACGCGCTGAAGAAAAGGTCACAAGGACTGCTCATCAGATATCCCGGGTACAAAGCTAAATGGCTTGGATTGAGCCTGGGAGATGTTAAGGATTATCTGTAGCAACTGTATATGAGGTGGTCTGGGGGGGAGCTGATTTATTTGCCTGTTTGCAAGCCTGACCCTGTTCGTTTTTATGACCCCCGTTCGTTCCCCATAGTTTATGCGTATTTTCTAATTGGATTGTCTTAATATGCTTTTACGCTATATTTGGCGTCAGACTTTACCATCGACATCTACCACGCCCCTTCGCGCCTGAAGACGACCTTGAGCGTCCTGAAGAGAAGGACTATGTCAAGCCAGAGGTTCCAGTTCCTGACATACCACGAGTCGAGCGCTATCCTGTAATCATACGTTGTGCCGCTCCTTCCGCTCACCTGCCATAGGCCGGTTATGCCGGGCGGCACGCCGAAGCAGAGCTTCGCCTTGTCCTTGTAATAGTCGTCTATCTCCGTCTGCGTCACAGGGCGGGGGCCCACGAGGCTCATGTCTCCTTTGAGCACATTAAGTATCTGCGGCAGTTCGTCAAGAGATGTCCTCCTCAGAAAACGCCCTATCTTCGTGACCCTCGGGTCATTCTTCAGTTTCCAGTTTGCCTCCCATTCCCGCCTTGCCTCAGGGTCTTCAGCCATCAGCTTCTGAAACCTCTCCTCCGCGTCCGCGTACATCGTCCTGAATTTGTAGCATCCGAAAAGCATGCTATTTCGTCCAACCCTCTCCTGTGAATAGAGCACCGGCCCTCTTGAAGTTGTCTTGATGAGAAGCGCGATAATCAGCATGGGGACGGCAAGAATGATAAAGAGAAGGAGGCTGACGGTAAAATCAAAAACCTTTTTGGTGAGTTTGTTCAGAGGCCTCGCGAGGTTGTTCTTCACCTCGAGTCCGACGACCTGCTCCTGAAAGAAGTTGAGCAGTTCCGTGCCGAGCACTGCTATGCCGAAGAGGTCGGGGATGAGGAGTATGTTCTGCGCCTTATGCTGAAGGTTGCTTATGATACTGATGAGCCGCTCCCTTTTGCATTCCGGCATCGCTATGACAACATCATGTATGTCATATTTGTCTATAAAACTCTCGGCCTCATCCACCTTTCCGAGGACTTCAATGCCTTCCACTCTCTTCCCTGTTTTTTCAGTGTCATCGTCAAGAAAACCGACAATGCTGAAGCCGAGGTTTCTGTCCCTTCTCAAAGCCTTTGATATCATCTCGCCCGTAGCGCCCGCCCCGAGAATAAGGACATTGCTCTTTAAGAGACCCGCATTTATCAGCGCCCGCTTGGAGTTTATCCTGATAAGAGGCATTATCGGGAACGAGACGAATCCCATGACAACGATAACGGTTCTTGATACCTGCTCTCCTATCTTTCCGAGAAAGAGGACGCTGAAGACCGCGAGAGTCGCGAAGAATACGGCCTTCCAGAGTATCTTTATCTCATCCCAGAAGGAAGGGCGCTTCGTGTAAAGACCTTCATAGGCGAAAAAGGTGAGCCAGATCGGAAATATCCACCAGAAGAAGGCGACCCCTTTAAGGGTTGCCTCGGGAAAACGGAAGAAGAAAGGGAAGATGCTCTTTCTGAGAAATATGGCGGCTTCGAGCGAAGCAAAGATCGCCAAGATATCCGCGATAAAAAGGAGTAATATCCCAAGCCGCTTTCTCTTCATTTTTTTAGTATACGATTTTTTAGAAAATATGTGACTGCCGGATGCAGGTTAACCCTCTTCCCAACGCCTCAGAGAGATGGGATCGCGAGCTAAAAATTTAAACTCAAAAACTTATAGATAAGTTTTGCCGTCAAAAAATCGGGCGACCTGTCCGCGGAGGGGCATAGCTCCATGATGTCAAATCCGATAACCTTTCTCTTTTTTGAAACGCGTTCAAGCAGGCCGAGCACGTCATACCATCCAAGCCCTCCCGGCTCCGGCGTGCCTGTTGAAGGCATGAGAGAAGGGTCAAAGACATCAAGGTCTATCGTTACATACACATTGCGGGTCAGCCTCTTTACGACATCATCAATCCAGCCCCTGTTTCTCACTATTTCGGAGGCAAGAAAAAGGTTCTTTCTGTTTATGCGAGGCAGTTCGGATGAGTCCATGCTCCTTATGCCTATGGAGACCACTTTCCGGGAGACATCTTTTGCCCTTGCCATAATGCAGGCGTGGTTGTATTTGCTCCCTTCGTACGAATCGCGCATGTCAGAGTGGGCGTCAAGCTGAAGGACTGTGATATCTTTAAAAGATTCAGCATGCGCCTTTATCGAGCCGAATGAGACAGCGTGCTCGCCTCCGAGCACGACGACGAACTTGCCGTCGTCCAGATATTTGCGGGCCCTTCCATAGACGCTCCTTACCATCGAGGCAGAGGTGCGGGAGATAACCTCCTCCGCAGTGTAAATGCCCCTCTTATATACCTCGGAATCCGTCTCGATGTCATATAGCTCCATGTTTTTGGAAGCTTCGATTATGGCCGCCGGCCCTTTGTCAGCGCCCTTTATCCAGGTGCTGGTCATGTCAAACGGCACGGGGAGTATTACTATTTGAGAGTTTTTGTAAGAGGAGTATTCTTGCGGCAATCCGCCGAAGTTGTGAGGGGACTGACCCTTCAATTAATCCATCAGAAGGACTGCGGCCGCGATAACGGTAGTCCACTTCCCGAACTTATCGCCCTCCGCAGACTGGCAGACATTGGTGGATTTAAAGATGTACTTGCTCGCCTTGTACACCTGTTTTCTCGCGTCCCACGCCTCGTCAGGGTCGAATGTTATGCCGAGAGTGGTTGCAAGCATTGATGCGGCAAGGTCTTCGGCATAATCGCCGGCCTTTCTGGCGGTCTCTCCAAAAGAGTGGTGCTCTGAAAGATAGCCGTAGTTCTTGCTGTCCTTTGGAACGGCGAGGCCGACGGCGGAAGAGACGAGCCTGTTCGGCTCATTCGTGGAATTCCTCGCCATCACGCAGTAAGTAATCTGCCCCGGCTCTATCATCTCAAGCCCCTTGGCGCGTGTGATTATCTTGCATCCGGGAGGGAAGATGCTCGAGACATAGACGAGGTTGCACTTCTCTATCCCGGCCTTTCTCAGCGCCATCTCAAAAGAAGCGAGGTTGTCCTTGTGAATCCCTACGCCTTTTGTGAAGAATATTTTTCTGGGTATCATTACTGATAATTATACCTTAAATAATCGGCAACAATGCAATACGGTAACGCAACCGAAATTTTTTTTCAAGTACCCCCGGGGCGCCATTGAATTTAAGGGATGAATCCCATAATATAAAAACATGATAGCGATTATCGATTACGGGATGGGCAACCTGAGGAGCGTAGAAAAAGGTTTCCTGAAGGTCGGCATTGACGTCACTGTGACGAATAAATCCGACGTCGTTAAAAACGCGGACGCGGTAGTCCTCCCCGGCGTAGGGGCATTCAAAGACTGCATGAAGGAGTTGGAGAACCTCAGCCTAACAGAGGAGATCTCCCGCGCCATAAAAAGCGGCAAGCCGTACCTCGGCATATGCCTCGGATACCAGATACTATTCAGCGAATCAGAGGAGTTCGGGAAATGCCGCGGGCTCGATGTTCTGAGAGGAAAAGTCATGAAGTTTGATTTTGGAGATCAACATGATATAGCTTTGTCATTCCCGCGAATGCGGGAATCCAGGGGAGAAAAACTGGATTCTCCGGTCAAGCCGGAGAATGACGTATTGAGGGGACAATCCCTCAAGGTCCCTCACATGGGATGGAATGAGATAAAGATTAAGAAGGGCGGCAACCCGTTGTTTAAGGATATCCCCGACGGGAGTTTCTTTTACTTTGTCCACTCGTATTATGTGGCGCCTGAAGACAGCTCCATAATCGCGACAACCACGGATTACGGCATTGAGTTCGCCTCTTCGGTCTGGAAAGACAATGTCTACGCCGTGCAGTTTCATCCCGAGAAGAGCCAGGCTCTCGGCCTCCGCCTGCTCAGGAACTTCGGTGATATTGTGAAAGAAGCTCGCTGATGCTCTTCTTCAAAGCGGGATGAATGATTTCAGGCGCTATTTCCGAAAGAGGCTTCAGAACGAACTCCCTTTCCGCCATATTCGGATGCGGGATTTCCATCTCAGGGGCTTTTATAACGAGTCCGTCATAAAGCAGAATATCAAGGTCTACTTCTCTTGGCCCCCACCGTTCCGCAGGGCGCCTTCCGATTTCAGCTTCTATCTTTTTAAGAAGGCCCAGCAATTTCTCAGGCTTTAATCCCGTCTCAATCTCTACAGCCATGTTGATGAACTTCGGCTGACTTGTCACTCCCCACGGCCCGGTCTCGATCATGGAGGAGCGCTTTGTGACTTTGACGCCATTATCCCTGAGAAGAGAAACAGCCTTCTCGCAATTCTCTTCCCTGTTGCCGAGGTTTGAGCCTATGCCGATGTATGCTGTGGACATAAAATTACAGTGATTGAAAACTTTAAAAATAACAGAGGATGAATGCCTTTAAGACTCTACAATGCAACAAAAATATTAAATATCTTATCACTATCAGCGAGATATTTTAAAAAACTAATGTATATCACTAAAGACGACGGCATTGCCCAAAAGGTGTTGCAGTAGAGTCTTTCTTGTAAACATGGTTGTATTCTTAAATTGCCTTTTTTATCCTCTCCACCGCCTCTTTAATCCGCTTTACCGAAGCTGTGAGTGCAAAGCGGATGTAGCCTTCGCCCGGAGCACCGAAGCCGTTGCCGGGGGTGCCGAGTACGCCTGCGTCGTTGAGCAGGTGAGCGACAAATTCAGAAGATGTAAAACCTTTCGGCACTTTTGCCCAGAGATAAAAAGTTGCCTGCGGTTTTTGAACCTCCATCCCTATCTTTTTCAAACCGTTATACAGGACATCTCTTCTCTGCTGAAAAGTGTCGCGGATCTTTTTCAGAACAGTGTCGTCTGTATTTAACGCTTCTATGCCCGCCTCCTGAACAGCCTGAAATATGCCTGAGTCAAGGTTTGACTTTATCTTCCCGAGCCCCGCGATTATTTTTGCATTTCCAGCGGCAAAACCTATCCTCCAGCCGGTCATGTTGTATGTTTTTGAAAGGGAATGAAATTCAATCCCCACCTCTTTAGCTCCCGGCAACTGGAGAAAGCTTAAAGGCTTCTTCCCGTCGTAGTATATCTCTGAATAAGCGGCATCATGACATACGATAATGTTGTGCTTTGCGGCAAAATCTATCACCTCTTTATAAAAACCTCTTCCCGCGCATGCAGACGTCGGGTTGTTAGGATAATTTATAAAGATGAGCTTTGCTTTTTTCAGGACATCTTTTGGTATCGCCTTGAGGTCAGGCAGATATTTGTTCTTCTCAATGAGCGGCATGATGTGGCTCTTCCCGCCTGCAAATAGCGTGGCAACAGGATAGACAGGATATCCGGGCGAAGGCACAAGCACAACATCTCCGGGATTGATGAACGCGAGCGGAATATGGCCGATACCCTCTTTTGAACCTATGAGAGAGACCACTTCTGTTTTGGGGTCGAGCTTAACATTGAACCTTTTCTTGTACCAATCAGCAACCGCCTGCCTGAACGATAGCATCCCGGCATATGACGGATAACGGTGATGTTCAGGATTCTCAACAGCCTTCTTCATCCTCTGAACAATATGCTTTGGCGTAGGAATGTCAGGGTCGCCTATGCTCAGGTCTATAAGGTCAACGCCTTTCTTAAGCGCATCCTGTTTCATCTCATCTATGGCTGCAAAGAGATACGGCGGCAGTTTTTTTACTCTGTCAGCAAGTTCAGCGGAAACCTTTTTACTCACTTCGATCCTCCCGGGGAATTTGATAGTTCTAAAAGTCGTTTATTATAAGGAGATTGAATATGATATTGCAAAAAAGATTGTATAGAAATTTACTGACCCAGTAAGCATAATTTAATTTGCCGTATATCATTGATGAGTTAACATCCATATGAATAACGCCCCTAGGCTTTGCCTTTACCCCTCTTAAGATAAGAGGGGGTAAAGGGGAGTTATAATTTTTTATCGGGATTAAGGAAGATTTTACAATTTCATTTCGAACCTGACAAACCATATTTTGTGATTGTATTTTCCTATTTATACAACTATACTTTTTTTATTCCAGCAAATAAAGCTGGCTATCTACTAATCGCTATATTTAAAAATGAATAATATTCCAATATGTACACAATTAGTTGCATATTGCTATGCCAATCGATATAATATTTAAAAATATTCGGAGGTATTAAAATGGCTACGGCTGTAAGAATATCAGAAAAATTAGTGAAGGAAGCAAAAAAATATAGTCATGTTGATCATCGTTCCATAACAGGCCAGATAGAGCATTGGGCCAAAATCGGCAAATGCGCTGAAGACAACCCGGATTTGACATACAATCTTATCAAAGAAATACTTATCGGGCTGCAGGAATTGGAACAAGGCGAGCGGTCGGAATACAAATTCGGATAAACAATGAGAATCTATCAATCCAGAACTTTTGAAAACAAAGTCAAAAAGTTATCAAAACACGAAAAAGAATTACTGGATGAAGAAATTAGAAAGATAGCTGAAAATCCTTTGATCGGGGAAGAAAAGAAGGGAGACCTCAAGGCAGTCTATGTTCATAAGTTCAAAATAAAATCTCTTCAGTATCTTCTTTCATACAGAATGATTAAATCGGACATAGAATTAATCATGATTGGCCCGCATGAAAATTATTACAAAGAACTTAAGAGCTATTTAAAACGAAGATAAAAGCGGGGCTGTTAACCGAAATATTGGATGATATACTTCAATGCCAAAAACAGGATTATCGCGCCAAGCATTAATTTGATGAATTTCTGCGGCATGAACTTCTGACATCTTGCGCCTAAATACATTCCTGCAAATCCGCCGATACCGAAGAGAATCCCCAGCATCCAGTCCGGCGATGTGGAGAGGCCTGCTGTTGCAGGCATGATGCTGTAGAGAGCAACACCTGCAATAGATGTTAAGAATGTCCCCATCAGCGCGGCTCCTGCCACTGTATAAACAGGCAGGTGAAAGACCGCCACGCAGAACGGCGCGATGATAGCACCTCCGCCGATACCGTATGTCCCGCCTATGATACCGACAATAAACGCAAGGAGAAACATCGCGGGCGTGCTGAAAGAAAATCGTTCGCCCCAGAATTCGTATTCAACTCTTGAAAGAGTGAACGAAACCGTCTTTACAACCGCCTCTTTCGGAAGGCCGGATGCGATGCGCGCGTTCTGTTCTTTCTTAAGCTCCTCAGCCCTCTGCCTGAATTTATCCTCCAGCGCCTTCATTTGTTCTTTTCTTAATCCCCTCTCGCCCCCTTTTATTAAAGGGGGGATTATTTCATAAAAAAGCTTTACGCCTATATAGAAGAGAACAGAGCCGACAAAAAGTTTGAACGCCTTCGGGTCAGGCAGATAAAGAATACGCAGATAATAACCTATGAATACACCCGGCAAAGTCCCGGCAATCACCACCCATGTCAGAGGCCATGCCATTCGCCCTTCCTTTATATAACGGTAGACGCCGCTCGGGATCGCGACAATATTAAAGACAAAGTTGGTCGCGCTTACTGAGGGGCTGGTGTAGTTAAGATAACTCATCTGAAACGGCAGGAGGAGAAACGCGCCCGAGACCCCGCCCATGGAGGTGAAGAACGAGACCGCGAACGCGACAAGAGGCGGAATGAATATATATGTCTCAACGCCTGAGACCGGAAAAAGAAATTTCAATATCTCCAATTACTCCTCCCATCCTGAAACTGAAGACCTCTCCCTCTTCTTCTGAGATTGTTTATGCTTATCCTGAAGCATCTTCTCTTTCGCACGCCTGGAGCGTTTCCGCTTCTGCCGCCTTATCTTTTCAATGCGCTGCTCCTCTTCGCTCTCCTCTTTCTTTAAGAGCCTCTCTATCTTTTTATAAAGGAGCACGCGGCCGTGATAACGGTTAAGCCCCTGCGTCCTGTGACTGCCGCATTTTACCTCAACGCCTGTGGGCATGTGCTTGAGATAGACGCATGTCGAGACCTTGTTTACATTCTGGCCGCCCTTGCCCTGCGAGCGGATAAACTTCTCCTCAATATCTTTCTCGCGGATTCCAAGCCTCTCAAGCTTATCCCTGAGCGCCTTCTCTTTCTCGATGCCTACAGGAAACATTATCAAATCCTTTTTATAAACCTTTAAAAGCCGTTTGGTTTAGACGAAAGCCTTATTCTAACGCCTTAAATAAAAATGATTATACATCTTTATAAGATGATTGTGAACCATAGATTTTTCGCCTCTTCCTTAATTGACAAGAAGAGGCGATTCCAGTAAAATAGCATAATTTTTTTAGGGGGATAAAATATTATGAGCCATGCCTGGAGACCTTTATTCGTAGTGATCGGCCTTCTCGCAGTCGTCTTTATCGGGAGGGCTGTCTTTGTCCCCTCTGACTTCTCGGCGAAAAACGGTGACTACAAGTATCAGTGGCACCGTGAGGGGAATGAGGATGATTGGAAGAATTTCAAAGTAAAGTACAAAGGCGGTAAAGAGTACTGCGGCGAATGCCATGATGACGAGTTCACCTGGATATCCGCGTCAAAGCATGCCAATGTCCAGTGCGAGAACTGCCACGGGCCGGCGCTGGGGCATCCGGAAGAAGGGCCTGAGAAGCTTGCCATAGACAGGAGCAGGGACCTCTGCCTCAGATGCCACGCGAAACTGCCTTACAGACCAACAACCTATAATGAGCTGCCCAGTGGACCTATCCGGCTGGCGATGCAGGACCCGGATGAGCACAATACCGACGTAGAGTGCGTTGAATGCCATGATGTCCACAAGGCAGATTTCAAGGAATAAGGGAGGGGACGGCGTGAAACAGTCAAGAAGAGACATATTAAAATTAGGTGCCATAACAATCGCCGGCGCCGTGATTCCTTTAAGCGCGTTCGAACTCCTCACCCCTGAGGCGCTCGCTTCGACAAAGAAGCACGGGGCCGGAAAGAGATGGGGTTTTGTGGTAAATGCGACAAAGTGCGTGGGCTGCGGCATGTGCGTAAAGGCGTGCAAGACAGAGAACGAGGTGCCCTTTGACGTAAATGTATCAAGGACCTGGGTCGAGAGATATGTCCAGCTCAAGGACGGAGAAGTGATAATAGATTCCCCAAAGGAAGCAAGAAACGGATTCATAAAGAACGACCCGCAGGGAAGGCAGGTAAAGGAAGAGGATATCGCAAAAGGCTTCTTTGTGCCCAAGCTCTGCAACCAGTGCGAAAAACCTTCATGCGTGCAGGTCTGCCCTGTCGGCGCTACATACAGGACAGAGGACGGAGTGGTGCTTGTTGACAGGACATGGTGCATAGGATGCGCATACTGCGTGCAGAACTGCCCGTACGGAGCGAGGTTCATACACCCTGACCCAAAGGTCAATGTCGCAGAGAAATGCACCTTCTGCTACCACAGGATAACAAAGGGCCTCAACTCCGCGTGCTCAGACGCGTGCGCGTTCGGGGCGAGAAAGATAGGCGACATCAACGACCCTGAGAGCGAAGTTCACAAGCTGATTACGAACAACAGGGTCATGGTACTTAAACCAGAATACGGCAACGAGCCTATGGTATTTTACATAGG
Source organism: Nitrospirota bacterium (assembly GCA_016213935.1). GTDB lineage: Bacteria > Nitrospirota > Thermodesulfovibrionia > UBA6902 > UBA6902 > JACQZG01. Next base: position 80,631 of record JACQZG010000015.1, read on the forward strand.
CCTTGACCATATAGTGAGGTGATCTGACAATGGTAGAACACATACAGCATGCACACGGAGAGATCTGGACAATAAAAGAGCTTTTCACTTATCCGAATGAGTTTATCTACTGGACCATTCATATCGCCATATATCCTTATATAACAGGGCTTGTCGCGGGAGCATTCGTCCTCTCGTCTTTTTATCACGTCTTCGGGATGAATGAACTGAAGCCTGTCGCGAAATTCTCGCTCGTATTTTCGCTCGCCCTGCTGATAATCGCGCCCACGCCCCTGCTCTTTCACCTCACCCAGCCGCAGAGAAACCATGAGATGATACTCACGCCCCACTTTTATTCGGCAATCGCATCGTTCACCGTTGTTTACATGACATACATGTTCATTGTCCTTGCTGAGATATGGTTTGCATACAGGGCCTTCATCGTAGCGCAGGCGCAGTCTGCAAAGGGGATAATGGGGCTTCTTTACAAAGCGATGACGCTCGGCGCTTATGACCTGAGCGAAAAGGCGCGCCATACTGACCATAAGATGATAACGATACTCGCGGCTGTAGGCATACCGAGCGCGGGCGTGCTTCACGGCTATGTCGGGTTCATATTCGGCTCGGTCAAGGCTGTTCCGTTCTGGAAGACCCCTCTTATGCCATTCATCTTCCTCATGTCAGCCGTCATATCCGGCGTCGCCCTCTGCATAGCGACTTATGTCATTGCCTCAAAACTCTCAAAGAGAGATATCAAGCTTGATGCGGTACAGGCGATGGGCGGGCTTTTGAAATGGTTCATCATCATAGCCTTCCTGCTCGAGGCGGTTGACGTGATATTCCACGGCTACCTTGCCGAAGAGTTCTGGCCGATGCTGAGCATTGTTATCTTCGACAAACTCTTCGTCAAGATGTTTGTCCTTCAGTGGGGATGCGGCATGATACTTCCCCTTATTCTCCTTCTCCTTCCGAGGCTTACTGTTACGAGGGCGTTTATCTCTTCTCTGCTTGTCATCATAGGCGTCTTCATGATGAGGATGAACGTCATACAGGGCGGCGGACAGGGGCTTTCAAAGAGCCTCTCAGGCTTCATGACATACAAGCTGCCGATAATCCCGACCTCTTTTGAGACATTCAGGGAGGGCTTCTTTGCGGCGGTGCTTCTCCTTTCAGCGCCCTTCATACTGCTCTGGATATTCAACAAAGTATTGCCGGTATTCCAGTCATCGGAAGACCATTAAAAGTTTTTTTGCATAACACCAAAAGGCGTCCCGAAATTTCGGGACGCCTTTTTTTATTCTTCCATTATGCCTGGTCATTCCGGCTTGCCTGCCTGTCCGGTAGGCAGGTCCAGTATCTGCTTGCAGTCAGAAAGCCGGTACGACTTGCTTCCGAGAGGAGAGTGTGGGGTGTGTAAATAGAAGTTGTTTAATAAAATTAATTCAGACACTTCTTGAAAGAGCAAAATTAAAGACCTGACCCTAATTGTATTGCTGTGCCATCTTCATCCTCACCTTCACCCCCATGCCCATAAGCGGGATGTGAACCGTTGTCATTCTGAGCCCCCTTCGGGGGTGAAGAATCTTTCTTCTTTTGCCCTTCAGGAGGGAGTTACTTTCCCGCTGTTATGATTAAAACGGCTATAAATTACGACCGTTCGTATCTCATGGATATTACATAGCAAATACGAATAAATCCAGATAATTCATTAACTGAAAAGGCTGGTTTTTTGCTTGATTTATTAATCATTAATATTTATCATGATTTATGATTGAGGAAATACGAGTGGTAACATACATTAATTGTTAGCCAAAAGAATAGACGAAGTTGAAGCGATTTCGGAACTAGGGAGGTATAGTTTATGGCAGACAATGGTGATCCACAGATTGGCACCACCAAGAAGATCACCTGCAATCAATGCAAGTATGCCACTCACCACACTCTGAAGGCGCTTCACACCCAGTTGTATACAGAGGAGGATTTCGAGGGTGATGTCGGCTATTGGGCGGAGACAAAGTATCTCTTCTGGGTCTGTGCCGGATGCGATACTGCCGTTCTCGAGGAACAGATAACGGATATCGTAAACGTCGACCAGCATGGCGAACACATAGTAGATGTGCGTTTTTCTCCTAAGCGTAGCGCTTACGACCTGACAGAGAAGTCTTTCAAAAGTCTGCCCAGGAAGTTGAAGCAGGTATACCGCGAGAGCATTCAAGCATTCAACAACCAACTTTATACTCTCACGGCCGCGGGCTTGCGCGGTCTTATCGAGGGCATCTGTGCTGACAAGAATATCTCGGGGTCGAACCTGAAGAAGCGTATCGATGGTCTTACTGCGCACCTTCCAAAGAACATTGTAGAGAACCTCCACGGCTTTCGCTTCATGGGCAACGATGCGGTGCATGAATTAACAACACCCTCACGGCATGATCTCCAGGTAGCAATTGAGGTCATCGAGGACCTGCTCAATTACTTGTACGAGTTGAACTACAAAGCTTCCCGTCTGAAGAAACATTTGAGGGTAGAACACCAACCAGGCGAGCAAGAGGCTGGCTAACCAGGCGTTGTAGCTGACCGATCACGCTTGCAAAAGGGCTACCGTTCAATGGGCAGAGGCGAGTTCGAGTTCCAAGGCGCCCGCAAGCGCGCCGGCAGCTAAACGCTACGTCAGGCTTGCAAACATGCAATTGTAGTTTCCTCAGGCTCGTTAGCTTAATAGTGTAGCAAGGTATTGCTTCTTGTACGGCGGCTTCTGTACCGCATAGTGCATAACATGTTACAAATTCAAGAGAGAGTAGAACAAGTTAAAAACTGGCTTTTTCTACAGACTCTTGTTCTGATTGACAAGCGTAACTCCATGGGTTACACTGTAATTGTGATTAAGAGCTTTGAACATAAAGGTCTGGAGAACTATTTCTACAATGGAA
>JACQZG010000006.1 GCA_016213935.1 Nitrospirota bacterium
GAGCCGGAGCAGTGCTGGGAGTGTTTTAACTGTGTAAAGATCTGCCCTCAGCAGGCCATAGAAGTCAGAGGTTATTCAGACTTCGTTCCACTTGGGTCCAGCACTATTCCTTTGAGAGGCACTGACTCCATTATGTGGACGATCAAGTTCAGAAATGGTATATTGAAGAGATTTAAATTCCCCATCAGGACTACCGAAGAAGGTTCCGCTGATCCTTATAAAGGAAAGCCAGCGCCCGATTTCTCAACTATTAAACAGCCCGGGTTCTTTACAGCTCCGGCAAGAAAAGAATAATTCAAGGAGGTGAAAATATAATGGAAAAAGAGACTTGTACATTTTCGTATTGTGAGAAACCTGCAGTAACTGAAGTTGAATGCGATCTCCTTATCTTGGGCGGCGGTATGGCAGGCTGCGGAGCAGCTTTCGAGGCATGCCGTTGGGCCAATGAAAAGGGACTGAAGGTGGTTATGGTTGACAAAGCAGCAACAGACAGAAGCGGTGCAGTTGCTATGGGACTGTCTGCTATCAATACATATATTGGCGAGAACAAGATTGAAGACTATGTCAGGTACGTAAGAAACGACCTTATGGGCATCATCAGGGAAGACCTCGTATTTGACCTTGGCAGACACGTTGATGATTCGGTACAGTGCTTTGAAGAGTGGGGACTTCCGATCTGGAAGAAGGGGGATGACGGATTCTCTCTCGACGGTTTTCAGGCAAGAGACGAAGGCAAGAAATCATTAAAAGAGGGCGGCACTCCGGTAAGATCAGGAAAATGGCAGATAATGATAAATGGCGAGTCATATAAAGCTATTGTTGCAGAGGCTGCCAAGAAAGCCCTCCAGACCAACCGGGAAAAGACCGGCATGGCACAGAACCATTTTGAAAGGGTATTCATTGTAAAGGCTGTAAAGGATACAAACGGGACAAACGTAGCAGCAGCCATCGGATTCAGCACAAGAGAAAACAAGATTTACTCCTTTAAAGCAAAGGCAATGATCTGCGCAACTGCTGGAGCAGTTAACTGCTTCAGGCCGAGGTCGGTCGGTGAAGGTTTGGGAAGAACCTGGTACCCGGTATTTAGCTGTGGCTCAGGTTATGCCTTTGGAATGCAGGCCGGCGCTGAAATGACCTTAATGGAGAACAGGTTCGTGCCCGCAAGATTTAAAGACGGATATGGTCCTGTGGGCGCATGGTTCCTCTTCTTTAAAGCAAAGGCAACAGACAGCTATGGAGAAGATTATTGCGCAAATAAGGAATATTTTGATGATGCAGTAGCCAGATACGGAGATTATGCAAAAGGTCTCGGTACAGCGATCAGGAACCATCTCATGATGAGGGCGATGAAGGACGGCAAAGGCCCTATCCTTATGCAGACCCCTGCGGCAATGGCAGCATTGGGCGCATCCTTCACTGAGAAACTTGGTGAAAAAGAAGGCAAAAAGAAGATGAAACACCTTGAGGCAGAGGCATGGGAGGACTTCCTCGACATGGCTATTGGACAAGCATCTCTCTGGGCAGCAACTAATATTGAGCCCGATAAGAGCCCGTCTGAGATTATGCCGTCAGAGCCGTATCTTCTCGGTTCACACGCGGGTTGCGCAGGATTTTGGGTAAGCGGCCCCGGTGATCTTGCCGGCACACCGGATCATTACAGCTGGGGTTACAATAGAATGTCCACAGTGCAAGGACTCTTCATGGCGGGCGACGTTGTCGGCGCATCAGGCCACAAATTCTCATCCGGTTCTCATGCAGAGGGCAGGCTCGCGGCCAAGGCGGCATTAGCATACATCATGGACCATGCAGACTACAAGCCGTCGCCGAAAATGTCCCTTGATGAGATCGCGTCTGAGCTTTACCTGCCATTCGAGATCTATGAAAAGCATAAAACATATACAACGAGGCCCGAGATTAATCCCAATTACATTGGTCCAAAGGCGCTTCAGCAAAGGCTCCAGAAGATTGCTGATGAATACTTCGGCGGTGTCTCCACCTGGTATATGACCTCCAAGACCATGCTTGAAGAAGGCCTCAAGAAGCTTGAGATGCTCAAAGAGGATGCAAACAAGATGGCAGCAAAAGACCTCCATGAACTCTTAAGGTGCTTTGAGAACTACCACAGGATTCTGTCTGTTGAGGCGCACGCAAGACATATCCTCTTCAGAGAAGAATCCAGATATCCCGGTTACTACTACAGGGGCGATTACAACAAGATAGATGATTCGAACTGGAAGTGCTTTACAAACTCCAAGTATGATGCAGAAAACAATACTTGGGAGTTGAAGAAAGTGCCGTACGTTCAGATGGTTAAGTAGTTGATATTATATGGGGAGGGCAACGCCCTCCCCATATAAAAATCTTGCAAGGTGAAAAGTGGAAATTTATTAATAAAAATTTGCAGCTTCCATCTCGCAATGGGAAATATTACTGTTTCACTCACATGCAGAGAAACTCAGGGCGCTGGAAACAGTGCCCTGAGTTTTTTTAAGCTGTCAACAGGCATTGAAAAACTCTTTATATATACTGGCGTGTTATAAGAATTTATTATTTAGTAATTTTTCCATTATAAATATCTTGAATTTTTTTGACGTAATGTTATAAACTCTAACCCGATATCATTATAATCGCTTAAAAAAACTCTCTTGTTTTAGGAGGAGCCACATGTCAGACAACACAAATACAATTCTTGTTGTGGGAGGCGGGATAAGCGGGCTCACAACGGCTGCCGAGGCGGCAGAGGCCGGCTATAATGTCGTCATAGTCGAGAAGACGCCGTATCTCGGAGGGAGGGTCTCAAGGATGAACAAATACTTCCCAAAGCTCTGCCCCCCCTCATGCGGCCTTGAGATAAACTACAGAAGGCTCAAGTTCAACCCGAGGATAACCTACTACACTCTTGCCGAGATAGAGCGTATCGAAGGAAGCGCGGGCAACTTCAATATATCGGTTCAACTGAACCCCCGCTATGTGAATGAGAAATGCGTTGCATGCAACGAATGCGTTGCCGCCTGCCCGGTTGAGGTGCCAAACGATGTGAATGCCGGGCTTGACAAGAGGAAGGCGATATATATACCTTTTGAGCAGTCATTCCCGTTTCAGTATGCGATAGATGACGCTTCTTGCAAAAAGTCCGACTGCGGCAAATGCGCAAGCGCCTGCAGGTATGACGCGATAGACCTGAATATGAAGCCGAAAGTGATTGAGGTTAATGCCGGCTCAATAGTCCTGGCAACAGGATGGGATCCTTATGATGCCAAAAAGATAGATAATCTCGGCTTCGGCACAAGCCCCAACATCATAACAAACGTGATGATGGAGAGGCTCGCTTCAAATACCGGCCCTACAAAGGGGAAAATTCTCAGGCCTTCTGACAATAAAGAGGTAAAATCGGTCGCTTTTGTGCAGTGCGCGGGTTCGAGGGATGAAAACCACCTAGCCTTCTGTTCTGCCGTATGCTGTCTCGCTTCGCTCAAGCAGGCGACATATGTAAGAGAGCAGTACCCCGATTCAAAGGCATATATGTTTTATATAGACATCCGCACGCCGGGGACATCATACGAGAGGTTTTTAAATAAAGTTAAAGAGGATGCGAACGTCTCTCTTATAAAGGGTAAAGTGGCAAAGGTCGAGACAGACCCTGCGACAGGCGACATTATAGTGACGGCTGAGGATATTCTTGCAGGCGGAAAGGTGAAAGTGCAGGTTGACCTCTGTGTGCTTGCGACAGGGATGGTCCCGACGGTAGGCAAGGTTAAACTTCCCGACTCGGTCAAAGTAAATGAGAATGGGTTTGTAGTTCCCGGCAAGGATGAGCACGGGATATATGCGGTGGGCTGTTCCGTAAACCCGGCGGACGTAGCAAAATCTGTCCAGGATTCCACGGCCGCCGCGCTTAAGTCCATTCAGACAATAAGGAGGAATTCCTGATGGAAAAGAAGATAGGTTTATATATATGTAAAGGCTGCGAGATCGCTGACACGGTTGATGTTGAAAAACTCGTCAAGGTCGGCGACAAAGAATACAAAGTGCCTGTTATAAAGACGCATGAGATTCTCTGCAGCCCGGCAGGCGTTGAGATGATAAAGAATGATATCAGCGCCGAAGGCGTAAACACGGTTCTTATCGCCGCCTGCTCACCGCGCTCAAAGCACAGGGAATTTACTTTCCCCGGGAGCGTTGTCGAGAGGGCAAACATAAGAGAGTTTGTTTCATGGAGCCAGGAGCCCAAGAATGAGGATACGCAGGCGCTTGCAGAGGATTATATAAGGATGGGAGTAAGCAGGGCAAAGGACAGCGAACTTCCCGAGCCATTCATGTTGGAGGAGTTGAACAAGAATATACTCGTGATAGGCGGAGGAATTACCGGAATGTCGTCGGCTTTGGGCGCGGCTGACGCAGGGTATAAAGTTATCCTCGTTGAGAAGGCGCCTGAGATCGGCGGATGGGCGGCAAAGATGTATAAACAGCTTCCCCAAAGCTCCCCGTTTGAGGGGCTTGAAGAGCCGTCTGCAAAAGTTACGGCTGAGAGGGTAACGTCCCACGCAAACATAGAATTATTTACTTCTTCAGAGATAGAGAAGATATCAGGTTTCCCCGGCCTGTATGACATTTCAATAAAGACTTCAGGGGGGACACAGCAGAGAAAGGCAGGCTCGGTTGTCATGGCGGCGGGCTGGAGGCCTTATGACGCGAAGAATCTAAGCCATCTCGGCTACGGCATGCCGAATGTCATAACCAATGTTGAGATGGAAGAGATAGCTTCGAAAGGCAAGATTTTGAGGCCGTCAGACGGCAAAGAGGCAAAGCGGGTGGCATTCATTCAGTGCGCAGGCTCGCGCGACTCGAACCATCTTCCTTACTGTTCGGCATACTGCTGCCAGACCTCTCTCAAACAGGCGGCTTATGTAAGGGAGAAGAGCGACAATTCGATTGCTTACATTTTATATAAAGACATAAGGACGCCGGGACAGTACGAGCTCTTTTACAAAAAGATGCAGGAAGACCCGGGCGTCATGCTGACAAAGGGCGAGGTTACAGGCGTGAGCGAGGCGCCGGGAGGCAATCTTTATGTTGATGTCAAGGATACGCTTCTCGGCAGCGACATCAGGCTTGAGGCAGACCTTGTCGTCCTTGCAACAGGGATGGTTCCCAACACGAGGATAGACGCCGACAAGCTTGCCGAGTGGAAGGGCATCTTTGACGAAAAGCTCAAGGCTTCCGGCGGAAAGCCTGACCCGAATGCAAAGCTTGAGCCTCACAAGGTTCCGAACATACTCAATCTTGAATACAAGCAGGGGCCTGAGCTCCCGATACTTGAAGAGGCTTACGGCTTTACCGATTCAAACTATATATGCTTTCAGTATGAAACCCGCAGGACAGGCATCTTCACAGCGGGTAGCATAAGGCAGCCCATGAATATGCTCGGATGCATTGATGACGGGCTGGGAGCCGCCATGAAGGCTATACAGTGCGTGGAGGCGACTGCGACAGGACATTCAATCCACCCGAGGGCATGGGACCAGACATATCCCGAGGTAAATCTCCAGAAGTGCACATCATGCAAGAGATGCACTGAGGAGTGCCCGTTCGGCGCCATAGAAGAAGACGCAAAGGGCACGCCGTTTCACAAGATGTCAAGGTGCAGAAGGTGCGGCACATGCCTCGGGTCATGCCCGGAACGCGTCATCAATTTCAAGGACTTCAGCATCAAGATGGTCTCCAATATGATGAAGAATGTCGATGTGCCGGAAGAAGGGCTCAGGCTTCTCGCGCTTGTTTGTGAAAATGACGCATACCCCGCGCTCGACGCAATGGCGAAGAAGAGAGAAAAAATACCTTCAGCCATCAGGTTCATCCCCGTAAGGTGCCTCGGCAACCTCAACCTCGCTTGGATAGCGGACGCGCTTTCAAGAGGCATAGACGGGATGATGCTTTTAGGCTGTAAATTCGGCGAGAATTACCAGTGCCATTTCATAAGGGGCAGCGAGCTTGCCAAAGAGAGGCTCGGCAAACTTCAGGAGACGCTTGGGAGGCTTCAGCTTGAGCCTGACAGGGTTGAACTCGTTCAGCTCTCGATTTCCGACTATGACAAGCTTCCTCAGATACTGAATGACTTTGTCGAAAAGCTCGGAGAGTTTGACCCGAATCCGTTTAAGGAATTTTAAATAGCTGTCAGCTATCGGCTGTCAGCTTTCAGCCTAAAAAGCTGATCACTGACCGCTCGCCTCGGCGAGTCGCCTGAGGTGACTGAATGCTGAATGCTTTAAAAGTGGAGGAATAAATGTCAGAAGCAACGCTTATAAAACCTGATATCGATTTTGTTAAAGGCGTCATTGCCGCGGGCGGCGAATCACTGAAGAAGTGCTACCAGTGCGCCACATGCTCCGTGGTATGCAATGTCACGCCCGACAAAAACCCGTTTCCGAGAAAAGAGATGATCTGGGCGCAGTGGGGGCTCAAGGAGAAGTTTATCGGCAATCCGGACGTATGGCTCTGCCACCAGTGCAATGACTGCACCGCTTACTGCCCGAGAGGCGCGAAACCCGGAGAGGTGTTAGGCGCAATAAGGAAGCAGACCATATCACAGTATTCAAAACCCGGATTCATGGTAAACCTTGTCAACAGCAAACTGATGATGCCTCTTCTCTTTCTGATACCCGCCATCATCATCGGCATATTCGCCAACTTCACTGCTCCGGAAGGGGAGCTTGTCTTTTCAAACTTTATGCCGGTTCACTATATACAACTTATTTTCGTGCCTGCCTTTATGTTCGGCGCGATCGTCGGGCTGATGGGCATGATGAGCTTCTTCAGCGACATGAAGAAGGCGCAAGGAATTTCTTCCGGAAACCTTGTCGGGAGCATCAAGGCGCTGATAGGAGATATCCTGAGCCACAGCAAGTTCAAGTCATGTGATGTGAGCAAGGACAGGTATCTTTCTCACCTTCTCGTATTCTTCAGCTTCGTCACGCTCGGCATAGCGACGAGTTTCGGAGTTCTTTACATTGATATCCTTCATGTGGATTCGCCATTCTCTTTATTCGGCAAGGGCGCTATCGTAAAGGTCTTCGGCCTCATAGGCGCGATAGGTCTTTTGTCAGGCGTTTTTCTCATGATATCCAACAGGTATAAAAATGCGGGCAAGGTCGGGCTCGGCAGTTATTTCGACTGGCTTCTCATAACCATCATAGGCGTTATCATGGCATCGGGGATACTTTCATGGGTAACACGCTCCGCAGGGCTTGCGGAAGCGGCTTATCTAATATATTTCATACATCTTGTGTTTGTTTTTTCACTCTTTGTCTATCTTCCTTACTCCAAGCTTGCCCATATCTTCTACAGGAGCGCCGCCATATGCTTTAACAAGTACTCCGGGAGAGAGGCGGCTCCGGGAAGATGAGGCATGATAATTTATATCAACAGGAATTAACATCTAATCAAAGGGAGGAGAGAGTATGAATCTAATCATGTTTGCGCTCATCTGCGGTGCGGCAGGCGTATTGTACGCGCTTGTGACTGCGGCATGGGTATCAAAACAGGATGCAGGCAGTGAACGTATGCAGCAGATTTCAAACGCGGTCAAGGAAGGGGCTTATGCGTTCCTTGCACGCGAGTACAAGACAGTGGCGATGGTCGCTGTTGTGCTTTTTATCGCAATCGCCGCAGTGCCGGCGCTTGGGATTTGGGCGGCGGTTGGATTTTTGATCGGAACGGTCGGCTCGGCGCTTGCAGGTTTTGTCGGCATGTGGGTCACGGTGCGCGCCAATGTCCGTACAACTCAGGCGGCGTCTAAAGGGCTTCAGAATGCCCTCACGCTTTCATTCAAGGGCGGCTCTGTCACAGGAATAATGGTCGTCGGCCTCGGGATTATCGGGCTTGCGGGCTATTTCACGATAGTAAAGAGCATGGCAGGCGAGCAGGCATTCCACGCCCTCGTCGGCCTCGGTTTCGGATGTTCGCTCATGTCAGTGTTTGCCCGTATCGCGGGCGGTATCTATACAAAGGCCGCGGACGTAGGCGCAGACCTCGTCGGCAAAGTCGAAGCAGGCATTCCTGAAGACGACCCGAGAAACCCTGCTGTTATCGCTGACAACGTAGGCGATAACGTAGGCGACTGCGCGGGTATGGCGGCAGACCTTTATGAGACATACACGGTCACGCTTGTTGCGGCGATGCTTCTTGCGAAATCGGTCTTCGGCCCCGAGAGCCCGTGGGTTGAGTTTCCGCTCCTTCTCGGCGGCGTCTCAATAATTGCTTCTATAATCGGAACATATTTTGTAAGGCTTGGCAAGAGCCAGTATATAATGGGCGCTCTTTATAAAGGCCTTGCTGTCTCAGGTATTCTCGCGGCAATAGCGTTCTACGGCGTTACCCAGTGGTTCATGGGGCAGTTGGGCGGCAACACAGGCGGATTCACTCCGATGAGCGTCTTCGGCACTGCCGTTATCGGCCTTGCATTGACCGGGCTGATTGTCTGGATAACAGAGTACTACACAGCTAAAGAATTCAGGCCTGTTAAGGCGATCGCCAAGGCGAGCCTCACCGGCCACGGCACAAACGTTATCGCGGGCCTCGCGATGAGCATGGAGGCGACAGCGCTTCCCGCGCTCGTTATCGTAGGCGCAATTCTTGGAGCCTATTCATTAGGCGGCGGTTTTGCGGGAAATATTGAGAGCGGTCTCTTTGCGATCGCTCTTTCCGCTGTCTCGATGCTCTCGATGACAGGCATAGTTGTTGCCATAGACTCCTACGGCCCTATAACAGACAACGCGGGCGGTATCGCTGAAATGGCAGAACTGCCTTCATCAGTAAGAGATATAACCGATCCTCTTGACGCGGTCGGCAACACGACAAAGGCTGTTACAAAAGGATATGCAATAGGTTCGGCAGGGCTTGCGGCTCTTGTTCTCTTTGCTGAATATTCAAGAGAGCTTGCGCATAAGATGGGAAGCGCCGTTGCTTTCGATCTTTCAGACCCGATGGTCATTGCCGGCCTCTTCATCGGCGGCCTTATTCCGTATTACTACGGCGGCAGGCTGATGCTTGCAGTCGGCAGGGCAGCGGGAGGCGTGGTTGAAGAAGTGCGCAGGCAGTTCCGCGAGATCAAGGGCATTATGGAAGGAACGGGCAAACCCGAGTACGGCAAGTGCGTTGACATAGTCACAAAGTCGGCGATCAAAGAGATGATGATTCCGGCGCTTCTTCCGGTAGTTGCTCCGATCATTGTCGGCTTTACTCTTGGCCCCAAGGCTCTCGGCGGCGTTCTTATCGGAAGTATTCTCACAGGCCTTTTCCAGGCGATAGCCATGACAAGCGGCGGCGGCGCATGGGACAACGCGAAGAAGTCTTTTGAGGACGGCGTTACCGATGACAGCGGTAAGATGCACAAGAAGGGAAGCGACGGGCATAAGGCATCTGTCACAGGCGACACAGTCGGCGATCCTTACAAGGACACAGCAGGCCCGGCTATCAACCCTATGATAAAGGTCATCAACATCGTTGCCCTGCTCATCGTTCCATTACTGTAAGTTTTAAAATTATCAATTCGCAAAAAGGGCTGTCCTTCGGGGCAGCCCTTTTTTTGTATTGAGTCCCTTCTGAAAATATCGAGGAAATCCATTTTGTCGTCATACTCGCGAATGCGGGTATCCAGAAGTCCTTAACAAATTAGAGTAATGAAATTTTTCTGATATCATATGTGATTGGCCGCTATTCCAACCCGTCCTATTAAAAGACGTAACTTATTGGAACGGTCGTTTTATAACACTTAGCAAAGTAAGAACACCGATTGCTCATTCACGAGAGTCTTATTTACCGCCGTATTTATTACAAGAGGCTCGGGCATATTGTCAAGAGATAAAACAATTGCTTTCTTCACAGGCAAGCTGATGGCATAATCGGGGCAATTCGTATGGTTGACAACAGGCTCCCTGACTCATAAAATATACATATGGATACAACTCTTGATACTCTCAAAATATTCGAACGTCTCAAAGCCGCTGATCTCAGCGACAAAGCGGCAAGGGAGATTGCGGAGGTAGCAAAAGAACTTAGCAATGAAACCCATAAAGGCATTGCCACAAAAGAAGACCTGACGGATATTCACACCAAACTAAAAGAGCTTGAAGGCGAGATTAAATTACTTAAATGGATGCTTGGCGTTGTCATAGCCGGTATTCTTTCCCTCATCATAAAGGCATTTTTCTCATAACTCTACCGTGGAGCTTCAAAAAGCCTCTCTAACTGTAATACAGTCGCTCTATCGTACTATTAGCGGACATTCTTGTCCGGCAATCATGGAGGCGGCAATATGAAGAGATTGACCATTTTATTTACCGGCATATTTTTGATATCAGGACTGCTTCTTATATCCTGCCAGAAGAAAGAGGCTGAAAGTGAACACGGCGTTGCCGTGCAGACTTATGAGAAGGCTAAGGATACTATGGACGTGTATAAGAAGAAGAATGAGGAGGCATCGGGGCAGATGAGAAAAGAGGAAGCGGGCAGTTATGGCAAGTAGAGGGAGAACTTCATGGGACCCCCTCCTCTCAAGGGAGGGGAAGTAATTAATCACTAAAAATGAGAAAGAATCCAATATTTATTGTTATACCGGTTCTTCTGATGACGGCTTCGTTCTGTTACGCGATTGAGGTTGCGGGCATTGCTTTGCCCGATTCCCTCCATGCGGGCAAAACGGAATTAATCTTAAACGGCGCCGGGGTACGCACGAAGTTCTTTTTAAAGCTCTATGCGTGCGGCCTTTATCTTAAGCAGAAGAGCCGTGAGCCTGAAAAGATCATAGCGTCCGACGAGACGATGGCCGTGAGGCTGCACATGATTTCTTCCATGATAACCGCTGATAAGATGGAGAGCACATTGCGCGAGGGTTTTGAAAGATCCACAAAGGGAAACACCGCTCCGATAAAACCTCAGATCGAGCAGTATATCGCGGTCTTTAAGGCTGGGGTTAAGAGCGATGACATTTATGACCTGATGTACATGCCGGGCAAAGGCGTGGAGGTCTATAAGAACGGGGAATATGTCACCATCATAGAGGGGCTTCCATTTAAACAGGCGCTCTTCGGCATATGGCTATCCGGCGACCCCGTGCAGGAGAGCCTGAAGAAGGAGATGTTAGGCATTTAATATTTTCAAGAATATCTTGGTTCTCCCTCCTGTTTTTTTATATAATCTATATGGCCGGTTTTATAAAGAGGAGATAAATGCCTGACATGAATAAAAATGAAGGAAGACTATTTCTCGAAGACGAGCACTTCAAGATACTTGCCGACCATTCTCCCAATATGATATTCATAAACATGAGAGGGAGAATAATTTACGTGAACGACAAGTGCGAAGAGATTATGGGGTACACAAGAGAGGAGTACTATTCCGGGTCTTTTGACTTCATGACGCTCATCGCCCCTGAGTACAGGGCGCATGTGAAAAATAATTTTATGATGCATTTGGAGGGCAGGGAAGTCCCGCCTGCCGAATATAAGCTGCTGACGAAGAGCGGGGAATCGATTAACGCGATACATTCGACAAAACTTATTGACCTTGAAGGCGAGAAGGCTATTTTAGGCATCATTACGGATATAACCGAAAGGAAGAAGGCTGAGAAACTTCTCGGTGAATCGGAACAGAGGTACAGGGAGATAGTGGACAATTCTCTCGTCGGCATATACAGGACGAGCATAAAAGGGCAGATCCTTTTCGTGAATGACGCGCTCGCGAAGATGATGGAATATGAATCTCCGGAGGCGATGATGCGCGAGAATGTCATGGTTATGTATAAAAATCCCGATGACAGGGCAAAGCTTATACGCCGCATAAATAAGGAAAAGAGAGTTGACCGGTTTGAGGTTAATCTCCTTACGAAAAACGGCAATGAGAAGAAGGCCATCCTGAGCGCGGTGCTGGACGGAGAAGTTCTTTCAGGGATGATCATGGATTTGACAGATAGGGCAAGGCTCGAAGAGAGCCTGAAGGAACGGCTTGATGAACTTGAGAAATTCTACAGCATGGCGATCGGCAGAGAGCTGAAGATGGCGGAGTTGAAGAAGGAAATAGCTGAACTTAAAGAGGAGCTGAAGCGGCAAGGGAAAGGGCTGAAGGATGATATTTCATGAAGCACAGGATTGCCGAAGAGGATATTGAAAGGTTTCAGAACCTTCTTGCCGTTGAGATGATAGATTTTGACTGCGGCAAACTCTGCGCGCCCATAAACAACGGCGTTCCTGCCTGCTGCGACAATGAATCCGTCGTGCCGATACTTTTTCAGGAAGAATACAAAAGGCATTGGCACAACGGGAGGTTCTGGAAGAGGGCTCCGAAGACAAAGGAGATTAAGAAGTACATAAAAGAGCATGAAGATTATTATGTCTTTTCCCAATGCCCGGGTACCGGGAGGTGCGAAAGGCCCAAGCGTTCCTTTAACTGCATGACATTCCCTTTTGAGCCGCATCTTGACAGAGACGGCAATGTGGCAGGCATCTCCTACATGAACAGCAGGGAGATAGAATGCCCTCTCATGGGCAAGCCTAAAAAGATTTACAATCCTGAATATATCTCAAATTCCATAAAGTTCTGGAATGAGCTCTTTGCTCATTATCCCGAGGAGAAAGATATGTATATGGGCGAATCGCTCAAGAGGGAGCGGCGGGCAAAGAGGGCAGGCAAAGGTTTCAAACTTTTTCGGGATGAATCGGAAAAACGCCGCAACGCGTTTATCGTTTTTGTAAGAACGCCTGAAGCAGGAAAGGTAAAGACAAGGCTCATGAAAGACCTCGGAGCGGAGAAGACGCTTTTTGCTTATAAAACATTTGTTGCCGATACGATGAAAATTAGCGGCGGGCTTAAGAGCGTTGACAAGTTCTTAGGCTGTTTCCCGTCAACGGCTGACAATTTCTTAAAGAGGCTTGCGGGGAAGAATAATTTCAAAGGAATGTTCGCGCAGGAAGGGAATGACCTCGGAGAGAAGTTTATTAACGCCTTCAATGATAAATTCGATGAGGGTTATAAAAAGGTCGTGATAATAGGAAGTGACAGCCCGACCATTCCTCTTGATTTCATAAAAAGGGCGTTTGAAGAGCTTGACAGAAATGACTTTGTCCTTGGCCCCTGCACTGACGGCGGCTACTATCTTGTCGGCATGAAAAAGCTTTTCAGCAAGGTATTCAAAGGCATTCCGTGGGACTCTTCCGAGGTATTGAACAGGACTCTCGATAAACTTTTTGCGGGCAGGATAAAATTCTCGCTCTTGCCGTTCTGGTATGACATTGACGATATCGACGACATGAATTTTCACAAAAGGCATGTGAAGTATCTGAGAAAGAAATGATAAGCGTTGATGGCGCGTTAAAGGCGGTTCTCGGTGCGGTAAAGGGCACGCTCGGCACTGAAGACGTGCATATACTTGATCTGCCCGGCAGGGTGCTTGCCGAGGATATTTACAGCAGGTGCGACATCCCATCTTTTGATTACTCTGCCATGGACGGCTATGCCGTGAGGAGTTCGGATATCAAAGGGGCTTCTGGCGATAACGGGATAAGGCTTGAGGTCGCGGGCGAATTCAGGGCGGGCGGCGATATCTCTGCAAAGGTTTCGGAAGGGCGGGCGGTCAGGATTATGACCGGCGCTCCCATACCCCAAGGCGCTGACGCAGTGGTCATGGTTGAGAATACAAAAGCTGCAGGCGGTATTGTCGAGGTTTTTGAAGAGGTTGAGAGAGGCGAGAACATAAGGCTTGCGGGAGAGGATATAAGAAATGGAGACCTTGTGTTGGGAAACGGCATCATTCTTAATTCAGCTCACATAGGCATACTCGCCTCAATGGGATTATCCTCGGCTCGCGTATCAAAGATGCCGAGAGTGGCGATACTCGCCACAGGCGACGAGGTTATTGCTATCGAAGATGAGATTAACCCGGGCAAGGTGAGAAACTCAAACGCATACTCTCTTTATGTACAAGTCAAAGAAAGCGGCGGAATCCCTGTCAATAAAGGCGTTGCGAGAGACAGCAGGGAGAGCCTCAGAGACGCCCTCAAGTCCTGCCTTGACTGCGACATCATAGTGGCCTCAGGCGGCGTATCAATGGGCGAGTATGATTATGTGAAGGATGTCATGAAGGAACTCGGCATGGATGAAAAGTTCTGGAAGGTTGCGATGAGGCCGGGCAAACCGAATCTCTTCGGCACCATTGCCGGCAAACCCTTCTTCGGCCTTCCCGGAAACCCTGTCTCAACAATGATAGGGTTTGAAGTTTTTGTCAGGCCCGCAATGATGAAGATGACAGGCTGTAGAGTCGGAGAGAGAAAAGAGGTTGAGGCTCTGCTTGAAGAGGATATAAAGACAAAGAAGGGGCTCAGGTTTTTCATAAGGGCGCGGACGAGATGGAATAACGGAGGCTACGTTACAAAGACTACAGGCCCGCAGGGCTCAGGCATGCTCAGTTCGATGGTGAAGGCAAACAGCCTCATAATTGTTCATGAAGATATTGATACCGTAAAGAAGGGGAGCAAGGTCAAGGTCAGGTTTTTGGGTTAAGGAGATGGGGATTTCAGAAGCTGAGAAAATAAGATAGGACACTTACAGTGAAAAAAATGTTAGGCCTTTAATTTTCTGCGGAGCACTTTCAAATTCAAAACATCCTCTTTATTGTAATCAAGCAGTTTCTTTAAAGACGCGGAACAGCCCTGAGACTGATAATCATTCCATAATTGGACAGCGGCGTATCCGTCAACATCCTCAATCTTTCTCCTGATCCCTAAGGTTTTTTCAACTACTTTTAAACCACCTTTAAGGTTTCTTTGCCAACAAGCATACATCAAATCCTCATGTTTGCAATGCGATGTGATGTCAAGTTTAAGCTTGCCCTTAATAAAAGGCAAGTCAAAGCGTGATCCATTAAAGGTATAGACGGTATCTACCTTTTTTATGATTTTTAATAATTTCGAAGAAGATATTTCTTCACCGACAAACTGCATGACCTCATCGTTATCATTTTCGATATGTAATCCAATCACTGTCAAATCATGATAAGTTGAACTGAGCCCCGTGGTCTCAATGTCAAGATACGCTATAGACTTCATCGGCATCTCCTATAATCTCTCACTTGCTTCCCGTATACCCCGTAAGCGCGGCGAGGCGGTCAGGCTTGAGAATGCCTTCATGCCGCTCTCCCTTGATTATCCATGTGGGATATGACTTGACCCTGTTTCTCGTGCACTCGGCAGATACAGGGCCTCCCTGGCCGGCGGGAGAGCACTCCACATACGGCAATTTATCTGCAGCTTCCCCGAACAGAGACTTCTGTTCCTTGCATGAAGGTCACCAGAACGCGCCGTATATCACCGCGCCCTCTTTGGCGAGATGCTCGGCAAGCCCTCTGAGGTACGGGTCATCAGCCTTGACGCCCGAATCGAAAATGCCGCTGTAGTTCAGATGCATCCCGCCTAATATAACTACAGTTATTATCGCAGCGGTTTTTGCCCATGACATGAAATTAAAACCGGCAAGGCCCGTTGGGCGCTGAAATGTGACAACCCCGAAGATGAGCGCCATTAGCGAAAAGGAGGTGAGGCAGTAGATGCAGGCGGCCTTTAAAAGAAAGAGAGAGATTGATGCCAGATAGATGCTGTATCCAAAGCCGACAAGCGAAATCAGCCACGCATATTTCCAGTGCGAAGCGCGGTTTCGGACCCGAAAAGCTATGAATGCCAATGCACTGTATGTGATGAAGCCCCAGAAGGCGATCGGCAGGCCGAGAAATTTTCCCCATTTGCTCTGCTGCACGATGTCGCAGGTGCTCCCTTCCTGACAGTATAGAGGATGTTCCCCGAACCAGAAGGTCAGGGCAAGGTACGCGGTAAGCACCATGCCGGCTATCGCAAACCCCGCAAGCGCCCTATTCGGTTTCTCAAGCTCCTTGGAGACAAGAACCTTTTTGCCCTTTTTCTTCTCTCCTGTTTTTTCCTGAAGCTGAGGTTTTTCCTCAGCAGGCAAGTTCGTTAAAGCGGCTTTTTGTTTTTTCTGTTTTTTGCCCAAGATATCACACTCGCATTAAATTATGATTTATAGAAAAAGAGGAATGAACAAAAAGAAGGGGAGCATCCTATGGAATAGATGCCCCCCTGTTCTCCTCAGAAATTAATCACTCCTGCATTGCGACGACTTCTATGGACTTGAGGCTGAAGCGGCCGAAGTCAGTGCCGTCTTCATACAGCCTGAATGTATCTCCGTACAATCCTCTGTTGCAGACTTTGTGCGTTATGCTTGTTACGCCTGTGTCAGGATTAGGGCCGACAGTGTACATCGGGTCAGGCCCGTCTGCCGTAAAGTCATGGAAGTTGTTGATTCCAAATGGCAGTGGAGACATTTTGTTGCCGTATACATCCAAAGAGGCATCATCTTCATCCCAGTTGCCGTCGCTGAAACCGACGGTATAAGAAACGATCTTCACATTCTCGCTGAATCTGAGCCTATAGGCGCTCATCATCGAGATGCTCTTTTCCTCAAGTTCTGTAGCCGTTGGTAGTTTTACATATCTTGTGTCGAATTTGAGCCCTTCGTTCGGGTCAGCCTCGATGACCTCGTTGAATATCGGGGTTACGGTAAGCGTCAGACCGCCTGAGGTATCGGTGTATGAAGCGCTGTTGTTGATGTCCGCCTTGTCGAAACTGAAGGTCCTGACGTACGGCGTGCCTTTTCCGCCTGAACTGTATTGCCTGTTGACACTGCTGCAGGAAACGAGCATAAAAACGATTAAACAACTAAGGGCAGCCTGTAAGAGTTTCATGACATTAGTCTCCTTTTTAAAGAATTTCATTTTATGACAACATGTTAACGTTACAAGCGGATGATATTCTATGTGTTAATATACAATCTGTTTAAGGCGTTGTCAATCGTAATTTTGCTCTTTCAGCCTTTGGGCTTATGAATTGAGGCGGCATTCGATAAATCAGCGGTTGAAGACAGCGCCCAATTGCAGGAGCCGCTCCCTGGTCGGCTGGTCTACAGTCTGCCCGAGAAAGAAGCGGTTGCCGAGGTCAAAGAACTCTACCTGCGACCGTTTTTGAGAGTAGTACTCCAGCAGCCGCATCACTGCCGGATTTTTGCGGTTAGGATAAACGTAAACCGATTCCATGAGGAACCGCTCCCCTTCTGCTTCATTCCCGCGGCTCAGCAGGCCAAGCCCCTTCATATAGACAGCCCAGGCAAGGTCTTTCTTGGAGCCTGTTTCTTTCATCGCAGTTATGGCTTGATCAACGAACTGATCCCATTCGTTCGGCGGAACTCTGTCGATAATCCACGGTGTGAGACGCCCGAGCCGGCCGGCCGGCGTCCGTTCAAGAATTTCGTACAGCGGAAAGAAATTCGCGCCTTCAAAGACAGCAGGTTCGAAGTGTTTGAAGTACATAAGCACGTTCATGAAGTTTCTGCGCAGATTGTCGCGGTGGTTTTGAAACCAGAAATCGCGCAGATTCATCCCCTCCATGCGGCGCGCAAAGGCGCGTGCAGGCTCGCCCAACTCAAATAACATCTGCCCGTCAGGCAGGTCAGGCCTCGCCTTAATATAAAATCCCCCGTTTTGCGTTGAGAACCTGAATGCGTTGGGAGAGATAAAATAGACCGGGCGTGCGGCGCGGCGCGTAAAGTCATTGAGAATCGCGAAACGGCCAGGGTCGTCAAACCTGTAGAGCCTGTTGGCAAAAACGAGCCCCTGGTCGTTGTAGAGCGTGACATCGGGACGCATACCTTCTATGAGATTGAAGTAGCCGAGAGGAAACGCGTCCTGGTCCCCGTTTGTAAAGAGGATGGCGTCCTTATCAAGGCCGCTGAGGAGAGCCTCGGCATAATCGCGCGGCCACGTGTCATCCTTGCGCTGGTTATGGCTGAAATTTACTGTGCAGACAGACCCTACCACAACCGCCACAACAGCAATCCTTGCCGCTTGGGAGTTTCTCCAGCGTGAAAAGCCGGCATCAAGGGCCACAGCGACCCATATCGCCATCACGCCGTATGGAATCAACGGATAGACGGTGATGACAGACCGCATCAGAGGTTCGTAATCAAATGCGAGCACCGAGCCGAGGAGCAGGGAACTGCTGAACCATATCGTCAGCCATGCGAGGCTTGTACCGGCGGTGAAACGCTTCCAATGCAGCCAGGCTCCGGCAAGGGCGAGCGCTGCTCCCGGAATCGTGTACTGCCGGAGCATCTCAAGAAGGAGGTATCTCTCAAAGAGAAGTTTGTCCAACAGCCCGGCGCTCTGGCTTGTGTCAACCTCCTTGAACCCCCGGCGCAGAAGGAAGAATATGAATTCGCCCGCTGATTTGATCGGGCCGTAGAAATTTATGAGCGGGTTCATGTTGGAGCGCGCCACCATCCATGCATAAGGCAGAAGCGCGGCAGGTGCGATTGATATGAGCAGTGTGCGCCAGTCGCGCAGGATCTCTTTCCTCCGTGGAAGCAGAAGGAAGGCAAGCCCGGGCGTGGAGAGCACGACGAGAGGCCAGTGGAGCGCGAGGCCGAGGCCGTAGAAGATTCCGAATGCACAAAGGCGGCCGCGGCTCGGCTGTGCGGCGTATTGAATGGCAAAGTATACTGCCGAGAAGAAGAGAAATGTGTTTGGCGTGTATACCTCTGCGATGATGGCCTGAGACCAGAAGACACGGGAAACACCGTAGAGGAGTGCCCCAGCGTACGCGCATGCCGCATCCCGCAGGAGCGTGCGGATTATCAGCCAGATGGCGCAGCATGTAAGCGCACCAAAGACCGCGCTCATCATATGAAGGCGGTAGGCAACGGATCCGATTGGAACATGCGCGAAGAACCATCCAACCAGCGAATGGAGCGGGTATCCGGGCGGTTGGGGGATTCCTGAAAATTTTGCCGCCATGACGAAGAGGCCGTCATCCTCAAGCGCCAGCGTCCGGGGAGAGGTATAGGCGTAGAGCGGCAGGAGGAGAGTAATCACAATCAGAAGATGCAGCAAGTTGGCTGAGACAGGTGCGGGCTGCCAGTCCGGAATGAGTGTTAACCTGCCCCATAGTCCAGAAAAAAATGGGGTCCGGGATTGCTTTGCCGCAGCTTCTGCCGGATTCGGGAGTTTCGCAGGCGGTTTCTTCGAAGATTTTTTGTCTTTCTTCATTTTAGTTATCTCATTCAACCGGCGATTGCTTAGAGGAAGTTATGTTTTGAGGATATCTCTCTTTAACTTTTTTTGAATTAAGAAGTAATCCTGAAAAAAGCGTAAAGAAGGCGACAACGCCAAGTATAAATGCCATCCTTATCCACGACTCTCCGTAATTAATTCTTTCATGCGCTATCTCAAAAATGGTATTGATCCACACACCAGCGCCTGTGAAAGCAAAAAGCTGTATAACCCTCAATGCCCACCGCCTTTTCAGAAGGAGTAGGAGAGGGAGGAAGAGGCTTGCTGCCATCAGAGGATAATTGTAATGCCTGTAAAAATGTGCCGCTATCATCAGGGCAGAGATTATAAATGGAATTATCCTCGGCAGCATTTGGCAATTATAAACGACAGAATGGGAAATGTCCAGAAATTATTCTTGCAACAACTTGAAATATAATACAAAAATAGCCATTGAAAAGAGGGCTTAGATGGCGTAGAATTATAATCATCGTACGGGTGAATGCTTGCTAATATAAAGCAACTTGACACCATTCATATCAAGTTGTATTATAAATAAGTGTTCAGGCTTTGTTAGACAAACGGAGAATAATGGCTGCCGGAACTAAAGATTATTATGAAATACTCGGGGTGAAGAAAGATGCCTCTGAAGCCGAGATAAAGAAGGCTTACAGAAAACTTGCGCGCAAATATCACCCTGATGTGAACCCGGGGGACAAGACTGCCGAACAGAAGTTCAAGGAGATAAATGAGGCGTATGAGATTCTGAGCGATCCCAAGAAGAAGGAGCAGTATGACCAGTTCGGCGAGGCAGGATTTGAGGGCGCTCATGGTTTTCAGGGCTTCGGAGGACAGGAGTTCAGAGGAGGCTTTGGCGGGGGATTTGAGGGCGCTGAAGATATTTTTGCAAACCTATTTGGCGGCGGAGGGTTTGGCCAGCGAGAACGGCCCTCTATTGGCGCTGACCTTGTTACATCATTTGAGATAACTCTTGAAGATGCATACAGGGGAGTGACAAAACCTATCTCATTAAGGAGAGAGGCTGCGTGCAACACCTGCGGAGGAAGCGGAGCAGAGTCTTCACAGACATGCTCAAACTGTAAGGGCGCTGGCGTTATAAAACAGGGCAGAGGGATGTTTAATATGAATCAGCCATGTCCATCGTGTAGAGGCACAGGAAAGATAATCACCAAGGCATGCGGCGCATGCGGCGGCAACGGCCTCACAATGGCCACTGAGTCGCTGAATGTAAAGGTTCCGCCCGGAGCTGACACAGGCATGAGGCTGAAGATAAGGGGCAAGGGAGGCGCAGGCATGAAGGGCGGACCTGCGGGAAACCTTTACATAGACCTGACGGTGAAACAGCACCCTGTATTCAAGAGGGAGCATGACGATCTTTATGCGGATGTTCCTGTGACTGTCAGCGAAGCGATACTCGGCGGGAAGATAAAGGTTCCGACGCTTGACGGTTCTGTTACGATGACGCTTCCTTCAGGAACTGACAGCGGCAAGAAGTTCAAACTTAAGGGGAGGGGCATACCCAACAAAAGGTCCGGCATTAAGGGCGACCTCTTTGCTGTTATCAAGATAGTCGTGCCGAAATCGGTTGATGAGAAGACAAAAGAGGCATTGAAAGAAATTGAGGCGGCGTACAAGAAATAAAAAAGTTGTCAGTTATTAGTTTTTAGCCTGAAGACTCAAAGCGGTTGTTAGTTGTTAGGTCTGAAAACTAACAGCTAACAACAGAGTTAAGGAGCTGATAGTATGGATGAGAGAAAGCACCCGTTATTCATGATCGGCGTTGTCTGCGAGATGTTCAATATACATCCGCAAACCCTGCGCATCTATGAAAGAGAGGGTTTAATACATCCCAAGCGGGTCGGAGGGTCAAGGAGGTATTCGGCAGAAGACATTAGAAGGCTGAAGATGATCCTCAACCTCACAAAAGACCTCGGCGTAAACAGGGCCGGCGTGGACATAATACTCAGGATGAGGCACAGGATGGAAGCATTGCACAGGGAGATGGATGAGATGATGGCTCATATAGAAAGCAGCATGAGGAGCGATTTTGAAAAGAGGATAAGAGAGATATTTGAGGATGAAGAGTGATGGTCAAATTAGTTAACAGGCGAATTGTTGAAAAAACTTTACTGCGACACATATTTTTACCACATGAAGTTATTTCAACAGTATGTGATTCTTTAGTGCGTGCCTATGATTTCAGTCGCATTGTAAAGTTTTTGAGGCAGCGCGCCTGTTGAAAACATGATATCTATTTGGAGGAATAAATGAGATTTGATAAATTCACAATCAAGAGCCAGGAGGCGGTGCAGAACGCGCAGGGGCTTGCCGAACGCAAGGGCAACCAGCAGGTGGATGTGGAGCACCTTCTGTATGTCCTGCTCGAGGAAGGGATAGCGTTTGAGATAGTGAAGATACTCGGCGTTGACGTGAATGCCCTGAGAATGGATATCGAGGCCGAGATAGAGAGGTTCCCGAAGGTTCTCGGCTCTTCCCCGGTAGGCCAGCTTTACATAACGCAGGAGCTTAAAGATGTTTTTGAAAGGGCGTTGAAAGAGGCGGAGCACCTTAAGGATGATTATGTGAGCGTCGAGCACCTTCTGATAGCGATAATCAAGTCAAAGGGCAGGAGAGAGAGGTTATTCGCCAAATACGGCATTACCGAAGCCGGAGTACTTCAGAAGATGCAGGAGATAAGAGGGACGCAAAGGGTAACAGACCCCGCGCCCGAAGACAAATACCAGGCGCTCAAGAAATACGCGCGCGACCTCACCGAGCTTGCGAGAAAAGGGAAGCTCGACCCTGTCATCGGGAGGGACGAAGAGATAAGAAGGGTAATACAGGTGCTTTCAAGAAGGACGAAAAATAACCCAGTACTTATAGGCGAGCCGGGCGTAGGCAAGACAGCCGCTGCCGAGGGGCTTGCGCAGAGAATAACCTCGGGAGATGTCCCGAACACACTCAAGGACAAGAGGGTGGTCGCCCTCGATATGGGTGCGCTTGTTGCCGGGGCAAAATACAGGGGAGAGTTTGAAGACAGGCTCAAGGCCGTGCTTAAGGAGGTGGAGGCGGCCGCAGGAAAGGTCATCCTCTTTATAGACGAGCTTCATACCGTTGTCGGCGCCGGGGCCGCAGAAGGGGCGATAGATGCGTCGAATATGCTCAAGCCCGCGCTTGCGAGAGGAGACCTCAGGTGCGTGGGAGCCACGACTCTTAATGAGTACAGAAAATATATAGAAAAAGACCCGGCGCTCGAAAGGAGATTTCAGCCGGTTTACCTTCAGGAGCCGGCTGTTGAAGACACCATATCAATTCTCCGCGGTTTGAAAGAGCGCTATGAGGTGCATCACGGGGTGAGGATAAAAGATTCAGCCCTTATAGCTGCCGCCGTTCTCAGCAACAGATACATATCAGACAGGTTTCTGCCCGATAAGGCGATAGACCTTATGGATGAGGCGGCATCGGGACTGAAGATGGAGATAGACAGCATGCCTGCCGAACTCGATGAGATAGAGAGAAAGCTGAGGCAGTTTGAGATGGAGAGGCAGGCGGTTATGAAAGAGAAGGACAAGGCTTCTATCGAAAGGGCTGAACGCCTTAACAGGGAGATAGCCGAGTTCACCGAGAAGCGCAGCGCACTCAGGACGCAGTGGACGCGCGAGAAGGAGGCAATAGGCAGGATAAGCGGGATGAAGGAAGAGATAGAGAGGCTCAAGACAGAGGCTGAGAAGGCCGAGCGCGAGGGCGACCTCAGCAGGGCGTCCGAGCTTAAATACGGCAAGATACTTGAGCTTCAGAAATCGCTCGAGGCGGAACAGAAAAGGTCAATGGCGGGAGACGGGAAAGAGAGGATGCTCAGGGAAGAGGTGGATGAGGAGGACATAGCAAAGATAGTCTCAAAGTGGACAGGCATACCTGTAAGCAGGATGCTTGAGGGAGAGGTGCAGAAGCTCTTGCATATGGAAGACAGACTCAAGCTCCGTGTCGTGGGGCAGGATGAGGCCATAAAGGCTGTCTCAGACGCGGTCAGGAGGGCGAGGGCAGGGATACAGGACCCGAACAGGCCCATCGGCTCATTTATATTCCTCGGGCCGACAGGAGTGGGAAAGACTGAGCTTGCGAAGGCGCTGGCTGAGTTCCTCTTTGACGCCGAGAACGCGATGATAAGGATAGACATGTCCGAATATCAGGAGAAGCACACGGTATCGAGGCTCATAGGCGCTCCTCCCGGTTATGTCGGCTACGAAGAAGGGGGCCAGCTTACAGAGGCTATAAGAAGGAGGCCTTACGCGGTCATACTCTTTGACGAGATAGAGAAGGCGCATCAGGAGGTATTCAACATACTCTTGCAGGTTCTTGACGACGGCAGGCTCACGGACGGGCACGGAAGGACGGTCGACTTCAGGAACACCGTCGTGATAATGACCTCAAACATAGGTAGCCAGCATATTCAGGAACTGCTGACCGAATGGAGCGATGAAGAGCAGATCCGAAAAAGCGTCAGGGAAGATTTGAGAAAATTCTTTAAGCCTGAATTCCTCAACAGGGTGGATGAGACGATAATCTTCCACACGCTTAACAAAGAGCTTCTGATGAGGATAGTGGATATCCAGCTTGGGAAGATGAAACACTACCTGAGCGAGAAGAATGTGGAGCTTGTCCTGACTGAGAGCGCGAAAGAACATATAGCCGAAGCAGGGTATGACCAGACGTACGGGGCAAGGCCGCTCAAGAGGGCGATTCAGAAAGAGATACTCAATCCGCTTGCGACAAAACTACTTGACGGAAGCTTCGGAATCGGCGACGTGATAGAGGCTGATGCCGAAGGCGGGGAGATAGTATTTAAAAAGGCGGCAGGCGTTGCCGCGGGATGATTTGATTCCCGGGCCGCGCTCAGATCGCTTTATATCTGCGAAGGTTGAGGATGCTCTCCTGTGTGACCACCTTTATGAAACCAGCGGCAGGCACGGAGAGGAACATGCCTAATATGCCAAAGAATTTGCCTCCTATGATTATGACCAGAAAGACGATGAGAGGGTGCATGCTGACGCTCTTGCCGACCACCACCGGCTGCACGACCGCGTCGTCAATAAGTTTTACGCCGGCAAAGGCGAGAATAACGTAAAATACGTTTGTGAAACTGCCGCCGTTCAGAAGCGATACGAGCACAGCCAGCGCCGCTCCTGCTATAGGCCCGAAGTAGGGTATAAAATTAGCAAGCCCCGCAAAGACGCCGATGAATAAAAAATAATCCACGCCTAACATCCATAGGGCGATTGTGGAGAGAATGCCCACTATCATGGCGTCCATTAACTGTCCCCGCAGGTAGTTTGCCACCTGAGTATCGAGATTGGAGATGAGGCGAAGCGTGAATTCGAAATACCTGTTAGGCACCATGCTCACAAAAGCCTTTTTGAACGCCCTTCCGTCTTTAACGAAAAAGAATGTCATAAAAGGGATCAAAAACAGGTGGAGCATGAGGGATGCCAGGTCGAGCAGGTGGCTGAAGGCCCATTCGCCGAGCCCTGCCGCGGCCTTCTGCATCTTTTCCATCAAATGGATATCCTTGACACCGAGAAAAGAGAGGTTCTTCTCAATCAAATCCTCGATGTTTGATATCGCGGCAACCGCCTTTTCCGAAGTGAGATTGATCTGAATCGCGTCGATATCTTCCGAAAAGAGGGGGATGAGAAAGAGTGCGGCGATGACGATTGCCGAGTTTATCAAGAGAAAAAGAACGGTGGTGGCAAGGGTGCGGCTCATCCCCCGCGACTCAAGGAAAAGAGCCAGCGGGTCGAGAACAAATGCGAGCAGGGCGGAGATGATGATAATCTTCACGAGGCCGCTTATGAATGAAAGCAGGGATGCCGCGGCGATGAATAATGCGACGAGGGCTGTGATTTTGAACCAGTCCGCGCCTTTATTTTCTGAAGGCTTCCCCGATGTCATAGGGTCAATCCTGCTTCGCAGACTTTTCCTGAAGAGCGTGAAGTTCCGCGTTTGTTCTTTTCAGCCGTTCGCCTATTGTCCTTGCGAGGCATAGGAGTATCTTGACGCCCATCTGCGGTTTCTGCTCGATAAGGTCGAACATATCCGGCTGGAAGAAGCAGAGCATTCTGCACGGAGTTTTAGCAACAGCAGTCGCGCTCCGGGGGGAATCATCAAGCAGGGCAAGTTCCCCGAAGAAGTCGCCGCTCTGCAGTTCGGCCAGTACCTCCATGGATGGTTCGGCAGCAATTGTCACGGAGCCGTCTTCGATGATGTACATTCCGAATCCCGGCGTTCCCTGCGTGAAAATGACCTCGCCCTCTTTATATTCCCTGCGGTGCAGTATGCGCTCGATATGCGAAATGTCATTGCCGCCGAGGCCTTCAAAGACAGGGATTTTCTTGAGTATATCCCGTATCCCTTCTTTATCTTTGCGTTTAAAGATATTTTCCCACAAGTTGTTCATTTGAGAGATATTATAAGCTAAAACTGCTTTTTTTATATTTTTAAACAGGCGCCGCATAAGCGGACAGAAGGCTATGGTGTCGGGACTACTCCGCGCAGGATAGACTCTGATTCCTGCAGAGGCCCTAATGGTTTATTGTTCTCATGAAATTCATGCGTATTGGGTTTTCCTCCCCATAGTTTGTAAATAACAAGGTCTTCATTAAGAACGATGAGAGCCTTGAAGTTCCATCCGTAATCTTCTCTCTTTCTTCTGAAGCTGAAGAGGTCAAGGATGACATTGCCGAAGCGCTTGGTCTTCATGTTCAGAATGTTGATCTCATAGGCGTAGCAGAGTTCTTTAAACTTAAGGCAATCCTGCAGCCCTTGATCAAGGTCTTTCATCTCTCTAGAAGGGTTTGGCATAAAACGCTGAATTATATCGAGGTAAGTGAGTATCTCGACATTCTCTGTTGCGTAGGGGTGAAAGCTGAGCGCTTTGAGGTCCTCATTTTTTGTCTTGTACGGCAATATCCTGTCAAAGTTCTTCTTCGCGTCATCAAAGGTCTCCCAGGGGGATTCAGTTGTTGTTTTGGAACTTGGAAGGAGGGATGTGCAGCCTGTGAGGATGAGCACGCAGGCCAAAAAGAGAAAGGATGTCAGTTTGTTTTTTTTCATGGTTGTAGAGAACAAGATAAATATAAGTTATTTTTCATAATGATTGCAACTGCTCAAAGAGTTTCCTTATTTGTATCCTTGCCCGGCTCAAATGTTTTTTGACAACCGGTGAAGCATGATGATACCTTATGCTCATGAATAAAAAGACGGCGCAGCTCATAATCGCGAGGCTTGACGGCAGTGAAATAAAAAGAAAGTTCAGCCATTATGATTCTCTTGTTAAAAAAGGTATCGGAGGCTTCATAATCTTCGGCGGGAATGTGAAAGACGTCAGAGATGGGATCAGAAAACTTCAGAAGAGCGCTGATATTCCTTTATTTATATCTTCCGACCTTGAGCGCGGGCTTGGTCAGCATATAGGCGGCGGCACTCTCTTCCCTCACGCGATGGCTATAGCGCATGCCGTGAACAGAAAGAAGATGGCTGATGTTGAGCTCTTGAGAAAAGCTGTAAAGATTATGGCAGAGGAGGCAAGGGCTGCCGGCATCAACACCATCTTCTCACCCGTCATGGATGTAAACACAAATCCGAAAAATCCGATAATCTGCACAAGGGCTTTTTCAGACAAACCTGAAGAGGCCTCATGGTTTGGGAAGGAGTTCATCAAGGGGTTTCAGAAAGAAGGCATCATCGCCTGCGCAAAGCACTTCCCGGGGCATGGCGATACTTCGGTGGATTCTCACAGGGAACTGCCGGTTTTAAAGGCAAAGATGAAGAGGCTCAATAAAGTTGAACTGTTTCCATTTGCAGAGGCGGTAAAGGCAGATGTGAAGATGATCATGATAGGCCATCTGATGGTTCCGGCAATTGACCCGGTTTTCCCTGCGAGCTTATCTCATAAGACTATCACCGGCCTTTTAAGGAAGAAGATGGGATACAGCGGGCTTGTGATAACAGACGCAATGAACATGCAGGCGGTTTGCGGCAGGACAAAGGAGTCTGAAGGCGAGGCATGCGTAAAAGCGCTTCTCGCAGGGGCTGACATAATACTTCACCCGTCTGACCCTGAATATGTAATTGATTATCTTTCCGCCCATTATGACGCCATAGCGAAAAGGATTGATGAATCTTATAAAAGGGCGCTGAAGTTAAAAAAGAAATTTGGCGGCATGCAGTCATTGCCCAACATCAAGGTTATCGGCAGAAGAGAAAACCACGATACTGCGCATGAGCTTGCGAAAAGGGCTGTTGGAAATTTAAGGATAAATATCGCGCCTGATGAAAAGGTCTCTCTGCTCATTATTGACGATGATGACGCCATGTCCGGCAGAAAATTTGTCAAGACTGTTAAAGGGCGTTTAAAGAATGCGGCTTCTTTCTACATCAGCAACAAAAACAAAAGACCCCCTGTTTCCGTTAAAGGCACGATACTCATCGCCGCCGTCTTCTCCGGCATCGCCGCATGGAAGGGCAGAAGCGGTATCAGCACGGAGCTAATGGGTATCCTCATAAAGAGCATCAAGGACTCGAAGTATTCCATAGTCATAGGCTTCTGCTCTCCGTATATTCTTGAGGAGCTTGAGGCGGAGACTGTCATTAACGCTTATTCCGATACGGAAGTTTCTCAGCAGGTAGCCGGGGAGATATTTTTTAACAAGAAGTTTATATTCCCCTCATTGACAAAGAGCTGTTCGGGGAGATTTTATAATAAATAACTATTTGTCATTTCTCCCAAACCTCAGGCTGCATGCTGCCCATAGTGCTGAGTTCTATCTTTGACGGAGTGACGATCACTATGCAGAAATCGGGGTCATCCGGGCCGCTGAAATAATTCTTCAGCTCGTCAAACCAGAATGCGTGCCGTTCATTTCTGTCCGTTGAAACCTCTGCTTTGCCCTCGACCTGGAGCCAGTTTTTCGCGGTCTCAAGACTTGAAACTCCGAGCGAGATATGCACGTTTGGGTTTTTCTTTATATGTTTTATCTTTTTTGTATCTATATGCGAGCATAACCTGAAGACGAGCCCTTTGTCAGCCTTTGCCATTACATAGCGCACCCATGGTCTTCCGTCTTCCGCAACGGTTGCGAGGTTTACAAGCTGGAGTTCCTTCGCTATCTCAAAAATCCTGTCTTTAAGGTTGGTCATGAGGGGCCTCCCTGAAAATATTTATTCTAAATATCTGACCTCTAATTCCTCTATTCCTGCATGTGCTATGCCCGGGCAGCTAACTTCAATCAAAGATTTAAAGCAAAACTGATGGCATTTCGTATTTCAAACAGCTTCTCTTTAGGTAAAGCTGTGATCAATGATTCTATCTTATCCTTTGAAACTGTCTGCAAGTGGTCACAGTTAATAGCGCAATCATTATGCATGCCGTCCCGTTTCGACAAAAGCACTTCGCTTGGTATATCTCTGATCGTTGAGGTTATCGGCGCAATTGTAACCTCATCCAGATAATCCAATATGGAACTTCTTGTCAAAATAACTACCGGTCGCTTTTTGTCAGGGGTTTTGAACTTATACCATCTCACCTCACCCCGTTTCATTAACTACCCCACTCCTGCTCTGATTCCCAAACGCTGAATTCTTTTTTACCGGCCGGATAGCGCTCGTATCCTTTTTTATGCTTTTTCTCAAGTGCGCTGATATTCACCTGCTTGATGGCGTCCTTCAAAGCTTTGCGTGTAAAAGCGGAACGCGATGTCTTAAGTTTTTTCACAACCGTATCAACGGCTGCTACCAGGTCATCGTCTAAGGTCATTTGAATTGTTCTCATAAACCCCTCCCAATAATGTGGTTCATTATAGCTATAATAGCCCACATAGGTATTGGAGTCAATTTGTGACAGTTAGGAGAGCCGGGCTGACACCATGATGAATAACTACGGAACTATTATCTTTATGTTCATTATGCTCTTCAGCAATTTAAAATGTTTGTCCGCTGAATAGATTTCGCAATCATTTTGCTTGGCATTCTGGGCTATTATCAAATCGGGAATGCATACGCCGTTTATGCCTTTTTTCAGGCATTGGGCTTGATAGTCAATAATCTCATCCCATTTAATGCACAGTTGAAGCTTATTGACATTTTTCAGCAACTCTATGATGCTTTTTTGTTTCCTGATTTTAAGTGGTGGGATTAATTCCGCGAGGATTAAATCGTTGGTGGCCGCCAGGTTTTCATCTATGATAAAATCGAGCCGTTCAAGACTCTTCCCGTGCCTGAAATAATCTATCCAGACCGAGGTGTCAACTAAGACCGGCATCTGCGGCCCCTGAGAGCATCGAGGTCAAGGTCCAACTCTACTTTGCCTTTGTATTTTTTTAATTCGGCAATCTTTGATTTTCTTATTAACTCCTCGAGGGCTGTGATGATGACTTTGGTTTTAGTTTGAATATGAGAGGTTTTCATCGCTTCTTCGAGTAAATCTTCGTGCAGATCGAGTGTTGTTCTCATGGCCGGCCTCCTTATGCACTAATTTATCATTTTATGCATATGGTGTCAATTGATGGCGAGGGAATATTAATCCAGCTTCCCGTGTGTGAGTGTCACGACGAAGACCTCTTCTGCCCCTGCCTTTTTGAGAACCTTTGAACACTCGTTGACCGTGGCGCCGGTTGTGAAGACGTCATCAATGAGCATGACCTTCTTCCCTTTCACGCTTTCATGACTCACCACGTCAAAGGCGTTCATGATATTTTTCCTGCGCTCTTTTGCGCTCAGCCCCACCTGAGGGAGGGTATTTCTGCTTCTCACAAGCACATTCAGCATTAAAGGCACGCCTGCTCTATTTGCGATATGCTTTCCAAGGAGCGCGGACTGGTTGAAGCCCCTCTCTTTGAGGCGTTTTGTGTAAAGAGGCACCGGCACTGCCATGTCAGCTTCGGGAAGTTCTTTCATGAGCATCTTTTCTGAAAGCGGAAGCGAGAGGCGTTTAATGCCGTGAAATTTGAAGAGGCTTATCGCTTTTTTTACTGCTCCGTCGTGAAGCCCAGATAGGGGCTGTTTTGTGGTCTGATGAAGGCCTCTGGCAGAGAGGGCAGGTTTCGGGGAAGAGAAGGTTTAAAAATCTGTTAAGCATTGAGAAGGAGGCTTTCGCCCGTCATCTCTTCGGGCTTTTGTATTCCCATCAGATCCAATATGGTCGGCGCGACATCGGCGAGTATGCCGCCTTCTCTAAGGGCAGCCCCTTTTTTCAGCAGGATGAAAGGCACCTTGTTCAGGGTATGCGCTGTGTGCGGAGAATCGCCGTCAAGCATCTGCTCACAGTTGCCGTGGTCAGAGGTTATAATGACAATCCTTCCGAGTGAAGATGCTTTCTCAACTATCCTGCTCAGGCATTTGTCTATAGTCTCGCAGGCCTTTATCGCGGCCTCCATTATTCCTGTATGCCCGACCATGTCAGGGTTTGCAAAGTTAATGAGAATGAAATCATAATTATTACCATCAAGCCTCTTTAAAACTTCATCCGTAACTTCATTGGCGCTCATCTCGGGCTTCAGGTCATAAGTCGGCACATCTTTTGGAGAGGGGATGAGCACCCTGCCTTCGCCTTTAAAAGGCATCTCTTCTCCGCCGTTAAAAAAGTAGGTAACATGCGCGTATTTTTCCGTCTCAGCAATTCTGAGCTGTTTCAGCCCTTTTGTGCTTAATACTTCACCGAGTATATTTGTGAGCCTCAAGGGCGGAAATGCCGCGGGGAGGGGAAGATTTTCATCATACATTGTCATTGTCACAAAAGAGCTGAGTTTGGGAACCAGCTCTCTCTTGAACTCTTTGAAGCTGTCGTCAGTGAGCGCTCTTGTCAGCTCTCTCGCCCTGTCTGCCCTGAAGTTGAAGAAGACAACCGAATCTCCGCCGCTTATCTTGCCGATAGCCCCTGCCCCGTCATGAATGACCGTGGGTTTAATGAATTCATCAGTCTCGGACTTCATATAGCTCTGCTCAACCGCTGCGGCCGCTGATGAAGCATTGACTCCTTCCCCTAACACAAGGGCATTGTAAGCATGCTCGACCCTATTCCACCTTTTGTCCCTGTCCATTGCCCAGTACCTGCCTGTCACGGTCGCTATTTTTGCTTGCGGATATTTCTGCAGGAACGCTTCGGCGCTTTTTATATAGTTGATGCCTGAAGAAGGAGGCGTGTCCCTGCCGTCCGTGAAGGCATGTATGAATATCTTTTTTACGCCTTGCCGCGCCGCGAGTTCCACAAGGCCAAAGAGGTGGCTGATGTGGCTGTGTACGCCGGCGTCTGAAAGGAGGCCGAGAAGATGTATAGCGCTATTATTATCGAGGGCGGCTTTGACCGCTCTGTTTAATGCTTCATTATCTTTGATGAGGCCTTCTCTTATCGCTTTGTTTATCCTTGTGTAATCCTGATAGACGATGCGGCCTGCGCCGAGATTGAGATGCCCCACCTCGGAATTTCCCATCGTATCATTGGGAAGGCCGACAGACTCTCCTGAACATTCAAGAGCCGTATGGGGATATTCGTTGAGGAGGTTTTTATAAAAAGGTATGCGCGCCTTTGCCTGTGCGTCGGAGTCAGGGTTATTCGAGATGCCCCACCCGTCAAGAACTATCAGTACGACAGGCCTCATTTCAGAAGCATCTCAAGAAGGGCTTTTTGCGTGTGGAGCCTGTTTTCGGCCTGGTCAAATACAACGCTCTGCCCGGAATCTATAGCCTCATCAGTTATCTCTTCGCCCCTGTGTGCCGGGAGGCAGTGCATCACTATCGCCTCGGGCTTTGCATTTGAGAGGAGCTTTTCATTTATCCTGTAATCTGAGAAGACCTTCTTCTTCTTTTCAGATTCCTCCTCCTGCCCCATGCTTACCCATACATCAGTGTAAAGCACGTCAGCGCCCTTTGCCGCATCAAAGGGGTTCTTTATGATCTTCACTTTCGCGCCCTGTGAAAGCGCGTGGCCGAATATCTTTCTGTCAGGCTCATAGCCTTCAGGGCATGACACCGTAAGGTCCATGCCTGTAAGCAGAGATGCCTCTATCAATGAGTTCGCGACATTGTTGCCGTCGCCGATATAGACAAGCCTTATGCCTCTGAGTGAGCCCTTCTTCTCTTTGATGGTCATTATGTCGGCAAGCGCCTGGCATGGGTGATGAAGGTCGGTGAGGCCGTTGATAACCGGTATCTTTGCGTTGGCCGCGAATTTCACTATCGTCTCGTGCGCGAATGTCCTTATGACAATCGCGTGCAGGTATCTTGAAAGAACCCTTGCGGTGTCTTCTATCGTCTCGCCCCTGCCGAGTTGGAGTTCGTTTGCGTTTATGTATATGCCCTGCGCGCCTAACTGATAGATGCCTGCCTGAAAGGATATCCTTGTCCTTGTCGATGCCTTGTCAAAGAGAAGCCCGATGCTCTTTCCGATGAGCGGGCATGCTGACGAGTTTTTGCCGGCCTTCAGTTCAATGGCCCTGCCTGTAAGCGCTTCGACCTCAGAAGCAGAGAGGTCGAGGAATGCAAGATAATCTTTTTTCATGTCAGACTCTTTCGAGAACCTCCGCGAGCACGTCCATAAGCTGGTCAATCTCTTTTTCAACCACTATCAGGGGCGGAGTGAAGCGGAGCACGTTTCCCTGAACGCAGTTTATGAGGATGCCCCTTTCGGCGCAGGCGGCTACTATCGCTCCCCCGTCCTTTGCTATCTCCATCCCTATGAGGAGGCCCATGCCTCGTATATCGAGTATTGTTGAGGGGAACTCCTTCTTGAGTTCCTCGAGCCTTTTGATAAAATACTGCCCCATGCGGCGGCAGTTGTCGAGGATATAGCCGTCTTCAAGCAGGGTCTCGATGGTCGTGGCGGCAACCGTGCAGGCGAGCGGGTTTCCTCCGAAGGTCGAGCCGTGGGAGCCGTGGTGAAAAGAGGCGGCCACTGCGTCTTTTGCGAGTATGGCTCCTATTGCCACTCCGCCGCCGAGCCCTTTGCCGAGACATATTATGTCAGGCTCCATATGGAACTGTTCATAGGCAAACAATGTCCCGGTCCTTCCTATTCCGGTCTGAACCTCGTCAAGTATAAGCAGGAGGCCGTGGTCATCGCAGACCTCCCTCACGTGCTTCAGGTAGTTTTTGTCAGGAACCTTTACACCGCCCTCTCCCTGAATGGGCTCGAGCATGACACCGCAGGTGTGGCGCGTTATCCCGTTTTTCAATTCGCCTATGTTATTGAAAGGCACGTATTTGAAACCGGGCGTAAGCGGTTCAAACCCTTTGTGCATCTTTGTCTGCCCTGTCGCGCTTAGTGAGCCGAGCGTTCTTCCGTGAAATGAGCTTTCAGCCGTGATTATCTCATATCTTTCAGGCACGGTATGATCCTTGGCATATTTCCTCGCCAGCTTTATCGCCGCCTCAGTTGCTTCTGTGCCTGAATTGCAGATAAATGCCTTATCCGCAAATGAGTTTGTGACAAGCAGCTTCGCAAGCCTTATCTGCGGCTCAATATAAAACAGATTTGATACATGCAGTAGCCTCTGCGCCTGCTTCTGGAGCGCAATCACAACCTTCGGATGGCAGTGCCCGAGGCAGTTAACCGCTATACCGCCGACAAAATCAAGGTATTCCTTGCCGTCCGGGTCCCACACCTTCATCCCGCGCCCTTTCCTTAGGATAAGGGGCGAACGGGCGTAAGTGTTCATCAAATATTTATTAGACTCATCGATTATCTTTTTGCTCATACAAGAAAATATAACATAAATCAGTATGGTTACGCATAGAAAGAATATAGAAGAAAGAATTCTGAATACGGAATAAAAACTTATGGCTTGCAACTTCTGATGCTCACAACTGCCAATTTATAACTCTGTTTCTATCTTATGGTAATATGAAAGCGAAATGAATAATGGAAAAAATATTATCATCGCAATGAGCGGGGGGGTTGATTCTTCAGTGGCGGCTTATCTTCTGAAGGAGGATGGTTATGAGGTCATAGGCCTCAGCTTTGAGCTTTGGGACAGGAGAGACGCAGGGAGGGTCGACGCGTGCTGTTCGGTTGAGACGATAGAGATTGCGAAGTCAGTGGCAGAGAAGTTGGGCATTGAGCATCAGGTTGTGGATGTGAGGGATGCTTTTCATGAGAAGGTGATAACGAATTTTTGCGACTCCTACATATCGGGCATTACACCAAACCCGTGCATACTCTGCAACAAATATATTAAGTTCGACTTTCTATTAAAAAAGGCGGCTGAACTCGGAGCAGACGCGGTTGCCACCGGCCATTACGCAAGGATTGAAAAAGATGAGGGTGGAGAGAAGTTCATCCTAAAGAAAGGCGTTGATCCTCAAAAAGACCAGTCTTATGTGCTGTATGTAATGACACAACAGGAGCTTTCAAAGACGATCTTTCCGCTTGGAGAGTATAAAAAAGAGAGAATTAGAGAGATAGCGAAAGAGCTTGGCCTTGCAAGCGCCATGAGGGCTGAAAGCCAAGAGATATGCTTTGTAGGGGAGGGGCATTATGCTGATTTTATAAGAAGTTATGCCCCGTCCACCCTTATCCGTGGGCCAATCCTAAATACAGACGGGAAGGTGTTAGGCAAACACAGCGGAATGGCTTTTTATACTTTGGGTCAGAGAAAGGGGCTTGGCATACAATCGCTTACGCCGCTTTATGTTGTTGAAATAAATCCTAAAACAAACTCATTAGTGGTCGGCGGCAGAGAAGACGCAATGAAAAAAACATTTAAAGTCAATAAATTAAACTGGATATTGAGGCCTGTATTAAATGAGCCTTTAAGGGCGGACGTAAAGGTCCGATCAACCATGAAAGGGGCGCCCGCATTGATAATTCCCAATAAAGACAAGGTGTTAATTGAATTTGCTGAGCCCCAATGGGCTCCGGCTCCGGGGCAAAGCGCTGTATTCTATGACAGAGACAGGGTTATCGGAGGGGGTATGATAGTTCGGTAGGAGGAGATACCGTGAATTAATGAAAAATAAGCTTTTTTTGTAATTTTTTTGTTTCATTTTTGAAAGTTTCATTGTATAATCTTGCTATTATGCCCAAATGCAAAATTGGCTGCAGCGGATTTTTATATGACTCATGGAAAAATGCTTTTTACCCTGAGGACCTGCCGCAGAAGAGATGGTTATCATATTATGTACGAAAGCTTGATGCTCTTGAGCTTAGTATTACCTTCTACAGGCTTTTGAAGAAGGAGGCGTTTGAAAGATGGTATGTTGACACGCCTCCCGGGTTTGCCTTCAGCCTCAAAGGAAGCCGCTTCATAACTCATATAAAAAAGCTTAAGGATGTAGCGCTTCCCCTTGAGACCTTCTTCAATGTAACTCTGCCTCTTCATGAAAAATTTGAGGTCGTGCTCTGGCAGTTTCCCCCGAACCTTAAAGTGAATATCAGGATACTTCAGGATTTCATAGAAGAGATAAAAAAATATTCTGTAAGGCATGTTTTTGAGTTCAGGCAGGCGAGTTGGCTCAGCAAAAAAGTGATACAGCTTTTATCTGAATCGAATATCGCGATATGCATGTCTGACTGGCCGGAATTTCTTTCAACCGTTCCGGTTACCGCGGATTTCGTCTATATCCAGAGACAGGGCGCGGGCGGAGATTATGCCGCGAACTACGAGACTGATAAACTTAAAGCAGATGCGAAGATGATCAGGGAACTGCTTAAGCAGGGGAAAGATGTCTATATCTTTTTTAACAATGATGCCTTTGCGTACGCGCCGCAAAATGCGATGGAACTGAAGAAGATGCTTGAGAACGCCATGCCCGAATCTCATAAAGATATCGAGTTTTCCAAACACTCTCTGCCTCTTCAAAAGAAGGCCTCACAAAAGACTGAAGCGGGTAAAGATGTCAGGAAGATGCCGCAAAAGAAGACAACCGCGAAGAAGCCTTCTGAAAAGAAGACCGCCAAAAAAAAAAAAAAAAAAAGGACCCTTCAAAAGAAGGCCAGTAAAAAACCAGTGTCAAAGAAAACTGCCGCAAAGAAGAAGCCCGCAAAAAAATCTCCCGTGAAAAAGAAGCCTTCAGGGAAGGTTAAAAGCAAAAGGAAATAATACTCTCTTTTTATTTCGTTGCAAGTGAGTTAATTAAGGAAATCTTAGCTGGATTCTCTCTATGGATTTTGCCTTTCCGGTTGACGAGTCAATATCAATCAATGAACATGACATCACTGTTTCGCCGCCGGCTGTTTCAAATCTTGCAGGTATGTTTGTGAGGAACCTGTTTATGACAAGCTCTTTTTTTACTCCGATTATCGAGTCTGTGGGGCCGGTCATTCCGACATCCGATATATACGCTGTCCCTCCCGCCAGTATCTGTTCATCCGCGGTCTGGACATGGGTGTGCGTTCCGATGACAGCGCTCACCTCACCGTCAAGATAATAACCGAGAGCCTGCTTTTCAGACGTTGCCTCAGCGTGAAAATCAACTATAATTATTTTCGTTTCTTCCTTAAGCGAAGATATCTCTTTTTTTGAAATTGTAAAAGGCGAGTCCATCTGGCTCATGAACACTCTTCCGGAAATGTTCAGGACAGCGGCCTTTTCGCCGTGCCGGGTC
The DNA here is from genome assembly GCA_016213935.1 of Nitrospirota bacterium. Lineage (GTDB taxonomy): Bacteria > Nitrospirota > Thermodesulfovibrionia > UBA6902 > UBA6902 > JACQZG01. Next base: position 36,773 of record JACQZG010000006.1, read on the forward strand.
TTTATGATTATTGAGCCGTGGCCCGGGACTTCCGGAGGATAGTTCGCGGGCCTTAGAAGCCGGTTCTCTTTCGCAATGTATTCTATCGCCTCTTTTTTGTCCCATATGTGGTTTCCGGATGTGAGCACGTCAACGCCGAGCGCGAATATCTCTTCGCCGACAGACTCGGTGATGCCAAAGCCTCCGGCAGCGTTTTCCGCATTAGCTACGACAAGGCTGACATCAAACTTTTCCTTAAGGCCGGGAAGGCCTTTCTTCAATGCCGTTCTGCCGGGCTTTCCGACTATGTCGCCTATGAACAATATTTTCATAATGTCAGCTTATTTCGCGTACTCGACAAACCTCGATTCCCTTATGACAGTGACCTTGATCTGGCCGGGGTAAGTGAGTTCTTCCTCTATTTTTTTGGCAAGGTCCCTGGATATCTGGGCCGACCGCTCGTCGCTTATGTCTTCAGGTTTAACAAGTATCCTGATCTCCCTTCCGGCCTGTATCGCGTATGATTTGCTGACACCGTCAAAAGATGTTGCTATCTCCTCAAGCCGCTCAAGCCTCTTTATGTATCCTTCAAGGGACTCTTTTCTTGCCCCGGGCCTCGCTGCGGAGAGCGCGTCTCCGGCCGCCACAAGGGTCGCCTCTATCGTCAGGGGGTCTCCTTCCTCGTGGTGGACGAGGATTGCGTTTACCACCTTCTCGTTCTCTCCGTATTTCTTGGCAAGGTCAGCGCCTATCGCCTGATGCGAGCCTTCGACCTCATGGTCAATCGCTTTGCCTATGTCGTGGAGTATGCCGGCTCTTTTGGCAAGCTTAATGTTTCCTTTGAGTTCAGCCGCCATTATGCTTGCGAGATAGGCAACCTCTTTTGAGTGCTCAAGGACGTTCTGGCCGTATGAGGTGCGGTATTTGAGCCTGCCGATGAGCTTGATGAGTTCAGGGTGAATGCCGTGAAGCCCGAGGTCAAACACTGCTTTCTCCCCCTCTTCCTTTATTGTGGCGGCAATCTCCTTCTCCACCTTTGAAACTATCTCTTCTATCCTTGCGGGGTGGATCCTTCCGTCCGTAAGCAGCCTTGTAAGGGCTATCCTGCCTACCTCTCTTCTTACAGGGTCGAAACAGGAGAGCAGAACTGTCTCAGGAGTATCGTCTATTATGAACTCAACGCCGGTTGCAGCTTCCAGCGCCCTGATATTTCTTCCCTCTCTTCCGATAACCCTTCCTTTCATCTCGTCATTGGGAAGATTCACAGTCGAAACCGTGTTTTCGCTTACGTAGTCGCTTGAGTAACGCTGTATAGCGGTGCTTATTATTCTTTTGGATTTCCTGTCCGACGCCTCGAGTGCTTCATCCTCAAGTTTTTTAGTCATTTTGGCTATCTCGTATTTCGCCTCTTCCTCAACCTTCTTTAAAAGCTCTATTTTCGCGTCTTCACTGCTCATATTTGAAATGCGTTCGAGCATCTCGGCCTGTTTTAATAGCGTCTTTTCGGTCTCTTCCTGTTTTCTGTTTATTGTTTTTTCCTTGTTTGAGAGGTCTGCTTCCCTCTGTGTAAACTTCGCCTCTTTTTTGTCAATCTGGTCGAGCTTTCTGTCAAGCATCTCTTCTCTCTGATGCAGTCTTTTATCAAGCTGGTTTAGTTCTTGGCGGCGCTCACGTTCTTCTTTTTCAGAGTCTGCCTTGAGTTTCAGAGCGATGTCCCTGGCTTCGAGCTGGGCCTCTTTTTTTATCGTGTTTGCTTCCTTGACCGCGCCTTCAAGCACCTCTTTTGCTTTGTTCTCGATATCTTTTATCCTGTTGGCGCTGCTGACCTTATTGTATAAGAGCGCGGCAGCGACGCCTGCGGCAATGCCTGCGGCAAGAACAGGGAAAAGGTAGAAGAAGTTAATCATTGTCAGGTCCTCCTTTATGTAATCTCTCTTTTATATTTTTTTCGTAGCCTTCTTCGGTCGGGCGGTAGAAGGCCTTCTCTTTTGGAAGGTACTCCTGTTCGACAAAATGCCCTTTGAAATCATGGGGGTATTTGTATCCCTCTCCTGCCCCTAAGCGTTGTGCGCCCTTGTAGTTGGCGCTTTTTAAGTGGTTAGGCACAGGTTCAAGCCTTTCGGAGCGCACGTCTGAAAGCGCGTTTTCGATTCCCGCATAAGAGGCGTTGCTTTTGGGCGCGGTCGCGACATAAACCGCTGCCTGGGCAAGGGGAATGCGCCCCTCGGGCATGCCGATGGATTCCACGGCCTGTTTCGCGGCTACAGCTATAAGCAGCGCCCTCGGGTCGGCATTGCCGACATCTTCTGAGGCGCATATCATTATTCTTCTCGCTATGAACAGCGGGTCTTCCCCGCTTTCTATCATCTTCGCAAGCCAGTAAAGCGAGGCATCCGGGTCTCCACCCCTCATGCTTTTAATGAATGCTGAAATGGTATTGTAGTGCTCGTCTTCGCTGTAATAAATATGTTTTTTCTGGACAATATCCTTAGCGAGGTTCATATCAAAGACATTTTTTCCTGAGTTCTCAAGGACAAAAGCTCCGAGTTCAATAATATTTAGCGCCTTTCTCGCGTCTCCTTCCGAGGCTTCAGATATAAAATCCATGGCATCAGGCCCGATGTTTATGTTCAGCCTTCCAATGCCCCTTTCGTCGTCGCGGACGGCTTTTTCGAGTAGGGTTTTAATATCTTCCCTGCTTAAGGGCAGGAATTGGAATATCATGGATCGTGAAGAAAGGGCCGGTATTATTGAGAAAAAGGGGTTTTGCGTGGAGGCGCCTATCAGGATGACATTCCCGTTCTCGACGTCGGGAAGAAGCGCGTCCTGCTGGAGCTTATTGAACCTGTGTATCTCATCAACAAAAAGAATAGCCCTGCTGGAATGTTCAGCCTCTTTGAGGGACTCTTTAATATCGCTTATGCCTGAAGTGACGGCGTTTAACGCAATGAAGAGGGCATTAGTCTTTTTTGCTATGATGCGGGCAAGCGCGGTCTTTCCGGTCCCCGGAGGGCCGTAAAGTAACAATGAGACTATCGAGTCGCGCTCAATCGCTTCCCTGAGCGGCTTGCCCCTGCCGAGGATATGGGACTGGCCGAGAAATTCCCCGAGGTCACGAGGCTGCATTCTCCAGGAAAGAGGAGCTTTTTTTTCTTTGTGATACAAGTCCATCTTTTGTTAAAGGATCTCCGGCTGCCCATTAAACGGGCGCGGGGATTCAAAGATGGCCTTTGACAGATGGGGTTACACGGGCGGTATGAATATATCAGGTTTAACTGATTCTATAGGTTCAGCCTCTGTAAAACACCTCTCAACATGGCTGTTTTGAGAGACATTGCAGAAAGTTAGATAAATATTAAAGAGGCTTTGAAGCTTTATATTACACATACCCGAGATACCTTAACTGTCAAGACCAATAAATTTAATATGCCCGCTTCTGCGGGATAAAATACCCACCTTGCCGTGCAGGATAAAACTTGCCTCCCTGTTTACACAGGTGGGTGCCTTGAATACAGGATTAGGCTTAGACTCCCGGCTTGCCGGGACGCTCACACCTGTTTTACGCTGGCTCCCTAACATAGTTATTTGTAGGAACAAGTTTTTAATTCCTTTCACGAACAAGGTAGGCGTATCGCCATAATTAATAATATATTAGAATACTTGTATTTTCAAGTGTTATAAACAGGATAAGGCTTACAGCAGGCCGTAAGCATTTAATTCTTTCTTCAGCTTTTCTTTGTTCGGGCCGCTCATCTCACAAAGCGGGAGCCTGAATTCTTCTCGTATCTTGCCCATCATGCTTAAAGCCGTCTTGACAGGGATGGGGTTTGTCTCAATGAACATCGCCTTATTGAGCGGTTCGAGCCTGAAATGGATATCTCTGCTCTCTTTCAACTTATTGTTATTCCACAATTTAATCATATCGGAGACGTCTCTCGGGGCAATGTTCGCGACAACTGATATGACGCCTTTTCCGCCAAGCGCAAGCAGAGTGAATGTTGTGAAATCATCGCCTGAGAGCACGGTTATCCTGTCGCCGCAAAGCCGTATCACATCGCTTACCTGAGACATATTGCCGGTGGCCTCTTTTATTGCGACTATGTTCTCAATGACAGCCAGCCTTGCAACGGTTTCAGGCATCATATTGACCGCGGTACGGCCCGGGACATTATATAAGACAATGGGAATATCGACCTCTTTTGCCACCTTCTCATAATGCCTGAAGAGCCCCTCTTGCGTAGGCTTATTGTAATATGGCGCGACAAGCAAGGCTCCGTCAGCGCCTAATTTTTTTGCCTTTTGGGTTATCATTATAGTCTCGTCGGTCGAATTGGCGCCTGTGCCCGCAATAACCGGAATCCTGCCGTTTACCACCTTAATCGTATGCTCTATTACCCTGTAGTGCTCATCGTACTCGAGTGTTGCCGATTCGCCTGTTGTGCCGCAGGGGACGACGGCATCGGTTCCTTCGGCTATATGCCACTCTATAAGGTCTCCGAGAGCTTTTTCATCGAATTTTCCGTTATTAAATGGTGTTACGACCGCGACTATCGAGCCTTTAAACATATCGTCTCTCCTCTGAATTTATTTTGCATACACAAGCAAGTTATTAAGTTTAAGGAATTTCCACGGTTAGGTCAAGATGAAAAAATTGACACCTGCTCATTCATTCTGATACTTTTAACAAAAGTAAACTATAGTTAAAAGTTGAGAGTTAAGCGTTTTGAATTAATGAAGAAAAATAATTTAAATGATATATTATCTTAACTTTCAACTTTCAACTTTCAACTCTTAACCTTGTTTTTGCTATGTTTGACATCGGAACGCAGGAACTCATAATAATCTTCATAGTCGCCCTTCTCGTATTCGGCCCTAAAAAACTTCCTGAATTGGGAAGGGCTCTCGGCAAAGGAGTGAAAGAACTCAAATCCGCCCTGAGCGGCATTACGGAAAGCATTAATGAAACAGGGGTCGAGGAAGAGATAAGGAAGGCCCGCGAGAATGTTACCGGCGGCATAATGAAAAACGGGAAGATCGACCTCGGGATAAAGGATGTGTTGAAGCCGGAAGAAGGGGCAGCGGCTTACGAAAAACCAAAGAAAGAGGGTTCAGGAGCAGAGGGCAATGGATAAAATGCCCATATCTGAACATCTCGGCGACCTGAGAAAAAGAATAGCAATCTCATTGGGAGCCGTCACCGCGGCATTTTTTTTCTCTTTTTATTATTCCGAAGATCTCTTCAGAATAGTCACCATGCCTCTTCACGGCACGCTCAGCTTTTCATCAGCAAGCCCGTTCATTTTTTTTCAGCCTTCGGCTACCCCAGGCCTTGAGCTTGTATTTCTTGAGCCCGCGGAAGGGCTCTGGATGCATTTCAAGATATCCATGATTTCGGGCTTTATTTTGGCTTCGCCCGTAATATTTCACCAGATATGGAAGTTCATTTCTCCGGGGCTCTTGCCGAAAGAGAAGAGATTTGCCCTGCCGTTTGTTTTTGTGACGACATTTCTATTCCTCCTCGGCTCACTATTCTGCTTCATCATAATCTTGCCCTTTGCCATTAATTTCCTCCTCACCTACAAGACAGAGAATATGAAGCCGATGCTTTCAGTAGGAAAGTATGTTGATTTCTGCATGAAGTTCATACTCGCGTTCGGAGCGGTTTTCGAACTTCCGGTGGTGCTTGTATTTTTGACGAGGATCGGAATAGTGACGACTCAATTTCTCTCAAAAAACAGAAAATACGCAGTGCTGATAGCGTTTGTTGCTGCCGCAGTGCTTACCCCGACGCCCGACGCGTTCAATCAGGCTCTCATGGCGCTGCCGATGATAGTCCTCTACGAGGTGGGCATATGGGCTTCGGTTTTGTTTAACCGGAAGAAGGATGAGGAATGAAAAAGTTTAATTCTTACCGCTCTGTCCTGACTTAATCTTCCTGTATTTATCTTCGCCTAAACACTCTTTTGCGAAGGCGCACCAGTCTATGCACGAAGGGCCGAGAACGCGGGATACGGGCTGGCCGCATTTTTTGCATTTTGACTCTGTCTCGTCGCTCCATATCTCAACCTTCTCCCCGCATCTGCGGCACAAGATATCTTCGGGCTTCGGCTGTTTTATCTCCCTGCTTCCGGGACAGGTGTCTTTGAGCATTATAAATTCCTCCAGATGTTTTATTATGACACATATATTTTTTTTGTATATGACGCAGGTCATAATTATTGCACTGTTTAAATGGATAGCGAGCCTGCCTGACGGCAGACAGTCGTATTCCCTGCAGCTTGCTGCAGGGTCAAGCGAGCGAATATGAAAAAAATAATTCATTACCATTAAGACGCTCCGCAGCTTGCTGCGGGGAGTCTTTAATAAAGATTGGTTTCTTTAACTTGTCTTGAATTAATGTACTTAAAAAGGTATATTATTTAGATTTTAAATTCCCCAGCCGGTGTTAACGGAGGCGATAATGTTTTCTGATATTGCATATGCCATGGCAGGCGCGCCTGCAGGCGGCGCTCAGCAGGGCGCGGGCGGGATGCTTGCTTCTTTTTTGCCCCTGGTTCTGATTTTTGTCATCTTTTATTTTCTTCTTATCAGGCCGCAATCAAAGAGGGCAAAGGAACACAAAGCCACACTTGACAACCTGAAGAAAGGGGACAAGGTCATAACCAACGGAGGCATTCTCGGTATCATCGAGGAGATTGACGGCGATGTGCTGACCCTCAAAGTGGGCGTGAAAGACGACACCAAGATAAGGGTCAACAGAAATTATATCGCCGGATTAAGGGATAAGGAGTAGGCTTTAAAGTGAAGAAAAATTATTTCTGGCGGCTCTCATTACTTCTTGCGGCAACGGCCTTTTCAATAATATTCTTTCTTCCTTCCACATCTCTCCGGCCGTCCATGCCCGAGTGGCTGAAGAATTACGGGCTTACGCTCGGCCTCGACCTGCAGGGCGGGGTGCATCTCGTATATGAGGTGGACGGGGATAGGGCCGTTGACATAAGCACCGAGAGGATAGCGGGAAGCCTGACGAACATATTCAAGGAGAAAGGGGTAAATTCCAGAGTGGAAAAGTCAGGCCCTGAGATATCCGTAACGCCCCCTGACGATAAAGCGGATAAGCTTGTAGCTGAGAATTACCCGAACCTCGATAAAGTTTCAAAGAGCGGGGAAAAGACCATATATAGGCTCGGCGACAAGGAAGTTAACAGGATAAAAGAGAGCTCTGTTGACCAGGCGCTTGAGACGATAAGGAACAGGATTGACCAGTTCGGCGTTGCCGAGCCGACAATACACAGGCAGGCAGGGAACGAGATAGTGGTCCAGCTTCCCGGCGTGAAGGACGCAAACAGGGCTATAGAACTCGTCGGTAAGACAGCGGTGCTTGAGTTCAAGCTTCTTGATGAGGACAACCCGGCCGCGCTTCAACTGCCCGCGACTGTTGAAGCTGGCAAAGAGGAGGAGCTTTTTGCGCAGTTCGCGGGGAAGATACCGGAAGATGATCAAATCCTTTTCGAAAAGATATCCGGAGAGGAAGGCAGAGCGGTTAAGAGAGTTTATCTGGTAAAGAAACAGACACTGATGACGGGCGATTCCCTCACAGAGGCGCGCGTTAATATTGACCAGAGGGAGAACGAGCCTTATGTGGGAATATCCTTCAACTCTGAAGGCGCTGTCATCTTCAGGCAGATAACGACAAATAACGTAAAGAAGCGCCTTGCCATAATCCTTGACAGCAATGTCTATTCAGCCCCGACCATCAATGAGCCGATAACCGAAGGCGAGGCACAGATAACAGGGCGATTTAATATGGAAGAAGCGAAAGACCTCGCCATCGTGCTTCGCTCGGGTTCACTTCCGGCGCCTCTCAAAATGCTTCAGAACATAACCGTCGGCCCGTCGCTTGGGCAGGATTCCATTGACGCCGGCATCAGGGCGGGAATAATCGCTTCGATTCTCGTCATACTCTTCATGATTATTTATTACAAGCTTTCCGGTGTGATAGCTGATTTTGCCCTCGTGCTCAACATACTTTTTCTTGTCGGCGTGCTCTCCGCGTTCAAGGCGACGCTTACAATGCCGGGCATAGCCGGGATAATCCTCGCCATCGGAATGGCGGTTGACAGCAATGTGCTCATGTTCGAGAGGATGCGCGATGAACTGAGGCTCGGCAAGACGCCGAGGGCCGCGATTGATTCGGGCTATGACAAGGCATTCTGGACTATATTTGATTCCCATGTGACGACGCTGATAACCGCGGTTGTCCTCTACGAATTCGGCACCGGGCCGATAAGGGGTTTTGCCGTGACGCTCGGGGCCGGAGTCTTTATTAATCTTTTTACCGCGCTCATCGGCACAAAGACGGCCTTTGACATCATAACATCGACGCGCAATATCAAGAGGCTCAGCATATGATCGAGATAATAAAGAATACAAAAATAGATTTCATGGGCAAAAGGCGTTATGCCCTCACTGTTACGGCTGTGCTTATGCTGATAGGGCTGATAGCGGTTATCCAGGTCGGAAGAGGCACTGCCAATCTCGGCATTGATTTTGCGGGCGGCACATCCGTGCAGATAAAGTTCAATACGCCGGTATCATTACATGAAGTGAGGAAATCGCTCGAAGACGGCGGGCTGAAGGATTTTGACCTTCAGGACCTGCCCACCGTGAACAAGGTGCTTATCAGGACAAAGAAGAGCGATACGAATCTCGGCGATGTCTCAAACACGGTAATTTCCCTGCTTTCGCAGAAGTATTCGAGGGAAAACATTGTGGTAGACTCCACTACTGAAATAGGGCCGAAGGTCGGCGGGAAATTAAGGAAGGACGCGCTGGTCGCCGTGCTTGTAGCAACGCTCGGCATATTGATATATGTTGCGCTGAGATTTCAGTTCGGCTTCGGCATAGGCGCGACAGTCGCGACCTTTCATGATGTTCTCGCAGTTCTCGGGATATTCTATCTCGCCGGCAAAGAGATTAATCTTCTCCTCGTCAGCGCGCTTCTTACGATAGCCGGATATTCGCTCACAGACACGGTTGTCGTCTTTGACAGGATAAGGGAGAATATGAAGTTCAAGAGCCAGAAGAGCCTTTTTGATGTCGTGAACATGAGCATCAATGAGGTGCTCTCAAGGACGATCGTGACATCGCTCACAGTTTTTCTTACCGCCGTGGCGCTATTTATTTTCGGCGGAGAGGTGATACATGATTTCGCGCTCGCGATTATGCTCGGAATCATAGTAGGCACTTACTCTTCGATATTTGTGGCAAGCCCCATTGTGTACCTTATGGGCGAGAAGGCGTTTCACAAGAAGTGATTTTCAAACCGTAGCTGCCTCTCTTTTTCGTGATTCTGAATTCTGCCTCCCGAATCCTGTATTCTATATATAATGAACAGACGCTGGCTCGTAAACAGGACCAATCCTGAATTCCTCAGATACCTATCCGGCAAGGCTGCCATCTCGACAACATTCGCCCAGATACTCGTAAACAGGGGGATAAAAGACCCTGACGCAATCAGGGAATTTTTAAACCCCTCATTTAAGAATCTGCATGACCCTTCGCTCCTGCCCGATATTGATAAGGCGGTTGAAAGGGTCAAGTCCGCGGTTTCTAACAGTGAGACCGTGCTCGTCCACGGCGACTATGACGCTGACGGGCTCACATCCGCCGCCTTGCTTGTTTCCGCGTTAAGAAAGATAGGGCTGAAGACCTGTTATCATGTTCCCAACAGGGAAACAGAGGGCTACGGCTTCGGCAATTCAGGGATCGAGAAGGCAAAGGCATGCGGGGCAGGGCTCATCATAACTGCTGACTGCGGGATAAGTTCCGCTGAGGCTGTCCTCTCCGCCAAAAACTTGGGCATAGACGTGATAATCACAGACCATCATGAAGTCCCTGATAAATTGCCCGAGGCGACGGCTGTCATAAATCCCCACAGGAGAGACTCGCAATATCCTTTCAGGAACCTTGCCGGGGTGGGTGTCGCATATAAACTTGTTCAGGCGCTGGTTGAGAATTCATCCATATACAGAGATGAGATAAGGCTTGAAGAGTTTCTTGACCTTGTCGCAATAGGCACGGTTGCTGACTCGGTTCCCCTGACGGGGGAGAACAGGGTATTTGTCTCATACGGGCTTAAAGAAATAAACAGCGCCTCATGCCGCACTGGGATCAGGGCGATGAAGGATCTCTTCAGGGGAGACAGGGATATGAACTCGGTGATGCTTTCATACACTATAATCCCCAGAATAAACGCCGCAGGCCGCCTCAGCGATGCCGGGGAGGTCGTGGAGCTTCTGCTCACGGATGAGAAGGCCAAAGCCGATGAGACGGTCGCCGTCCTTGAGGGGCAGAACAGGAGAAGGCAGAAGATAGAAAAGGATGTGCTTGAATCAGCGCTCTCAATGATAGGCGATGCAGACCCCGGATATGCAATAGTTCTCTCATCTCCGGAATGGCATCCCGGCGTTATCGGGATAGTCGCTTCACGCCTGGTTGATAAATTCTACAGGCCGGTATTTTTATTTGCCGTAAAAGACGGCGTGGCAAAGGGCTCCGCGCGCAGCATACCTCCTTTTAATCTTTACAGGGGGATAGGCGAGTGCGCTGAGCATCTCATCGACTTCGGGGGCCACGAGCAGGCCGCGGGCATTAAGATGGATGCCTCTAACCTTCCGCATTTTCACAAGAAGATAGATGAGGTTATAGAGAGGAGCATAAGCAGGGAAGATCTTGCCCCTGTGCTTGAGATAGACGCGGGCGTTGAACTTTCCGATGTGAATTTCAGGCTTGTGGAGAAGGAGTTAAGCCTTCTCGAACCATTGGGCACTGCCAACGAAGAGCCTGTGTTAGGAGCAAAGAATATTGAGTTTGTCGACGCAAGGGTTGTCGGGAACAATCACCTTAAGGTGAGGTCAAAGCAGAATAAGATATACATGGATACGATAGGCTTTAACAAGGGGGAACTTCTAAAGGAGATTGAGAGCTCCTCTTATTTTGACAGCGCCTTCACCCCGTCGATAAATGAATGGAACGGCACGAAGATACTTCAGTTGAAGCTTAAGGCATTAAGGCCCGGCGACTGAAACCTCGTCTATTTTATCCTCTTCACTATGGTTTTAAACTCTTCGGTGCCCGCTTTTTCAAGCAGTTGAAAAAGCACGGTCTCAGTGCAGGTGATGACGGCCCCCGCATTCCTCATAAGCTCCTTTCCTGCGAGATAGTCATCTTTTTTCCTTGAACATACGGCATCGCCCGCCAGATGGACTGCGTGCTTATTCTTCAGAAGGCTCAGGCATGTCTGAAGCACGCAGACATGGGTCTCCATGCCCGCAAGGATAATCTGTTTTTTCTTAAGGGAGGTTATCTTCTTCAGGAAACCATCACCTCTGCAGCAGTCGAATGTTATCTTCTCAAGCGGTTCATACGAGGGGAGGGAGTCTTTTATCTTCTTGACGGTGGGGCCGAGCCCTTTAGAATACTGCTCCGTGACGATTATCGGGATGCTCAAAAGTTTCGCCGCCTCGATCAGGTGAAGGGTGTTATTGACCACCTTCTCCCTCTGCTTCATCACAACGGCGAGCTTCTCCTGAATATCAACGATGACGAGAACAGCATTATCTTTATTAAGAATAAATTTGTCCATTGAGAACTATGATGTCAAATTTAAAATAATTCTGTGCCCCTCTTATCTTAAGAGGGAGGCAGAGCCTTTTAATGTTCTTTTCTACAACCTCTCTTTGACAAGGTTATCAACCACTGACGGGTCGGCAAGCGTTGACGTATCGCCCAAATCCTCAACATCTCCCTTTGCTATCTTCCTTAAAATCCTTCTCATAATCTTTCCGCTTCGGGTCTTTGGCAAGCCTGGGGCAAACTGCATCTTGTCAGGGGTTGCTATGGGGCCTATCTCTTTCCTTATATGGCCGAACAATTTCTTTTTAAGGTCTTCGGAAGGCTCCCGCCCTTCTTTAAGTGTGACATAGGCATAGATGCCTTCACCTTTGATCTCGTGAGGATAGCCGACCACCGCTGATTCAGCAACAGCTTCATGACTGACCAACGCTGACTCGACCTCCGCTGTCCCGAGCCTGTGGCCTGAAATATTGATGACGTCGTCTATCCTTCCCATGAGCCAGTAATCGCCGTCTTTATCTATCCTCGCGCCGTCGCCTGACATATAATGGCCGGGGAACCTGTCAAAATAGACCTCTTTCATGCGTTTATGTTCAGGGTCGCCGTAAGTGCCGCGTATCATGCCGGGCCACGGCTTATCAATCACGAGATAGCCGCCTTCATTCACGCCGGCAGGAGAGCCGTCTTCTTTGAGCACCTTTGGGACGACGCCGGGGAATGGCCTGTTGGCAGAGCCTGGCTTAAGCGTCATCGCTCCCGGAAGCGGGGTTATCAGTATGCCGCCTGTCTCGGTCTGCCACCATGTGTCAACTATGGGGAGTCTGCCTTTGCCTACATGCGTGTGATACCACATCCATGCCTCGGGATTAATCGGCTCGCCTACTGATCCGAGGAGCTTCAGCGAGGAGAGATCGTATTTCTTCACCCATTTTTCGCCTTCTCTCATAAGCGCTCTTATGACAGTAGGTGCGGTATAAATCGTATTGACCTGATGCTTCTCGCATATGTCCCAGAACCTCCCGGCATTTGGATATGTTGGAATGCCCTCGAACATGAGGCTTGTCGCGCCCGCTGAAAGAGGGCCGTAAACTATGTAGCTGTGGCCTGTCACCCATCCTATGTCAGCGGTGCAGAAGAAGATATCCTCATCGTGGTAATCAAATATCCATCTGAAGGTAGTGTTGGTATAAACCATGTATCCGCCGGTTGTATGGAGCACGCCCTTGGGCGTTCCTGTAGAGCCTGATGTATAAAGGATATAAAGCGGGTCTTCAGCATCCATCTCTTCGGGCTCGCAGTAATTTTTTATATCTTCTGCCGCCATCTCCTCATGCCACCAGAGGTCCCTGCCCTTCTTCATCTCTATATCCCCGACCCTGCGCACGACTATCATCTTCTCCACAGTCGGGCATCCGGCAAGAGCCTCGTCAGCATTTGCCTTGAGCGGGACCTGCTTGCCGCCCCGCAATCCTCTGTCAGAAGTTATGAGCATCTTTGCGCCGCAGTCCTGTATCCTGCTCCTGAGCGCCTGGGCGCTGAAGCCGCCGAATACTATGCTGTGTATCGCGCCGATTCTCGCGCATGCAAGCATAGCAATGGCAAGCTCAGGTATCATCGGCATGTATATGGAGACCCTGTCGCCCCTGCCTACGCCGTTCTTTTTCAGGACATTCGCAAATCGGTTCACCTGACGATATAACTGCTGATAAGTGTATGTTTTGTATGAGCCGTCATCAGCCTCCCAGATTATCGCGGCCTTGTTTCTCGTTGCTGTTGTTGTATGTCTGTCAAGACAGTTAAACGACGCGTTCAGCTTGCCGCCGATGAACCACTTTATATCAGGTTTGCGGAAATCATATTTAAGAACTTTATCCCACTTCCTGTACCATGAGATATTCTTCTCGGCTATATCAGCCCAGAAGCCTTCCATGTCTTCAACGGAACGTTTATATATCTTTTCATATTCTTCAAGGCTCCCGATGTGCGCCCTGGCGCTGAATTCCGCTGACGGCGGAAATGTCCTCTCTTCATCCATCAAGACCTCTATCTTTTTGTCGTCTGCCATATGCCCTCCTTATTGAAATTAATTTATGTCAAATGAACAAGCCCATAGCAATCTGCAGGATATCTAAACCGTCATTCCGGCAGGGAAGACTTATAATTATCTTTTTTGCATTGACTACAATAATACAACAACTGTATTAATTCGTGAAACTGATTGTGCGCCTGTCACGCAATCATAACTCAATTCCGATTTTAACGCAGTTATTCCTGAAACCGGATTTTCGGGATATGGTGACATTATTGATGAACTGCGGGATAAGTCCCTTGCGGGCATGGCGGGAGTGACAGTGAAGGCTCAGGACATCATCTATGCATGAACTCTCTCAGGCCTTAGCGATCATGACGGGGCAGTGCGAAAGCCCGATGACGCGCTCGGTGACACTGCCCATCAAAAGCCTTTTAAGTCCTGTCCTGCCGTGCGAGCCCATCACGATGGTGTCAACCTGATGCTCTTTTGCGATTTCGGTGATTGCCCGGTAAGCTTCCGCTTCCCTGACGAATGTCTCTGCTTTTACGTCTGCCGAAACGGCCTCTTTTCTGACGTCTTCTGTGTAGCCTTTAGCTTTCTTTATCATATCCTCGACAACCTGTGGCGCTTCGCCGTAAAATTCGGTCGGGACATCCACGACTGAAATGACGATGAGCTCTCCGCCGTATGATTTCGCAAAATCTATCGCCTTTGCGGCAGCGGCTTTGCTGAATTTTGAACCGTCAGTTGCCACGAGGATCTTCTGCCATCCGACAGTTGTATTTCTCGGCACAACAAGGACATCTCTATTGCTGTAACCGATGACTCTTGCGGTAATATTGCCGAGGAGCGCCCTTTCAAGGCGGCTCATGCCTCTTCTTCCCATGACTATCAGGTCACAGTTTTCAGCGTCCGCGAGGTCAACTATCCTTTCGTGTATCTCTCCTTCCTCGCAGACCGTCTTAATCAGCGCTCTCTCAGCCTCTGCTGTTTTGTTTGCCAGCGACAGGGCATCTTCGCAGGGTTTTCTGGCAGACGCAAGGACGTTTCCCATAGTTATCAGATCCAGATCGCCGCTATAAGGCGGGATAACAGAGACAACGGTTATCCAGCTTTTCTCATTTGAAGCAAGCTTGAATGATTCCTTCAGCGCGTGCAAGCTCGCTTCTGATCCGTCCACCGCGACAAGAATTTTTCTGTATCTTCCCATGTCAGATTTTTCCGTGCTCCAAAACCTCTGCGGCATGCTGAAGCCTTTCTGCCCTGTGACCCTGCCACATCGCCTTCAGAACGATAAATGCTCCGAGCGCGAGGGCAAATATCATTATGCCGAAGCTGACATTTTTGAGCAATGATGCCGTGCCCGCGTCTATTTCCTGAATAAGATGAAGCTGTGACATATAAACAGGAACCATCAGCGCCCGGCTGAAGAGAACGGTAACCATTATGACGCCCATAACGACCTTTATCATAAAAGGCTTTACATACGTTGTCCCGATGGCTCCCAGCTGAATGCCGAAGAGCGAACCCGCGAGAATGATCATGGCAAGGCGTATGTCGACAAGGCCGTGCATTGCGTATTTCAAGGAACCGCCGAGGCCCATCACAAATGCTATGACGAGTTCTGTCGCCGATGCCATGAGGCTCGGCGCTCCGAGAACGTAAATCATTGCAGGAACTCCGATGAACCCTCCTACCGCAATAGTTGCGGCAAGCATGCCCGTCGCAAAGCCCAGAGGTATTGTAAAGAGTACGGAAATCCTCGCATTTAGGCTTTTGAAATAGACCATTGTGCCGGGGATGTTGACAGACTGGACCCACCGCGCTATTTTCGTGGCACTCTCCTCTTCGTCGCCGCCGCCAGCCCTGTAGGTCTTCCACGCGTCGAGAAGCACGAATCCGCCGACAACCGCGAGTATTACCACAAACGCGGCGCTGACATAAAGGTTTGACCCTGCTTCGCCGAATGCCTTTTTGATGTTTTCCTGTATATGCGCCCCGTAAAGCACTCCGGCCTCAGCAGATATCCCGAGCACTATGCCGAGCTTAACGTCAACCTGGCCGTATCTCGCGCGCTTTATGGCTCCGACAAGCGCCTTTGGAAATTTATGGCACATATTGCTTGCCACCGCCACGAGGCCGGGCACGCCGAGGCTCATCATTCCGGGCGTGAGTACAAAAGCGCCGCCCGAGCCGATAAAACCGCTCACGAGGCCTCCCACAAATCCCACGAGAAAGAGGTAGATTATGTTTACTGCGTCAAGGTGTATGAAGTTCGCTGCCGCGTTAACAATGTCATGCATCTTATTGGGCCTCCTTTTTCTTTTTGGCGGCCTCGACGCCGAGAACGGTCCAGAAACTGCCCGTGAATGAACCGTGCACAAATGAGAAGATAAAGGCCGTGATTATCGGCAGGAACGCGTTAATGCCGCCCTTTGCGAAATACTGGGTTACAAACTCCTGCCTTGAAAGAAGCAGGATGTATAACGAGGCCGAAATAATCCCTAAAATTATCATCTTCGAGTAAGGCTTTTTCTTTGTCAGTGACATTCTTTTCTCCTTAATTTTTTAAAAGTTATATATTCTCTGATTCCGATACGACTACGAGAGGGCAGTGAAGCCTGTTCAGTATCTGCGAGAATGAGCCGCTCTTTCTCCTGCAGTCGATGTCAACGTTCTCTTTGGATTCGATCACCACAAAAAGTATCTCTCTCTTTTCAGCCACATAATCGGCAATCTGGTTCTTTAAACAGCCCTCCTTTTGCGAGAAGCTGTGTTTTATCTTCTCTTTCTTAAGTTCCAGCATGAACTGCTCCATAATCGGCGAGAGGGCTTTCTTTGACGAAACAAAGAGTATGTCAAGGCCGGCACCTATCCTTTTGCAAGTGCTGAGGGCGTAACTGAATGCCCTTTTGTCTTCATGCCCTTCTTTTGTCGCGAAGAGAATCCTCCGCCCTTCTTCAAGAAACTGTTTTGCTGTTTCAGCCTCGCCCGCTTCCGCGAATGTGACGGCTGACATCAGGCTGTCGATTCTTTTTCCGAATTTTTTCATGAACCCTCTTTATTTCGCTGTTCCGGCCAACTGAACTCCGGCCATGTTATCCATGACGGCGGTGTCAGTCTTTCTTCTTTCCGGAGAGCAGATTTCCCTCATTATTTCTTTTGCGGTTTCGGTTTCCCCGCTTTCGGCAAAAGCAGCAGCCGAGAAGATCGCCTCCAATTTTTTCAGAAATCTTTTCATCTTATTCCTCCTTATGTTTGAGCCGAGAGTTCTGAAAGGGAGATAACTTCATTTCGCAGTTCCTCTTTCAGCGCCTCAAGCCTGATTTCAACTTCCTTCATGATCTCCAGCGCCTTCTCATATTCCCCGTCCTCGGCAAAAGAGAGAGCCATCATTGTGAGGTTCGTGATCGAAAGGTCAACTTCATTCTTTATCGATTGCACTCTCCTTATAAGGGCGGGCTCTTCCCCGATCATTCTTACGGCAGTTTCGAATTCCCCGCTTTCGGCAAAAGCAACAGCCGAGAATATGTTTTCCAGCTTTTTCGCCAGGCTCTTCATCAAGTCTCCTCCTCAAATTTGGTTAACCGTTAAAGAGCATTTGCCGTGCCAGAAGAAAAAATGTCATGCAACACATTGATATTAAAAAGTATTTTGATAGCGTTTGAGGATTGAGAAGTTTTCCCTGTTTGTTGCAGCTTGCAACGATAGCCGGGCTCTTTACAGAATATCTCTCTGTAGAAACTCATTTAAACAACTGTTGCAGAAAAAGCATGTTTATTGCACTTTGCAACAATTTGGACTATTATTAAAAAATGATAAAGCGCCAGAGCAGCATAAAACAGAAACTCGTTATCGCGTACACAGTCGTGCTTCTGATGATGTCGGCGGTAATCTTCTGGGACTGGAATAGTTTTACAAATGTTGAGGAGATGGTCGGGTCAGGCGAGATTGTATCCGATCTTTTTGACACGACGCTGGAGATAAAACGTTTTGAGAAGAACTTTTTTCTTTACGGAAAAGAGGAGGACTATACCGAGCTCCTCTCTTACCTTGAAAAAGCAGAAAGGCTCCTGATCGAAAACAGCAGGGATTTCACCTTATTCGCAAAGCATAACGTGATCATCGAACTCAGGGCGCATATCAATAATTACAGGGAACTGCTGACCTCTCTTTCGGTTTCTTCGCGCGACAGCGACGGCGTAAAGAAGAAATTGAGAGAAGTCGGGAGGGATATAGTCGATGCCGCGGAAAATATATCAAACACCGAAAAGGCTGTCATGCGGGACACGCTCAAGGCGGCAAGGCATACCGTGTTTACTTCAATACTCGTCTTTATGGTTGCGGGTTTTGCCGGCTCGGTAATTTTTTACACAAGGCTCCTGAGGCCGCTGAAGATTCTCGAAGGCCATATGGAAAGGGTTTCGAGAGGCGAATTCTCCCCCGTGCCGATAGATACCCGCGACAGGGAGATAGCATCGCTCAACAGCGCGTTCAACAGGATGCTGCACGAGCTTGAGGAGAGAAAAGGCTATATTGTGCGGTCTGAAAAACTCGCTTCTTTAGGCACGCTCCTTTTCGGCGTGGCGCATGAGCTTAACAACCCTCTTTCCAATATTTCGTCATCCTGCCAGATACTTATTGAGGAGATAGAGGAAGAAGGCATCGAAGAGAAAAAAGAGCTTTTGAGGCAGATAGAGGGCGAGACCGAAAGGGCAAGGAATATAGTGGCGTCCCTGCTCGGCTATTCGAGAAGCAGCGCGAAAGAGGAGGTAAGCCTTAGAACCCTCGTAAACGAGACGATACATTTCATAAAGGGGGAGATCCCTACCAAAGTTAAACTTGAGGTGAAGATACCTTCCGATATAACCGTATTCGTTGACAAGCAGAAGCTCCAGCAGGCCTTCCTTAACCTTATTAAAAATGCCATTGAGGCGATAAGCGGCGAAGGCAGGGTCTCTATCGCGGCAAATATGAACCGGAAGGACGGCAAGGTTGAGATAGCCGTGTCCGACACGGGTTCAGGCATGAGCGAAGACATGATACAGAATATCTTCAACCCCTTTTTCACCACGAAAGGAGAGAAGAAGGGGTACGGCCTCGGCCTCTTCATCGTGCACAATATAATCAGGGAGCACGGCGGCGCAATCATAGTCGAAAGCGAGCCCGGGTACGGGACAACTTTCAGGATAGAGCTCTTTCCAAAGGAGACATGAGCATGGAGAATTTCGGGAAGATACTAATCGTAGAGGACGAGAAGATAGCGCTCAAAAACCTTGAGCACACAATGAAGAAAGAGGGCTACGAAGTTATGGCCACGACGAGCGGCCTCCAGGGCATTAAGCTTCTTCAGAACCGTGAATTCGACCTTGTACTGACAGACCTTAAGATGGAGAATGTCGACGGGTTTGAGATACTTGAAAAGACAAAAGAGCTTTATCCCGACACCGAGGTAATAATGATAACGGCCTACGCAACGATAACGTCCGCGGTTGAGACGATGAAAAAGGGCGCCTATCATTATATAGCAAAGCCTTTCAAGCTTGACGAGGTGAGGAAGGTCGTGAGGGACGCGCTCGAGAAGGTGAAGCTGAAAAGGGAGAACGCTCAGCTTCGCGAGGAGATAGAAAAATTCGAGGGCAAGGTAAAGATAATAACGCAGGACCCGAAGATGGAGAAGCTCCTTGAAACAGCCAGGCAGATAGCGCCGACAGACTGCAATGTCTTTATAACAGGGGAGAGCGGGACGGGCAAAGAACTCTTTGCGAAATACATACATTCGCACAGCGGCAGGGCGGAAGGCCCTTTCTTCGCGATAAACTGCGGTGCGCTGACAGAAGAGCTTCTGACCAATGAGCTTTTTGGCCATGAGAAAGGGGCCTTCACCGGAGCCAATACTTTAAAGAAGGGAATGATAGAGACGGCCTCCGGGGGAACCCTTTTTCTTGATGAGATAACCGAGATGTCCCCGGCCATGCAGGTGAGGCTTCTGAGAGTGATACAGGAGAGGGAGTTTATGAGGGTGGGCGGCACAGCACCTCTGAGTATCGACGTCAGGTTTCTGGCGGCGAGCAACAGGGATGTCCAGTCCCTTATAAAGAGCGGCCGGTTCAGAGATGACCTTTATTTCAGGCTTAATGTGGTTTCACTGCGCATTCCTCCTCTGTCAGAGAGAAAAAATGATATCCCGATCTTAAGCCAATATTTTCTTAAAAGGCATTCCGCGCTCATGAAGAAGAATGTGACAGAAATAGCTCCGGGGGTTATTTCGATACTGATGAAATACGGTTTTCCCGGCAATATAAGAGAGCTCGAAAATGTCATTGAGAGGGGCGTTGCTCTCGCGACAGGCAATGTCATAGAGGAAAGCCACCTGCCCGACGACCTTAAGATATTGAGCGTGAGGACATTCAGGAAAAAGAACAGCAAGATACCTACGCTCGAGGAACAGGAAATGGAGTATATCAAATGGGTGCTCGAGGAGTCGGGAGGCAATAAAACCGTCGCGGCTCAGGCGCTTGACATAGACAGAGTATCTCTCTGGCGCAAATTAAAGAAGTACGGGCTCGAGGCGGACTGAGATATTTATTGCAGTATAATAAAACCATGACAGGTACAAAAGAAGTAAGCACGATCAACGGCCTTATCGACAAGGTATTCCAGTTCAACCCCGAAGCAGACCTCGATGTCCTGAGGCGGGCGTACGCGTACTCATGCGAGGCTCACCTTAAGCAGAAGAGAAAAGGCGGCGAGCCTTTCATAGAGCACCCTCTCGCGGTAGCAAACATCCTGAGCGACATGCGCCTTGACAGCAACACCATTGCCGCCGGGCTTCTTCACGATACAGTGGAGGATACGGGCACGACTGTCGAGGAAGTCAGGGACCTCTTCGGCGATGACATAGCTTTTCTCGTCGAAGGGCTCACAAAGCTCAGCAAGATGGAGCTTAAGAAGAAGGAAGAGGCGCAGGCTGAGAACTTCCGCAAGATGTTCCTCGCGATGGCGGAGAACATAAGGGTGATGCTCATAAAATTCGCCGACAGGCTCCATAACATGCGCACGCTCGAGCACCTTCCGGAAGATCGGAGAACGAGCATCGCGCAGGAGACCCTCGAGATATACGCGCCGCTCGCGAACCGGCTCGGCATAGGCTGGCTCAAGACGGAGTTCGAGGATCTCAGCTTCATGTATCTTATGCCCGACACCTTCAGGGAACTGAAGCGCAAGGTGACCAAAAAAGGGAAGGAGCAGAAAGAGTATCTTGACGAGATAGCGAAGATAGTGGAAGCGCATCTGAAGGAGGCGGGCATTCCGGGAAGGGTCATCGGAAGGGTGAAGCACCTTTACGGAATCTTCTCAAAGATGCAGAAGCAGAAGATACCCTTTGAGCTTGTGTATGACGTCATAGCCATAAGGATAATCACGGACACAAAGAAGAACTGCTACATGATCATGGGGCTTATCCATTCGCTCTGGACTCCCGTGCCGGGCAGGTTCAAGGATTTCATCGGCGCCCCGAAATCAAACCTCTACCAGTCTCTTCACACTACGGTCATCGGCCCGAGGGGAGAGAAGATAGAATTTCAGATACGCACCGAAGACATGAACAAGATAGCTGAAGAGGGAATCGCCGCCCACTGGAAGTACAAGGATTCAAGGTTGTCAAAAAGGAGAGACGAAGAGTATATCTCATGGCTCAGGGAGCTTGTGCGGATGCAGAAAGACACTCTTGACGCAAGGGAATTCCTTGAGGCGGTCAAAGGGGATATCCTGCCCGACGTCGTCTATGTGTTTACCCCGGAAGGCGACATAATCGAACTGCCTCAGGGCTCTACCCCGGTTGATTTCGCCTACAGCATACATACGGAGATTGGCAATCACTGTTCGGGCGCGAAGGTCAACGGCAAGATAGTCCAGCTCAGGCACAGGCTCGAAAACGGCGATTCAGTCGAGATACTCACCTCCCCCATCCAGAAGCCGAGCAGGGACTGGCTGAAGTTCGTGAAGAGCCAGAAGGCAAAGGCGAGGATACGGCATTGGGTGAAGACAGATGAGAGGAAGAAGAGCCTTGAACTCGGCAAAGAGCTGATTGAAAAGGCGCTTAAGAAATACGGCCTGAACAAAGACCTCATCAAATCAAAAGAGATAGTCGAGGCTGTTTCGCAGTTCAAGATAAAGACGCATGACGACCTCTTTATAGCCGTGGGTTACGGAAGGATATCCCCGCTTCAGGCGATCAATAAGTTTCTGCCTGAGCCGGAAAAGGCCGAGCCGGTCTCCAAAAAGAAAGAAACAGGAAAGCCGAAGCATGTGAGCGGCATCACGGTTAAGGGTATAGACAACATAATGTTCAACAGGGCAAAATGCTGCTACCCTCTGCCCGGAGAAAAGGTCGCAGGCTTTGTCACAAGGGGCAGGGGGGTTTCGATACACTCTGTTGACTGCGCGACCCTCGACGTGAACACCATCGATGCCGACCGGCTTGTCGATGTAGAATGGTCGGGCGATAAAGAAAAGACCTATCCGGTGAAGGTTCTTGTTTATACAATAGACAAGCCCGGGGTTCTCGCCGAGATGAGCGCCGTGATATCAAGCGAAAACGTGAATCTCAGCCATATAGACGCATCCGCGACAAGCGATAAAAAAGCCCGCTTTAATTTCACAATGGAGGTAAAGGACGTGGCCCAGCTAAACAGCGTGATAAAAAAACTCTCGCACGTGAGCGGAGTGATCGAGGCCATGAGGGTCAAGTCCAGGTAAGAAGTGCAAACACCTCTTCTCTTTTATGACATTTTTGATTCCCCGATCGGCTCGCTCTTTCTCCAATTTTCAGGGAAGGCGCTCGTCGGGCTCTCGTTTGAAAAGCCCTCTGACATGGCATTGAAAAAAGGAGCCGCGCAGAGGAATTTTGTAAAGGAGCTTGAATCATACTTCAAGGGGACAGGGACGGGATTCCGGCAGGAGATAAAGTTTCTGACGGGGACTGATTTTGAAAAGAGCGTCTGGCTCTCTCTTAAGTCCATCCCATTCGGCGAGACAAGGACATATAAGTGGGTTGCCGAGAAGGTGGGCAGCCCTTCTGCCGTAAGGGCGGTCGGGCAGGCGCTTTCGAAAAATCCGCTGCCTGTCATACTTCCATGCCACAGGGTCGTTGAGTCCGGCGGTTCCATCGGCGGATATTCCGCGGGGGTTGAAAAGAAGGTGCGGCTTCTTGAGATGGAATATTATTTTAAAATGAACAGGGAAAAGCCGTAGATTTTGTTGACACGCAATGTTCACACAATTATACTAACATTAAAAGGAGGTGGAGAATATGAAATTCGTCAATGTGCGGGAATTCAGTTCAACCGCGACAAAACTCCTCAGAGACGATGTGGAGAAGGGCAACAAAGTGATCATCACCAAGCGAGGCAAGCCTGTAGGACTTATTATCCCGTTCAAGGACAAGGCCGCGGTCGCCGAGGCGCTTCTTGAAGAGGCCGAGTCCTTACTGAAAGAGAGCGGGACCACTGAATCCAATGCCCTTAAGGCTCTCGCAAAAGCCAGGAAAAAGGTCTATGCCTAAGGTTGTGATAGACGCAAGCGTTATTGTTTCTTCCTTGTTCGGAGGGACGCCGAGAAAGGCCTTTCTCAAGGCGTTGAAGACATGTGATGTTTATATTTCACCCGATATCAAACAAGAATTATCGGGGTTGCTTCATGAACTTGAAGGCAAGCTCGGCAATGCCGGAACAAGGCGGCTGCGTTCTATCATCGTGAGGCTGGCCTCTTACGCGAAAGAAATAAACCCTTCGAAAAAACTTGCACTTTCGAGAGACAGTACAGACAATGCCTACCTTAATCTCTGCTTCGCTGTGAGAGCGGATTTCCTGTTAACGGGTGATAAAGACCTGCTCGAGATTCCTGCTAAAAAACTGAAATCTTTTGGCTTGAACAGGCTTGACATAGTCTCTCCTAAGACATTTCTGTCTTCAAAATAGCCCGGAAGGTCTCGATCCCCCCGCCCCTTTCTTTGACAACAACTATGTAATATGTAATAGTTTTCATAGGAGGGCAATTGCATAAAGGAATGGCAATGACTCATGGCAAGACGCAGGACTCATCAGGCGTGCGTGCGTCTTATACGCTCCTTCTGATATTTCTCTTTCTTGCGGGAGGCATTCTTACTACCGGGTATCTCTATTTTCAGGCTCACGAAAAACAGTATCTTAGGAAGGCGGGACAGGAGCTTACAATCATTAAAGACATGAAAGTGTCTGAATTGACGCAATGGCGAAAAGAGCGTATGGATGATGCTGCAATACTCTTCAGAAACTCCTCTTTTTCTAAACTGGTCATACGATATTTTAATAATCCCGAAGATCACGACGCGCGGAAACAGCTCTTGGAATGGATGAGCAAATTTCAAGGCAGGAACGAGTTCAACAATATACGTTTACTGGATATTCATGGCTTCACCCGCCTCTCTGTGCCGGGCAATCTGACACCTGCAACCCCCGGTGAATTAAAGGATATTTCAGAGGTCATTAGGTCCGGACAGCCGTCTATAACCGATTTCTACCGCAGCGGCAACGACCAGGGAATTTATTTAGCTGTGCAGATCCCGATCCTGAACGAGGAGCTCGGACATGCGCTCGGCATTCTCTCTTTGCGGCTCGATCCTAAAGAATATCTCTACCCTTCAATCCAGCACTGGCCGACGCCGAGCAGTACCGGTGAGACGCTACTCATCAGACGAGAAGGCGATGAAGTCGTATATCTTAACGAACTTAGGCACCGCAGGGATACGGCCTTTTCCTTACGCTTACTTCTCAGCAGAAAAGACCTTCCAGCCGCGATGGCTGTGTTAGGCACAACCGGCATTGTCGAAGGAATCGATTACAGAGGCGTGTCTGTCATGGCGTCAATAGGGGTGATACCCGATTCCCCGTGGTTTTTAGTTTCAAAAATAGATAATGATGAGATATATGCCCCTATAAGGGAGAGGCTTTGGATCGTGGTTATTTTCGTCGTCCTTCTGCTCCTCGGCTCGGGATTAGGCGTCGGGCTTGTCTGGCGGCAGCAGAGACTTCGCTTTTACAAAGAACGTTATAAAATTACGGAGGCGTTGCGCGTGAGCGAGGCGAACTATCGGGTATTGTTCCGTGAGATGTTGAGTGGTTTTGCCAGAAACGAAATTATCTGCGACTCTCATGGTCGCCCTATTAACAGCCGGTATCTGGAGATCAATCCTGCCTTCGAACGCATAACCGGATTGAAGGCGGAAGAAGTGGTAGGCAGAACAATACTGGAAGTGTTTCCTTCACTCGAACCGTCCTGGATAGAGATCTTTGGCAGAGTGGCGCTGACCGGCGAGTCGATACATTTCGAGAAGATCGCCTCTGCATTGGGTATTTGGTTCGACGTGATGGCTTTCTGTCCTGCGCCCAACCAATACGCCTGCACTTTTACCGACATCACCGAGCGCAAGCGGGCAGAAAAGGAGCTCGAGCAGAAGAACAGGGAACTTGAGCAGATGGTCTATGTCTCATCGCATGACCTTCGCGCTCCTCTTGTCAATATAAGCGGCTACAGCGGCCGACTTGCGAGACTGTATGAGAAGATTGAAACCCTTCTCGGCGCAATGCAAATTCCCGAGGAACTCAGAAAAGACCTCTCTTCCTGCTCCGCCGAGATGGCTGAATCTCTTGATTATGTCCAATCAAGCGTCATAAAGATGGAAAAACTTCTTAAAGGGCTTCTGGATTTTTCCCGTTCAGGCAAGGTTGAGATAAAAACAGAAAGACTTGACATGAATGATCTGATTGCCCGGGTTTTTGAAACTTACAGTTCGGTGATGAATGAGTCAGGAATAATCAAAGAAGTCTCTGATCTGCCTGAATGCACGGGAGACAAGCTTCAGATAAGCCAGGCATTCAGCAACCTGATAGGCAATGCCATTAAATTCCTTGACCCCGCGAGAAAAGGGATAATAAAAGTCTCTGGCAGGAGGGAAGGAAGGGAATCAGTATATTGCATTGAGGACAACGGCATAGGCATCGCCCCGGAACATCAAAAGAAGATATTTGACGTATTTTATCAGCTTGCCACCTCCGCAGGAGGGGAAGGCTTGGGCCTGAGCATAATTCACAGGATAATGGAGAGGCACGGCGGAAAGGTGTGGCTTGAGTCTGAAGCGGGCAAGGGAAGCAAATTTTTTGTTCAACTGCCGGGCACGATGAAGTAGTTGAAAGTTAAGAGTGAAGGAAAAAATATTATGAGCGATAAAACGATAATTCTTCTTGCAGAAGACGACAGGGGCCACGCAGGGCTTATTAAAAGAGGGCTTAAGCGGAACTCCATAGACAATAAGGTGATTCATTTTGCCGACGGGCAGGAGGTGAGGGATTTTTTGTTCAGCGACAGGCATATTGTTCAGAGGGAGAAAGACGCCTCTTATATATTGCTTTTGGATATCCGAATGCCGAGGCTTGACGGGATATCAGTGCTTCAGCAGGTTAAAAACCACAATGAGCTCAAGAAAATCCCCGTAATCATTATTACTACTACTGACAACTCTTTTACCATAAATCAGTGCTTTCAGTTAGGGTGCGCCAAGTATCTTGTGAAGCCCGTCGGCTTTGAAGAGTTTGAAAAAGCGATGGCTGACCTCGCGGAATTTATAAAGACACTGATGCAGGTTCAGTGAGTTTTTATGGCACAATAAAAAAAGGAGCAACATTAAGCTGCTCCTTTTTCGTGACAGGTTATCAGCAGGCGGTTTAGTACATTCCGCCCATTCCGCCGCCCATTCCGCCCATGTCAGGCATCGGAGGCGTGTTCTCTTTTTCCGGTATCTCGGTCACCATCACGCTGGTTGTAAGCATGAGGGCCGCCACTGAAGCGGCATTCTGCACTGCATATCTTGTGACCTTTGTCGGGTCAATGATCCCGGCTTTGAGCATGTCGACATATTCTTCGGCATTCGCGTCAAAACCAAAGTTCTTCTCTTTGCTTGATTTGACCTTGTCGACTATGACAGAGCCTTCGAGCCCCGCGTTTTCAACTATCTGCCTTATAGGCTCTTCAATTGCCCTTTTTACGATGTTAACGCCGATCTGCTGGTCATTATCAAGCTTAAGTTTTTCAAGCGCCTGAATCGTCCTGATAAGAGCGACCCCGCCTCCGGGCACTATGCCTTCTTCAACCGCCGCCCTTGTTGCGTGCAGGGCGTCTTCAACCCTTGCCTTCTTCTCTTTCATCTCTGTCTCGGTCGCGGCGCCGACATTGATCACGGCAACCCCGCCGACTATCTTCGCGAGCCGCTCCTGAAGCTTCTCTTTGTCATAGTCAGAGGTTGTCTCTTCTATCTGCGCCTTTATCTGGCTTGCGCGCCCTTTGATCGCCTTTACGTCGCCCGCGCCCTCAACGATTGTGGTGTTTTCCTTGTCAATAGTTATCTTTTTTGCCCTGCCGAGATCGGATATCTGGACCTTTTCGAGTTTCATGCCCAGATCTTCTGCTATCATCTTTCCGCCGGTGAGGATGGCTATGTCTTCAAGCATCGCCTTTCTCCTGTCCCCGAAACCCGGCGCTTTTACGGCGCATACGTGGATGGTGCCCCTGAGCTTGTTTACGACGAGCGTGGCAAGCGCCTCGCCCTCGATGTCTTCCGCAATTATTAGCAGAGGCTGGCCCATCTTGGCTGTCTGTTCCAGAATCGGAAGAAGGTCCTTCATGGTGCTTATCTTCTTTTCATGGATAAGGATGAGGGCGCCTTCAAGCACGCATTCCATTCTTTCGGCGTCAGTGACGAAATACGGCGAAATGTATCCCCTGTCAAACTGCATGCCTTCCACAACATCAAGCGTTGTGGCAAGCCCCTTTGCTTCCTCAACGGTTATTACGCCGTCCTTGCCGACCTTGTCCATCGCGTCAGCTATGAGGTCGCCTATCTCTGAATCGTTGTTTGCCGAGATGGTCCCGACCTGAGCGATCTCTTTTTTGTCTTTGACAGGCTTGCTGAGCTTTTTAAGCTCTGCGATGATCTCAGTGACCGATATCTCTATGCCCCTTTTAATCTCGCCGGGGTTGGCGCCAGCCACCATGTGCTTCATCCCTTCCTTGAACATGGCGTAAGCAAGCACCGTGGCGGTTGTCGTGCCGTCGCCCGCGACGTCGGATGTCTTGCTCGCGACCTCTCTCACAAGCTGCGCGCCCATGTTTTCATACGGGTCTTTGAGCTCTATCTCTTTTGCGACAGTCACCCCGTCTTTTGTTATGGTCGGCGCCCCGAATTTCTTGTCGAGTATCGCGTTTCTGCCCTTGGGGCCGAGAGTTGACTTAACGGCATCTGTCAGTGCAGTGATGCCTGAAAGTAACTTTTTTCTTGCTGCTTCATCAAATAATAACTGCTTGGCCATTTCTTCCTCCTAAATCGTTTTTATTGGTTATTTGCTTACTCGATAATGCCGAGGACGTCATCTTCTCTTATGATGAGAAAGTCTATGTCGTCAATATTGATCTTTGAGCCTGAATATTTATCAAAAAGAACAACATCGCCTTTTTTGATCTCCATCTTCTGCAGTTTGCCGTCATCGGTTATTCTGCCCGGGCCGACAGCGACCACCTCGCCTTTCTGAGGCTTTTCCTTGGCTGAGTCGGGGATGTAAAGGCCCCCTGCGCTCTTTTCAGGTTCTTCAGAATATTTGACCAATATCCTGTCCTTAAGCGGTTTGAACTTCATCGTGGTTTCTCCTTTCTTATTGAATTTTTGGGTTGAATTTTACCCTTGTTTTCTGTAAGTTCAGCAGTATGCTTAGCACTCATTATAAAAGAGTGCTAAAAAACAAAATAAATAATAGCAGAGTTGTTTAAATATTGCAAGAGCCGGGGAGGGAGGTTAATAGGAAAACATTCTCCTCTTTATGCTGCCGGAGAGCATCAATATAATAATGATGCCGGCAATGAAACCGCCTATGTGGGCAAACCACGCGACTCCGCCCTGGTCTGCGACGCCTTTGCTTATCATCCCGTTTATTATCTGGATAACTATCCAGAATCCTATTACAAAGAAAGCCGGAAGCTGTATGACCCGGATGAAGAAACCGAGAAATATAATGGTGTGTATGCGCGCGCGGGGAAAGCGTATCATGTATGCTCCGAGCACTCCCGATATCGCCCCGCTTGCGCCTATCATCGGCGCGGCCGAGGAAGGGGAAGTAAGGGTGTGCCCGTACGCGGCGGCAACTCCGCAGAGTATATAAAAGAGTAAAAACCTGAAGTGGCCGAGCGTGTCTTCAACATTATTCCCGAATATCCAGAGGTACAACATGTTGCTTCCGAGGTGCAGTACGCCTCCGTGCATGAACATAGACGTGAAGATGGTAAGCGACGGATGGATGGGCTGAACCTTTTTCATGGATATCAGATAGGAGGGGATTGCCCCGTAAGAATATACCAATGTTTTATAAGCATTCACGTCGGCCACGGCGGTGAGCATATAGAAAAATACCGCCATGTTTGAAACGATAAGAAGCAGTGTTATAAAGGGGAATGTGCGGGCAGGGTTGTCGTCTTTGTAAGGGATCATGTCAGCTCAAAATATCGCCTAATGGTTATTCTATCAAAGGCAGAGGTTTTATTCCCGTGATGTTATAATAAATAAGGAAATGACATAGGGGGCGACAGGCCTCGACGGGGGTTACGAGGTCGAAGCTGCATGCCGTGTGCCATCACGTTAAAAGGCAAACGAACACAAACGCCAACACTGAATTGGCTCTCGCCGCTTAAATAGCGGCGACGTTTCTCCGGTAAATGCCTGCGGGCCGGAAGAGACGCCGACAGCGGGCTGGCCTGGGGTTTTTCTCTTGTGCTTCGGGCGAGACAAAGAGAGATAGGTGACAGAAAAGCCTTCCTGCCGGCGGTTCTGAAGCCGAATGTTAAAAGGCCGGATAAGCATGTAGATGCTCCGATGCAGTGCTTCCGGACCCGGGTTCGATTCCCGGCGCCTCCACCAATGTCATTCCCGCTTTAACTGCCCGCACTGCTATTTCGTCTTAACCTTATGTCGTTTAACTTGTAATTCCCTTTAGCTTGCTGCAGGGTTTCCTTTAGGATATTCCACGAAATCCGGATGCGGGGTTTGTCCATTAAGCAGAAGATGGAACTTAAAGATTCATCACAATAGACGGGCGCGGGTTATGATATAATATTTTTTCTTAAAAAAGGCAAAGGGAGTTTTATGAAGAAAGAAGAAAAGGGACACAAGCATTTCAGGTGCAGACAGCCCCTTAAGCCTAAGGGCATAAAAAAGGGCATGAAGGTTGACGATGTCATAGAGAGCGCGATGTTTTCCTTTAACGCCGGGGCGTTCAGAAAGGCATGCGAGCTTTTTGCCGGCCACGTGGTTTCTGAAAATGTAAGGGTAGGGGTTTCTCTCGCGGGCGCCCTCGTCCCCGCAGGAATAGGCCGGAGCTGCCTCATCCCCCTGATGAAGGCCGGCATGGTTGACTGGATAGTATCCACGGGGGCTAACCTCTATCATGACCTTCATCTGATATTAGGATACGATTTCTGCAGGGGGCATGCCGATGCCGATGACACGCAGCTCAGGGAGAAAGGGATCATCAGGATACATGATATTTTTCTCGATTATGATGCCCTGCTCGATACGGACAGTTTCATAAGAAAGACGATAAGCAATTATTTTTCAGGAAAGGGCGAGCCCTGCTCGAGCGCCGATATCCATGCGGCCCTCGGAAAAGAGATTATCAGGATAAAGCCGTCTTTAAAGAATGAAAGCGTTTTGGCTGTTGCTTATGAATGCGGGATACCTGTTCACACCTCTTCGCCCGCCGATTCGAGCATTGGGATGAATATAGCCGCGCTTATGCTTGAGGAGAAGCCTGTTCCGTTTGATACCCATAAAGATGTCAATGAAGTTACGAGCTATGTCTATGACATAAAGAAGAGGGGCGGCGAGAGCGCGGTGCTTTTGCTCGGGGGCGGAAGCCCTAAAAACTTTGTGCTCCAGACTGAGCCTCATATACAGGAGGTGCTCGGGCTCCCTGAGTCAGGGCATGACTTCTTTATCCAGTTCACAGACGCGCGGCCGGATACAGGCGGCCTTAGCGGCGCGACTCCTTCAGAGGCTGTGTCTTGGGGGAAGATAGACCCGAACGCGCTTTCAAAAACAATAGTCTCATACGGCGATTGCAGCCTGATGCTTCCATTCTTTGTCAGCTACGCGCTGAACAGATCCAAACCCCGCCCGAATTCAAGGCTCTTTGAGAAGAAAGAGAAGCTCGTAAAACAGCTTAAAGACGATTACAGGAAGAAGGGCAGTTATAAGAAGTAACAAACGAGGAAGCCGTTAGTATCTCTGCATCTATCGCAAGTCTGGCCCGTCTCATCTATGAGCCTTTGCCATTGGATTGTTAATGTTTTAGTTTTCATTTAATGTTCACTGTTGTCTAACTATCAACAAGTTATTTGAACGGATTTATTACTTCAAGGCCCGGATAATTGAAATCTTTTGCATTCCGCGTAACCAGTCGCAATTCATGGTGCAAGGCAGTTGCGGCAAGAAGGCTGTCGATGCTGGGGACCGGGCGCCCGACCTTTGCAAGAAGACTGCCCCAACGGTCTGCCACGGCAATATCAACAGGAAGCACCCGTCCATCAAACCATGCCGGAAGTTCATGTTCCAGCCAGAGGCGCAGTTTCTCGCGCCGTTTTCCGTCAGTAAGGGAATCTATGCCCTTGCGAATCTCGCCGAGTGTCAGGACGCTCACAAAGAGTGCGTCACCGGGCAGTTGATCGAGCCATGTAATCACCGACTTGTTCGGGTTGCGGCAGATCGTCTCTGATAAAATATTGGTATCGAGCAGATAACTCATGCGATCTCAGCTTTGCGCGTTAGTGTTTGCTCGCGCTTCAGTTTAAGTTTCATACCGTAAAGCGGCGAACGGCGCATGAATTCCACGAAACTCCCTCTTGGATGCCTGAGTTGTTCATATTCCTCTCTTGAAATCACTACGGCGGTTTGTTGCCCGTGAATAGTGATATTCTGAGGGCCTTCCTTTGTCGCCTTTTTAATAACCTCGCTCAGGCGTGCCTTTGCCTCCTGTAACTGCCATGTAGCCATGACAACCTCCTTTTGGTTCACCCTCGATAATCCCTAAATATAGTCAGTCTGGTCAGACTATATTATCACTTTTGGGAAAGGTTTGCAAAGGTCTGCCTGCACTTTTCACACATTCGTCCTGTGCACGCCGGCGGGGCGCCATGCCGGAGAGATGACCGCGGGGCGTGAAGTATACGGCATATAAGCCGCCCATGATACCGTGGAGTCGCCGTGCCTGTCATTGATGCCGTCCGCCGTGTTAAGCAGGTTCTCTTTTTTCAGATGGCCTGAAAGGAGGTTTAACTGCGCAGGCATCCCCGTTTCCCTTAACCCTGACAGGCTGACGCCGAGAAGCCTTACCGAGTCGCTGAGTTTAATCCCCCTGATTATCTCCATCGCGGTGTTGTGTATCTCATGAGTGTCATTGATGTGCCTGTTTATCTTAAGCTGTTTTGTGAATGTCCTGAAGCTCTTGTACCTTATGGTTACAGTCACGGTATCGCCCGCGAGTTTATATCTTCTCGCGCGCCTGCCCGCCATTTCAGAAAGCTTAAGCATGTAAGCCTCTATCTCTTCTTCACGCCATATGTCGCGCGGAAGCGTCATGCTGTGCCCGACCGACTTTGCCGTCTCCTCATTGCTCATCACGGGTGAAGTGTCTATGCCCATTCCCATGAGCTTGAGCCTCTCGCCTATTATCCCGAACCGGCTTTTAAGCAGGCTTACGGGCGCCCTGCCGAGTTCACCGCAGGTTCTTATGCCGAGCGCCCCGAGCTTTTCAGCAATCTTTCCGCCTATTCCCCAAAGCGCGTCAACAGGAAGACGCTCAATCGCCTCCGGTATCTCTTCCTGCCTGATAAATTTCAGCCCGTCAGGTTTTGAGATGTCGCTTGCGAGCTTTGCCATGAGCTTGTTCGGCCCCATGCCTATCGTGGCGTTAAGCCCGAACCTCTCCTTTATCTCCCTCTTTATCATCTTTCCGATTTCGATCGGGCTTCCGAAAAGTTTGAGCGAGCCTGTTATGTCGAGAAATGCCTCGTCGATCGAATAGACCTCGACCTCTGAGGTATATTTTGAGTAAATCTCCGTAAGCATCCTGCAGGTATGCGTGTATTTGCCGTTGTTTCCCGTGACAAATATCAGTTTTGGGCAGACCTTTTTCGCCTCCCAGACATTCATGCCCGTCTTTACTCCGAAACTCCTCGCTTCATAAGACGCGGTCGTGATGACAGTTCTCTTTCCCGAACCTATGACAGCCACGGGCTTTCCGCGCAGGGCAGGGTTGCTCTGCTGCTCCACGGACGCAAAGAATGAATCCATGTCAACAAGCAATATTGTTCTCATATCCCTGCCTCCACCCCCTCGAGCACCCAGTTTATCGAGCCTGTATTGAAGCTAAGTTCATAAAGCGTTGCCCCGTCAGTTACGGAAAAATGCATAAGCCTGCCCGCGCCTTTGGACGTTATCCATTCGTATGTGACGTCTTTTACATTTATCTGCCGGTTCGACCACCTGAACCTTAAAGGCCTGAGCCTCGAATTTCCCAAGAATGCGGCTATCACAGAGACCTCTTCTTCCACCCGGACCACTAAAGCCTCCTCAATATTCCTTTCACCCTGCCGATTATCTTAACCTCTTCTGCCTTGAATACCATCGGTGTCATCTCTTTATTCTCGGGCACGAGCCTGACGATGGTCTTTGCCAGAAAGAACCTTTTTACTGTTGCTTCATCTTCAATTAGCGCCACAACGATATCGCCGTTCTTCGGCTCTGCCTCAGTCGATATCAACGCTATGTCGCCCTCTAATATTCCGGCATCTATCATGCTGTCGCCTTTTACCCTGAGCGCAAATCCGCCTTCAACTTTGAAAAGGTTTTTATCTATGTTTATGTACCCCTCAATATTTTCCACAGCCAATACCGGCGCGCCTGCCCTTACGGTTCCGAGAAGGGGGATCTTATTTTTTTCAGCCGGATTAACGCCGGCAATCTCAAGAGACCTCTGTTTCTGGGGGGATTTTTTGAGCAGTCCTTTTTTTGCCAGGGCATTTATATGAGACTGTGCAGAGAGGGGGCTTGCAAAACCGAAACCACTCGCCACCTCCCGCACAGTCGGGGGGAACCCGTTGTCAATTATATGTTTTTTGATAAAATCAAAGACCGCAAGCTGTTTCACGGTCGGCTGTCTCATCTTCTGCGCCATGAAACTACTATACAAATGTATAGTAGTTTTGTCAAGGGGGAATACTGCCTGACGGCAACCGCTTAGTACTTAAAAATTATCTTGAAGTAAGTTAACGGCATATGTTTTAATTCAAGAAACTAATTGGGAGGTAACAGATGATTAAGAAAAAGGTCGCGGCATTATTGATTCCATTTCTATTAATCGTTGTGTTATATGGCTGTGCTTCGATACCGCCATTGCCTGAAACGATAAATATTGTCCCTCCATCACCGGATGTCCCTCCTAAATTAGCCGCGTTATCAGGTGGTTGGAAAGGTAATTTTAACAGTCTCGTAAATGTTACCGTTATCGTTGAAAAAATAAATGTTAATGAAGCTGAAATTATCTATAGTTGGGGTGATGCTCCCCATTTAAATGCAGGATATGTATATGCCAAGAGTCAAGTGCTTAACGGTGATTCCATTCAATATACTGATGCAGAAGGAGGTGTATTGACATTAGTAATGGAGCAGGAGCCTGATAATGTAACAGGATATAGAGATAACCCCTATTTCAGAAAATGTTTCATCTGAATTAGCGGGATTTTTAGGGGTATGGGAGGGGAAATGGGGCGCGATGCAGGGATTGGATACGATGTTTATTATCGAATATATTGATAATGAAAAAGCAGAGGTTACTTTCAGTTTTGGCGGTGATGCGTCTGGGTATATGAATTTTACGGGTAAGGTTCTTCAAGGGCCTACAATTCAATGGGAAATGGACAAACTACTTGGAATACTCAAAGATGAGGAAATGAAAGATTTCAAATGTCCGTGCATTATGTCCTTTAAATTGCGGAATGATGCTGACAAGCTTATCGGTTTTTTTGAATTTCCGACCTACGATGTCAAGATACGTGGAGATTTCAGCCGGAAGGTAATTCAATAACTTGCCGATTTTCAGCAGACTTTTTTATTAAGTTAATATAGGTTGAACGTTGCTTGCGTTCTTCTTCTCTTGATTTATAATCTACTTGTGGCAGTTGGTAATTCTTCAAGTGAAAAATAACGATTAATGGAGGCATCATGTTTAAAAAGTTTTTAATCGGAATAGCATTGATGTTGGCAATCTGCCTTACAATCGGGTTCGGCACCGGATATGCCAAATCCGAAAAAGAAAAAGGGAAACCTGACACGGAAAATGTCGAAAAGGGCAAAGATAAATCAGACAACGATGCAGAAGATGAGGATGATGACGATAAAGACAAAGGCGAAAAGGTGACCATATGCCATTACCCTTCAGGTGATACTGAAAAGGGCCAGACTATTTCGATTGGCAAAAAGGCGGCTGAAAAACATGTGAAGAAGCATGGCGATACCTACGGCCCCTGCACCGGCGACGAGACGAGCGAAATTGAAAAGAAAATAAAATCCTGGTGGGAGTTCTGGAAATGAGGGTCATTCTGAGATATCTATCCAACATATCGCATGTTATGTTTTTTTCATTGTATATCATAATCTCAGGCTGCGGGGCGGGGACGCTCAGCCTGAAACATGAGCCTTTGCCCGGCGGAGATAATCTTCTTGCGGCTGTTCCTTCGGCAAGAATAAAGCTGCTTTCCTTTATAGACAGCAGGGAGGGGCATCCCGGGCCCGAACTGGCCGGCGGCATACAGCGGAATGTAGGCGGCCCTGTGTATGATATTATGTCGGAGCGGCCTGTCCCTGAAGTGGTGCATGAGGCTCTTAAAACAGAACTCATAAGAAGCGGGCATAAGATTGTCGAGGATAACGAAGATTTTTCCGTAAAGGGTGAGATAAAAACCTTCTGGCTCAGAACAGAGCCGGCGCCTGACTATGTAGTCCTCAGGGCAGAGGCTGCCCTTTTACTTGAGGTGATAAACTCCGGCAGCGGCAGTTCATCCATTCTCGGCCCTTA
Source organism: Nitrospirota bacterium (assembly GCA_016213935.1). Taxonomy (GTDB): domain Bacteria; phylum Nitrospirota; class Thermodesulfovibrionia; order UBA6902; family UBA6902; genus JACQZG01. Next base: position 72,629 of record JACQZG010000006.1, read on the forward strand.
CAACTCGATGAATATGGAGACAAGGTTTATAGGTTCAGACGACAGCAGTGTTTCTGAACGAATACTTGTAAAGGCATTGGGCATTTTAATGCAGAAGATAGGCGCGGACTCGCAGTTCGCGACCGCGTTGCGTAAAAAGTGATCCTGATTTTTTTAGCGCTACCCTGTGCTATAATTAACGACTTTCCGTTTCAAACTAATAGAGTTAATGGCCGATTACTACCACAAATTTCAGATACCCGTAATGGGAACAGGCCACTCGGCCGACACGCCCATAAGGGTTGCCCATCTCGGGATAACCTCTGTTATCTCGCTCGTAGATGACATCCTTCTCGAACAAATCAGAAAGTATTATTGCGCGAAGTTCAGCCTCCCTTACTCTGAGATTACAAGAAATGAAGAAGACGGCAGGGCAAAAAGGATAACCGCTTATCTTGACGCCGTCAATCAGATCGTCAGCCTTAAACTCGATGCCTTAAAGAGAGCGCCTTTCTCGCCCGGCAATGACAAGTGCCTGTACTTCGAACTTCTGCCTGATGAGAGCCCGCTCAGGGCTGATTACATGAAGATGGCCTCCATGAAGCCCGGCCCTGAGAGGGAGTTTTTGGAAAAAGAACTTACCGGGAAGATGCTTCCCGGCTCTATCGATGTGAACATAATGGCGAAGCTCGACAACACGAATTATGACGCAGACGGCAATCCTCTTCCTGACGAATACAGCGACGCGAAGGCCGCGCTGAGAGGTTATGCTAAGAGTTCCTTAAAGTCCGCGGTCGAGCTTTCAGCAGGCATGAACCAGAGGCTCCTTAACTACATAACCGAGTTCAGTGATTTCTACAGGAATGAAAACGGAGAGATAAAGAAGAGGATAATCCTGAAGGTGAGCGATTTCCGTTCATCCATGATACAGGGGAAATTCCTTGCCAAAAAAGGGCTTGAGGTCTATGAATACCGGATAGAATCAGGGCTCAACTGCGGCGGCCATGTATTCCCCACCAACGGCGTTCTCCTCCCGGTGATACTGCGGGAGTTCAGGGAAAATCGTGAAAGGCTGGGGAGAGAGTTCCTTCCTCTGATAGAGAAATATTATGAAAAGACGGGACGGAAATTCCCGGCGTCTGCCAGAAGTTTCCGCCCGTTTGTAACTGTTCAGGGAGGCATAGGCACATATGCCGAGACCCGCAGGCTTATGGAAGATTTCGGCATGGACATAACGGGGTGGGGGACGCCTTTTCTGCTCGTTCCTGAAGCGACATGTGTTGACAGGGCAACGCTTGAGCTTCTGATGCGGGCAGGCGAAGATGACCTTTATATAAGCGACGCCTCGCCTATAGGAGTCCAATTCAGCAATGTGTACGGTACGGGAGCAGGGCTTTGGGCGAGGAAGAGGTTTAAGGAAGGAAGGGCAGGCTCTCCGTGCGGGAAGAGTTTCCTGAAATTCAACACCGAGTTCACAAAAAAGCCGATATGCCTTTCATCGAGGCAGTACGAAAAGCTGAAGCTTGAGCAGATCGCGGGGATGGATATAAATGAAGAAGAAAGAAACAGGCTCATTGAGAATGTCATTAACAAGGAATGCATCTGCGACCAGCTCGGCAACGGCTGTCGCATAGCCCTCGGTATTGTGAACGAGAAGGACGCGCCCCAATGCATGTGCCCGGGCCCCAATATAGCATGGTTCAGCAGAACCTATTCGCTGAAGGAGATGGTCGGCCATATTTACGGCAGGATACCTTCGCTCGTGCCTCCCGAACGGCCGCACATGTTTGCAAAGGAGATCGAGCTTTATGTCGATTATTTCGAGAAGAAGGCGGCTGATTCTCCATTAACTCAGAATGAGATAGGCACCCTCAGGGAGTTTAAAGAGAACTTCAAGAGGAGCCTCCAATTCTGCGCCGAGATTTCAAAAGGAGAGGCTTATCCCGGCGAAAATCTCAGATCTCTCGCGGATTACGTAGAAAAGCAGGGGCAGCGCTTTGAGCTTATCTATGAAAAATTTCAGAAGAAAGCCGGGAGCGCCGATTTAAAGAAGCCGCAGCTCAGTACTTCAGGCCAAGATTGACATTCCCCTCAGTATCGAGGCTTATCAGTCTCTTGTAATGGATTGAATAAAGGTGCCTTGCCTTCTCATGGTCGCCGTGTATATTGACTACGTTGGCTATATAAAGTGTATGGTCTCCTGTCTCGACCTCCCTGACGACCTTGCACTCATACGCCACGGTCGCCCCTTCAATAATGGGGACATCGACCTCTTTCGCTTTCAGCGGCACAAATGACGTCTCCTGAAACTTGTCAAGGTCCTTTCCGCTTCTGGTGCCGCAGAACCACGCGTCTTTTGCCTGTTCCTCTGAAGGAAAGCAGAGCACGAACTCCTTGTGGTGTTCAAGGCACTTATGAGAATACCTCTCGCGCCCCACGGAAATCGCTATCATGAGAGGGCTCCATGAGGTGAACATCCACCACGAAAGCCCGATTATATTCGGCCTCTCCCGTTCATCCAGCGTCACCGCAAGAGTGTAAGGGAAGGGCGACGCAAGTTCAAAAGCCTCATGCCTGTCTATAGGTTTCATGGCGGTTCCTTATTAATAATACTTTACTGATTGGAGATGAGATAGGCAAGAGGAGAGAGGATGCACACCCCTTGCCCCTCTTGATAGCGGGGAATGACAATGATCACCGCTCTCAAAAACCTTTCTTTAAAAACGCCTCGATCTTATCAAGCGCGGGGATACCCTTTCTTCCGCCGATGCTTTCGCATTTCAACGCGGCAAATGCCGAGGCAAAGCGCACGGCATCTTTTATATCCCATCCCTTAAGCAGGCCGTATATATAACCGCCGTGAAAGACATCGCCGGCTCCGGTTGTGTCTGCCGCTTTGACCTTGAACGCGGGCGTATGAAATATCTCATCACCGCACATTGTTACACTGCCTCTTTCACCGAGCGTTATCGTAACCGCTTTTGCGCCGAACGGTCTCATCTTTAATATCGCCTTAAGCGGGTCAAAAACTTCCGAACCTCCTGCGTATTCTATTGCGAACTCCTCTGAACAGACTATGTAATCCGATGCTTCCGCAATCTCGGTCATGCCTTTGCGCATCCTTCCGGCGTCAAGCATGACAGGGATGCCTTTTTCAGATGCCGTGCGTGCGGCGTATAAGGATACTTCGCTCATCAGGCCGTCCAAGAGCAGCATCTCCGCGCCTTCAAGGAAAGCGTGCGGCAGTTCTTTGTTTTTAAGCGGCTCCCCTGCCGGCCTTTTCCAGAAGATGGTTCTCTTTCCGCTCTTCTCTTCTACGAGTATAAAGGCCATCTGGGACTCACAGCCTCTTCTCTTTATAATCCCTGAAACATCAACGCCTTCCCTGATAAGTGAATGTGTTATCTTTTCGCCGGCTTCGTCATCGCCTGTTATCCCGATAAAGGAGCAGTCGGCACCGAGCCTCGCGAGGCTCACAAGCGCAGTAGCAACAGGCCCTCCGCCTTCTATCGCCCATTCAGCCACTTCTTTTTTCGTGTCGGGCTGAGGAATGCCGTCAACTATAAAGATATGGTCAAGAGAGCACTGGCCGATTCCGACTACTTTCATAATGAAATCATAATGACGGAGAAGGGATAATGCAAGCGTTAAAAGGCAGAAGGGGCAGAAACATATAGCTTGACTACAATCAGCTATTAGTTTTATCCTTACTTTCATGAAAAAGCTGTGGGGCGGAAGGTTTGGCGAAGAGACGGAAAAGGCGGTTGAGAGTTTCACGTCGTCTCTGCCTTTTGACGTGCGTTTGTGGCGGTATGACATCGAGGGCAGTATGGCGCATGTGGCCATGCTCGGAAAACAAAAGATTCTGTCCGCGAATGAAGTCCGAAAAATCCTGAAAGGGCTTAAGGAGATAAGGGAAGAGATAGAGAACGGAAAGTTCAGGTTCATGCCTGAATATGAAGATGTTCATATGAATATTGAGAGCGCCCTCATAAAAAAGGCCGGGCCAGCAGGAGGAAAGCTTCACACTGCAAGAAGCCGCAATGACCAGGTCGCGCTCGACCTGCGGCTCTTTTTAAGGGATGAAATAAAGTCGGTAATTAAGCTCATTAAGTGGCTCCAGAGAGTCTTGGTTTCGCTTGCAGGGAAGCATATCCGCACCATAATGCCGGGGTATACGCATCTTCAGAAGGCTCAGCCTGTCCTTCTTTCACATCACCTGCTTGCTTATTATGATATGCTTGAGCGCGACAGGCAGAGGCTTGAAGCCTGCCTCACGAGGATAAATGTGCTGCCCCTTGGCTCTGCGGCCCTTGCTGGCACAACTCTTCCTATCGACAGAAAACATGTTGCGCGCCTTCTCAAATTCCCTTCAGTATCTGAAAACAGCATTGACGCTGTTTCGGACAGGGACTTTGTCATTGAGTTCATATCTGCCGCGGGCATTATAATGGTTCACCTCTCAAGGCTTTCGGAGGAGCTTGTCCTCTGGAGCAGCGACGAGTTCTCTTTCATAGAGCTTCCCGACGCCTTTACGACAGGCTCAAGCATAATGCCCCAGAAGAAGAACCCGGACGTGCCCGAACTTGTGAGGGGAAAGAGCGGAAGGGTATTCGGGAATCTCATGGCCATGTTAACGGTCATGAAAGGGCTTCCCCTCTCGTACAACAGGGATATGCAGGAGGATAAGGAGCCTCTCTTTGATACCGTTGACACTGTGAAATCCTGCCTCCATATTATTACTCTTATGCTCCCGAAGATAAAGTTCAATAAAAAGGCGATGAAGGAGGGGACGGGCAGGGCGTATCTGACAGCGACCGATGTCGCTGAGTATTTAGTAAGAAAAGGGATGCCCTTCAGGGAGGCGCACAAGGTCACGGGCATGATGGTAAAGCATTGCATCGGCCAGAAGAAAAAGATTGAAAGCCTTGAGCCTTCGGAAATGAAAAGGTTTTCAAAAATGATAGGGGAGGATATTTTCCATTTTATTACCGCGGAAGCTTCTGTCGAGAATAAAAAATCCTTCGGCGGCACCTCAGGAAAGAATGTTTCAGCCCGTTTAAGAAGTTTAAAAAAGGGCGGTGAGAAATGATTTTCGCGTCAAGAGCCTTTGCCAAAGCTCTCTTTGTTGTACTGATCTTCATCAGTATGCTCACTCTTTTTTCCGCCTGCGGCAGAAAAGGCGACCCAATCCTTATCATCCCTGACGAGAAGGCGGCATCAGATAATTCCCAACCGCAGAAAGAAAAGGGGGGCCATTGATGAAGCAGAAGATATTGGAAGCATTTAAAGAGAGCATCTCTGTCCAGGAGAGGTTCATAAGCGAAAATATCGATTCCGTTATACAGGTTTCAAATCTCATCGCAGGCGCATTTAAAAACGGGGGGAAGCTCCTCCTTTTCGGCAACGGCGGAAGCTCCACGGATGCGGCGCACATAGCCGCCGAGTTTGTCGGCAGGTTCAAGATGGAGAGGCCCGCGCTTCCCGCGATCGCTCTCAATACTAATATGGCGATAGTCACCGCGGTAGCGAATGATTATGATTTTTCTGAGATATTTGCCCGCCAGGTCAAGGCGCATGGACATGAAGGGGATGTTGCGGTAGGGATAAGCACGAGCGGCAATTCACCTAACGTCGTCAAGGCGATAGAGGCTGCCGCGAAGAAGAAGATGATGACGGTTGTTCTCACGGGCGCTTCGGGCGGCAGGCTCAAGTCAATGGCTGACCATGTTTTTGCAGTCCCGTCGGATAATACCCCGAGGATACAGGAGACGCATATCATACTCGGCCATGTCATCTGCCAGATAGTAGAGGAGATACTTTTCAAGTCTCACGGGTAACGGCTTTGTGAGCCTGACAAATCCTCTCAAATTGAAATCGTCGCGCCGAATTATTAATAATAAGAAATGGAACTTTCTGTTGTAATCCTTGCGGCAGGGCTTGGGAAGAGGATGAAGTCCCTTAAGCCCAAAGTACTTCACGAGGCACTGGGCAAGCCGATGCTTCAGCATGTCATGGACGCTGTGATGCCTCTGAAGCCTGTGAGGACAGTGATTGTTGCGGGCAGCGGCGCGGATGCCGTGATGAAGGAGGTAACCGGAAGCGGCCTCTCTTTCGTTATTCAAAAGAGGCTTCTCGGGACAGGCGACGCCCTTTCCACCGCGAAAAAGGAACTGAGCCGCAAGGGCACGATTCTTGTACTTAACGGCGACTGCCCTCTTATCACAACAAAAACCCTCAGAACTTTTCTTTTGCGGCACAGGCGCGGCGGGAATTGCCTATCCTATCTCTCTTTTGTGAATGATTCTCTTTCCGGTTACGGAAGGACTATACGGGACGGCAAAGGCAGAGTTGCCGGCATTATCGAGGACAAACATGCTTCAGTCGCTGAAAAAGCTAAATTCAGGGAGTTTAACGGCGGCGTTTACGTCATGGAGCATGAGGCTCTCGGCTTCCTGAACAGAATAAAAAGGAACCCCTCTTCAGGCGAGTATTACCTGACAGACCTGATTGCCATTCTCTTAAAGGCCGGGAAAAAGGTAGACACATATATCTGTCCGGAAGAAGATATACTCGGCGTCAACAGCAGGGAAGACCTTTGCAGAGTTTCAAAGGTGTTGCAGGAGAGGGTAATATCAGGCCTGTTGAAGAAAGGCGTGACCTTCACCGATCCCTCAAGGTCTCTGGTTCATTCCCGAGTCACCATAGGAAAAGATACGGTCATATACCCGAATACTTACATTGAAGGGAAGAGTTCGATAGGCAGCGGCTGCGTTATTTATCCCGGCTCAAGGATCATTGACAGCATTATCGGAGACGATGTGAAGGTGAAGGACAACTCCCTTATCGAAAAGAGCATAGTAAAGAAGGGCGCCTCCATCGGCCCTATGGCGCACCTGAGGCCCGAGAGCGTCATCGGAAGCGGCGCAAAGGTCGGCAACTTTGTGGAGATAAAAAAATCCACGCTCGGCAGAGGCGTAAAGGCATCTCACTTAAGCTATCTCGGCGACGCCGTTATCGGCGATGACGTAAATATAGGCGCGGGCACCATTACCTGCAACTATGACGGCAGGAAGAAGCATAAGACCGTTATAGGCACCGGCGCGTTTGTCGGAAGCGATACACAGTTTGTCGCGCCTGTTACGGTCGGAAAAGGGGCATACGTGGGCGCAGGCTCGACCATCACAAAAGATGTCCCTGATTTCGCGCTCGGCGTCAGCAGGTCTGAACAGAAGAACATCGCCGGCTGGGGAAGAACAAACAAGTTAAAAGTTAAAAGTGTAATGTTAAAGGTAAAAGGTAAATAAAATAATAACAAATAACAGAGGTTGAAACTTTAAACTGATTTTGCAAGAAGCTCTAAGAAACATATATAAATAACGATGTTAATTCCCTTCACTTTCAACTCTTAACTCTTAACTTTTTATATCATGTGCGGAATAGTCGGTTATATCGGAAAGAGAAACGCAATACCTATCCTTATCGATTCTCTTAAGAGGCTCGAGTACAGGGGCTATGATTCAGCGGGAATTGCCTATATCGAGGATAAGAGGATAGATGTACAGCGGTGCGAAGGCAAGATAAAGAAGCTTGAGTCATGCATAAAGAGTAAAAACCTGAGCAGTACGGCAGGCATCGGCCATACAAGATGGGCGACTCACGGCAGGCCTTCTGTATCAACAGCTACACAAAAGAAGGGCTCGATATCGTAAAAGCGACTAAAGAATCGCTCAGGAGGATAGAAGGCGCGTACGCTCTCGGGATAATAAGCGAAGATGAGCCTGACAGGATAATCGCAGTCAAGAAGGACAGCCCGCTTGTACTCGGCTTAGGCAAGAATGAGTTTTTTATAGCCTCCGACATTCCGGCATTCCTTAAATATACGCGTGACGTTATCATCCTCGAAAACAATGAGTTGGCAGTCATAACGAATGACGGGATATCCATAGAAGGGGTCTCTGCGGAGAGTTTTAAAGAGAGGGTCACAAAAATCACATGGAGCCCCTCAATGGCTGAAAAAGGCGGCTACAGGCACTTTATGCTCAAAGAGATACATGAACAGCCCCAGGCGATTACAGATACGATAAGGGGGCGCGTCTCTATCGAGGAGGGCTCGGTAAACCTTGCCGAGTTCTCATTCAGCGAGAAGGAGTTGAAAAAACTTAATAAGGTCTTTCTCGTGGCGTGCGGCACATCGTGGCATGCGGCTCTCGTAGGAAAATACATGATTGAAGACCTCGCGAGAATTCCTTGCGAGGTTGATATTGCTTCGGAGTTCAGGTACAGGGAGCCGGTTCTTCCCTCTAACAGCCTCATTACGGTCATTACGCAGTCAGGGGAGACCGCAGATACCCTTGCCGCCCAGAGGGAGGCCAAGAAGCGGGGAGCAAAAGTTTTGAGCATATGCAATGTGATAGGCAGCACATCTTCACGGGAGGCTGACGGCGTATTCTATACTCATTCCGGCCCTGAGATAGGCGTTGCGTCCACAAAGGCATTTACGACTCAGCTTACCGCGCTCTATTTTTTTGCGATAGCCCTCGCAAGGGCAAAAAAGAGCATTAGCAAGAAGACGGCAAGGGAGTTGCTGAAAGAGGCGCTTCTCCTTCCTGAAAAGGTGGAGCAGGTGCTTAAGCTTGAGGATTCTATCCTTAAAATCGCAAAAAAGATATGTAATGTCAGCGACTTTCTTTATCTCGGCAGGGGAGTAAATTACCCAATTGCGCTTGAAGGGGCGCTGAAGATGAAGGAGATATCCTATATACACGCCGAAGGTTATCCCGCGGGCGAGATGAAACACGGCCCCATCGCGCTTATTGACAAGGATATGCCCGTGCTCGCGCTTGTGCCGGGGCGCGGCGAGAAGATATATGAAAAGATTTTGTCCAATATAGAGGAGGCCAAAAGCAGGAGGGGCAAAGTCATCGCCATAGCTGTCAAAGGCGATGAAAAGGCCATGCGCAATTCGTCCCACATCATCTTTATCCCCGCGACCAACCGTTATCTTTCGACCATTCTTTTCGCGATACCGCTTCAGTTGCTCGCTTACCACACCGCTGTTCTGAGGAAATGCAATGTGGATCAGCCGAGAAATCTGGCCAAGAGCGTTACTGTTGAGTGATTGGTGTTTCTCTTTTCTTCATTTTTTCAATAAGTCTCTTTTTAAGAGGTTCAGCTTCTGACTGAATTGATATGATCCGTTCCTTTACTGACAAACGTTTCATTCTTTCATAATTTGCTTCTCTTTCCGAATGAAGCTGCTTCATGATTTTCGGTTCATTCATTATTATCCTCCTGAATCCAGCTTTTTCAAGAGCTATACTCCAGCTTTATTCGCAAATCGTTCAAGCTCAGTGTAATGCATAAGGTGAACACCTGCTACATTAGCTAGTTGCTTGGCTGACTTGGTATAAGAGGTATTAGACACAACAGCAGCAATGTTTGCTTTCTCAAATTTTTTGCCAGCAATTACTTCTTGTACTGCTCCATTACCAACAGGCTTAGAATATTTCTTACACTGAAAGACCGCTTTTATATTACCGCGATTTGCAATAACATCAATACCTTGATCGCCTCCTTATTATGTTCCTTCAATAGCCAACAAGTTATTAGTTTTCTGGATAATAACAAGATTCTTTAGCCGGGTCAATGAAATAATTGATAAAGTAAAAGTAAAACCAGATTCCCGATAAAATCCTCCAACAGTTGGTGACCTTAGGCACGGGGATGGCAGAAAAGACAGAAACCTCAGTGAATTTGGATTATCCGCTTGAAATCAGAAGGAACAAGCCTCTCTCTTCACAAATTTCTCAGCCGAATCTGATATAATAAAAATCACCTATATATAGATAATTCCCCGGTTACCCCGTTAATCAATATCATATGACGGATATCGCATCTAAAAACGAGGTCATGTATGGCTAAACATTCTTTATTGGAAGGGCTCAACCCGCAGCAGCAAAAAGCTGTTTTACATATTAAGGGGCCCATGCTTGTGCTTGCGGGCGCCGGCAGCGGCAAGACCAAAGTAATTACCCACAGGTTCGCTTATCTTTCGAGCGCCTGCGATGTCCAGCCGTCATCCATCCTCGCAATGACATTCACGAATAAGGCTGCCAATGAGATGAGAGAGAGGGTTGAGGAGCTTACCGGAAAGGGGACAAGAGGGCTTTGGATAGGCACGTTCCATTCTCTTTCAAGCAGGATATTAAGGAAAGAGATAGAAAAGCTCGGCTACGGCAGGGACTTTTGCATATATGACGAGAGCGATACGAGCAGCCTTATCAGGTCTATACTCAAAGAATTCAGGATGCACGAAGCGCTTTACAAGGGGATAGCGTCGCGCGTATCTTCTCTTAAGGCCTCTCTTGTAAGCTCCGAGGCGCTTATCGCAAATGAAGAGAGCTACGGTTTCGATGAAAAACTCGCAAAGGTTTACGTCAGGTATCAGGAGGACCTGAAAAAGAACAACGCCCTTGATTTCGACGACCTGATAACGTGCACGGTAAAACTCTTTGAGGAACACCCAACTGTCCTTAAAAAGTATCAGGATGAATTTGAGCATATAATGATCGACGAGTTCCAGGACACAAACCTTTCCCAGTACAGGCTTTCGAGGCTCCTTGCCTCCAGGCATAAAAATATATTCGTCGTCGGGGATGACGACCAGAGCATATACAAGTTCAGGGGCGCGGAGATAGGCAATATACTCAATTTTGAAAAGGACTTTTCAAAGGCAAAGGTAATCAGGCTTGAGCAGAATTACAGGTCAACGCAGAACATACTCGATGCCGCCGGCAGCGTGATAGAGCAGAATGAATCGAGGAAATCCAAAAAGCTCTGGACAGACAGGGGCAGGGGAGAGAAGATATCCTACTGCATAGCAAATAATGAACAGGAAGAGGGCGGTTTTATAGCCCAGACCATAAAGGACCTCTATCTGAAAGGCAAGTATTCCTACGGCGATATGACCATCCTCTACAGGCTGAATCAGCAGTCGAGGGTCCTGGAAGAATCGATGCGCGGAAGCGGCATCCCTTATAATGTCGTGGGCTCGATAAGTTTCTACAGGAGAAAAGAGGTGAAGGATATCATCTCTTATCTGAAAGTTATAAATAACCCGAATGATTCGGTAAGCCTGAAGCGCATAATCAACTCGCCCCCGAGAGGGATAGGCAAGACTACGCTTACGAGGCTCGGGAACGAGGCAAAGAAGAAAGAGAAGAGCCTCTTCGGGATCATGAAGCATGTGGTCAAAGGCAACGGCTACTCTTCCTCCTTCAGGGATAAGATAAAAGGCTTCACATCCCTGATGGACGAACTTATAGGGGATAAGGATGCGGAGCTTTCGGAGCTGATAAACCTGATATACGAAAAGACCGGCTATCTCGAGTGGGCGGGCGAAGAGAAGCGCGGCAACCTCATGGAGATCATAAGCTCTGCCGAAGGCAAGGCAATGGAGGATTTTCTGGACAACGCGTCGCTCTTCAGCGCGCATGACGAGGAAGAGACAAAGGATACGGTCTCTCTCATGACGCTTCATACGGTCAAGGGGCTTGAATCGCCCGTTGTCTTTATCGCGGGGCTCGAAGACGGGCTCATGCCGCATTTTTACTCCATCAACAGGGATGACGAGATTCAGGAAGAGAGGAGGCTCTTTTATGTCGGCATGACGAGGGCGCGCGACATTCTCTTTCTGTCAGGAGTGAAAAGGAGAAAGCTTTACGCCTCGGTGCAGGACCAGCAGCCTTCGAGATTCCTAAGCGAAATACCTTCGGAGTGCTGCTGTTATATAGAGAAGAGGCCGAGGACAGGGGCTCTTAGCAAGGGTGCGCGTGTAATACAGATGAGGCCGCGCAGCACCTCCCCTTTTGCAACCGGGGTGAGGGTGCGCCATCCGAAGTGGGGCGAGGGGGTCGTAAGAGACAGTTACGGCGAAACTGACGACACCAAGGTCATGGTCAACTTCCCGTCCGTAGGCATAAAGAGGCTGTCTCTTAAATTCGCGAATCTCGAGAAAATAAGATGAAGGTTGAGGACGTATCCCTGCTCGCACGGCTGAAGCTCGCGGATGAGGAGAAGGTTCTTTTTTCAGAACAGTTAGGCAAGGTTATCGGCTACATCGACAAGCTGAATGAGCTTGACACGTCAGGCGTTGAGCCGACCTCTCATGTGCTTCCGCTCAAAAATGTCTTCAGGGAAGACCGCCTCTCACCCTCTCTCCAAAGGGATGACGCCCTCAGCAACGCTCCCGACGGCAGGGGCGGCTTCTTCAGGGTTCCGAAGATAATAGAATAAAATTCAGAATCGGCACGAGGTAATAAAAACACCATGTTCAGATGCATGCTCAGGGCAAAGATTCATAACGCGACGGTGACAGAGGCAAACATCAGGTATGAAGGCAGTTTGACCATCGACGAACTGCTTCTCGCTGCAACAGGCATAAGGCCTTACGAGCAGGTACAGATAAGCAATCTCAATAACGGCGAGAGGTTCGAGACTTATGTAATTCCCGGGCCTCCCGGTTCCGGCGTTGTCTGCCTCAACGGCCCGACAGCCCGCAAAGGCGAGGTCGGCGACAAGATAATCATCTTTTCATATGAATACGTGAATCAGGAAGAGATGAAGGCCTTTCTACCGAAGATAGTCCTCCTTGACGAAGCAAACAGGATCACCGGCTGAACGCTTTAGAGCGCCTCTGATTTTGTCCCAAACATATCAGATTCGCATCCCCTGTTTCAGCTTTTAACTTTCCTCAAATTCTCTTGCTAAATAATTGGTGAAGAGTTATAGTATCCAGTATATTTGGGGCGTATTTTTCTCTTGACAGAATTCGGCCCTGATATTCACCGCCGGAACGGCAATAACCCTTTTTCTTAGGAGAATTAAATGACACTTTCTGACCGCTTATCATCCGACCTCAAGTCCGCCCTCAAATCAAATGATAAGGCAAGGGTGTCGATTCTCAGAATGATAAAGGCCGCATTGAAAAACAAAGAGATAGACAAAGGCGGGCTGCTGAGCGATGACGAAATAATCTCTATTCTCAACTCCTTTGTGAAGAAGGGGAATGAATCGATAGAACAGTTCACAAAGGCAGGGCGTTCAGAGCTTGCCGACAAGGAGAAGCAGGAGGTCGGTATCGTAAAGGAATACCTGCCGCAGCAGCTTTCGGAAGACGAGATATCGGCGGTTGTGAAGGATGTCATGAACGAGACAGGGCTCAAAGGCGCGGGCAGTTTCGGCCAGGTGATGAAGGCTGTCAGCGCAAAGACAAAAGGCAGGGCGGACGGCAAGACGGTAAGCGCGGTCGTGAAAAAACTTCTTGAGGAGGCATAGAGGTGAAGCTGAAAAATATATATGAAACGGTTGTAGAGAAGGGGATTGACGTTGACCCGCGCGGCAGAAAGTCGGTTCAGAAGGCGCTTGCTAAGGCGAAGAAACGTTACGAAGGAATGAAGGAGGATGAAAAGAAATATTTTGACGAGGAGAGCCTTAAAAATCCCTATTCGGACACGAGGATACTTCACGGGACCGGCAATGAAGATGTAAAGACCCTGCTTGCCGGAATCGATATCGGCGTGGCAGAGATACTTCTTGCCGACAGGCTCTCTTCGAAGGGGAAGAGGATCGACCTTGTCGTCTCTCATCATCCGGGAGGAAAGGCGTACGCGAGCCTATATGAAGTAATGGGCATGCAGGCAGAGATATTCAGCCTCTTCGGCGTGCCGATAAATGTTGCCGAGGGGCTACTCGAAGGAAGGGTTAAGGAAGTGGAGAGAAGAATCTCCCCGGTCAACCATACGCAGGCGCTTGATGCCGCGAAACTTATCGATATACCGTTCATGTGCGCCCACACGCCTGCCGACAATCATGTTTCGGGATATCTTCAGAAGATATTTAACAGAAAGAAGCATGACACGGCCGGCGACGTGCTCGACGCGCTTTTAGAAATACCGGAGTATCAGGAAGCGGCTCGCAATAACGCGGGGCCCAAGATATTTGCCGGGAACAAGGCGAGGAGCGCGGGAAAGGTCTTTGTGGACATGACCGGCGGCACAGGCGGCCCGAAAGAGATATATGAAAAACTCTCCGCATCTGGCGTCGGGACTGTCGTAGGCATGCACATAGGGGACGACCACAGGAAACTTGCCGAAGATCACAACGTCAATGTCGTCATAGCCGGCCATATAGCAAGCGACAATCTCGGGATGAACCTTCTATTTGACGAGATAGAGAAGAAGGGGCGGCTGAATATTATTGAATGTTCCGGCTTCAGGAGATTCAGCAGGATTAAGAAGAAGTAGCCATATTAAGTTTGTGCTTAATTTCTGCATCACAATATTAAAGTTTTTAGTTGTCAGTTGTTAGTTTTCAGGCTAACAGCTAAAAACTAACAGCTAAAAACTAATAATCATGCCTTCAAACGACAGCAGCCTCGAAGAGATAAAGAGCAGGATCGATATCGTTGAAATGATATCTGAATATGTTTCTCTGAAAAAAGCGGGGCACAACTGGAAGGGCCTCTGCCCTTTCCATTCCGAAAAGACCCCGTCTTTCATGGTAAATCCCTCCAGGCAGATATATAAGTGTTTCGGGTGCGGCAGCGGCGGGGACATCTTCTCTTTCGTTATGCAGCATGAGAACCTCGGCTTCAGGGAGGCTCTCGTGCTTCTGGCAAAAAAGGCGGGCGTCACGCTGAAGGATACGGGCATTGGCGCGGGGGCCGCGGGCGAAAAGGAAGAACTTTTCAATATAACCAGGCAGGCGCTCGATTTTTTCAGGCAGAGCCTTACAAAGAGCCTGAAGGCGGCAGACTATCTGCGAAAGAGAGGCGTGGGCGAGGACGCGCAGAATTTTTTCAGCCTCGGCTACGCTCCGAGGTCATGGGACGCCTTAAAGAATCATCTCGAGGGAAAGGGATTCAGGACAGAAGCGTTGCTCAAGGCAGGGCTTATCGTCAGGGGAGATAAAGGGCTTTATGACAAATTCAGAGACAGGGTCATCTTCCCGATATTCAATCTTCAGGGAGAGGCTGTTGCCTTCGGGGGCAGGGTCATGGACAGCTCCGAGCCCAAGTATCTTAACTCTCCTGAAACGCCCCTCTTCAATAAAAGCAGGATGCTCTACGGGCTCAATAACGCAAAAAAACATATCAAAGACGCGGGCAGCGCCCTGCTTATGGAAGGGTATCTCGATGTGATAACGGCTTATACGAATGGTTTTAAAAACGCGGTCGCGCCGTTAGGCACCGCGTTTACGCAGGAGCAGGGGAAGCTCATAAAAAGGTTTACGGACAACGCCATACTCTTTTTTGACAGGGACGAGGCCGGCGTAAAGGCGGCAAAAAACGCGACAGGGATACTCGTTGGATGCGGGCTTAATGTCATGCTCTCTTCTCTTCCGGAGGGGGAAGACCCTGACAGTTTCATAAGGCGGCAAGGCAGTGAAGCCTTTAATAAACTCCTCGGCAATCCTCTTACGCTTATTGATTTTTTACTTCAGCAGAAGAAGCAGAGACACCAAATTATCGGCGACGCGGTCGAGATAATCTCAAAGGCCGATGATCTTTCTCAGGCAGTGCATGTGAGGAGGCTCTCCGAAAAACTGAAACTGGAAGAGCGCCATATTTATGAGGAGATCGGGAAGATAAGGCAGAAGGCGAATAGGGAGGCCGGCCGGGCAGAGAAATCGCCCGAGCTTGTCCTGAGCAGAAAAAAGCCCAAACCTCTTGACGAAATGTATATAATTAAACTGCTCCTGCAGTTTCCGGATAAAAGCGGAGAGATATTTGCGTCGATAAAAGAAGATGATTTCCAGGATCCTGCGGCAAGGTCTGTTTTAAAAAAAATAAGAGGGGGGCTTACTGATTTCGATAAGCTCATTCTTCAATGCGAAGAAGGCGAGAAATGGCTTCTCAGCGACGTCATCTTCAAAAACGACTTTGAAGACCCTGACAAGGTTTTGAAGGACTGCCTGCGCTGCATAAAAGAGAAGAAGCATAAGCTTCAGCTTCAGGAACTGAGGGACAGGATAAGGGATGCCGAGCTGCGGAAAGACGACGAACTGCTTAAAAAACTTTTAATGAGACAGGACAGCCTTCAGAAAACCGCCGGCAGGTGATATGAGTGATTTTGTAGATATATTCATGCCCGATGACGAAGATGACCTCGAACTTCTCGAGAGCGCCGAAGAGGGAGAGGAGCAGGATGAGGCAAAGACCCCCGCTTTTCAGGATGAGATCTCCACTGACGACCTTATAAGGATATACCTTAGGGACATGGGCGCGCTTCCGCTTCTCAGCAAGGAGGAGGAGATAGAGGTCGCAAAGAACATCGAGGCAGAGAACGAGAAGCTTCGCCGCATAGTCTTCGCCCTCCCCTTTGTCATAAAGAAGGTGATAGCTTTGCAGGAAGTTTTTAAAGGCAACGGCGTCGCGATAGAGGAACTTATCTCTTACGCGGACAATATTTCCGATGCGGACAGGCAGAGCGTCAATGACCATTTCTCAAAGACATTGAAAACAATAAAGAGCCTTTACTCCAAAAGAGAGATATTAGTAGCCCAGTTCAAGCAGAAAGGCATTCCCGCCGAAAAGAAGGCCTCATTAAAGAACGCCCTTGAGGAGAATCAGAAGGAGATATTCAGAAAGATCTCGGAACTGAGGCTTGAGGAGAAGGTTATCAGCCTCTTCATCGAACAGTTCAAGGAAAAACTCGCCAGGCTCGGCGTGCTTAGAAAAAGCGCAGGCCGCGCGGAGGGCAGAAGCGAAGACGGCCAGCCTGACATTAAAACCGTAAAGGCGGAGATTGCCGAGATAGAGACTTTACTTGGGCTGGATTATGCAGAGGCAAAAAAAGTCCTGAAACTCCTCGCATATCATGAAAAGAGGGTGCTTCTCGTAAAGAGAAGGCTGATAGAGGCGAACCTCAGGCTTGTCGTCAGCATGGCAAAGAAGTATATGGGGCGGGGACTGGGTCTGCCCGACCTTGTTCAGGAAGGGAATATAGGGCTCATAAGGGCTGTGGAAAAGTTCGAATACCGCAGAGGCTATAAATTCAGCACCTATGCGACATGGTGGATAAAGCAGGCGATAACCCGTTCTCTCGCCGACTGCGCGAGGACGGTCAGGATCCCGGTTCATGTCGTAGGCACTCTAAGCTGTTTTGCGAAGGCGTCGAGGGAGCTTGTCCAGGAGCTCGGCAGGGAGCCTTCCCCCGAAGAGATTGCCGAGAGGATGGGCATAAGCAATGACAAGATGAAGGAGATTATGGAGATAGCGAAAGAGCCTGTCTCTCTCGAGACTCCCATAGGCGAAGGAGCAGACACATATCTCCTCGACCTTCTTGAAGACAAGACCGCCCTCTCTCCCCTGGATTCCGCCATTCACAATAACCTTCAGGAGCAGATAGAAAAGATAATGAGGACACTCTCTCCCAAGGAGTCGGAGATAATCAAGCGGAGGTTCGGCATAGGAGAGGGGCACCCCGAAACGCTCGAAGAGGTCGCGCAGAAGTTCAATGTCACAAGGGAGAGGATAAGGCAGGTCGAGGCGAATGTGCTGAGAAAACTGAGGCACCCTTCGAGGACCAAATGGCTCAAGGAGTTCATGGACAAGAGCTGAGCCGCGGCTGTAATCTTCCAGCCAACCTGCGTTTTTCAAGGCTGTATTGCAAAAATATTCCTCTCTTTGTTATAGTTTATACCTGAGTTTTTTCTTTGGGGAGGTCACATTGAAAGAGGGAATACATCCGGAAAACAAGGCAGTGAAGGCGGTCTGCGCGTGCGGAGAGACATTCAGCGTAATGTCGACGCAGCCCTCCATTCACGTGGACATCTGTTCGAAATGCCATCCTTTCTTCACGGGCAAGCAGAAGCTCGTTGACGCCGAGGGAAGGGTCGAGAAGTTCAGAAAAAAGTACGCAAAAAAGTAGCGCCGTTATTAAAGGGAACCCGTTTTGTCAATATGCTATGGCAGGCGGGTTTCCTTTTTTTATGCCCTAAATAGATTAGGGCAGGCAGGCCGGAATGACGTTTAAACGGCCTCTCAGCTCTGCTGCGAAACAGTTAATTTGAATTGTTATTTAATCAGGAGATGTTTTAGAAGATGCTGTTGGACAAATTTGAAGAGATAGAGAATAAATACAATGAGGTGACGGAACGCCTCTCTGACCCGGCCGTCTTCTCGGACTTTACCGTAAGCCAGAAGTATTCAAAGGAGCAGGCGGCTCTCGCCCCCCTTGTAAAAAAGATAAGGGAGTTCAGGAAGAACCTCGCTGATATAAGAGATACGGAAGAACTCCTCCGCTCCTCAGTTGATGATGAGATGAGAGAGCTTGCCGTGGCAGAGCTTGCCGAACTCAAGGCGAAGACGCCCCTTATCGAGAGCGAGATTAAGCTCATGCTCATTCCCCGCGACCCGCGGGACGAAAAGAACATTATCCTCGAAATCAGGGCGGGCACGGGAGGTGAAGAGGCCGCGCTATTTGCAGCTGAGCTCTTCAGGATGTACGGCAAATATGCCGAGCGCATGAAGTGGAAGGTTGAGATAATGGATGTGAGTTCCACAGGGCTCGGCGGGATAAAAGAAGTGGTGGCTTCGGTGCAGGGCAGGGAGGTCTACAGCCGCCTCAAGTACGAGAGCGGCACTCACCGGGTCCAGCGCGTGCCCGCAACAGAAACATCAGGCAGGGTTCATACGTCGGCCGTGACGGTTGCCGTTCTGCCGGAAGCTGAAGAAGTGGACGTAAAGATAGTGGAGAGCGATCTGAGGGTTGATACATACTGCGCCTCAGGCCCGGGCGGGCAGGGAGTGAATACGACATATTCAGCGGTCAGGATTGTCCATACACCTACCGGCCTTACCGTGCAGTGCCAGGACAGCCGCTCACAGATAAAGAACAGGGAAAAGGCGATGAAGGTGCTGAGGGCGAGGCTTTATGAACTTGAGTGCCAGAAGATTGATGCCGAGAGGGCGGAGAGCAGAAAATCACAGGTGGGCTCAGGCGACAGAAGCGAGAAGATAAGGACTTACAATTTCCCTCAGAACAGGCTCACTGACCACAGGATAGGGCTTACGCTTCACAGGCTTGCTGTTATCATGGAAGGCGACCTCGATGAGATAATAGACAGCCTGATCGCGTATTATCAGGCTGAAAAGATAAAGGAATTATAAAGATGAATGCCATGCGTAAGATAAGAGATGTTTCGGAATTTCTCGGCGGACGCGGAATCACTTCTGCCGAAAGAGAGGCTGAATTGATCATAAGGCGCGGGCTTGGAATGGACGCTGTAACGATATACAGAGATGATCCTTCTCTCACTGAAGTCAATGAAGAGTTTGTTTCGGAAATGGCGTTGAGAAGGTCAATGCGCGAGCCGCTTCAGTATATACTGGGAAGCGTGGATTTCATGGGGCTTGAGATATCGGTCGGGAAAGGTGTTTTAATCCCGAGGCCCGAGACAGAGCTTTTGGTTGAACAGGCTGTAAAGATAGCTCACAGCTATCAGCTATCAGCTATCAGCAAAGAATTAACAATTCTCGACCTCTGCACGGGAAGCGGATGTATCGCTCTTGCTCTTGCGTCGGAATTCAGAAACGCCCGTGTCCTCGGCGTCGACATCTCGGATGACGCGCTGAGCTACGCAATAAAGAATGCGGAGATAAACGGCATTTTAAACGCCTCTTTTATTAAAGGGGACCTCTTTAAGCCGCTAAGCCCTAACCTTTCTTTTGACCTCATAATCTCCAATCCCCCTTATATAAAAAGCGGGGATATTTCTTCACTTCAGCCCGAGATAAGTGAGTGGGAGCCTTTAAACGCGCTTGACGGCGGCCATGACGGCCTTCTTTTATACAGGAAGACAATTCTTGCGGCATGCGATTTTTTAAATGACAAAGGCATGCTGATATTTGAGCTTGGCGCAGGATGTGCCGAAGATGTTGTATCTTTGATGAAGAGCGCAGGATACATTAATATTGAAACCATGAAAGATTACGCAGGCATAGAGAGGATAGTAAGCGCGCGATGGACAAGATAGCGGTAAAGGGCGGAAAGAAGTTAAAAGGGAGCGTCTCTATAAGCGGGGCAAAGAATTCCGCTCTTCCCGTAATGACGGCCTCCATACTAAGCGCGGGCGAGAGCCGCATCAGCAACCTTCCCGCGTTAAGGGACATCTCTACAATGGGGCGCCTGCTTGAGAATCTCGGAATAGGGTTCAGCTTTAAAAAGGGGAAGGCCTCGCTGAATGCGGAGAAGATAATAAAAGCCGAGGCGCCTTATGACCTTGTCAAGACGATGCGCGCTTCGGTTCTGGTGCTCGGGCCGCTTCTCGCAAGGACGGGCAAGGCAAAGGTATCTTTGCCGGGCGGCTGTGCGATAGGCGCGAGGCCCATCAACCTCCACGTGAAAGGGCTTGAGAAGATGGGAGCAAAGATATCGCTTTCAGACGGCTATATCAATGCCAAAGCACGGCGCTTGAAAGGCGCGGTAATTTATTTCGACATACCTACGGTCACAGGTACTGAAAACCTCATGATGGCCGCATCGCTTGCGGAGGGGGAGACGCTTCTGGAGAATGCCGCGTGCGAGCCCGAGGTGGTTGACCTTGCCGATGCGCTCATATCAATGGGTGCATCCATAGAAGGGGCCGGCACGAGCATTATAAAGATAAAAGGCGTGCGGAGTTTATCCCCGCTTGACTATAAGATAATACCTGATAGGATAGAGACTGGAACTTTCATAGCGGCCGCGGGCATCACCGGCGGCGATATCGAGATTAAAAGCTGCAACCCTGACCATATGGTGTCAGTCATCGTGAAACTCCGGGAAACCGGCATGGAGATATCTCACGAAAAAAACATATTGAGGGTGAAGGGGCCTGAAAAGCTCCGCGCAGTTGATGTGAGGACAATGCCCTATCCCGGGTTCCCGACCGATATGCAGGCGCAGTTCATGGCGCTAATGGCTGTCGCGGACGGCACGAGCATGATAACCGAGAACATATTTGAGAACAGGTTCATGCATGTTGCCGAGATGCGCAGGATGGGCGCGAAGATAAAGATAGAGAACGCGACGGCCACTGTTGAAGGTGTTGAAAAACTTAAAGGAGCGCCTGTCATGGCGACAGACCTTAGGGCAAGCGCATCCCTTCTGGTCGCGGCGCTTGCGGCCGAAGGCGAGACAATCATAGACAGGGTCTATCACATTGACAGGGGATATGAGAAGATAGAGGAGAAGCTCATGAGGCTCGGGGCTGATGTGAGGAGGGTCACTTGAGGATAATAAAGGGTTCTGCAATCGCGCAGTTCATAAAGAAGCTCGGCAGAAGGGCGGGCGGCCATTCAGCCGATGACGGTATCGAATCAAAGGTCAGAAAGATAATAAATGATGTCAGGAAAAACGGCGACAGCGCTTTAAGAAAATATACGGAAAAGTTCGACTCGATCAAGGCGGGAAAGATCGGTGTCGGCAGAAATGAGATAAAGGCCGCTGCCGCAAAGGCCCCCAAAGAGCTGACACGTGCGCTCAAGGAATCTGCCAAAAGGATAAAGGCATATCATGAACTTCAGAAAGAGGAATCATGGTATTTTTCCGAAGACGGCATTACTCTCGGCCATATCATCAGGCCACTTGAGAGAGTAGGTGTATACATACCCGGAGGCAAGGCTGCATACCCATCGACCGTTCTCATGAATGTCATACCCGCAAAGGTTGCGGGCGTGAATGAGATAGCCCTCTGCGTTCCGACCCCTGAGGGTATGATAAATCCCGCAGTTGCAGCAGCCATAACGCTTCTCGAGATAACAGAGGTCTATGCCGTTGGCGGCGCCCAGGCTGTGGCAGCCATGGCTTACGGCACCGAGACGATAAAGAAGGTTGACAAGATAGTGGGGCCGGGCAATGTATTTGTCGCGACGGCAAAGAAGATGGTCTTCGGCGATGTCGGGATAGACATGATAGCAGGCCCGAGCGAGATACTTATAATAGCGGATAAGTCCGCAGACCCGTCTTTCATTGCGGCTGACCTCCTCGGCCAGGCAGAGCATGACGAGATGGCATCCTCTATCCTCATAACCGACTCTGCTTCACTTGCCGCAAATGTTAAGAAAGAGTTATCTGCCCAGATGAAGAGGCTAAGAAGGCGCGGGATAGCCGAAAAGTCTGTTAAAAGCTATGGCGCCGTAATCCTTGTCGAAGATATAGCCGAGGGCATTGATATAGCCAACCGCATAGCGCCCGAGCATCTTGAACTCATGACAAAGAATTCGGGAAAGATACTGCCTAAGATAAAGAATGCCGGAGCTGTATTTATAGGAGACTGGTCGCCCGAGAGCCTTGGCGACTATTCCGCGGGGCCCAACCACACCCTTCCGACATGCGGGACATCGAGGTTCTCGTCCCCTCTCGGGGTTTATGACTTCATAAAGAGGACGAGCATGATAAACGCAAATAAAGAAGGTTTTATCTCTCTGTCAAAAACGGTTGCCGAGATCGCGGACAATGAAGGGCTTGAGGGGCACGCCAACTCCGTAAGGGTCCGCTTGAAGAAGAGGTAAAAACTGATGCGGGAAAAGTGGGAACTTCTCTCAAACATACCTTCTGTCGACGAATTGCTCAAGAGCCCTTACGGCCTGAAATGGCTTGAGTCGCATCCGCGGAAGTCAGTACTTAAGGCCGTCAGGACTGTTCTTGACAGGAAAAGAAAAGAGATATTAAACGGCCTCGAACCCGACCACTCGAGAGACATTCTTGCGAAAGAGATAGAAGAGGCACTCAGGCATCTCTCGTCATATAAGCTTAAGCCCGTCATTAACGCCACAGGAGTCGTTATCCATACCAATCTCGGCAGGTCAATACTTTCCGACAAGGCCATAGAGCATGTTGTCACAACGGCGCAAAGCTATTCAAATCTTGAATATGAGATTGCCGCGGGCAAGAGAGGGAAACGGTACTCAAACATAAAGGATATCATCAGAGAGCTGACAGGCGCGGAAGACGCGGTTGTGGTAAACAATAACGCCGCCGCTGTTCTCATCTGCCTCGACACATTCGCGAAAGGCAGAGAGGTGATAGTCTCCCGCGGAGAGCTTGTGGAGATCGGAGGCTCTTTCAGGATACCGGAAGTGATGAAGGCGAGCGGCGCGATATTAAGGGAGGTCGGCACTACGAACAAGACCCATCTGCATGATTATGAGAACGCGTTGTGCGGGAACACGGCATTGCTCCTCAAGGTTCACCAGAGCAATTACAGGGTGATAGGCTTTACCGAAGAGGTTACGACAGAGAAGCTGATGAATATCGGGAGGGAGTATAAGATACCCGTTGTCGCAGACCTCGGAAGCGGATGCATGATTGACCTCAAGAGATTCGGCGTTCACGGAGAGCCGGCCGTGCAGGAGGTCGTAAAGACAGGGGCTGACATAATCACCTTCAGCGGTGACAAACTCTTAGGCGGCCCGCAGGCAGGCATCATAATCGGGAAAGAAAAATTCATTCAGAAGATACAGAAGAACCCGCTTCTCAGGGCGCTCAGAATAGACAAGATGACGCTTGCGTCACTTGAGGCGACCTTTATGCAGTATCTTGATGAAGAGAAGGCGCTCAGCGAAATACCCACGCTCAGGATGATGACAGAGCCTCTTGAGGCGATAAAGAAGAGGGCAAAGAAAATTTTCAGGATATTGAAAGATATTTCCGGCAAAGCGGACATATCGGTCGTCCCGGATGAATCGCAGGCAGGCGGCGGCTCTCTTCCCGAAATTAACTTTCCAACCTTTGCAGTGTCAATCAAACCGAGCAATATCGCAGTCAATGAATTAGAGAAGAGGCTGAGACTCGGCGAGCCGGCCGTAATCGCAAGGATAAAAGACAACACCCTCCTTATTGACGCGCGGACTGTGCAGGAGCGGGAGATAAAAGGGCTTGTAAGCTGTGTAATTAAAGCGTTTGAATAAAAAAGGGGCAGGGAGTTAATTAACCATGCAAATTCAAAGAGTTTTAACCTCAAGCGTAGAGATAGGTAATCGGTAAATGTATCTTAACTTTTGCTGACCTATTTTTTTATTGCCTTAACAGAATAGGAAGATATATAATTTCAAAGCAAACAACCTTATCATATCGGACGGGATATTTGTCCGATCTTTCACTACCAGATACAGAGGTTAATGATTTTCTTGCGAAGAAGAAAGAGATTGACGGCAAGATAAAATGGAAGAATAAGGGGAAGGCATATCTTGAATGGTCTTCCATATTGATAGATGAAGATGGAATAAGTATCCCTACGGCACGGATTATCTTGACGTCAAATCAGGATGAAGAACTTTACAAGTTTACTTTTGTACTGGATTATCGCGGACAGAATATAAGACGGCTTGATATTGATGATACGCATAGAAGGACAAATCCTTCTACATGTCCAGAGTATCCGGGCGTAAGGATAACAGGTAATCATTTGCATGTGTGGAGTCAGGATAACGGGATCAACTGTGTTGTTCCAATTGATATTCCGGCACGGAACAAAACACATCAGGGGTGGTTTGAATTTTTTCTCAATGATGTAAAATTAATATATAATAATGAACATATCGCTCCACCCTTGACGAAGAGTTATCCGAGGTTATTTTGATGCTGGATTGCGTAACTATAAAAAGTAATATCAGCACGGCGCTTGGGAAGAGATTTGAATGTATTCCTCTTTCCCATTCCCTTGTTATAAATACTCCATTTACCTATCCCAATCTTGATTCCATACAGGTATTTATTGAAACCTTGCCGAATGGTGAACTTGTTATCTCAGACAAAGGTGAAACTCTCAGATACCTTGCATCGTTTCTGATAGACGCTGAAGACACCCCTCATAAAATGAATCTCCTTAAATCCGTCACATCATCATATGGCACTGACTTCAAAGAAGGGATATTCTACAAATACAGCAATGAGAACCGTTTCAGCGACGACATCCTGAACATGGCCAATACAATTTTAAGGATAAGCGATCTACAGCTTGCTCAGAGGGTCAAGAAACCACGAAATGATTTTTATGCGCAGGTTGAGGAACTCATCAAGGAAATTGTTCCGGTCAAAGAAGAAATTGAAAGACGAACCGCGCTTGAAGGCAAGTCCGGCAAAAAATATCACGCAACTTATTTTGTTAAAAAAGAGAATACAATTATAGAGCCTCTTGCGCATCCTTTTCAGGCGGTTGACTGGACAAAAATTGCAAGTGTATTTCAGGAATTTTATGATCTTAAAAATAAGGCAGAGATGAATTATAGTCTCTATGCCATATTGGATGATGAAGAAAACGACTGGCCTGAAGAGCCGAAGATATTGCTTACTGATGTCTCGAAGATACTGCTTTGGAGTAGAAGGAAGCAGTGGAAGGATAAGATTTTGAAGAAAGCGGCATAGAATTGAAAACTCTATTGCGCAGGGGAATGTGCAAAATTATAGACTCTCTCTATCTGCTTTTATGCCTGAACGGGATATTCAGGGGTTATTCAAGTAGATACCCACGGGCAAGCCCGTGGAACTCTGCTTTGAATTAGAGCTTACTTTATTAAATCAATTCTAAATACCAAAGGAGGGTTTGAACATGAATAGAACGCTACTATCATTTATGAGCATTATTATTGTCATCTTTTTGATGGGAATGGCTTCAAATAAAAATGTTCCTGAGAAACCTGCAACTGTTAGGATTGGTTATTTAAATATAGTAGCGAGTCTGCCTCTTTTCGTTGCTGAGGAAAAAGGCTTTTTTAAGGAGGAAGGCATAGACTACAAAACATCCCCTGTTGCTACAAGCAATCAGCTTGTTGATGCAATCGTAGCAGACAACTTAGACTGTTTTATCGAATCATCCGCCATTCCGGTATTGGCTGTGGAGTTGCAATCACCGGGAAAGTTGAAGGTCTTCTCAGTAAGTGAAATAACATCTAAAGCTCCTTTTGATTCACTACTGGTAAAGGAAACCTCAACTATAAAGACGTTATCCGATCTTAAAGGGAAAAAGATTGGTGTCTTCCCCGGGTCTACCGCAACAAATCTTCTAAAAAAATATCTTAAAGATAAAGGAATAGATATTTCTACAATTACGTTCATTCCGATGCCTCCACAAAATCATTTGACAGCACTTGTGGAAGGCTCTGTTGACGCGCTCCATGCCTATGAACCTACAACAGCTATTGCATTATCCAAAGATGGTTTTAAACAGTTATACGGCTCTATCTATGCTGATATGATTTCACCTAATCCTCAGGGAGTCGCAGCAATAAGCACGGCTTTCTCACAAAAATATCCGCTGACTACTGCAAAGGTGATTCGTGCTTTGGAGCGTGCTATGATCTTCATGAAGGAACATGACGAAGAGACACGTCAAATCTTAATGAAAAGGTTAAATCTGCCCGAGAACGCTACAAAGCGTACAGTTTTTCTGTATATGCTCCCACACAAAGAAATTAACCTTTCTATTTTCCAGCAATACGCTGATATGCTGACTGATATTGGTGAACTCTCTGGACATGTAAATGTCAAAGAGCTTCTATATAATAAATAAAAAGTTTCGCACCCAGCAGAATATGAGGTCAAATTATTGATAGAGGCTCATGATATTTCTAAATCATTTTCATCCACTTTCACTGGAGATAATGACATTCCTGTTATAAGTAACTTTTCTTTAAAGCTTTCGGAGGGGGAGCTTGTTACAATGTTTGGTCCCAACGGATGTGGAAAATCCACAATACTAAATATTCTTGCTGGAATTCTTAAGCCTGATTCGGGAGAGATAATTCGTAATAATGATGATATAATGTCAGTCGGTTATGTCTTTCAAAATTACACAGATACGTTGCTACCGTGGCGTTCTGTGCGTGACAATATAGCATTCCCTCTTGAGATTAGAAAAATTCCGTGGCACGAACAAGAAGAAAGAATTAATAAGAGAATGGAGCAGTTCAGACTGACAGAGCATGCTGAAAAATATATCTATGAGCTCTCAGGAGGACTCAAGCAGTTAGTAGCCATTGCAAGAGCTACAGTATATAATCCCAGGCTTCTGTTGCTTGATGAGCCTTTTTCCTCATTGGACTATTCCGTATCACGAATGTTCTGGCTGCGTTTCCGAGAGTTCTGGTCTGATATAAAGGTTACAACAGTTTTTGTATCTCATAATGTTGATGAAGCAGTTTTCTTGGGGGATAAAGTGTATGTTCTTTCTGCTCGTCCGACACAGGTTGTTACCGAGTTAGCAATTCCTTTTGGAAAGAACCGGAGCCTTGATTTGCTCAATTCTCAAGAATTCTTCTCAATACGTACGAAAGTACTGACTGCATTTGAACAAGGGAGGGCAACATGAAGCGCTCTGCTTTATTCGTGCTGCCTGTTGGTCTGCTATTAATTTGGGGACTTCTTTCCTTTTTCAAAGTAGTTGATCCACTCTTTCTTCCATCCCCGGATGATGTTTTTAAAAGTTTAATTTCTGGAATAAGCTCAGGTCAATTAATAAAGAGCATGTCAGTTACCTTTGCACGATCCATAAGCGGATTTATACTGGCTGCTATCATTGGGATACCAATCGGACTTCTTGTAGGGCGAATTCCTCTGCTTGCTCGTGCAACGCAGCCGACAATAGATTTTTTCAGGTCTATCCCGGCAACTGCGCTCTTCCCGTTATTTGGGCTTAGAGTAGCGCTTTCTTTATCTTTTGTTTTAATAGTAGTGACGGAGATGTTCATCGGTACTACAGTTGGTCTTGGCTATGAGATAATGAATTCCCAAATGGTATATAGAATTCCTGATATGTATGCAGGAATCGTCCTTACGGGTATCGTAGGATACTTGGCAAACTTGAGTCTTTTAAAAATTGAGAAGCGTGTCCTTCATTGGGTGGGCCATTAAGGATAAAGTGAGGTAGCCTAATAGTGAAAAAAAATATTTTTATCTGCTCAACTGCTTATGATATCCTCGATTTGCGTGCGGAAGTTATTAATTATAAATACAAATTAGGATATGAACCTATAGTATTTGAAGACGTAGATTTTTTCACTGGAGTGGAAAGAAATGGACGACATGATAGCTGCCTTAAACAGGTTGAAAAGGCAGATGCATTGATATTGATAATAGATAAAAGACTTGGTGCGCCATATAATGGGAAAATATACAAAAAACCCCCGAAAGGATATGAAGACGTTGGAATGTCAGTGTCTTGGGCAGAGACGCGAAGAGCTTTAGAGTTCAATAAACCTGTCGGCATTTTTGTTCGCGATAAAACATGGGAGGCAAGGCATACATATAACCAAATTAGTGGTAAACCAGCTCCTATTTGTGAGAAATGTGGAAATGAATTAGCTGAAACGGGATGGGCTGAGGCGAAGGTTTATAGGTTTTTAGATTATCTACAAAAAAATCAAAAATGCGATAGAAAAACTTTTACAACTTCTGTGGACTTAAAAGAAAAGATCGGTTTGTGGTTGGATAGCATATTTGGTAGAGCTTCTCATAGTATAGTTACAAAATTTAACTCTGCTTTCATTTTGGCAAGTGAGATAGAGCAACTTTTAAGTAAACTTTATGCAACTCATAGCGGAGAAATTTGGTTGTTCAATAATGATTTGGAATTAATAAAGAATGAGTATCTTTTTCAGGCAATTTATGTTGATATACTTAAAAAAAAGATACAAGATAAAACGATTAGTTCAATAAAAATTATTTTGCGTTCGGAAAAGTTTTTGGAGTTTTTCAATCCCTTATGCGGACAGAGAAATATATTGTTAAAACATTTATCTAAAATGGATAAGAATATTAAAAAAATACATATTGCCCGTCTTGAAAGCTTCTCTGAATCAATTGATATTAATTTAGGATTAGAAAATCTTATTTTTTATACAATTGATCAAAAACTTTCACATCCGGATACGGTTTGTATAATTCGCGAAGAATCTAAGCCATACACAAAAAATTCTTCTGGCAACCTGAAAAAAGATGATCTTATTATTGTGTGCAGGCGGCAAGACGTTCCTACTTTTTTTGATAGAGCAAACGTTTCCATTCAGCCTTTTTTTGATTTGAGCAAATCGGAGTACAAGCATCATTTCGGTTCTCTTAAAATAAAGGGGAGTAAAAAAGATAATTCATTACACTTTGAATTAGAGACAGTGAATTAAATTGAAATCAATGAAAAATATTACTTATTTTTTACCGTGTAAGCCCAGTTCGATTTATATAAATATTGACGATAGATGTTTAAATGATTGTTTATTTTGCATCAAGCGAGAAGGGCCTGTTTTTTATGGGAGCGATTTATCTCTAACTGGAAATTATCCAAGTGCTTCAGAGATTGTCCTTTCATTGAAAAATATGCAAGGCTGGGATTTGTTAAGAGAAATAGTTTTTTGCGGTATGGGGGAACCATTATTAAGATATGATTGTGTATTAGATGTCTGTAGTGAAATAAGAGAGTTAAGGAAATCTGAAATAAGCATTCGGGTGGATACAGCAGGCTTGTGGTGGTCTAATAATAAGAGATTGGATATTCTGGATCATATAGATATTCTGAGCGTGAGTCTAAATGCGGAGAATACTGCGAAATATGAAGAATTGTGCAATCCCAAAATTGATAAGGCATATGATGTCCTCATGGACTTTCTAAAAAACATAAAAAATTCTGAGGAGACTTATAAAACAACCGGGAGGCATTTCCCGCAGATACGTCTTTCAATTGTAGATACCTCTGAAGAGCAGTTTATACCCACTTCCGGTCGTCAAGGATACGCTGAAGGTACTTTCCCCGTTGCAGATTATGACGCATGTAAAAAAATTGCTGACAGTTTTGGCTGGCCTCTTATTTTAAAGAAATTATTTCGCGACAGCCGGGATGAATATTGGAAAGATAAATCTTTTGAAGAATCTTGCGCTCGCGGTATTCCCCTTGAATTTTGCAAAAATTGTTCTTATCGGCATTAATTGCTTGCTGACCCTATTATCACTCCCAACTCCTCCCTCATCTACTCCACCACATCCACATGTAATAAAGATAAAACCCCACAGGAGATAGGCTTTATTATCCGTGGCTGCTCACTCTTGCGGCAAGGAAGCTTCCAATCAGAGCCCCAAAGGAATCAGCAATAACATCGCCGATTGATGCGATCCTTCCCGGGACATAATACTGGTGAAGCTCATCGCTGATGCCGTAAATGACCGCAAAGACTGCCGAGATCAGAAAAAGATACCTTCTTACCCCGCTATTCAGAAGAGAGAAGTAGAGCAAAAGAGCAAGCATGAAATAAACAAAGGCGTGGATAATCTTGTCTGTGCCGTGTATTGGGGGAGGCAGCAGATTACTCTGTGAAGATAGATAGAATACCAGCCCCATATAGCTTATCGTGAAGAACCAGAGGATAACCGCTGTCAGTCTGTTTGTCCGCCCCACTTTCTTCATCAGTTGAATATTTCCAGCCATATTAATACTCTGTGGAGCAGTCCGCCGACAAGCACGGCAAACGGAAAGATAAAGGCTGTCATGAGAAAGGCTGTTTTAGCTTCGCGCTCTTTTATTATCATGAAGAGGTTTGCAATGCACGGGATAAAGAGGGTTATGGTCACAAGGCTTACCACCACTTGCTCTGTGTTGAGCAGCCCCTGCTCCTGCATGGCGAATATTCCGGCTGAGCCGTAATCACGCCGCAGAAAACCTATCAGGAAGGCTTCAGTTGCCTTCGCGGGCAGACCGAGAACCGTTACAACTATAGGTGATCCAAGCCTTTCAATAAACGGAAGGAAGACCAGAGGGGCACGTCTACACATCACACAGGCAAAGCAAGAAGAGTAAAAAGAGGAGGGGCTCTGTCAGGCATTTTTTTAAAGGGCTTGAGCTATTATGTTCATGCAGCGTTCAGCGGATGTATCCGTGCCAGAGCCTTTTTATTCTCTTTTTGCGCAAGCCAGATATCAACGGCACGCTGGGCATCCAGCCGGAATTCAGGGGTATTGCCGAACAATAGAGACAGGCGCAAAGCCACAGAAGGCGTAACAGCCCTGTGTTCCCGCAGGATTTCATTCACTGTTAAACACGAATGGCTTGAGAAATAGGGTATAATTATAATCAGTTAAGAGGTAACGTATGCAGACAGTGGACTTTAGACTATGGACTTAAAAACAGGAGGATCCCATGGATAAACTTCTTAAGATAGACAAAACTGGTGATTCAAGACTTCTCAAGGAAATAAAGAAATCATTGGGCTTGAAACTTGATGATGAGCTCTTCTTGTTCAGCGGGAAAGATTATCTTGTAATTAAAAAGGTTCAGAGACCTTCCCTTTCAGCGCGTTTCAAGAGCCTCTCTGAAAAGGTGGAGAAACGATTTAAAAAAGAAGGGGTAAAGGAAGATGTAGTAGTTGAGGCCATTAAATGGGCAAGAAGGTAGTGCTTGATACGAATGTGTTTGTTTCAGCGCTGGGCTGGAAAGGAGCATCTCGAAATATTTTCAACAATTGCATTGACGGAGATTTGGAATTATTCATTTCTACCGAGATATTCGATGAAATTAAAAGGGTCTTGAATTATCCTAAATTTAAGTTCAGTCAGGACGAAATTTCCGAGTTTTTGGATCAGATATTGGAAGCCGGCAATTTTGTTGAAACGAAGGTCAAGGTAGACATAATCAAGGACGATCCAAGTGATAACAAATTTCTGGAATGCGCGGCAACTGTAAATGCAGGCTTTGTTATAAGCAGGGATCCGCATATATTGAAAATTAAAGAGTTTGAGGGGATAAAGCTTATGTCTCCTGAAGATTTTACAAAGGCGGGGTATGGCGGACGGTAGAGAAATGCAGAACTTGAAATCTTTACGGGAGGGAACAAAATCAGAAAAGACGCTGATATTACTAAAAAAGACATCGGGTGCATGGAGAGGGCTTGTTGATTCAGAGAAATTAAAACATGATATTTATTCAGACAGGCTTATATCAAGAAGACTACAGGACGTGAATGTTTAACTTTTATTAAACGGCATAATCGCAGGCAGCGCTTACACCCTTCTCTCCCTTTCAGCACAAATTGTAAATACTATTGACATATTGTACGGCATGATTTAGGCCCGGCATTGCTTGTTTACGGCGGAGAGCAGGAGATGGTCAAAGGGAAAATAAAGGTACTTCCATGGAGGAAACTGTCTGCTTATTGAAACAAAACAGGGAAAAAAGAGATGATATTTTAAACCTATGAACCGCTACGTTATTCTCGGCACAGCCGGACACATTGACCACGGAAAGAGCGCGCTTGTTAAGGCGCTCACAGGCACAGACCCTGACAGGCTGAAGGAAGAGAAGGCGAGGGGAATCACCATTGACCTCGGTTTTGCAGACCTCTCATATCCCGACGGGCTCAGGGTGGGCATCATCGATGTGCCGGGGCATGAGAGGCTTGTGAAGAACATGCTTGCGGGCGCAAGCGGTATCGATATCGTCCTCATGGTGATAGCGGCTGACGAAGGAATAATGCCGCAGAGCAGAGAGCACCTCGCCATCTGCAACCTTCTCAAAGTGAAGAAGGGCATCATCGCCATCACAAAATCCGACCTTGTTGATAAAGAGTGGCTTTCTCTTGTCATTGAAGAGGTGAAGGAGTTTGCGAAAGGGACATTTCTCAAAGGCGCCGAAATAATCGCGGTCTCCTCAAAAACGGGCGAGAATCTTGATCTCTTAAAAGAGAAGATAAAAGAGGCGGCATCCGGCGTTGAGCCCAAGCATGAGAAGGCTGTCTTCAGGCTTCCTGTTGACAGAGTATTTACTCTTAAGGGTTTCGGCACGGTTGTCACAGGCACCTCCATTTCAGGAAGCATTAAAACGGACGCGCCTGTTGAGATACTTCCCAAGGGAATCGCGGCAAAGGTGCGGGGGCTTCAGAGCCACGGTGAGGCCATTGAAGCCGCATATGCCGGGCAGAGGGTTGCGGTAAACCTTCTTGGCGTTTCAAAGGATGAGATTCAGAGGGGGGATGTGCTGGCGACCCCGGGCAAACTGAAGTCTTCCCACGTTGTTGACGCCGAGATAGAACTTCTTAAGGATTCTCCTCTCAATTCCCTCAAGAACAGGAGCCTCGTGCATTTCCATGCCGGCTCATCCGAGATTACCGGAAGGATAATCATATACGGAAAGGATGAACTGAAACCCGGAGAGGATGCTTTATGCCAGTTCCGCTTCCCAAAGCCGGTCGCGCTCATGGCGGGCGACAGGTACATAATCAGGCGCTTCTCCCCGCTTATGACGATTGGAGGGGGCGAGGTTATTGACCCGTCGCCGAGGAGGAGAAAGAAGGGGCAGGATATTGAGGGTCAGAGCGTCTTTGTTGAAGGTAGCCTCTCTGAAAAGATAGCCGCAAAGATACGGCAGAAAGGGCTCCAGGGCCTTTCACGCGGGGAGCTTGAAGGCTGGATAATGGCAGAGCTTGCGGACATAAATTCCGCCCTCGATAAACTTATCAGCAGGGGCGAGATCATGAAGTGCGAAGAGCGGCTCATCCATAAAGATGCCTTTAATGATTTCTCAGGCGGCATCATCTCAATGCTCAGGGATTTTCACGCAAAGAATCCGCTCAAGCCGGGCATGCCGAAAGAGGAGATACGGTCATCTTTTCAGGCTATTGACCAGCGGCACTTTGACGGTTTGCTCGCAAAAGTCAAAGATATTGTCTTTGATAAAGAGGTGATAAAGTTAAGCGCATTCAGGCTCTCTTTGAGCGAAGGAAACAAGGAAACAAGGGAGAAGATTTTAAAGGCTCTCGATGCATCGGAATTTCAGCCCCCGACAGATGAAGAACTCGCCGCACTGGCCAGGGTTGACAAGAAAGAGGTGGCCGAGATACTTAAGATAATGGCAAAGGAAGGGGAGATTGTGAGGATAAAGGACTCCATATATATATCAAAGCCAAACCATTCAAAGATGATCGAGAGGCTGAAGGGCTTTTACTCGAAAAAAGCCGAGATGACGGTCGGCGAGTTCCGAGATATTCTTAACACATCGAGAAAATACGCGCTCCCTTTCCTTGAATATCTCGACGGCAGCAGGATAACGATGAGGGTGGGCGACGTTAGGAAGTTTCTTTATAAAGGGCAGTGATTACGGCTTCAATTAGGGATGCTCATCTGATACAATAGGCTGTAACTTATTATTGGGAGCGTATAGGGTTCTGGTGTCTCTCCCGGACTTCAAATCCGGTGTTGCCTGGCCAAAACCGGGCAGGGTGGGTTCGATTCCCACACGCTCCCGCCAATACTATTTCTGAAGAGAATCCTTTATGATCTTTAACTTCTTGAGCGTGTAGGCAAGCCCGACCCACGTGACAGAGAAACAGATAAATATTATTCCGATACTGAAATAAAGAATCTCCACTATCATCTGCTGAGTGACGCTCTCTTCAGAGTAGAGAGCCTTCATGATATTCTCTCCGAACCCTCCGTATATCGCATATAATCCGAACGCTCCAATAATCACAGCTAAAAAGTTTAACGCAAATCTCATCATGGCCTTATCCTCCGCACGTTTATTATTAGAATAATACAGATTCAGAAATTTTGCTGTGCCGGTTTAAACTTTATTAAGCTCGCTTATCTCGTTGAAATACTCCTGGCATTCGAGAAAGGCATCCACGACATCCGGGTCAAAGTGCTCTCCGCGCTCGGATTTGATTATTTCAACGGCCTTCTCATGACTCATTTCATCCTTATAATGCCTCTTTGACCTCAGCGCGTCATAGACGTCGCAGAGGGCGAATATTCTCGCTTCAAGAGGTATCTTGTCACCCTTGATGCCGATGTATCCCTTGCCGTTGTATTTTTCATGGTGGTAGGCGCAGATATTTTTGGCAATCTCGAAGAAGGGTTGCTTCGTCGTGAACTTCTCTATATCGTTCTGCAGAAGCTGTTTCCCGATGAATACATGCTTCTTGATGATATTGAATTCCTCGTCAGACAGCCTTCCCGGCTTAAGAAGCACAGAGTCCGGTGTCGCCACCTTGCCTATATCGTGCAGAGGGGATGCATCTGCTATACAGACTAAGAAATCTTTGTCTATGGTCTTCCGGTATTTGGACTTTTTTCGCATATGTTTTGAGAGGAGGACGGCATACTCCTTGGTCGAGTTGAGGTGGCGGCCGGTTGTTTTATCCCTCCACTCCGTTGTGTCGGCAAGAGAGTGAATGATGATTTTTTGCGCGCCTATCAGCTCTTTGAACCTTGAAATATTTAAATAAGCGAGAAGTATCAGCAGAGAGATAAAAAGGATGGTCAGGATCACGGGGATGGTTGCCCTTTCGTAAATCGTCTTCTTGATGAATTCCTCGTTTGAACGGGTTCCGAGAAGTATATTTATTTCTGAGGTGATGTTTGCGGTTACATAGTGAAGAGTGTCATGTTTTGAAAGGTATATCTTGCCGTTACGGCCCAGGATATTATAGTGCAAATTCGTGGTTTCAACTGACTCGTCAGAGTTGAATGTAACAGCATTGCCTGTGTCATTAATTATAAATATATTATCAGGAAGCAGGCGCAGCATATTAAAGACAGATACGGTTGCATTCAATTCCCCCTTTTCAGCGCCTTTGATATCAGTAATAGGAGTGGCTATCTCCGCCATTTTAAAGCCCCTGATATTCCTCGGGTCATATGAGCTGTTGACTGCGGTTAATACCTCATTGCCTGAACCATCAACTATTCTCAGCTTATATATCTCCTTGTGGTTGGCCATCAGGACTTGGAGGTTTTTCGCTATGTCTTCTTTTTCCGCCATATCTCTATAATTGCCGTATGCAAAGGTTTTCAAGCTCGGGATGCTGCTCAGAAAGAGGATGTTGTTTTTTATGTCTGTGAAGTGGATCTCAACTATTTTTTTGGAGGTGTTAAGGGATATTTTTTGATTGCTGTCATTAAATCTTATTTCAGAATCGAGCATCTGGTTTATGGCATTTAATATGATGAAGCCGATGATTATGCAGATCAATACAAAGGTCGTAATGGATGCGGCATTTTCCCTGACAACGCTTCTCATATGGTCACCTTGCATTAAGTGTATATCACTTTATGCCCCCGCGCAAACAGCGGAAAGTTGTGTGGAGAGTTCGCCTTCTTGAAGGGGGTGATTGAAATCTTTACCTCATTGCCGTCTTGATTTATAATAATAAAATCGTAAAGTTGGGGGTCGGCTGGCTATGGATGAAGACAAAGAGAATAATTATTCCGGGCAGTTAGGAGAGGAGATTTCTTTCAGCGGGGGGGAAGCGCCTGCAGGAGGTGAGAATTCCCCCGAGGCAACTGAATACCGGAAATTCGGAAGAAGGACATTAAGGGACAGAAGAAGTCTATGGAAAAATTCCAAGTATAAAGGGCCTAATCGGAGATTTCGAAACAGGAGGAGCAGAAAGGACAGAAGAGACGGCAACGAGCCCGTGGATGATCTCGGAAAGTATATCCCGTAGGATATAGCTACTCATAGTGGAAGTCGTAGAATCTCAGGCCTGCCGGGTCATCATTTTCGTGAATGGTCACTCCACGAAAAGTCCCCACCTCTTTAAAATTGTATATGTTATAGCCTTCAACAATCTTTTGGGTTACAGAATGCACCAATGTCCCCTCCGCATTAAAAAAGTCTATCTTTAATGAGCCGGGCGGCTGGCCATGCCCCATGATAAAACATAGTGATTTGGCATCGGTGTCAAGGAGGAGAGATATCGGCCCTTTGTAAGTGACCTCCGAATAAATTGTATTTATCTTGCCCATCGGGTCCACAAAGAGTTTGCCAGCGGGTGAAAGCGTCAGGGGATTTACAGGCTGCCCCGTGATTTCAGGCCCTGATAATGACTGCCCGGCAAAAGTCTGAGCAAAACTGCCGCCGGAGGCTTTTATCAGGGCTCCGGACTTGGCATTGCTTAAATTGATTTCATTCTCTGCCAAGGCCATGCTTGCGCTTCCGAATAATAGAGTGATTATTATCAGGGCGGTAGTCTGTTGTCTCATTTGCGCCTCCTCATGAAACTTCATTAAAGTCTTGTCAACGGTAATTCTGACAAGTTAATCGGCAATGAAGACAGTTATAAGATTGAAATTATTATAGATAATATCAGCCCGTTAAGCAATTAAAGAAAGAGCAATCCGGTTTGTTAGGGCAATGCCTTGTTAATGCGTTTTAACCTTTCATCTTCCGATGAAATCGTAAGAACCATCTCTCCGCCGGAATTGCCCCCGAAATTTTCAAAAGCTCCCACAAGAAGATAGTCTATTGTCTTTCGGAGGTTTGAGCTGTCATCCTGGATGTTGGCCTTGCAGGTCCAAAGGGGTTTTGAACTGCCTGAAAAATTTTCAGAGGCAAAGAGGCGGAGCAGAAGGTGTTTTGTATACTCGATCTCCGTGCTTGTGCTGCGTTTGCTCTCGAAGCGCCCCGTAAAAGCGTTTAACGCAAAGCCGCTGTCGGTTGTTGAGGCTGTTTTGCCCGTGTCTATGCCGTATTCGAAAAGAAGGACATAATCCGCGTCTGAAATATTTTCCACAGGCTTATAACCATAAGCCGAGAGGGCTTTGTTTATCTTTTCCGCGGTCTCCATCTCGAGTATGAGGTTTCGGGTCTCTTTTTTAGTGTAGACCATGACCCTTTTCTTTTCTGAAAGCCGGAGGTTATCAGCCGTGTCAGCATGGAGATGAATGTCATATTTTGCGGCATGGCCGGCACAGGCGTAAAGAAATATCGCTGTGCAGGAGGAGATGCCCGCAGCAACGAGTAATATTATAAATCTCATTATTTTCATTGGTAAAAAAACTGAAAATGCTGTTTGACGCCGCTTGATTTGAGAGTATTATAAAACATTTGTGTCAGGCATCGCCTAATAAGAAGGAGAGAGTTGGATTAAATGAGGGGGTGGTGGGCGGAAACTGTAACAGCCTTTTATCTGCTGTATGAATTGCTTTTCAGCTTTCCTCCGACAGGCCCGCCTTCGATCATATTCATCAGCTCTTCAGGCAATGGAGAAGTGGTGACCGCCTGATCTCTTGATATGCTGCCTTCTCTGAAAAGCTTCAGCAATGACTGGTTCATTGTCTGCATACCGTATTTTGACTGGCCGGTCTGCATCATTGAATAAACCTGTTCAATCTTGCCTTCCCTGATAAGGTTCCTTATCCCGGGGGTCGGGACAAAGACCTCTGCGGCCATGCACCTTCCGCCGCCCTGCCTTGCAAGCAGGTTCTGAGATATTATTCCTTCAAGGACAAATGAGAGTTGGACTCTCACCTGTGACTGCTGCCCTTGAGGGAATATATCCAGTATACGAGTGATGGTTTGCACCGAGGTGTTCGTATGAAGAGTTCCAAATGTAAGGTGGCCTGTTTCAGCAATTGTCATCGCGGCCTCGACCGTCTCGAGATCTCTCATCTCTCCGATAAGCACGACATCAGGGTCCTGCCTAAGTATGTAGCGCAGGGCGTTCTTGAATGATTCCGTGTCAGAGCCGACCTCCCTCTGGTTTACGAGGCACTTCTGATGATTATGCAGGAATTCTATCGGGTCTTCGATCGTTATTATATGGCCTGACTGTTCTTTGTTTATCTTGTCTATTATCGCGGCGAGAGTGGAAGATTTGCCAGAACCAGTAGGGCCTGTCACAAGGATAAGCCCTCTCGGTTTTGTCGTGAACTCTTCACTGACAACGGGCGGAAGCCCGAGCTTTTCAAAGGGCATTATCTCATAAGGTATCGTCCTTAATGCTGCGGACATCGCGCCTCTCTGCATGAACATGTTTGCCCTGAACCTGCAGAGGCCTTTTACGCCGAAAGACAGGTCAAGCTCGTTAGTCTCTTCGAACTTGTTCTTCTGCTTGTCCGTAAGCACGCTGTAGAGGAGCGCCTTTGTGTCGGATGGCGAAAGGATAATGTCATTGGCAGGGATAAGTTCCCCGTCTATCCTCATGCGGGGTGGCGACCCTGAGCTTATATGAAGGTCTGACCCGCCCTTTTTAACGAGTATCTCAAGGAGTTCGTATAATGTAGGTCCCGGCATGTAATAATTTTAAGGTTTTGCCTGATAATTTGCAACAGAGGTTTTATTTTTTTAAAAGAACTTTGCCGTAAAGGAGGGTTTCTATCTCTTCTTCATCAGCTTCAGGCAGGGCAATGTTGTCAAAAAGCTTCCAAGTTTCAACATGCTCTGCCGAAGAGCCCGGAGCCATACTTTTCAGCGGGGAGAGGGTCTCCATTTCGAGCATGAAATCGTTTACATATGTTTCGTATGAAACTCCGAAATCAGGGTATAAAGACCCTTCCCGATGCTTGCAGTGTTTGATGAAAAGATGGTTATTATTGAAGTACGCGGCCCAGCCTTTTTCATTTGGGATGCCTAACTTGAACGGCTGCTGTACGGCCGGGTCTTGCCTGAGCATTATGTATTTATTTCTCAAAAAAAGCCTCGGGTCGTTTAATTCCGAATACGGCCATAAAGAAATTATCCTGTTAGGAAGCAGGCCGGTATCTTTCCCTGTATTCGGGATTATCTCTGTGCCTCCCGTTGCCATAGCGGTCAGGCTCCAGACGGATAATTCAACAGGCGCATTGCCTTTATTGATAAGGCGGTGAAGCAGATGCACTTCAGTGCTGTCAGATGACAGCGTGATCTCCATCTCCTTCTTAATACCGGTCAATCTCTCAACATCCTGCGAAAGTTTTATTCCATCTTGAATTTCATGCCATGCTACAGGCGAATTATCAGGAACATATGTGCGCACTCTGTCTTCGGGGCTGTGCCAGAGGCGATGCCCTCCGTATATCCTCCATTCGTCCCCTCCGGTCATTCCTTTAGTAGACTTTATAACGCAGAGTTCATTCTTTTTGCCAACGAACCCGTATCTTATTATTCTCGGCCCGACATCAGTTGTTGCCACAAGGTCAACAACCCCGTTTGAAATCTGAACGCAGTTTTCCCATCCAGCAAATGATATTTTTTTTATGGTCACGTTCGGCATAAGATTTCCCTAAAATTATACACATTGTTGCTCAATATAGTTACCTTCATGGTATTGAATTAGCGCATAAGGTATTTACCCTGATAATACGAAGCTATTTACCTGAGGAAGCTGTTTTTGCCTCTTTCAAAGGCTTCAATTCGGTTTTTTATCAATTCACATTCATTCAACCGTATTTGCACAGCAAAAACTCATTAAAATCAATAGGTTCACAAAATTATATTTTTTGCTTGACATATACAATATATTGTGGTTTAATTTCCTATCTCATCTAAATAGAGTATAATTACTTTGCCACTCTAAAAAATAATATTTGCTGAATCAGGCAAACAGCAGGGTGGTTTTATTTTAGAAATCAATTAATATCGTTTAATTTTTTATAAGGAGATGTTATGGCAGAATTATTATCCGGCAAATTGAATCTATTGCCAAACGCGTTGAAAGTGATCCAGAAGAGATACTTACGAAAGGATGAAGAAGGCAATGTCATCGAGAGCCCTGATGATATGTTCAGGAGGGTCGCAAGGGTCATTGCATCCGCAGACGCTAAATTCGGCACATCCGAGCCCAGGATCAAAGAGGTTGAAGAAGAATTTTATAACCTGATTACGTCGCTGAAATTTCTGCCGAACAGCCCAACTCTCATGAATGCCGGAAGAAGGCTGGGGCAGCTCTCGGCGTGCTTTGTCCTTCCTGTTGAGGATTCCATGGAATCCATTTTCGAGGCTGTGAAGAATGCCGCGCTTATCCATAAGTCCGGAGGGGGTACAGGATTCTCTTTTTCAAGGCTCCGGCCAAAGGGCGATATAGTCGGCTCCACCAAAGGCGTATCTTCAGGCCCCATCTCATTCATGACGGTCTTTGATTCAGCTACAGAAGCGATTAAGCAGGGCGGTACGAGAAGAGGCGCCAATATGGGCATGCTCCGCATTGACCATCCCGACATACTCGAATTTATAACTTCAAAGGATGACTGCAGCAAGCTCAACAATTTCAATATCTCTGTCGCGCTCACCGACGAATTTATGGATGCCTTTGAAAAAGACGGCGAGTATGAGCTGAAGAATCCGCACGACGGCAAGGCTACGCGCAGGCTGAAGGCAAAATATGTCTTTAATCTTATCGTAAATCATGCATGGAAGAACGGGGAACCCGGCATAATCTTCCTTGACAGGATGAACAGCGACAACCCTACCCCGGGCATAGGGCAGATCGAGAGCACAAATCCATGCGGCGAACAGCCTTTGCTTCCCTACGAATCCTGCAATCTCGGCTCCATAAATCTTTCTAAATTCGTGAAGGGGTTTGAAACATCCGCAGATGCAAAAAGTTTCTGCGTTGACTGGGAATCGCTCGGGGAGACGGTGCACTCAGCCGTGCACTTTCTTGACAATGTGATAGAAGTGAACAAGTATCCTATCGAGAAGATAGAGGAGATGACAAAGGCCAACAGAAAGATAGGGCTCGGCGTGATGGGGTGGGCGGACATGCTCGTGCAGCTTGGCGTACCCTATAACTCTGAAGAGGCTATCTTGCTCGGCACGGAAGTAATGAAGTTCATACAGGATGAGGGCAGGAAGATGTCGTCCGAGCTTGCTGAGGAGAGAGGCGTCTTCCCGACTCACGGCGAAAGCATTTATAAAGACAGGATGAAGCTCAGAAACGCCACCGTCACGACCATTGCCCCAACCGGCACGCTCTCTATAATAGCAGGCTGTTCAAGCGGCATAGAGCCTCTCTTTGCGGTATCTTTTGTCCGCAATGTCCTTGAGGGGACAAAACTTTAGGAGGTGAATCCCTATTTTGAAAAGATGGCGAGAGAGAGGGGATTCTGGAGCAGGGAGCTTATTGAGGAGATAGCTGAGAAAGGGACGCTTCACGGAGTTGCCAATGTGCCTGATGATGTGAGAAATATCTTCACTACGGCCCACGATATAACTCCTGAAGACCATGTAAGGATGCAGGCCGCGTTTCAGAAGCATGTTGATAACGCTGTTTCAAAGACCGTTAATTTCCCCAACAATGCAACTCAAAAAGATGTTGAGAATGTATATCTCCTCGCATATACGCTTGGCTGCAAGGGCGTAACCGTATACAGGGACGGGTCGAGGGAGGAGCAGGTCCTCTCAACAGGCAAGACTGCGGGCACCGATGAGAAGAA
The DNA here is from genome assembly GCA_016213935.1 of Nitrospirota bacterium. Taxonomy (GTDB): domain Bacteria; phylum Nitrospirota; class Thermodesulfovibrionia; order UBA6902; family UBA6902; genus JACQZG01. The sequence continues at coordinate 114,763 of JACQZG010000006.1, forward strand.
GAGCGACTCGCCCCAGAAGATAGTTCCCAAGAAGAGGCCTGAGACTATTTACGGCACAACTACCCTTATGAATACCGGATGCGGCAATCTTTATGTAACCATTAATGAGGACCATAACGGAAACCTTTTCGAACTCTTCACACGCATGGGCAAGGCAGGAGGCTGCGCGTCAAGCCAGGCAGAGGCGATAGGAAGGCTGGTGAGCCTCGCATTCAGGAGCAATATAGACTCGCATGAGATCGTAAAACAGCTCAGGGGAATAAGCTGCCACAGCCCTGCATGGGCAAACGGCGGAAAGATATCCTCATGTTCAGACGCCATATCAAAAGCCATTGAAAGATATGCCGAGCACGGGGATAAGGCCGACGGCAACGGCAACGGCTCGCACGGCAGGGAGAAGAAGGGGATTAAAGAGAAGATAATATTCTGCGGGGCGTGCCCGGACTGCGGAGGGGCGGTGGAGCACGAAGGCGGCTGCGCGGTATGCAGGGACTGCGGCTTTACGAAGTGTTATTAGTCGGGAAGAGGTAAGGGCACTGAATCAAAACGGCGCAGCAATGCAGTATTATGTAAAGTTCGCAGGGGCATGGGGAGCCATGTCCCTGTTTTGCTTTTCCCCTCTAAGAAGAGGGCCTGCCTGCCGGTAGGCAGGGCACAAGGGTGTGTTTAAATCGGAATCTGTTTTTTGGTCATTCCCGTCAACCTCGGCTGATCCGCTGGGGCGGAAAAACGGGAATCCAGAATAAGGAGGTTATACTATGGCAACATTCGAACAAGAAGAAGTAGTAAAAAAGGAACTAAAAAATGTTCTTGCAGGTTTATCTCAAATTAATCCTAAAGAGTTAGTTAGAGCAAATGAGCTTGGAAATGACTTCAACTTTGAGCCCGGTCTTCAAGCATTTGAAAGGACTCTGAAACTTTTTCAAGATCTCCATGAAAGCAATCTCGATAATGTTTCGCATAATGTATTAAAGACTATTTCAACTAATGCAAAGGATGCGCATGCCAAATTAACTGCTATACAAACATTTTCACCTGCGCAACATCAAAGTCCGTTTAATGTCCGCAATGATTTAATTAATCAACTCCGTGATTCATATGATACTTATTTTGCTGCAGTTTCTCCTGTGATTGCTTATTCAATAAGAAAAGGAACAGATTTTGGAGCGCTTGAAAAGAAAGCTCAGGAAGCAGTTTCTTCCATGGATGCCTATAATAAAGACCAAATAGAGAAACAAAAACATGTTTCTTCTGAGATGGAATCAGTACTACAAAAAGTGAGGCAGGCTGCTGCTGAGGTTGGTGTTTCTCAACATGCTACTCATTTTAAAGAAGAAGCACAAAGTCATGAAGTGTCATCGAAGAAATGGCTACGGGCAACAATAGTTGCCGCGATACTGACAATTGCATGGGGGATTATATCTTTTTTTATTCACCCAAAAGGACATCCCATAGAGACGGATATCTCAACAGCACAAGCAGCTCAATTAATAGCACCATCAACATCACAGGTAATTCAATTTACTGTAGCAAAAATCATAATTCTGTCAGCACTTTATTATATTCTTGTTTGGTGTGCAAGAAATTATAATGCACATCTTCACAATTTCGTGGTAAATAAACATAGACAAAATTCACTAAGCACTTTTGAAACATTTGTTAAAGCTGCAGGAAATGATCAAGATACAAAAAATGCTGTATTGATTCAAGCAACTCAATCAATCTTTTCCGCACAATCAAGTGGATACATCCACAAAGAACATGAAGCAGAATCACCCAATAAGTTTATTGAGATATTGCGAGGAACTGGACAAAGAACGTAGAATCATAATGTAAAAGAAACCTATGACCCCTTCTACCACCATAATCATCGGCGATAGCAGGAGAATGGATGAACTCAAAGATGAATCCGTTCATCTCGTCATTACTTCTCCGCCTTACTGGCAGTTGAAAGACTACGGTAACGGAAGCCAGATAGGGTTTAATGAAAGCTATTAGGATTTAATAGATGGGAACAGAAGACGATTTAGAGTTTCTTAAGGTTTTTCCTAAAAATGCGAACGATATGTATGTAGTTTATGACCGATTTACATTTGATGATCTTTTTCGATCATTGCTTGCAAATGGTTATTATCATGAAGATGCCATGTATTTCATGTTGGCTAATTGTTCAATGAGTGCGATTGTTTTTCAGGAAAGGCTTCATAATAGGAAATATCGAAAACTTAAAGCAGAGGATACACTACCGTCTAATGAGGCTGATTGGAAGAGAAAAGTTATTAATGATTTTATTGAGGTAGCAAGAGCATGTGATTAATAAACTGGACTCCTGTTTTCACGGAAGTGACTTTCTCTCACAGGAATATAGGAGATAAGATAAATTAAAGAAAACTTTTAAAACAAGAGGAGGCACACAATGGCGAATAAACCGAATGAGATACGGATCGCTATCCCGCCCGATGTGCAGGCCGGAGTTTACGCGAACAGCATGACAATCACTCACACGAAAGAGGAATTCATAATGGATTTCGCGCTCGTGACCCCGCCTGCGGGCACTGTGAACGCGAGGGTTATCACAAGCCCGGGGCATGTAAAGCGCATAATATCCGCCCTGCGCGAGAATGTCCGCAGGTATGAGGCACAATTCGGCGTTATCTCCGAGGCGGCCGAGCCGAAGGGCAAGGGGCCGATAGGGTTTAATGCGTAGCAAATGAGGCAGTATTCCTCTATTGTCTGATATAATTGATGGCTTAAAAACATTTCGTCATTGACCAAAAATACCTCTCTTTAGCAAAGAGGGGTCAGGGAGATTTTATGAATAAATAAATCCCCCTTCATCCCCCTTTTACAAAGGGTGAGTACATGTTAGCTTGCGGGAATGACGGAGAAGGAGCGGAAATTTTTCAATGCGCCCGGAATGGGATGATTATTTCATAGAGATAGCAAAGGTCGTATCTTCGAGGTCAACATGCCTCAGGAGGAGATACGGCGCGGTTATTGTAAAAGACAAGGTGATAATAAGCACCGGATATAACGGCTCGCCCCGCGGCATAGACAACTGCATAGACCTCGGCAGGTGCGTTAGGAAGGAGCAGAACATTCCCTCGGGTGAGAGGTATGAACTCTGCGAGGCCGTGCATGCCGAGCAGAATGCCATAATCAACGCCCCGCCCGAACGGATGAAAGACGCTGTCATATATATCGCCGGTTTTGAGGAAGATAAAAGCTTTGCCAACGGTATGCCGTGCAAACTCTGCAGCCGGATGATACGGAACTCGCAGATTAAAGAGGTCATATACCTCAAGAGCGGCGGCGGGCTTGAACGCGTTGATGTGCAGAACCTTTGATAATGAATTTGGATTTAACTCTCCACAGAGGCGGCAGGGATAAGCCTGTCGCCATTCTTATTCACGGCCTCGGAGTTGACAAGGGAATCTGGACAGACCCTCTTAATACAAGGCTCTTTGCAGAAAATATTTCTCTCAAGATATTTGCCGCCGGGAAACCTATTAAACAAACTTCGAAAGAAGACAAAAAGATAACGATAGGCGATATACCCGAAAGAATTGACGGTCTATGGCCCGCATTAATTGATGAAGGATACAATCTCGTAACATGGAGCCAGAAGAGGCCGGTCGGCCATATCGACATTGTAATTGCTGAACTCAAGGAAGTGCTATCGCGGATTTTGGAGATGTTTCCCAACAGCCCGGCGGCATTAATAGGCCACAGCAGAGGAGGGCTTATCGCGAGGAAGCTGATGGAAAAGGAGCATCCTGCCGTAAGGGCGCTGATAACGATAGCCACGCCTCATTCGGGAAGCTCTCTCTCAACAATTGCAGGATATATTTCGCCTCTCGCGTCTCTTCTTAAAAAGCTCTTGCCCGAAGAGGAGCATGGAACGGTCACGAGGACTCTCAAAAAAAGCACCGAATTTCTGACCGGGGAAGCGCTTAAAGAACTAATGCCCGGCTCGGATTTTTTTAAGGAGCTTTCTGATTCGCCGGCAAAAGGTATTGAATACCTCTCGTTCGGAGGAACCGAGCCGAGACTTGCCACTCTTTATAAACTGAAACAAGGCGGAGAGGGGGCAGAGTTTGTCCCTTTGATAGAGATTCCGGATTCGCTAATAAATCTTCTGCCTTCTTCTTTAATGCTTGAGGAACTTCTTCCCGGCAAGGGTGACGCGCTTGTCTCCGCAAAGAGCTCGGTTATGCCGTGGGATTCGGAGCACTATGACGTGCCCGCAAACCATATCACCATAATGTGGAACAGGACTGTGATAGAGAAAACGAAAGAGGTTCTCAGAAGAATCTGAGAACCTCTGCTACTGTTTTTTCACCCTTCCCTTAATCCCCTCCCATCAAGGGAGGGTTTTATTAATACCTGTAATGCTCGGGCTTGTAAGGGCCTTCGGCAGAGACGCCGATGTAATCAGCCTGCGCCTTTGAGAGCTTTGTAAGCCTCGCGCCGATCTTCTGCAGATGGAGCCGGGCTACTTCTTCATCGAGCTGTTTTGAAAGCCTGTAGACCTTCTTTTCATAGACATCCCTGTTCTTCCAGAGGTCTATCTGCGCCAGCGTCTGGTTGGTGAAGCTGTTTGACATGACAAATGAAGGATGCCCCGTGGCGCATCCGAGATTGACGAGCCTGCCTTCTGCAAGAAGGAATATCGAGTGCCCGTCAGGGAATATGTATTTGTCCACCTGCGGCTTTATATTTACTTTACGGATTCCCTGATAGGCGTTGAGTTTATCAACCTGTATCTCATTGTCAAAATGCCCTATGTTGCAGACGATAGCCTGGTCTTTCATCCTGACCATATGATCGATGGTTATGATGTCCCTGTTGCCGGTAGCGGTTACATAGATATCGCCTTCGCTGAGGGCGTCTTCGACTGTTGCCACCTCAAACCCCTCCATCGCGGCCTGCAGGGCGCAGATAGGGTCTATCTCTGTAACAATTACTCTTGAGCCATACTCTTTCAATGATTTGGCGCATCCTTTGCCAACATCACCGTAACCGCAGACAACAGAGACCTTGCCCGCAAGCATAACATCCGTCGCCCTTTTTATTCCGTCGGCGAGAGACTCTCTGCATCCGTAGAGATTGTCAAATTTGGACTTTGTGACAGAGTCGTTCACGTTTATCGCCGGAACAAGGAGAGCCCCTTTAGCCATCATTTCATATAATCTGTGCACGCCCGTAGTAGTCTCTTCGCTCACGCCCTTCCATTCAGGCACTATCCTGTGCCATCTTCCGCTGTCTTCAGAGAGTATCTTTTTTAACAGGGCATTAATTATTTTCAGTTCATTATTATCGGTTGGTTCGTCGAGGATTGACGGGTTCCTTTCAGCTTCGTAACCCCTGTGAATAAAGAGAGTGGCGTCTCCCCCGTCATCGACTATTAACTGAGGCCCGAGCCCTCCGGGAAACGACAATGCTTCATTGGTGCACCACCAGTATTCTTCAAGCGTTTCGCCTTTCCACGCAAAGACAGGAATGCCGGCTTTTGCAATCGCCGCGGCGGCATGGTCCTGCGTCGAGAAGATGTTGCAGCTTGCCCACCTTACGTCAGCCCCGAGTTCAACAAGGGTTTCGATGAGGACAGCCGTTTGTATCGTCATGTGGAGAGAGCCGGAAACTCTTACGCCCTTTAACGGTTTTCCCGAAGCGAATTTCTCGCGCACCGCCATGAGGCCCGGCATCTCTTTTTCGGCAATCTCAATCTCTTTTCTTCCCCAGTCGGCGAGCTTTATGTCAGCGACTTTATAGTCCGCAGTTTTTTTATTTGATGTGGCAGTTGTCATGATGACCTCATTATTTATATTTTTGCATCCTTCTTAAGTGTCTCGGCAAGGTCTGTCTTTTCCCATGTGAAGCCCTCGCCTTCTCTTCCGAAATGCCCGTATGCCGCAGTCGCGCTGTATATCGGCCTTAACAGGTTAAGCATCTTTACCAGCCCTCTCGGCCTGAGATCAAAGTGCGCCCGCACAAGCTCAATAAGTTTATCGTCTTCAATTTTCCCCGTGCCGAATGTTTCGATGCTTATCGATATGGGTTCGGCAACGCCGATGGCATAAGAGACCTGAATCTCACAGCGGTCTGCAAGGCCTGCCGCAACAATATTTTTTGCGACATAACGGGCGGCGTAAGCAGCAGAGCGGTCAACCTTTGAAGGGTCTTTTCCGGAAAACGCGCCTCCTCCGTGGCGAGCGGCTCCGCCGTAAGTATCAACGATGATCTTTCTGCCGGTGACGCCGCAGTCTCCCACAGGCCCTCCAATGACAAAACGCCCCGTGGGGTTTATGTGAAATTTGGTGTTTGTGCTTATGAAATCCGCAGGGAGGACAGGGAGTATTATCTCATCCATGACAGCCTCTTTAAGGCTTTTGTAATCAATGTCAGGCGTATGCTGTGTCGAGAGGACGACCGCGTCGATGGCAACGGGTTTACTGTCCTGATAGCGGAAGGTTACCTGGCTCTTTGCGTCGGGGCGAAGCCACGGCAGTGTCCCGTTCTTTCTGACCTCAGCCTGCCGCCTCATTAGACGGTGCGCGTATGTTATGGGAGCGGGCATCAGCACATCGGTTTCGTTTGTCGCGTAGCCGAACATTATGCCCTGGTCTCCGGCGCCCTGCTCATGGTCGTTTGTCTCATTGACGCCGAGAGCGATATCCGCCGACTGCTTGTCTATCGAGGTGAGTACGGCGCAGGATTCCCAGTCAAAACCCATATCAGAGCTGTTATACCCTATGCGCTTGACAGTCTTGCGCACGACATCATTCATGTCTACCCATGCCTTTGTGGTGATCTCACCTGATATCAGTACCATCCCCGTATTCACGAGAGTTTCGCATGCTACGCGGGCAAGCGTGTCCTGCTCGAAGATGGAGTCAAGAATTGCGTCAGAGATCTGGTCTGCGACTTTATCTGGATGCCCCTCTGATACGGACTCAGACGTGAACAGATAATTTTTCTTCTTCATTAAGCCCTCCGGTTGAGTGATATCATTTATTAAATAATTTTTATTTTGTTATTGTCAAGGTAAATAGATGCCTCAATTCGCAATAATCAGGTTTGCTTACTCAAATCTCAGTGAGTTATATTAAAAAATTGGCGCAGTAACCATTATATATTCATGCTCGATAATATTGTCATCAGGAAGGCAAGGGTTCACAACCTCAAAAATATAGACCTTCGCATCCCCCGCGGCAAATTCACCGTCATAACCGGCCCCTCAGGTTCTGGAAAGTCGTCGCTTGCCTTTGATACTATCTACGCCGAAGGGCAGAGGCGCTTTGTCGAGAGCCTTTCGGCATATGCAAGGCAGTTCCTTGAACAACTGCAGAAGCCTGACGTTGATTCTATCGAGGGGCTCTCTCCCTCGATTGCTGTGGAACAGAAGCTCCAGGCAGGGAATCACCGTTCTACCGTCGCTACGATAACGAAAATATACGATTACCTGAAGGTTGTGTATTCGAGGATAGGAAGGCTGAACTGCCATAAATGCGGAAGCCCGATAACAACGCAGGGCCTCTCGAGGATAGTCGAATCAGTTGCATCCCTGCCTGAGGGGACCCGCATCCAGATACTCTCTCCTGTTGTGATGGGGCGCAAGGGCGAGCACAGGAAGGAGCTGCTCGAGGCGAGAAGGAGGGGGTTTATCAGGGCAAGGATAGACGGCGAGATGGCTGATATCACAAAAGACCTGAAGCTCGGCAAACATAAAAGGCACAACATAGACATCGTTATCGACAGGCTTATAATAAAGCCCGGCATAGACAGGTATCTCTCAAAGGCGATAGCCGATGCCGTGGATATGAATGATGTTGTAATAATTAATGATACAGACAATGGCAAAGACATCTTTTACAGCACTAAGCTCGCCTGCCCCAAATGCGGGATAAACTATCCTGAGATCAGCCCGCGCTTCTTTTCTTTTAACAGCCCGTTCGGCGCGTGCCCCGCGTGCAAAGGGCTCGGCCACACAGGCGTTGACGAGGAGGGGCATGACGCCGGGAGGCCGGCTGTTTGCCCCGAATGCGGAGGGATGAGGCTGAGGCCCGAAGCGCTCAGCGTTACGGTCAGCGGCCTTCATATAGGCGAATTCCTTTCAGTCTCCATAAATGACGCAACACGCCTAATCAACGGATTAAAACTTAATGCGGCGGAAGAGGCAATCGCTTCAAAAGTGCTCAAGGAGATAAAAGAGAGGCTCTGTTTTTTAGAGGATGCCGGCCTCGGGTACATATCTCTTGACAGGCCTGCCCCAACCCTTTCAGGAGGGGAGATACAGAGGATAAGGCTTGCGGCGCAGATAGGCTCATCTCTTTCAGGAGTCCTTTATATATTTGATGAACCGAGCATCGGCCTTCACCCGCGCGACTGCGGCAGGCTCATCCAAAGCATGATGAAGTTAAGGGATATGGGCAATACCGTGATAGTGGTTGAGCATGACGAGGAGACGATCAGAAAGGCTGATCATATAATTGACATGGGCCCCGGGGCCGGAGTTCACGGGGGGTATGTTGTCGCCGAAGGCAGCATCAGTGATATATCCTTTAACCGCAATTCACTGACCGGGCTTTATCTAAGGGGTGAGAGAGCCATCGGCCTGCCTGATTCGAGGAAACGCGGCAGGGAATCGATTAAGGTGATTGGCGCAAAAGAGTTCAACCTTAAGAATATAGATGTCGAATTCCCTCTCGGGCTCTTTACCTGCGTTACGGGTGTTTCCGGCTCAGGCAAGAGCACTTTGGTGCTTGATATTCTCTATAATTCGCTTGCAGAGAAGCTGTATTCATCAAAGGCTCTTCCCGGCAGGCACGAGCGCATAGAAGGCATTGATAAGATCGACAAGGTGATAAATATCGACCAGTCTCCTCTTGGGAGGAGCCCGCGCTCAAACCCTGCCACATATACAGGGATCTTCACGATCGTGAGGAGCCTTTTTTCGCAGGCAACAGATTCGAAGGTGAGAGGGTATAAACCGAGCAGATTCAGTTTTAATGTCGCAGGCGGGAGATGTGAGGCTTGCGGAGGCGACGGCCTCGTGAAGGTCACGATGCACTTTTTGCCCGATGTATATGTCCCGTGCGAATCCTGCAAGGGGGCGAGATATAATAAGGAAACGCTCGAGATAAGGTATAAGGGGAAAAACATCTCCGAGGTTCTCGGCATGACCGTAACCCAGGCGCTTGATTTTTTTGAAGCTATCCCGCAGCTCAGGAGAAAGCTTATGACTCTTGCGAGGGTGGGGCTCGGCTATATAGAACTCGGACAGTCGGCTACCACCCTTTCCGGCGGTGAGGCGCAGAGAGTGAAACTCTCGAAGGAGCTTAGCAGAAGAGCGACCGGAAATACATTGTATATTCTCGACGAGCCTACGACAGGCCTCCATTTTGTGGATATAGAGAAGCTTCTCGATGTATTGAGAGAGCTTGTGGAAGCCGGCAATACCGTCATAGTGATTGAACATAATCTTGAAGTGATAAAGAATGCCGATTATATAATAGACTTGGGGCCCGAAGGCGGGGACAAGGGAGGAAAGGTGATTGCTTTGGGAACTCCAGAAGATGTTGCCGGAAATCCGGCGTCTCATACAGGGGCTTTTCTCAGGGAAAAATTATCGGCTAAAGAGGTGAAGGCATGAAAAAGAAAGCAGTCGGCAGTCGGCATTCAGCATTCAGGTTTATTTTATCCGCTATTCTCTATGCTCTATCAGCTATTCTTCTGTTCTCGGGCTGTCAGAAGCAAGATAGGCTCTTCAAGAAGGAACGGAACCTGATGCACACATTTGTCACTATTACCGTTGTCAGCAACTCCGAAAAAGAAGCCGAAAAGGCTATTGACGCCGGTTTTGACGAGATAAAGAGGCTTGAGGGGCTGTTGAACTACTTCTCTCCTGAGAGCGAACTGAGCGCGATAAACAGGGCGGCTGGAAAGTCGCCCGTGAAGGTTAGCCCAAGCACTCTTGACGCGATCAGGAAGGCGCTTTATATTTCCGGGATTACCGGAGGCGCATTCGATCCTGCCATCGGCCCCGTAATAAAATTATGGAAGTTCTCGGAGCCTGATACAGAACATGTTATACCTTCAAAAGATGTCATCGCTAATGCACTTAAGGTTATCGATTACAAAAAAATAAAGATAAACGAGGCCGCGTCAGAGATATATCTTGAAGCGGAGGGCATGGAGCTTGACCTCGGCGGCATTGCAAAAGGCTATGCGGCTGACAAGGCAATAGACGTCATAAAAGCAAAGGGAATAAAGGCGGCCCTTGTTGCTATTGCCGGGGACATCAGAGGCTATGGCCTGAAGCCTGACGGAGAGGCTTGGAGGGTCGGGGTTCAAAACCCTCGTCCTAAATATGATAAAGAGCCCCCTTCGTTGAAAAAGGGCGGCGAGGGGGAATCTCCTGATGAAATCCTTACTTCCCTCTATCTTGCTGACAAGGCAATATCGACGTCCGGCGATTATGAGCGGTTCTTTACAAAAGAGGGGAAACGGTATCATCACATCATCGACCCGAGGACAGGGTATCCTTCAGATTCAAAATTGATAAGCGTATCCGTGATTGCGCCCCACGGCTATGTCTCCGACGGCATATCCACGGGGATATTTGTGCTCGGGGCACAGAAGGGGATTGCGCTTCTTGAGTTCATGGGGCTGGACGGGATAATGGTCGATTCAGACATGAAGGTATATCTAACAAGAGGGCTCAAAGGCAAGGTGGAGATTCCGGCGGGCTTCAGATGAGGGGACTTGGCAAACCGCAGGATATTCCGCTGAATCGCCTCTCTATGTTTTTTAAAAAAAGAATTAATAATATTCTGAGGCTCTGCTGTTCAGTCTAAAGGCTCAATGACATTTTGCAGTCGAGCCCTTATTAATTCTTTGAATCAACAGGGCCTGCTTTAGCATCCTTGGGAGAGTTTTTAACGCTATTTTGCCGCTTAAGCCTTTTCTCTTCCTGCTTTTTCATCCGCTTCAATTCTTTTCTCCTCTTATCGGCACTATACATGCCTGAGCGCACTGCCATAGCCGCCTCCCTTTGTTTTATTAAGTTAAATTAAACCGTAAAACAATTATGTGTGGATTATTGTGAAGAACAGATAATGTTATAAGTTTTTAACTCTATTATTGTATTTGATATTTATCTTATAGGAAATCCCCACATCGCCCGAGATATAGGAATCTTTGTTTACCTTAAATACCTCTCTCCCCGCCCCGTTCTTTTTGTGTTCTCTAACCATGGAGCTGATCAGCGGGGTCAGGTCGAGATTTCCGTAAACGCAATCTTTGATAATGCAGTCTATATCGAAATACGCGTAACTGCCCTGGGAAAAATTGAGAGTGCGTTCAAGAGAGAACGAACCTGATGTTTTCTTGTCATACGACATATGGATCACTATGTCAGAAACATCCGGAAAACATTTGGAAACAAGGCCGGCCTCTTTCATCTTTTCAGCCATCTGAATCTTTTTTGCCATATAGCTTTGACTTTTCATCTTCACGCCCTTTCAGAATGTATTTTTTATTGATGAAAATTTTTTTGCTTATCTATTATACGCTCTTCGTCATTTAAATGCTTTTCAGCAGAATATTTTCGGTTTTTTCCCATCTCAAATGGAATGGACTTTTTCAGCGCCTGTTAGTGACTTTAAAATAACATTTCAGGTTGCCCAAAACCTTTTTTCTTAGGTATACTTCTTAGTCAGTATTTTACTTTTCGAAGAAGATTTTTCCTTATAAGGAGAAGCATCGTGGCTCTTTTTGGCGAGTTGTTCATCAGTGAATTGTTAAATAAACCCGTGCTCGACCCGAAAGGCGACGAACTCGGCAGGGTCACGGACTTTATCGTTGTCAAGAGCGAGCATCTTCCCAACGTCTCAGCCCTCATTCTCGGCAGGAAGAAGAGGCTGCGCCTCGAATGGAATGAGATAAACCTCTTTAACAAAAGGGTCATCTCGTCCAATATATACGCCTCTCAAATCAAGCCTTACGAATCTTCTGACGACGACCTCCTTATCGTCAGGGACATATTTGACAAGCAGATAGTGGACGCGGACGGAGCCAAGGTAGTGAGGGTCAACGACGTCAAGCTTGAGGGAAAACATTACAAGGCGTGGCTCGCGGCCGTTGACGTGGGGATGAGCGGGATAATGAGGCGTCTCGGCATAGAGCGGAGAAGCGAAAGCATCTACAGGCTCTTCGGAAAGACACTCTCGCAGAACCTCATAAGCTGGGGCTACTTGCAGCCGCTTGAGCCGAGGCTCACAAAGATATCGCTGACCGTGACGCGGCAGATGCTCTCGGAGCTTCATCCCGCAGATATAGCCGATATCATAAGCAGCGTGTCGCAGAAAGACGGCGCGAGTTTTTTCAATAACCTCGACATCGAGACAGCCGCCGAGGCGCTCTCGGAACTGAAGCCTGAGACGCAGGCGGATATCATAAGCTCGATGGATACCGAGAAGGCCGCTGACATCATAGAGGAGATGCCGCCTGACGAAGCGGCCGACGTCCTGAGCGACCTGCCCACAGAGAGGGCAAAGGAGATCCTCGAACACGTCGAGAAGGAAGAGGCTGAGGATATTCAGGAACTCCTCGGCCACGAAGAGGACACGGCGGGCGGGCTTATGACGAATGAATTTATCGCCTATCCGCCGGACATAACCGTTGCCGAGGCGATCGAAAGGTTCAAGTCCGAGGCGCGGGAAGCGGAGAATGTCTATTATATCTACATAGTTGACAAGGAAGAAAGGCTTCACGGCGTTGTGTCGCTGAGAGAGTTGCTCATCGCGGAGAATGACCGTTATCTCGCGGACATTATGGAGACGAATCTCAAGGCCGTCTCTCCAGGCGAGGATGAGATGGCTGTCGCTGAACTGATATCAAAGTATAACCTGCTCGCCATACCTGTTGCTGATGAAGGCGGGTATATGCACGGCATCATCACTGTTGACGACATCGTTGACATTCTTCTGCCGCCTTCGGCAAAGAGGAAGAGGAGAAAGGTGTGAAGCTCCGCAGGAGGATCCTCTTTTTTCTCAGTGTCATGGGCCCCGGCATCATCACCGCCAACATTGACAACGACGCCAGCGGCATAACCACTTATTCGGTCGCGGGCGCGCGCTTCGGGTACGGGCTCCTCTGGACGCTGTTGCCCACAACGGTTGCCCTCGTTGTGATACAGGAGATGATCGCCCGCATGGGCGTCATAACAGGCAAGGGGCTTTCCGACCTCATCCGCGAGCACTTCGGCGTAAAGGTCACGTTTTACATGATGTTAGGGCTTTTTATCGCCAATTTCGGAAATACGGTCGCGAACCTTGCGGGCTGGGCGGCAAGCATGGATATCCTCGGCTTCAGCAAGTTCATCATGGTTCCCGCAGGAGCGGTCTCGATCTGGATACTCGTCACAAAGGGGAGCTACCGGTTTGTCGAAAGGATACTCCTTTTTGCCTGCCTCCTCTATTTCGGATATGTTATTTCCGGGTTTATGGCAAAGCCGGACTGGGCGCCGGTTCTGGAGAGCGCCGTCATTCCGCAGATGGTGTGGACCCCGGAATATATCGTGCTAAGCATCGCGATTATCGGCACCACCATTACGCCCTGGATGCAATTTTATCTTCAGTCCTCCATCGCGGAGAAGGGGATTAAAAAAAAGCAGTACAAGGCGTCGCGGCTTGACGTCATAATCGGCTGTTCCATTACGGATATCATCAGCTTCTTCATCATTGTTACCTGCGGCGCGCTGCTCTTCCCTCGCGGGATCAGGGTCAATGAGGCGGCAGAGGCCGCTCTCGCGCTGAAGCCTCTTGCCGGAGATTACGCGCATATTATCTTTGCTTTATGCCTCGCAAATGCTTCGCTGTTAGGCGCGATCATCGTGCCTCTCGCTACCGCCTATTATGTCTGCGAAGCGATGGGATGGGAGGCAGGTGTCAATAAAACATTCAGCGAGGCGCCGCAGTTCATGTGGATATATACCATGACGATCGCGCTGGCATCATTCGTTATCCTGATTCCGGGAGCGCCCCTTGTTTTTCTCATGGTGCTCTCCGCGGTGATAAACGGGCTTCTCCTTCCCTTTGTGCTGGTCTATGCCCTGATGCTTGTCAATAATAAAAAGCTCATGGGCAACTACACAAATTCAAGGGCGTATAATTACATCGCATGGGCAACGGTTATAACGATCATGGGATTGACGTCTTTCCTTGTTGTAACAACCTTTATGCCGCTTAAGGTGTAGAAAGCAGGGCATACAGGTATTTTTTTGGTTTATAATACGTAACGTAAGGGGAAAATATGGTAAAGACGATAGAGATGGTTGACGGGGTGGTGATGATGCTCGACCAGAGCATACTCCCTCATGAGGTGAACTACATAGAATGCAGGGATTATTTGAAGGTGGCAGAGGGCATCAAAAAGCTCTGGATACGGGGCGCGCCTGCCATAGGAATCGCCGCGTCAATGGGGATAGCCCTGGGCGCGCGGGAGATAAAGAGCGGCACCTTTGACTCTTTCATGAAGGAACTCGATACGGTTTTCAGGACACTCCTTGCAACAAGGCCTACGGCGGTCAACATTCATTGGGCTGTTGAGAGGATGAAGCGCCTTCTGAATGATAACAGGCAGAGGAGTGTCGCGGAACTTAAGCAGCTTCTTTTCGACGAGGCGGAAAGGGTTCTGCAGGAAGACATCGAGATAAACAAAACCATAGGCAGGTACGGGAATCAGTTCATCAAGGACGGCGACACGATAATCACACACTGCAATGCCGGCTCTCTCGCAACAGGCGGATACGGCACGGCAACGGGGCCTATCAGGGTTGCCTTTGAAGAGGGGAAAAAGATACAGGTCATTGCTGACGAAACAAGGCCTGTTCTTCAGGGAGCCCGGCTTACCGCATGGGAGTTGATGCAGGATAATATACCCGTGACGCTGATAAGCGACAATACAGCCGGCGCGCTGATGCAGAGGGGAGAGATAGACCTCGCGATAGTCGGCACTGACAGGACAGCGGCAAACGGCGACGTTGCAAACAAGATAGGCACGTATTCTCTCGCGGTATTGTGCAAGGAGCACGGAATACCTTTTTATGTGGCCGCGCCGACGAGCAGTATAGACTTTTCAATGGCGACCGGCGCTGAGATACCTATTGAAGAACGGGGTCCGGAAGAGGTGACTAACATATTCGGATGCACCATCGCGCCGAAGGGCGTAAGGGTGAGAAATATTGCGTTCGACGTCACCCCGGCGAAATACATTACGGCGATAATAACGGAGAAAGGGGCGTTCAGGCCTGAGACGCTTCACATGATAGATAAGGCCGATGCCAAGCTTGAGCAGTTGAGGCTCAAGCCATGACCTTATGAAGATAAAGGAAGTCTGCGAATATTACAAAAAAGACCTCGATTCCGCCGAAAAGGCGATCAACGGGATGTTCAGGGCTGTTGCCCCCGCCATATCCGAGATAGGCAAGTATATGCTTGACGGCGGAGGGAAACGCATCAGGCCACTGCTCGCGATACTCAGTTCGAAGATATTTAATTATCAGGGTGAAAAGACAGACCTTCTGGCATGCGCTGTTGAGTCGATACATACGGCGTCGCTGCTGCATGATGATATTGTCGATGACGCGAGCGTAAGAAGGGGGAGGCCGCCCGCGCACTCTGTGTGGGGCGACAAGCTTACGATACTTGTCGGAGATTATCTCTACACGAACGCGATGAGGGTTGCGTGCTCTCTCAATGACCAGAGGATTATGGAGGCTCTTTCAGGGGCGACCGCGAAGATGTCCGAAGGCGAAGTGCTCCAGTTGGGGATAAAGGGGGATTTCGATATTTCCGAAGAGGAATATATGGAGATAATAAAGGACAAGACTGCGATACTTATATCTTCCGTTTGCCTAAGCGGCGCCATCCTCGGGCAGGCGTCTAAGAAGCATGAGGCGGCGCTCTCCTCATTCGGGCTGAAATTAGGGCTCGCCTTTCAGATAGCGGATGATGTCCTCGATTACATGGCCGAAGAGAAGGCTCTCGGAAAGAGCCTCGGCAAGGACCTCGAAGAGGGCAAGATAACGCTGCCGCTAATCTATCTACTGCAAAGTTCTACGAGCGAAGAGGTTGAAAAAGTGAAATCCATCATCAGGGCGGAGAAGATGTTCAGGTCAGACCTCTCCTACATAACGGGCCTTCTCGAAAAATATCAATGCATAGAGAAATCTTATGAAAAGGCGAACAGCTTAATAGAAGAGGCAAAGGCCGCGCTTCATATATTCGAGGATTCCATGGAGAAGTCCTCGCTCCTTACGATAGCGGATTATGCCTTAAAGAGAGAGAAATAGTGCACCCGCTCGTACAGCTTGCAAAAGAGACGATAGAAAAATATGTCGTTGACGGAAAGGCCGTCAAAGCACCCTCAGAGCCGTCACCAGAGATGAAGGAAAAGGCAGGCGTTTTTGTCTCTCTGAAAAAGAAGGGCGAATTAAGGGGCTGCATAGGCACGTTCTCTCCGACGGAAGAGAATGTCGCGCAGGAGATAATCAGGAACGCGGTGAGCGCCGCGACGCAGGACCCGAGGTTTCCGCCTGTACGCCCATCTGAACTTAATGAGATAGATTATTCCGTTGACGTTCTCTCTCCGCCGGAGAAGGTCAAGGGAAGGAAAGGGCTTGACCCGAAGAGATACGGGGTCATAGTATCAAGCGGCCGCAGGCGCGGCCTCCTCTTGCCTGACCTCGAAGGCGTTGACACGGTTGATGAACAGCTAAGCATAGCATGCATGAAGGCCGGTATATCGTCTTCGGAAGAGTTTGAGATAATGAGGTTTGAGGTTAAGAGGTATAAATAGGTTGTTAAAGGATGTCATTCCCGTGAAAACGGGAATCCAGCTTTTTAAATATTCTGGATACCCGCTTTTGCGGGTATGACAATTAGGTTGGTTTCATCTTTCCCACGTCCCGCTCTTGCCGCCGCTCTTTTTCAAAAGCATTATATCCGATATAACCATTCCTCGGTCAACCGCCTTGCACATGTCGTAGATCGTAAGCGCTGCAACGGATGCTGCGACAAGCGCCTCCATCTCAACGCCTGTCTCGCCTTTGCACTTTGCCTTTGCTTCTATATCAATTCTGCCCTTTCTCTTATCAGCCTTGAATTCTATGCCGACGCTTAGGAGGTTAAGCTGATGGCAGAGCGGGATGATGTCGCATGCCTTTTTTGCCGCCATTATGCCCGCGAGCCTTGCAGTCTCGAGCACATCGCCTTTTGTTATTTTTTTGTCAGTAATCAGCTTAAGCGTCTCTTTATTCATTATGACCGCGCCTGAGGCGGCCGCTTCCCTCAGGGTGGACTTCTTCTCCGAGACATCCACCATCTTAACTCTTCCCTTCTTGTCCATATGAGTCAGCCTCTTCATATTCTTGCGATCTCCCGCTGTTACCTCATAGTATCTCTTCGAGTATCCTGACCGCTTCTTCCACGGATTTAACGCACTTCTTGTGAACCTCTTTCCGTTCTTCTGACGAAAGGCTGCCAATCAACTTTATGTCATGCCCTATGATTTCTCTGCAGAGGGTGGAGGCATTCATCTCCCTGAACTTGCGGATAAAGCCGTTGACAAGTTCATAAAGCTTCTCTCTCGTATCTTTGTCGCGGGGGTCTGCCGAGCCGTGGACGAGCCCTATCACCATCAACGCGCCTGTGACCGCGCCGCAGGTCTCCCCCGTCTTGCCTATCCCTCCGGCAAACGCGCTCCCGAGCTTAAGGGCGGTTTCTTTGTCCATGCCGGTCACATCTCCGAAGACGGCGAGCAATGTCTGCGAGCAGTCATGGCCGTCTTTAAAAAGCGCTGTTGCTGTATCTGCTCTGTTCATGGGTTTAATTTTTATTTATTAAAACAACGGAATCGAGTTTTGTCATAAGATGATGTTTTTTTGCAAGAAGAATAAGTTTAGTTTTATCGGCTTTCTTTATGAGCGCCTTAATATCCAGAACATCCTGTTCACCAAATGGCAATAGTTTCAGCAATATCAGATACTCCGGTGTTACTACCCTGACGTCTATTCCAAAAACCTGCGCTATGACAGCCTTCTTCATTGCTTCGGTTGCCAGACTAAAACCTTTTGTGCTTATAACATCAACTTCGATTTGCCCCGACATAAAAGAGAGCTTATCTTTTATGTTTGTTCTCTGCGTTCCCTTATTAACAGAGACTTTTTTACGGAGTCTATTCTCTATAACAGAGACAATATTTTGCCATGAGATTTTCTCTGAAACAGCTACAATGAAATCAACGTCTTGCGTAGTCCTCGGTCGTATCCATGCAGAGAGGGCAAGGCCGCCTATCAATGCATAATCATCTATCAAGCCTTCATTTTTTATTTCGTCAAAAAAGCTGATGGTCTTTTTGAATGACTCAAGAATAGGCATTATTTTTTCTTCACAGCTTTTCTAATAGATTTCTTCAGCAATAAAGAGAGCTCAAGAAGTCCAAGTGCAATCTCGATATTCTTGCCATTAGGTTTCTGAGGTTGTTTGTTTTTCATATAAGTTACGATGAATTATCTTGAAACATTATACACCGAAAACAGCGTTGAGATAAACTGCAATATGCCCCTTAAATTTGGCTTTGTTAATATCTTTAAACCCCTCCCAACCTACATTAAGGTTATATGATTATATTGTAATGGACTATAAAAACGGAAGGATTATTTATTTGCGAGATTAAATTTTAGGTAATTGTAAAACTTTTGGCACCAAATTATACTGGTGTCAATGGATATAAAAACATTCGAGTCCCTATGTAAAACCGAGAATAAAGCGCGTCTTTATTTTAAGAAATACTGCTGGCAAAATCGCCATGTTTTTTGCA
>JACQZG010000005.1:0-6312 GCA_016213935.1 Nitrospirota bacterium
GTTAAGGAGTTAACGCATCAGAATTGCTAATAAAAAGTTGATGTGCTAAGTTATTTCAGAAAGGAGATTGTAATCATGCATGGAATGAAAGAAATAATAGAGGAAGCAGCGTCCCTTCCGGTTGAGGAGAGAGCCATGGTCGTAGATTCTCTGCTTCAAACACTCAATCCACCAGATGCTGAAATAGAAAAAGAGTGGTTAAAGGTTGCTAAACGCCGGCTTGCGGAATTGCGATCCGGCAGCGTGAAAGCCATCCCCGGAGATGAAGTGTTTGCGAAGATTCGCGAGAGCTTTAATAAATGACCTTCTCATTTCATCATGAGGCAAGAGATGAGTTTGTCAAAGCTATTAAATATTATGAAGATTGTGAAGCCGGCCTCGGTTATGACTTTTTAATCGAGGTGTATGCCGCAGTACAAAACATTGCGATGTCATCGTCACCCCAAATAAAAAAGACTTCCCGTCTGTCGGGACAAAAATTATGAATCCGGCGGAGATGTTGAGAATGGTGGCAAAGTGAGAAGGAACAAAGTTAAAATGGTTTTTAAAGCAGTTTTTACTCTTCTGCAGCCTCTTCGCCGCTGTCAGTATGCATCTCTTCTTTATAATGGCAACTCTTGTTAAGGCAGATTAAAACCTCTTCCTTCTTTGTCCTCTTCTCAGCCAATATCTCCGCCCCGCACTTCGGGCATTTTTTCTTCACGGGCTTGTACCATGTTGCAAAACTGCACTTGGGGTAATTGCCGCAGCCGAAAAAGAGCTTCCCTCTTTTTGACCTCTTCTCCACAATGTCTCCGCCGTCCTCAGGGCATTTAATGCCCGTTGAGAGGGGCCTTGTGGTCTTGCATTTTGGATATTTGCTGCACGCGAGGAACTTTCCGAACTTCCCTGCCTTTATCACCATCGGGGCGCCGCACTTGGAGCACTTTTCATCCGTACCCTCAGGCTCCGCGGTTTGGCCGCCCGCCCCTGCCTCAGCCTCGATCGGCCTCGTGTTCTTGCAGTCGGGATAACCGGTGCACGCGACGAACCTGCCGTGCTTTCCCCATTTGATGACCATCGGCTTCCCGCATTTATCGCATAGTTCATTTGTCGGGATGTCAGCAGGCCTCACCCTCTCAAGGTTCTGCATCGCCTCAGCAAGGTGCTTGTCAAAAGGCCGGTAAAACACATTTACGATATCAGCCCATTTAAATGCGCCCTCCGCTATCTTGTCAAGGTCATCCTCCATCTTGGCGGTGAAGTTGTAATCCATCAGTTCCGAAAACCTCTCGACAAGAAGGTCGTTCACCACCATGCCGAGTTCCGTCGCGATAAACCTGCCGCCGTCCCTTTCGACATATTTCCTGTCCTGTATCGTGGAGAGTATGGTCGCGTAAGTGCTCGGCCTCCCTATCCCTCTTGCCTCAAGCTCCTTGACGAGCGTCGGCTCCGTGTATCTTGGAGGGGGCTGAGTGAAATGCTGCTTGGGAACGATGGAATGAGTCTTCAGGTTATCGCCTTTGGAAAGTGAAGGGAGAAGGCCCTCGTCTTCAGTTGCTGTGTCAACTCCCTCGACATAGACCTTCATGAAGCCCGGAAACTTCACAACAGTGCCGGTCGCCCTGAAATTGTATGCGTCAGCCGCTATATCCACGGAAGTCTGCTCGAGTTCAGCCGGATTCATCTGGCTCGCGATGAAGCGGTTCCATATGAGTGTGTACAGACGAAGTTCATCTCCGGACAAATTGCTCTTCAGGCTTGACGGCGTCCTGAAGATCGAAGTAGGCCTTATCGCCTCATGCGCGTCCTGAGACGACTTCTTGCTCTTATAGAGAGGCGATTTAGGCGGCAGATATTCCTTTCCAAACTCCTTTTCGATGAATACTCTCGCCTCCTGCTCAGCCTCCTTTGCAACCCTGACCGAGTCTGTCCTCATATAAGTAATAAGGCCGACGGAGCCCTCTGTCCCTATCTCAAGGCCTTCGTAAAGCTTCTGCGCGACAAACATCGTTTTCTTTGCCGCAAACCTCAGTTTTCTGGATGCCTCCTGCTGAAGCGTGCTTGTAATAAAAGGAGGGGCAGGAGAGCGCTTCCTGCTCTTCTTGTCAACCTTGCTGACAGTAAACTCCTTGCCTTTAAGCCCTTCGAGAATATCCGCGGCCTCAGACTCGTTTCCTATCTCGGCTTTTTTGCCTTTAACCTCTATGAGCCTCGCGTCAAAAGGAGGCGGAATGCTCCCCTCGAGATTCGCGGTGATGCTCCAATATTCGACAGGCCTGAATGCCGATATCTCCCTTTCTCTCTCTACAACGAGGCGCAGTGCCACTGACTGAACCCTGCCCGCGCTAAGGCCTCTCCTTACTTTTCTCCATAACAGCGGGGATAGCTTGTAGCCCACAAGCCGGTCGAGAACCCTTCTCGCCTGCTGGGCATCCACGAGGTTCATATTGAGCTTCCTCGGATGCTTGATAGCTTCAGTCACAGCCCTCTCTGTTATCTCATTGAATACAACTCTCATCACCTTGCCTGAATCGCCGTTAATCTCCTCGGCAATGTGCCATGCTATCGCCTCGCCCTCCCTGTCAGGGTCAGGGGCGAGAAAGACCTTGTCAGCGGATTTAGCCGACTTCTTCAACTCGCGCAGCACCTTCTGTTTCCCCTCGATCACAACATAGCTGGGAAGAAAATTATTCTCGGTATCGACTCCGAGCTCTTTCTTCGGAAGGTCCTTCACATGCCCGACAGACGGTTTGATGACAAAATCCTTCCCGAGGAATTTGCTCAGCGTCTTAACCTTTGCCGGCGACTCGACGATAAGTAATGATTTCATAAGATTAAGTTAGAAAATTATGTCAGGGAGAACATCTTCCCTTCCATCTGCCTCGCCACGCCTTTCAGTTCAAGATTCAGAAGCGCTGACAGCGCCTTGTGCGGCGCAACCCCGCTTTCTCTGATAATTAAATCTACCTGTTTTGGCTCATTTGTCAAGAATCCGAACAACGCCTTCTCATCGCCGCTCAGTTCAGGCATCTCTCTTTCAGACGCCCTCTCCTCATTGAGTATCCCTTTTATCTGAGGCCGCAGTTCATTGATAACATCATCGGCTTCAAGAACAACCCTCGCGCCGTTTTTTATAAGTTCGTTTGTCCCTCTGGAATTTGCGGACGTTATATTACCGGGCACGGCAAAGACTTCACGTCCCTGTTCGAGGGCATATCGTACAGTAATGAGCGAACCGCTGTCAACAGCGGCCTCAACAACGAGGATGCCGAGGGACATTGCGCTTATTATCCTGTTTCTCCTCGGAAAATTCTCCCTCAGGGGCTGAGTGCCGAATGGGAATTCACTCACAACAGCTCCTGACACGGCTATCTTCTCCATCAATTTTCTATTCGACGCGGGATAAGGAACATCAAGCCCTGAACCAAGCACCGCGATCGTCCTTCCCGATGCCTTAAGCGCGCCCGCATGCGAAGCCGAGTCTATGCCTGCCGCCATACCGCTTACTATCGTCAGGCCGCACTTTGCGAGCCTGAAGCTCATATTTTCTGCCACAACCCTTCCGTAATTCGTAGCCCTCCTCGACCCGACCACTCCTACGGCGTACTTGTCGTCTTCCCGTATTTCTCCCATTACATATAGCACAAACGGCGCGCCGGGAGACTCTTTCACAGAAGCCGGGTATGACGCATCATCTATGGATAAAAGCTTAATATTCTGCCTCGCTGCCAAGCTTATCTCTTTCTCAACCCTTTCCGGATTAAAATCCTTTATGCCTTTGGCCCTGTTTTCACCTATGCCTTCTATCTTTACAAGCTCCCTATACGGGGCGCGGAACACTTCTTCCGGGCTTCCGAAGATCGAGATGAGCCTTCTGCCTAAAACCGTCCCTATGTCGGGAAGCATGGAGAGAGCGAGCCAGTCTTTGAGGTCAGGCATGATTTAAAAATCGAAGTATACAGAATTCAGAATTTATAATACAGAATCCGGAATTCTAACTCCTGCATCCTAAATTCTGTTTTTGCGTATCTTCAGCCTAAGGGCGTTCAGTTTTATAAAACCCTCGGCGTCCTTCTGATTGTAAACGCTCTCGGACTCGAATGTCGCAAGCTCAGGGTTGTAAAGCGACTTCGGCGACTTCCTGCCGACAACAATGCAGTTGCCTTTGTAAAGCTTTATCCTCACCGTACCGGTAACGCCTTCCTGTGATTTGTCTATCATATGCTGAAGCGCCTCTCTCTCAGGCGAGAACCAGAAGCCGTTATAAACAAGCGACGCGTACTTAGGTATGAGCGAATCCCTCAGGTGCGTGACCTCCCTGTCAAGCGTGATAGATTCAATCGCCCTGTGCGCGGCATGAAGTATAGTTCCTCCGGGCGTCTCGTAAACCCCTCTTGATTTCATTCCGACATACCTGTTCTCGACAATATCCACCCTGCCTATGCCGTTTCTGCCGCCTATAGTATTTAGTTCCTTCAGAAGGTTTGCAGGGGAGAGTTTCTTCCCGTTAACAGAAACAGGGTTGCCGTCTTTATAGCCTATCTCTATGTAAGTTGCCTTTGACGGCGCCCTCTCTGGAGAGACTGATAAAGTGAACATGCTCTGAGGCGGCTCTGCCCAAGGGTCTTCGAGTATTCCTCCCTCGTAACTTATGTGAAAGAGGTTTCTGTCAGTGCTGTAGGGCTTGCTCTTGGTGGCAGTAACAGGGATATTGTGTTTCTTGGCATAAGCAATAAGGGATTCCCTCGAATCAAACTCCCACTCCCTCCACGGGGCGATGACCTTGATGCCCGGCATGAGGGAATAATATGTGAGTTCAAACCTCACCTGGTCATTGCCCTTGCCAGTTGCCCCGTGCGCGACTGCGTCTGCATTCTCTCTCTTTGCTATTTCTATCTGCTTCTTCGCTATGAGCGGCCTTGCTATGGATGTGCCTAAAAGGTATGTGCCTTCATAAACCGCGTTCGCCCTGAGCATGGGGAAGACAAAGTCCCTGACAAACTCCTCCCTCAGGTCAACTATGTAAGTTTTTGACGCGCCTGTCTTTTTTGCCTTTCTGTCAAGCCCGCTAAGTTCTTCTTCCTGCCCGAGGTCGGCGCAGAACGCGATAACCTCACAACTGTACTTCTCTTTGAGCCATGTTATAGCCACCGAAGTGTCAAGCCCGCCCGAATACGCGAGAACTATCTTCTTTATCTTCATCATTGCTCCTTATGTTTCAGTATCAATTTTAAGTTCAATAAAATTAGCACAAGCGGAAAAAAATGTAAAACATAAGAAATTAACCTCCGCAATCCAAGCTGATGTTTTGCTATATTTACGGATAAAGATATAATAAGATAAACCCGTTAATAAAATGACCTCTAAAGTTATCGCCGGCATAAGCCTGTTTTCAGAAGAAGATATCTACCTCTTTAAGGAAGGCAACCATTTCCGCCTTTACGAGAAGCTGGGCTCCCATCCTATGAAGGTTAACGGAATCGAAGGCACGCTCTTTGCCGTATGGGCGCCGAATGCAGAGAAAGCATCGGTGATAGGAGATTTCAACGGATGGAACAGGGAATCACACCAGCTCTTCCCGCGATGGGATGAATCAGGCATATGGGAAGGTTTCATACCCGGCCTTTCAAAAGGCGAAAAATACAAATACCACATAGCCTCAAAATTTGACGGATACAGCATGGAGAAGTGCGACCCTTTTGCCTTATACTCCGAAGAGCCGCCTAAGACCGCGTCAATCGTATGGGACACTGATTACAAATGGGGCGACGGCGTATGGATGAGCGGCCGTCATAAAAGCAATTCGCTCCACGCCCCGTATTCAATATACGAAATTCATCTCGGCTCATGGAGGCGCGTGCCTGAGGAGGGCAACCGGTATCTCACCTACAGGGAGACCGCGCACCAGCTCGCGGAGTATGTCAATTACATGGGCTTCACTCATGTTGAGATAATGCCCGTAATGGAGCACCCGTTTTACGGTTCATGGGGATATCAGACAGTCGGATACTTCGCGCCGACAAGCAGGTTCGGCAGCCCGCAGGACTTCATGTACATGATAGACCATCTCCACAAGCAGGGCATAGGCGTAATCCTCGACTGGGTCCCCTCGCACTTCCCCTCTGACGCGCACGGCCTCTCATATTTTGACGGCACGTGCCTGTTTGAACACTCGGACCCGAAGAAAGGCTTTCACCAGGAATGGACGAGCTACATCTTCAATTACGGCAGGAACGAGGTTAGAAATTTTCTTATAAGCAGCGCCCTTTTCTGGTTGGACAAATACCACGTCGACGGCATAAGGGTTGACGCAGTGGCTTCCATGCTCTA
>JACQZG010000005.1:6352-41570 GCA_016213935.1 Nitrospirota bacterium
ACCACGTCGACGGCATAAGGGTTGACACAGTGGCTTCCACGCTCTACCTCGACTACGCGCGAAAAGAGGGCGAATGGATACCTAATATCTACGGGGGCAACGAAGACCTCGATGCCGTCAGCTTCCTGAAGAGGTTCAATGAGGCTGTTTACGGACACTATCCCGATGTCCAGACTATCGCCGAGGAGTCAACCGCGTGGCCCATGGTCTCAAAGCCCGTGTATGTGGGAGGGCTCGGCTTCGGCATGAAATGGAACATGGGCTGGATACACGATACGCTCAAATACTTCTCAAACAACCCTGTTCACCGCAAGTATCACCATGACCAGCTCACCTTCAGCATATGGTACGCGTTCTTTGAGAACTTCGTCCTTCCGCTTTCGCATGACGAAGTGGTGCACGGCAAAGGCGCCCTCATAGGTAAGATGCCCGGCGACGAGTGGCAGAGTTCCGCGAACCTGAGGCTGCTTTTCGGGTACATGTACGGCCATCCGGGAAAGAAGCTCCTCTTCATGGGCAATGAATTTTCGCAGTGGAAGGAGTGGGACCATGAAGAAAGCCTCGAGTGGCACGCCCTTCAGTATCCTTCGCATCAGGGAGTGCAGAGATGGGTCAGGGACCTTAACCTCTTCTACAGATCTGAGCCCGCTCTATATGAACTCGATTCTGTGAATGAAGGCTTTGAATGGATTGATTTCTACAACTGGGAAGAGAGCGTGATCATATTCGCAAGAAAAGGGAAAACGACAGGAAACATTATCCTTGTCGTATGCAACCTCACGCCCGTGCCGAGATTCAATTATCAAGTCGGCGTTCCGAGAGGCGGTTTTTGGAAAGAGGCGCTGAACAGTGACGCGCTCGAATACGGCGGGAGCGGCCTCGGCAATGCGGGAGGCGTTCATGCCTCGGACATTCCGGCTTACGGGAAGAGCCATTCGCTTTCACTTACACTGCCTCCCCTCGGGGCGTTATTCTTTAAGAACTGAAAAAATAATGGACAGATACATCTGCATTCACGGCCATTTCTACCAGCCGCCGAGAGAGAACCCCTGGCTTGAGGAAATAGAACTTCAGGACGGCGCGTACCCATACCATGACTGGAACGAGAGGATAACCGCTGAATGCTACGCCCCGAACGCGGCATCGCGCATACTCGACCCTGAAGGGAAGATCATCGACATAGTCAACATCTATTCAAAGAGCAGCTTCAACTTCGGGCCCACGCTCCTCGCCTGGATGGCAAGGCGCAAGCCTGATGTATATGAAAAAATCCTCGAGGCCGACAGGCTGAGCATGAGGAGGTTCTCTGGCCACGGCTCTGCGATAGCGCAGGCATACAACCACATGATAATGCCCCTCGCAAGCAGGCAGGACAGGCAGACTCAGGTGATATGGGGAATAAAAGACTTTGAGAAGAGGTTCGGAAGATTCCCCGAAGGGATGTGGCTGCCCGAGACTGCGGCAAATGCCGAGACGCTCGATGTTATGGCAGAATCAGGAATCAAGTTCACGATACTCTCGCCGCGCCAGGCAAAAAGGGTGCGTAAAATGGGAATGCCTGAAAACTGGGAAGACGTCAGCGGAGAAAGGATCGACGCCACAATGCCGTATCTTTGCCGCCTCCCTTCCGGAAGGCAGATAAACATCTTCTTCTACAACGGCCCCATAGCGCAGGAGATATCATTCGGCAAGCTCCTTAACAACGGAGAGAACTTCGCAAGAAAACTCATCTCGGCATTCGGCAGCCATGCGGGCCGCCCGCAGCTTGTGAATGTCGCCACTGACGGCGAGAACTACGGGCATCACCACCGCTTCGGAGATATGGCGCTCTCCTACTGCTTCCATTTCATAGAGTCGAACAATCTCGCGAAAATAACAAATTACGGCGAGTTCCTCGAAAAGCACCCGCCGACGCATGCGGTGGAGATATTCGAGAATTCATCATGGAGCTGCATCCACGGCGTGGAAAGATGGAGAAGCGACTGCGGCTGCTGTTCGGGAATGCACGGCGGCTGGCACCAGAAGTGGAGAAAGCCGTTAAGAAACGCGATGGACCGCGTAAAGACTCAGCTTGATAATCTCTTCGTTAAGGAAGCGCCCAAATACTTCAGAAAGCATGAGGATGCCCGGAACTCTTATATTGATGTCATATACGACAGGTCACACGCAAATGTCGAAAAATTCTTTAAGGCGCATTCGCGCGGCAATCTCGGGAAGGAAGAGATCGTGAAAGCTTTGAGCCTCCTTGAGATGCAGAGAAACGCCATGCTCATGTACACGAGCTGCGGCTGGTTCTTTGACGACGTATCCGGCATAGAGGGGGTTCAGATAATGCAGTACGCCTCGCGGGCGCTCCAGTACGGGGAAGCCGTCTCAGGGATGAAGCTGGAGGAAGGCTTCATCCGGTCGCTGAGCGAAACCCTGAGCAATGTTTATGGCAATGCGGCAAAGGTCTATGAGATGTATGTGAAGCCCTCAAAGACCGACCTCCTCAGGGTGGGGGCACATTACAGCATCTCATCCTTTTTTGAAGAGTACAACAGCCATACAGACCTCTTCTGCTATACCGCAAAGAGCGAGGCATATGAGATAAAAGAGGCGGGCAAACTCAAACTCGCAACCGGAAAGGCGGTCATCCGCTCAAACATAACATGGGAGGAGAAGAGGGTTAATTTCGCGGTTCTCCATCTCGGAGACCATAACATAAGCGGCGGAGCGGAAGATTTCATCGACGATGAAGATTTCATGGCAATGCAGGACGAGATGCAAAGGTCTTTTGCCCGGGGCGATATGCATGAAGTGATAAGGCTGATGGACAAACACTTCGGCGGCGTAATCTATTCCATCTGGCATCTCTTCAAGGACGAGCAGAGAAAAGTTCTTAACCATATACTACATCTCACCTATGAAAGCATTGAGACATCCTACCGCCAGATATACGAAAACCATTATCCGATAATGAGCCTCTTTCACAGTTTGCACGTGAGGCTTCCGAGGCCGTTTTCAGCCGCCGCCGAATATATAGTCAACACAGACCTGAAAAGGTTGTTTGACAATGCCGAAAGGCTCGACCTTCAGAAGCTCCAGAGCCTTGTCGAGGAAGCGGTAAGATGGTCTCTCAAAATAGATTCTCCTACGATAAGTTATTCAATAAGCTCATGGATAACCTCCATCATGGAAAGGATAGATCATACTCCCGAAGACCTTAGCCGGTTCGAACTGATAGACAATGTCTTCAAGCTGATAACGCCTTTAGCTCTCAACCTCGACCTCTGGAAGGCTCAGAATATGTACTTTATGATCTCTACAGAAGACCTCGGCCGAATGAAGGAGAAGGCAAAGGGCGGGGAGGGATTCGCGAAGAGATGGCTTGAGGCATTTAAGGTTTTGGGTTATTACCTGCATATAAGGATAAGCTGATATCCGCGTGTGAGTTATAGCATAATGGACCAATCTCCATTTATAAAAAGGCAAAGCGGCATACTCCTCCATGTTACGTCGCTTCCTTCTTCATACGGAATCGGCGACCTCGGGCCGGGCGCGCGCAGGTTCGTTGATTTTTTAGCGGAGGCAGGCCAAAGCCTCTGGCAGATACTCCCGCTGACGCCTACATGCGGCATTTACGGGCATTCGCCTTACAGCAGTTTCTCTGCATTTGCATGCAATAAGCTCCTGATAAGCCCTGAGATGCTTGTAAGCGACGGCATTATCTCAAAAACCGAACTCCCGCCTGCTCCGCGGTGTCGCAAGGGCAGGGTGAATTATAAAACCGCTGGCAGGTATAAAGAAAAAATATTGGATACTGCCTTTGAAAAAAAGAGGAACAGCCTCGGAGAAGATGAAAGATTTGAGCGCTTCTGCCTTGAGAACTCTGAATGGCTTGAGGATTACTGCCTCTTTATTTCCATCAAGAAAAAAATGCGCGGCCTCGTATGGAGCAGGTGGCCTGTAGAGCTGAGAGACAGGGATGAAGGAACACTCAGGGAATTGGCAACACGCATGTCCGACGAGATTCTCAAAGAGAAGTTTTATCAGTATCTCTTCAGCCTCCAGTGGCAGTCTCTTAAAAAGTATTGCGAAGACAGGAAGGTAAGCATCATCGGAGACATACCGATATATGTCAATCATGACAGCGCGGATGTCTGGGCAAACCCGGGCATATTCAGGCTCGACAAAGATAAAAATCCTTACCTCGTAGCCGGGGTGCCGCCTGACTATTTCAGCGAGACGGGCCAGCTCTGGGGACACCCTGTTTACAATTGGGATGCCCTCAGAGAGAGCGGATATTCATGGTGGATAAAGAGGATAGAGCATAATCTCAAGCTCGTGCATATCTTCAGGATCGACCACTTCAGGGGCTTTGCGGGATACTGGGCAGTGGATGCCAAAGATAAGAACGCGGTAAACGGAGTATGGATGAAGGCGCCGGCCGATGATTTTTTTAACACTCTCCAGAATTATTTCAAACGGCTTCCCGTGATTGCCGAAGACCTCGGCACCATCACTCCGGATGTAAGCGAGGTGATGAAAAAGTTCGGCTTCCCGGGTATGAAGGTGCTTCTCTTCGCATTCGGGGATGACCTCCCGTCAAATCCTTACGCCCCGCATAACCATATACAAAATTGCGTAGTCTACACAGGCACGCACGACAACAATACAATAAAAGGCTGGTTCAGAAAAGAGGCTGACGCAGGCGTCAGAAAGAGGCTGTCCGACTACACCGGCAAAAAGGCATCTCTGAAAACCGTGCACAGGGATATCATCAGGATGGCAGTCTCCTCTGTCGCAAATACCGCGATAATTCCGATGCAGGACATGCTGGGGATGGATGAGAGAGGCAGAATGAACCTGCCCGCTACAATAAAAGGCAACTGGGGATGGATGCTCTCGGACAAACAGCTTTCCACTTCGCTCGCAAACGAACTGAAGGATATGACAAAGCTGTATGGAAGGGCATCGGTATGATATAGTGTATGATAATCTAATGTCATTCCGGCAGGTCCGGAATCTTTTTCTGAAAAACAATAAAGAATGATTCCCGATCCTCCTCAGCGGATCCGCCTGAGTGCGGACAAGCGGGAATGACACAAAAAGGATGAACTATGGCGCAGCCTAAAATTCTCGCGATAATCATGGCGGGAGGAAGGGGCAACAGGCTCTTCCCTCTCACGTTCGAACGCTCCAAACCTTCTGTCCCGTTCGGGGGGAATTACAGGATAATAGATTTTGTCCTGAGCAATTTCGTCAATTCTAAAATTTTTTCAATCTACCTCCTCGTGCAGTACAAGTCTCAATCCATCATAGAGCACATCAGGGAGAATTGGGGCCTTTCCGCAGTGATACAGGACCATTTCGTGACCGTCGTACCGCCCCAGATGCGCCTCGGGCCCGACTGGTTTCTGGGAACCGCGGATGCGGTCTTTCAGAACATAAACCTCATCAGGCTCCACAAGCCCGAGATGGTCGCGGTATTCGGCGCTGACCACATCTACCGCATGAACATCAGGCAGATGGTAGACTTTCACATTGAAAAAAATGCCGGTGTGACTATTGCCGCAAGGCCCGTTCCGCTGAGCGAGGGGAGCAGCTTCGGCATCATAGCCGCCGACGAAAGCGGCAGGGTGATAAATTTTCAGGAGAAGCCCAAATCACCAACGCCCATGCCTTCTGATCCCGACAGCGCCTACTGCTCGATGGGCAATTACATATTTAACGCTGATGTCCTCGTGGAGGCGCTTAAGGAAGCCCAGCAAAGGAAAGAGCATGACTTCGGCTCGCACGTTCTTCCCGACCTTCTGAAAAAAGAGGCGAGGCTTTTTGCATATGATTTCGCCACGAATATAATCCCCGGCACAAAGCCGTATGAAGAGAAAGGCTACTGGAGAGACGTCGGAACGATAAAGTCCTTCTGGGACGCGCATCAGGATATGCTTGGAGAAAGGCCGCTCTTCGAACTCCAGAACAGGCTCTGGCCAATTAAGCCTTCAAGAAGCACCCTGCCCGCCGCGAAGATACTGGGCGGCGACATTACCAACAGCATCATAGCCGAAGGCACGGTCGTGAGAAACGCGAAGATAATCAATTCCGTCGTCAGGCGCGGCGCGGTAATAGAGGAGGGTGTCGAGGTGAAGGACTCGATCATCATGGATCATGTTGTGCTTAAGAAAGGGTGCAGGCTCAACAAGGTCATCGTTGATTCATATAACGTCATCGAAGAGGAAATCCAGATAGGTGAAGGAAGCAAAACCCCTTACTTCCGCGCCTACACTGACCCTTCAGGCATCACTGTCATAGGAAGCGAAAAACGCACCGCGATACTTTAGGTAAGTCATTCCTGCCGGCAGGCAGGCTTGTCGAAGGATGGCAAGACTGAATTTTACTATCTATCAAGGATTACATCTGTAACTTACTGCGTAACAATAGTTTTTTGCTAAAATGAGGATGCGGAAACTTATTTAAAAATAATGATAAAATTTGCAAAGTTGCTAATGGATATATTTCATGGTAAACAGTAATTAACCTGTCTTGTGCGTGACAGGTAAAAAAATCCATCATTATTAAAGGAGGTTTAAGATGAGAAAAGCGTTTATAGCAGCAAGTTATATTCTTCTTTTAGCATTTACCGTTAGCTACAGTTTAGCCGGAATGGGTGGTGGCGATATGAGCGGCGGCGGGATGTCGGGTGGTGGCATGAGCGGCGGCGGGATGTCGGGTGGTGGCATGAGCGGCGGCGGGATGTCAGGTGGTGGCATGAGCGGCGGCGGGATGTCAGGTGGTGGCATGAGCGGCGGCGGGATGATGGGACATGAAATGATGGAACATAAAGGCATGATGAGCCATACGGATATGATGAACAGCATGATGGATATGGCTAACCAGATGTCGGGAATGATGGGGAAGATGTCCGGCATGATGAAAGATATGCCGACGGACAAGATGAAAATGATGTCTGACATGATGAAAGATATGTCAAAAGAGATGATGGAAATGTCCACTATGATGGAAAAAGGCATGGCGTCAGAAGAAGAGAGTAAAATGATGCATGACAGAATGGCCGATATGCAGAACCGGATGTCTGATATGATGAAAAAGCAGTAATAGTTTTGAAAAGACTGATGTCCGGCAATCGTTCAGAATGATTTACAGATTATGAAATACGATATTGAATCGCATAATAAATAATTTCAATTAAGGAGAAACGATGAAATCAAAATTTATTATCATCATTCTGGGCATCGTCTTGTTTTTTATCGTAACAAATTGCGCCTCTCTTGGAACCGCAAGCCATAAATACATCATGAGAGGCCAGATACTTGAAGCTTCTGATGAAGGGGTATACCTTTGCATAGGCAGCGCGGATGGCGCTGAAGCAGGACAGAAATATAAAGTTTATAAGTTTGTGAAATTGCCGGAGATGGGGCCCAAGCAACCAAATTACAAAAAAGAAGAAACCGGCACAGTAATAATTACCGAGATAGTTGATGAACACTACGCGAAAGCCAGGATAACAAAAGGCGAAGCGAAAGAAAACTATATTGTGGAATTGCACAGGTAAGCTAAGTCAGTTGAGCGCAACAATGCTATTTTAATAATGGGAGGAGGTGAGACATATGCCGGCTAAAATGCTTAAACAAATAGAGTGCCCGCCTGAATGCGGTTTTCTTGTAAGAAGCCACGATGAAAAAGAGTTAATCGATATTGCAAAAGCTCATGCAAAAAATATTCATGATATAAAGATGTCTGACGGAGAACTTAAAAACATAATGAAAAAAGTAAAAAACCAGGAAAGAGCCTGAAAAAATCCGGCAGCGGCTTCCTACCCTATTTTTTTAAACATCTTCTTCAATGCGCCACATATCGGGCACTCGTCAGGGGCCTCGCCTTCAACCGTGTTGCCGCAGACGAGGCATACGTAATAATCGACATCAGCATTGCTGCCGAGGTTTTGAAGCGCCTTCTTGTAGAGGGCGGCGTGTATCTTCTCCACCTCATTAGCAAAGCTGAAGCTCCTCGCCGCCGAGGTCTCACCTTCGGCCTTCGCGCTATCTATCATGCCTGGATACATACTTTCGAATTCATACGTCTCGCCGCCTATCGCTTCCACAAGATTCTCTTTTGTGCTCTTTATCCCCCCAAGTTCCTTAAGGTGGTTGTGGGCATGCACGGTCTCTGCCTCAGCCGCGGCCCTGAATAATTTTGCAACCTGCCCGTACCCCTCTTTTTCAGCTTTTTCAGCGAATGCGAGGTATTTTCTGTTAGCCTGAGATTCGCCTGCAAAGGCATCCCTTAAATTCTGTTCGGTCTTTGACATTGCGCCCTCCTGAAAAAATATTATGTATTCCGCTGAATCACCTAACCTCAGGCGACGGGTTATTGCTGAATATATTTGTCCTTGCCGCGAGTGAAAAGAGATAAGGGTAGCTCTTCCAGAGATGCTTCATATACAACAGCCATTCATTAAGCAGGTTACCATACGCACGGTTAATATCCAGTTCAAGGTGCTGGCTGTCTTTATCGGAAAGCCGCGAAAGGTCATGCCTTGCCTCAAGCTCTTCCATGAGATGGAATACTGCCCAGAGGAGATCAGTAAAAGAATCATGCTCAAGCAGGTTCTGGTTTTCAAGCATGCGAAGCATGAACGGCCTCTTCTTAAGGAGAAAATCCTTAAGGCCGTCGAGACTGCCGTTATGGATACTGATCTGCGGCTTTAGCCCTGAGATAAAGCGGGATGCCTTATTGAAATCATCCTCTGACCAGCCTGACGAAATAGCCAGGCTCTTCTCGCCCTTTAACGCGTTGCCGCTGAAAGCGAGGCAGTGCTTAAGCAGGCCGTTTCCGGCCTCGCTGAAGAATGTGCCTATGACCATGTTCATCTTCTGCATAAGTATATCCTTCTCCCTCTGCTGAAGAACTCTGTCGATTATCAGCGTGACGAGCAGGACTTCGATCGGCACAAAGGCTATGTCGCCTAACAGGTAGAGAAAAATATGATGGGCATCTTTAAAAACAAGATAGTGAATCGAATAAAAGAGCGCGGAAAGGCTGACAAGTATCAGCCCGAGAATGATCTGCCATCTCATCTTTTCCATAGCAAAAAAATTCAGAAACCTATCTCTTCCGTAATTCCTGCCATATCAATGACGGAAATGGAATGCTCCCCTCCGAGCAGGGCTTCTGCCAGCGTCTCTGAAATACTGCGGTATTTGAGCACCGCCTCCACCTTAAGCGGTGATACCGCGTTATCAGGGATATAAAAAGAATATGTCTCGAGGGCATATCCCTTGGGAGGTATCCTATGGTCATAAAGTATCCTGTCCGCCTTTGCGACATTGAGCACGGACTCCCCATCCTTATTGCCGAGAATTGTCCTGAATACTGCGGCGTTAGGCTCAATGTCCGCCTTATCGTCAAGATATCCCGAGGAAAGCAATACCTTCCCTTCCGCATCGGTTATCTTCACGTAAAGCCACATTTGCCTCACCTCTGTCAGGCCGGTGGGAAGATAGTGGCCGGCTCCTGAGTTGATGACTTTGATTCTTATATGCGAAAGTTCGTTCTTTTTGTATGAATCATCGCGTATCAGTTTGATGTCCGCGGCATTCTTCAGCCTTTCTACAGCCATATCCGCGTGTGTATCGCTCCCCAGCATCTTTGTGACAACTGAATTCGCTCCGACAAAATAATGCGTCCATATATGTTTTCTCTGGGGGCCGCCGTCGCATGCCTGCCCTGGATTATCAAGCCTCGGCGTTTTGCCGGTTGAAGGCAGCCCCGGCCTCTGCCTCATGTGGCAGTCCTGGCAGTTTACGGTCGTCTTAGGGTCTCCGGTGTTGTAAGGGCTGTTCTTCCACTCCGTATACGTCTGCTCTATCGGAAGGCCGTTGGCTGCGTGCGATACATTATGGCAAAGCCCGCAGAATTCTGATCTGGTATGAAGTTCAGAATATTTTGTGGGGTGATAGTCGGAAGAGGAATCCCTAAAAGGCCCGAGCATAGTCGAAGGAGAATCCTCCCCTCCGCCCGGTTCCACATCGTAGCCGGCGTCGCCGAGGTGCTTGACCTCGCTGATGTTATGGCACCAGTTGCAGAATATCCCCTGCGCCGGAAGGCTCGCGAGCTTGTCATAATCGTCACCGGGAGATGATATTGAGAATGACCTGAAGCCGAGAGGAGTATGGCATTTGACGCACGCCTTCATTTCGAGGTTTTCATCAACGCCTGAAGCCTCCTTGAAGAAGAGTTTTGTCGCGCTTCGCCATAACGGGTCAATGAATGCCTTGCTGTGCATGGAGCCGTTCCACTGTTTAAATATCCCGGAATGGCACATCTCGCAGACAGACGGGTCGATAAATTGTTCGACCCTAACTTTTTTGAAATCAAATATGCCGTGTTCTTCAGTGCCCGCCTCTTTTTCATCCTTTTTTTCGGGCTCCGCGGAAATAGTCCCGGCGGATATTTCCCTCTTTCCCGCGAGGTAACTTGCTATCTTTTCCGCCTCGTCCGGGGAAATACCGCTGCCCTGATATTTAGCCATCCTCGCGGTGGTCTTTTTCCACGCGTCAATGCTCTTCTCTTTTTTTAAAGCCCGCTCATAAGTGTGGCACTTGCTGCACTTCTGCTCAAAGAGCTCTTTTACTCCGTCAGCGTGAGAATATGAAG
The DNA here is from genome assembly GCA_016213935.1 of Nitrospirota bacterium. Taxonomy (GTDB): domain Bacteria; phylum Nitrospirota; class Thermodesulfovibrionia; order UBA6902; family UBA6902; genus JACQZG01. The sequence goes on from JACQZG010000005.1 coordinate 17,012, forward strand.
GTAAAATACATATAAGGATGAAAAACGGCAATACGGCACGTGAAGAAATTTTCATTTTTCAGCCTCCGAAGTTTAAACCTTCCGCATCGGTTTTCCGCAGCAGACAAGCACCCCTACGCCTTCATGGCTTACTGTAACCTCATTTGTGCAGACAACGCATTGATACTTTTCACCTAATTTTGTGGCCATAGCGCCCTCCTCTGTTTTTTTGTTTTTACTGCATCAACATATTATTAAGTATTACCGATTTGCTGATAATTCAATATGAGTTATATCATAATATAAATTATTTTACCCTTTAATCATTCTAAATACCACAGATTTTTGTTAATATCTATAGCGGATATATGAAAAAAGAAGAATATATTAAACTGGCTCTTGCCCTGGCTGATAAAGGCATCGGGCGCACAAGCCCAAACCCTGCTGTCGGAGCGGTTATTGTAAAAAACAACAAGGTGATAGCCGCCGATTACCATAAAAAAGCAGGGGAACCCCATGCTGAGGCATTGGCGCTTTCAAAGGCAGGGGCTGACGCAAAAGGAGCTGTACTTTATATAAACCTTGAACCCTGCTGCCACACCGATAAGAAAACTCCTCCCTGCACAAAAATGATAATAAAGTCGGGCATAAAAAAAGTTGTGGTATCCATGCTTGACCCGAATCCCAAGGTGTCCGGAAGAGGAATCAAGGAACTGACTGAAGCGGGCATAGAGACAGAGGACGGCGTAATGGAGAAAGAGGCTTTAACGCTTAACGAAGCCTTTGTGAAATTCATAACAAAAAAAAGGCCGTTCGTAATACTTAAAATAGCGCAGAGCCTCGACGGGAAGATCGCCACTGCTAAAGGCGAATCAAAATGGATTACCGGAGAGAAGGCGAGAAGATATGTTCACAGCCTGAGAAACAGGGTTGACGCGGTAATGGTCGGCATCGGCACTGTTTTAAAGGATGACCCTTCGCTTGACTGCAGGCTTAGAAGCGGGAGAAACCCGTTCAGGATAATAGTGGACAGTTCGCTTAGGATTCCTCTCGAAGCAAAAGTGCTGAAACACGGCGACTGGAAGACCATAATCGCGGCTACCGAAGATGCTGACGCCGAAAAGGCAACTCTGCTAAATAAGTCGGGACATAATGTCATCTTCACAAAGAAGAGAGCCGGCCGTGTTGACCTCGGAGAACTCATGCTTAAACTCGGGGGTATGGGAATCACATCAATAATGATAGAAGGCGGCTCATCTCTGGCAGCGGCGGCACTGTCGGATATGATAGTGGACAAGGTCTTCTTCTTCACTGCCCCAAAGATAATCGGCGGCAGTGACTCGATAACATCTGTAGGGGGCGCATCGCCTTCTTCTCTCAGCAGCAGTATAATAATATCAGGCCTTAAAACAAGAAGGCTCGGAGATGACCTGCTTATAGAGGGTTATATAAAAAATCCTTAACATGCGCTCCGGATTTATTTTCTTCCCGCCTCCTTCTCATATAAAATAAGCCTCTTATCCGCCTCCATGACCTTATCTATATCTTCACCGTTCAATTCCCACGAATACTCGCCGTCCGCGCTCCGCTTGAGTTTTATCTTGACGGGCTTCTCAGGCTTAACCTCTTCAATCTCCTGAAGCGTTTTGAAACTCTTCTCTTCCGCATTTTCGGTTCGGCCCTGCCCCGAACAGGCGAATGCCGTCAGGGCCAGCATAAGCAACAAATATACAAATGCCGGATTCCTCTTTCTCAATCTTTCACCTCTTTTGTTAATTTATATTCTTAATTTTGAACTGCGCTTAATAACTTCTGAATCTGTTAGTTATGGGAAATCTCCGGTCCTTGCCGAATGCCCGCTGCGTTATCTTTATGCCGGGAGGGGCCTGGCGCCTTTTGTATTCGGAAAAATCCACCATCCTGATGACATCCCTTACTGTATCAGCGTCATAACCCAGCCCCATCACCTCGTCAAAACTACGGTCGTCTTCAACATATGCCTTAAGAAGAGGGTCAAGCACCTCATAAGGAGGAAGAGTGTCAGTATCCCTCTGCCTTGGCTTAAGCTCTGCGGAAGGCTCTTTAACTAAAATCCGCTCAGGGATAAGCGGCCTCCCCTCCTTTTCGTTGCGCCACCTGCACAACCTGTACACGAGAGTCTTTGGGACATCTTTTATCACGGCAAACCCGCCTGCCATGTCGCCGTAAAGTGTTGCATAGCCTACGCTCATCTCGGATTTATTCCCGGTTGTCAGCACCATCCAGCCGAACTTATTCGAGAATGCCATGAGAATGTTGCCCCTTATCCTTGCCTGAAGATTCTCTTCGGCTGTTCCTGAAGAAGTCTCTTTAAACTGGTTCGCGAGAGTTTTTAAATATTGCCTGTAAATGCCGCTTACCGGGATTGTGAATAGTTTGATGCCGAGATTGTCCGCATGCAGATACGCGTCCTCCCTGCTCTCCCTTGAGGAATACATTGAGGGCATAAATAATGCGTGTACATTTTCCGCCCCGAGAGAATCAGCCGCAATGGTTGCCACAAGCGCCGAATCAACCCCTCCGCTCGTTCCTATGACAACCCCCTTAAAACCGTTCTTCCTCACGTAGTCTCTTGTGCCGAGCATCAGTGCGTTATATATCTCTTCAGTCCCGGGCATCTCTTTAACTATGCTCTTTTTAAGAGCCGGCTTCTTTTTGGAAGAGGGGCACGTCATATCAACCATCTTGATCTTTTCTCCCGCTGAGAGCAGCCCGCGGAAGCTCTTCACCCTGCGCGGCATTGAACGCCCTGCCCAGGGCTCAAAATCGAATGTTAGCAGGTCTTCAATGAACTGCCCGCACCTCAATAGAACCTTGCCGTCCGGGTCCATTAAAAAACTGCCGCCGTCAAAAACAAGCTCATCCTGGCCGCCGACCATATTCACGTAAGCAACCGAAACGGCGCATTCTCTGGCGCGTTTCCTGACAATCTCCTCCCTGAAATCTCTTTTACCAATGCTGTAGGGCGAGGCGTTGATATTTATTATCAGCTCGGCGCCTGAATGCGCCTGAACCTTAGAAGGCCCGTTATCGCTCCAGATATCCTCGCAAATATTTATGCCGACCTTGATGCCGTTAAAACTGTACACCGGATATACCGTGCCTCCTTTGAAATAGCGGTGTTCGTCAAAGACTCCGTAATTCGGCAGGTGCTTCTTGTGATATATATCTATTATCTTTTTTTCTGAAATCACCGCGGCCGCGTTGTATAACCATTCACTTCTGTCGACAAAACCGACAATGGCCGCGATACCCAGAACCTCTTTTCTTATAGTGTTAAGAACGTCAATATTGCCGTCAATGAAATGGGGTTTCAGAAGAAGGTCTTCAGGCGGATAGCCGGTCACCGAAAGCTCGGGGAAGGCAATGATGTCAGCCTTCAGTGACCGCGCCTTCTTTATGCAGGCAATTATCTTTCTGCTGTTGCCTTCGAGGTCACCGACTATAGGGTTTATCTGCGCCAGCGATATCCGCATATCTTTTTCCCGATTTGTTGCTCATGCAGCGTCAAGACAGTGATTAAATGATAATTGAAGCCCCGTCATTTGTAAACCCCGCGTGTCTTCATAATTTCTTCAAAGAGGCTGTGCTATTTTACTGCAAATAAATATTGCTGATGAATCTTTGACTCATCGTTTCTCAAGATATATAATCAAATTACATTCATTCTTAAAAGGAGAATAAAATGCTGAACACGGGATTCACATTAAAGAAAATCTATTATATTTTTGCTGCCCTCTTAATTTTTGGCCTTGCCTTATATTCGCCTTCCGCCTTACAAACCGAAGCGCATGCTTCAACAGAAGAGGCCGCGAAACCGCAGAGCAGGTTAGACAATGCAAAAGATTTTCTCTCAAAGACCAGCCTCGCAATGTCAGAAGTAGTCGAAGCCGTCAAACCCGCCGTTGTGAATATATCAACAACAAAGACCATAAAAACACAGGGGGGCGTGAACCCCTTTTTTGAAGACCCTCTATTCAGAAGATTCTTCGGCGACCAGTTTGACCATATGCAGAAACCGAGGGAAAGAAAGGCAACGAGCCTCGGGTCAGGCGTCATAGTCACTTCAGACGGTTACATTCTGACCAATAATCATGTTGTAAAAGACGCGGATGAAATAACCGTGCTTCTCTCAGATAAAAGAGAGCTTGACGGGAAGATCATAGCAAGCGACCCCAAAACCGATATATCGGTAATAAAAGTGGATGCCCGTGATCTGCCTACCCTGAAGTGGGGGGATTCCAATGAACTCAAGCCCGGGAACCTGGTGCTTGCGATAGGAAGCCCTTACGGCCTCAACCAAACCGTTACCATGGGTATAGTCAGCGCGGTCGGCAGGGCAAATGTCGGCCTTGCGGATTATGAAAACTTTATACAGCTTGACGCCGCAATCAATCCCGGCAACTCAGGCGGAGCGCTTGTAAACTCAAATTGTGAACTCGTCGGAATAAACACCGCCATATTCAGCACTTCCGGCGGCTATCAGGGCATCGGGTTCGCGATTCCAAGCAACATGGCAAAAAAAGTCCTCGAAAACCTTCTTGAAAAAGGCAAGGTGATCAGGGGATGGCTTGGCGTATCAGTTCAGGCCGTTACTCCGGAACTTGCCAAACAGTTCAAGCTCTCTGACATCAACGGCGCGCTGATAGCGGAAGTGATCGAGGGCAGCCCGGCTGAAAAGGCGGGGCTTGCCAGAGGCGATGTTATTACAGAATTTAATCATATCAAGATAGACGAACCAAACAGCCTGAGAAATATCGTGGCCAATACAGCGCCGGGCGATAAAGTGAAAGTAATCGTGATCAGAGACGGGAAGCCTTCGACAATGACGATAACAATTACCGAGCTCAAGGCTGAATCAGGAGAAGAAGCTGTTGTAACCAATGTTTTTGAAAATGCGCTGACCGGCGTCACTGTAAAAGACCTTACGCCTGAAATATACAGCGAACTTGCGCTCCCTAGCAGGATCAGGGGCGTCGTAGTTTCGGAAGTCGCTGAGGAGAGCCCTGCTGTCGAGAAGCTATTAAGAGGAGACGTAGTCCTCGAGATAAACCGAAAGGCGGTATCAAACTGGGAAGACTTCAGGGCAACCGCATCAAAGATAAAAGCTGAGGAAGATGTCCTTCTCCTTGTTTACAGAAGGGGAGCTTCTATCTTCATATCGATCGGCGGGAAAAAGCAGAAGCAATAGTTATGAATTGCAATGCAGCGCTCCTTCCCCCCTTTGCAAAGGGGGGAAGGAAAGATTTTATAATTAAGTTTTTTTAGTTACTGCCTCTATAACTTTCATAAGCGGGATGCCGTGCTTCTTTGCTGTCTTCCTGCACTCGTCATACTCCGGGGTTGCCTTAAGAATCTTTCCGTCAAGGCTCGAAACCTTCACATTTATATTGCCGAATTTAGTTTCTGCAGACTTTATCTTACGTTCAAGTACCTTCCGCCCGGCGGTATAAAATCTCACGCCGATGCTTGTCGTTTCAGTGAATATGATCCTGGTAAGTTCGTCAACCAGAGTTTCATCACAAAGAAGAGAAAGCTTAACCGCAGGCCTCCCCTTCTTCATGATTATATTTGTGAGCCAGACATCAAGCGCGCCCGCATCAAATAATTTCTCCATCACATATTCATAAACCTGAGGGTTCATATCGTCAATGTTGGTTTCTATGACAGAGACTCTCTCTGCTGACGGCTGACAGCTGACGGCTGACAGCTCTCCAGTAATCATTCTCAACACATTCGGCTGTTCTTTTAAATCCTTTCCGCCTGCTCCTATTCCCGTGCCTGAGACCTTCATATCAGGAAACGGAATAAATCCTTTTGAGAGCGACGATATCATCACAGCGCCTGTCGGCGTCGCAAGTTCATGCTCTATGCCTGATGAATAAACCGGCACGCCTTTCAAAAGCGCAAGAGCAGCAGGAGCCGGAACCGGCAGCATACCGTGCTCTGTCTTCACGCTGCCGCCTCCAACATTTAAAGGAGAAGAGTATATTTCCGTGATGCCGAGAATATCAATGCCTATAAGCGCGCCGAAGATATCAACTATGCAATCAACCGCTCCAAGCTCATGAAGATGAACCTCATTGAATTTTTCCCCGTGTACCTTTGCCTCCGCATCAAAGAGCCTCCTGAAGATTGCCAGCCCTTTCTGTTTTATATCATCAGACAATTTTGAAATTCTGATTATTCTCTCTATATCTTTCCATTTTTTTGCTGATTGCTGATTGCTGATTGCTGACTGCTTTACAACTACATCAACCTTCACCGCCCTCAACCCGCCCCTCTTTACCGCCTTTGCTTTTAATTCATACCCGCTGACAGGAAGTTTGGAGAGTTCTTTCTTTAATTTATCAAGAGGCGCTCCGGCATCGACAAGCGCGCCGAGTATCATATCGCCGCTTATTCCCGAAAAACAGTCAAAATACGCGATCATGTTTTATCCTTCAGCATGCCTGCCCCGAAATGAATAATTTGTTGACGGTTAATTACTGTTAACCATTGAGCGTATTTATCTTATGCGCCAGAACCCCGGCGCCGAACCCGTTATTGATATTCATGACGGCTATCCCGGGGACGCAGGAGTTAAGCATCGCAAAGAGCGTGGCGATCCCGCCAAGATTGGCGCCGTAACCAATGGAGGTCGGAACCGCTATTATCGGCTTGTCAGTCATCCCGCCGACAACAGAAGGAAGAGCCCCCTCCATCCCCGCAACGACTATCAGCACCTTCGCGTCTTTCAAAGAATCTTTCGCGTCCATAAGCCTGTGGAGGCCGGCGACTCCGACGTCATAGGTAATCTCCACTCTGCTTCCTAAAAAAGAGGCTGTGACAGCCGCCTCTTCGGCAACGGCAATATCAGATGTGCCAGCTGAGATGACCGCTACAAAACCTTCTTGCTTTTTCTCGCCGCCGACAACGATTACTCCTGACCTTTCATAATACAAAGCCTTCTTTTTATGCTTTGTGCATAAGGAAGCAACTTTTTTATAAACAGCCCGGGGCGCCTTGGTTATAAAAAGCTTCCCGCTCTTTTTCAGTATCGAATCCGATATCGATATGATATCTTTTATCTCCTTGCCCTGAGCATATATAACCTCAGGTATGCCGTGCCTCAATGACCTGTGATGATCGACCTTTGCAAAACCCATATCCTCATACGGAAGATGCTTCAAGGTCTCCATCGCCTTCATGACCGAGACATCTCCCGCCTTCACAGAATCGAGAATATTTTTAATTTTTTTATTATCCATTTTTTTAACTCTTAACTCATAACTCTGTTAATGTTCCGCTTTAAGGCTCCTCGCCATCAATTCCTTTACAGCGTCTGCCGGAGGTTTATCCTCGTTTATCGTCCTGTAGACCTGTTCAACAACCGGCATTTCAACTCTGTATTTTTTTGAAAGTTCATACGCTGATTCGGAAGTCGCTACACCTTCTGCCACCATCGACATGCTTGAGACGATATCCTTAATCTTTTCACCTTTGCCGAGCCTGATTCCCACTGTGTAATTCCTCGACAGGACGCCTGTGCATGTAAGCACAAGGTCGCCCATGCCGCTGAGCCCCCTGAATGTCTTCTCATTAGCCCCCATCACGGTACCGAGGCGTATTATCTCCTCAAGCCCCCTCGTTATGAGGGCCGCGCGCGCGCTCGAGCCGAGGCCGAGGCCGTCTGAAATGCCGGAGGCTATTGCCATAACGTTTTTCAGCGCGCCGCCAAGTTCAACGCCCAAAACATCATTGCTTGTATAAGCGCGGAAATATTCAGTGCTGAAGACCTTCTGAAGCTCAATGCCTGCCTTCTCATCCTCAGACGCGATGGTAACCGCTGTAGGCAATTTCCTTATGACCTCTTTTGCAAAACTCGGCCCTGAAAGGGCCGCCGCCTTGCGCCCGGTCACTTCTTCAAGTATCTGTGAGACGGTCAGCAGCGTGCCTTTCTCTATACCTTTCGAAGCCGTCACAATACGGGCACTATCATGCATGAATGAAGCAGCGTCATTAAAAACTTTTCTCGTATGCTGTGAGGGGACGACATTGATGACAAGCTCCGCTCCGATTACGATATCTTTCAAGCTGGAAGACGCGGTTACGTTTTGCGGGAGAAGCGCCTCCGGCAGGTATTTTGAATTAACTCTTTTCTTTGATATCTCATTGGCAAGGTCTGCCTCGAAAACCCAAAGGGAGACTTCATGCCCTTTTTCGCCAAGAAGTGAAGCAAGCGCCGTGCCCCAGCTCCCCGCCCCTATGACTGAGATTTTTTTCATTGGAAAATCACAAGATTGCTTCTGAAAAATATTACAAATAAGTACGTGCGATAACTGCAGATACTGTAAGACAAACTAATGAATAGACCAACCTGTTCCATACATGCATATTGAAATCATAAACCTTTAAGCTGATTGAAGTTAAAACAAGCATGATATAAGGCCCGGTAAAAAAGAGGCCGTTCAGGCCGTAAAAATAATTATACCTGAGAAAAAAAAGAGATATTGGGGTTATAAGTATTGTGAGAAAAATCAGAAAATTACTGACTCTGAAGCCGTAATCAACAAAGGTCAGCGCGCAACTCAGATACGGCGACTTTCTCAATAAAGACATGGCTAATAGGCTCAAGATGCCGGTAAAGATAAAGATATTCCTTATCAGCCTGTCATAATTTTCAAGAGAATACAGGAATTGAAATATATTTTGTTCGTTTCCGCGCTGAAACGTCGGCAGGGTAATATCTTCTCTTATTACGCCGCGGGAATCGGAAAATTTGAATTCTTTTACATCAAATTTGGTCAAGCCGAGCTTGCTGTAAGCGGCGCTTAAGAGCGGAACTTTATGAATTACCATATCTCTGTTGTATACGGCCGCCAACAGCAGAAAAAGAAATAAATATAAAAATATCTTTTTCATGGCGCTTATTCAATAAATCCAACGGATCTTCCCACAATCTGTATAAATGCGAAACCCTTTCCCGGCTTATCAAGCTCACCCTCAGATATAATGGCTTCGAATATCGCGTCTGTGGTTTCCTTATGCGTTACAATAAAAATAATCTCCTTTTCAGGGTTGATAAACGTCCCCAAGAAACCGAGTTTCTGCCTGACGCCAGTGCCCCTTCCGTAAAACATGGTTGCTCCCTGCGCGCCGGCCTTGATAGCTGATTTAACTATCTTATCCGCCTTGCCTCTTTGAACGATACATGTGATAATCTCGTTTTCGTTTCTCATGGCATTACTCCTTTTTTAAATGAATTCTCTTTGTTCAACTCTCCCATGCACTGCGAAACACTATCCGCCGGTTTTCTGTATCTTAGCCCATGCGTCTTTTAAAGTCACTATCCTGTTGAAGACTGGTTTATTCTTCAGGGATGAATCGATCTTATCAAGACAAAAGTAACCCAGCCTTTCGAACTGGCACCTGAATATCTTCTCAAGGGCGGGCTCAATCCTGCAAGAAGCCAGAGTTATCAAAGAATCCGGATTAAGCTGTGAAACAAAGTCATCTCCCGGCTCGGAAACCGAAAAAAGATGATCATACAGACGCACCTCCGCTTCCAGCGACTTAGGAGCAGAGACCCAGTGGAGGGTGGATTTCACCTTCCGGCCGTCAGGGGAATCGCCGCCCTTTGTCGCTGGGTCATAAGTGCAGCGGAGTTCCGTAATTTCTCCATTTCCATCCTTAATCACATCTGTGCAAGTGATGTAATAGGCGTACCTCAGCCGCACCTCGCGTCCCGGAGCCAGACGGAAGAACTTCTTGGGCGGATCCTCCATGAAGTCATCGCGTTCAATATATACTTCTCTTGAGAAAGGCACCTTTCTGATGCCCATCTTCTCATCCTCAGGATTATTAACGGCATCGATCTCCTCTATCAAATCTGCAGGATAATTCTCTATCACGATCTTCAATGGATTGAGGACAGCCATGTAGCGCGGAGCGGCCTTATTAAGCTCTTCCCTTATACAGTATTCGAGAAGCGCCATATCAACGGTGCTGTTCCTTTTGGCAATGCCTATCCTGCCGCAGAAATTCCTTATCGCCTCGGGAGTGTAGCCCCGCCTGCGGAGGCCTGAGAGAGTCGGCATTCTCGGGTCATCCCATCCCGTGACATGGCCTTCCTCGACAAGCTTTATCAGTTTTCGCTTGCTTAATACGGTATTGGTTATATTGAGCCTCGCGAATTCTATCTGCTGAGGGTGATGAATGCCGAGTTCGTCAAGGAACCAGTCATAAAGGGGTCGGTGATCCTCAAACTCGAGGGAACATAATGAATGCGTTATGCCCTCGATGGAATCAGAGACGCAATGCGCGAAATCATACATCGGGTAAATACACCATTTATCACCCGTGCGGTGATGGGACGCGTGCTGAATGCGGTAGATGACGGGGTCGCGCATGTTCATATTGCCTGAAGACATGTCTATCTTTGCCCTCAGCGTACGGGAACCGCTCGCGAATTCGCCCGCCCTCATCCGTTCAAAAAGCAGGAAGTTCTCATCCGCCGGGCGGTTGCGGTAAGGGCTTTCTTTGCCTGGCTCTGTAAGCGTGCCTCTCTGCTCCCTTACTTCTTCAGGGCTGAGGTCGCAAACATATGCCTTTCCGTTCTTTATAAGCCTTACGGCATAATCATAGAGCTGCTCAAAGTAATCGGATGCATAGCATTCATTGTCCCACTGAAAACCGAGCCATTCAACATCCTTCCTGATGGCTTCAACATACTCGGCCTCTTCTGTTACGGGATTCGTGTCGTCAAAGCGGAGGTTGCAGAGCCCTTTATTCTCTCTGGCAATCTCAAAATTCAGGCAGATGGACTTTGCGTGCCCGATATGGAGATAACCGTTCGGCTCCGGCGGAAAGCGAGTATGCACACGGCTCTCGTTCTTCCCTGATTTAAGGTCATCAGCGATTGTCTCTCTGATAAAATCGGATGGATTTGAATGATTATTGGGAAGCATATGCCTATACCGGATTATTATGAAGCCCTTATCGTTTCAAGAGCCTTTTCAAGCCTTCTTACGGCCTTCTCTTTGCCGAGTATCAGGAGAACCTCAAAGATGCCCGGGCTGGCTGTGCCGCCCGTCATCGCGACTCTTACGGGCTGTGCCAAATCACCGAGTTTCACGCTATGCCGTTCAACTATTGACTTAAAAATATCCTCTATATTTCTCGCGGAAAAATCCGCCGTTGATGCCAAGCCGTCTTTAAGCTCAAGAAGAAGCGGCAGGCTCTTTTCGTTTAAAAATTTCTTCCGTGACTTTTCATTATATTCAATATCTTCGGAAATATAATAGCGTAATGAAGAGGCAAGCTCCAGCAATGTCTTCGACCTCTCCTGCAATGTCTTAACCGCATCAGACAGCCATTTAATATCAATACGGCCCTCTTTAACCAGCCCGTCTTTTATCAGAAACGGCATCACAAGGGAAGCAAGGTCTTCAGGATTAGAGTTCATGATGTACTGGGCATTGAGCCAGTCAAGTTTTTCAGGATTAAAAACTGCCGCGGCCTTGCCCACGTTTTCAAATGAAAAGTATTTAATAAGCTCTTCTTTAGTAAAAATCTCCTGGTCGCCGTGAGACCAGCCGAGGCGCACAAGATAATTAACAAGGGCATCGGAAAGATATCCCATATCCCTGTACGCAGTCACGGATGTCGCCCCGTGCCTTTTGGAGAGCCTTGCCTTATCAGAGCCGAGAATCATGGGAAGATGGGCAAATTTCGGAATCGAGTAGTTGAGCCCTCTGTATATCTGAATCTGCCTCGGCGTGTTATTAAGGTGGTCATCGCCTCTTATGACATGGGTGATGCCCATATCGACGTCATCAACAACCACGGTAAGATTGTATGTGGGTGTTCCGTCTGAACGCAAAATTATAAGGTCATCCAATTGCTCATTACTGAATTCCACCCTTCCCTTTATCAGGTCGTCAACTATAGTTGCGCCGTCCTGCGGCATCCTGAACCTGACTACGGGGCTGACTCCATGAACAGGCTCCCTGAGATTCCTGCACTTTCCGGAATACTTAAGAGCCCTCCCCTCCTTCATCGCCTCTTTACGGCTTGCCTCAAGTTCTTCGGGAGAGCAGTAACAGTAATAGGCGTTCCCTTCTTTCATAAGCTTTTCAGCGTATTTTCTGTATGTTGGGAATCTTTCCGTCTGCCGGAAAGGCCCTTCGTCCCAGTCAAAGCCGAGCCACCTCATCCCGTCTATGATTGCTTCAATGAACTGATCGGTGGAACGCTCCCTGTCCGTATCTTCTATCCTCAATATGAAAGTTCCGTTATTCTGTTTCGCATAGAGCCAGTTAAACAGCGCGGTCCTCGCTCCCCCGATATGTAGGTAGCCGGTTGGGCTTGGTGCAAATCTTACACGTATCTTCCCTGTCAAATGAATCCTCCTGTGCCGGTCAAATTAAAGACAATTATATCATACAAATTAAAGGGCTAATGAGACATAACGGTCAGGAATTAAAGGCATTCTCTAACTCACTCAGGACTTTCAGGACAGCCTCTTTGTTCATTCTCTTTGGAAAAGTTATCTTGTAAATAAATTCCGGCTCTTTCACTATCTTCATCAAATCGCCTTTATGAATAACGCCGTGTGCCGGAATGTCAAATAACTTTGCGTACTTCTCCCTGATATCAAAAACTCGCTTAAATAAAAGCTTGCCATGCTTATCAAGCCCGGAATATCCGTTTATCTTTCTGTACTTGTCTTCGGGATCCCTTGTATAAACCCTGTTCTGAATCTGAAGGTTTTTTAAGAGAAAAGCGTCAAGAAGCTTCCTTGCGTAAAGCTTCGCGAGCATGATTTCCTTCAACGCGAGCAGGTGCATTACGTCATTTACGGCGTAAAGGAGAGCCTCTTCGGCGACAGGCCTCTTTATCCAGTTATACCTCTGGTATTTCTTCTTCTCTTCGAGAAATATTCCCAGCTCAAAAGCTATTATGGAATGAAGGTCTTTCTTTTCATACTCGAGCAGCTCGGCAGCGGGCCTCAGGTCAAGTATTGATTTAATCTCTATGCCTGCCGAGTTCTTAAGAAGAGAGAGGTCGCTCCCCGCGTCATACATGACCTTTAAAACAGAAGTGTCCTCAAAAAATATTTTGAGCCTTCTGGTCCCGAAATGAAAAGGGTCGATTATTACATTATTGACGCCGTCAAAGATTTGTATAAGACAGAGCTTTTCACCGTAGGCGTGCAGATTGGATTCAGCCTCTATATCAAGGGCTATAATATGCGGGCCTTTTTCTCCGAACCTCCTGAGGTATGAACGTATCCCGGTTTCGCTGTCAATATAAATGTATTTCATCTGCTAACACATTGTTCCGCCCTTAATATAAGAAACTTCCTCGTTCCTTCACCGGCGGCAAACCTCCCGTCCATCCTGTACCCGGCAACCCAGATAATATCCTCCCCTGAAACTACCACCGGCACGGAATCTCTCATCTCCCTCGGGACCTTCAAATCCACTAAAAAATCCTGAAGCTTCTTTCTTTTGCCAAAACCCGCTGGATAAAAATAATCCCCGTCTCTTCTGCTCCGGACCTGCAAAGGCAGTGCAAGCCTTTCATAATCAAAGAGAGCGGCCGTCTTGCCGTCGTTCTTCTCCGGGCTGTCAGATAACCGGGCCGTTAACATTAACCCGGTCTCACCGCATATTGTTTTTCCGGGGATTTCGATGTGCTTTGTCTTAATGCCTGTCTGTATATCCTTCGTAAGGACAAGGGTGGAATAATTCTTGATTGCCCTTATCCCCTTCGGGAGGTTTATCGAGTCGCCGCTTTTGCAGTTATGAACGAGATCTATTATGCCGTCTATATGCACAAGCCCGATACCTGTGCCGGCGCCTATCTCTGATAATGCCCTCCTTAAAACTCTTCTCAGTATGGCCTTATTTATATTCATCAGGGGGATTAAAAAAAGCTCGATGGATTTATCACTCTTTCTCGTTATAAGCCTCATCATGGCCTTAGTAGCCGCTGTCTGAAGATATTGATCCTCATCCCTTAAGATCTCGGCAGCCCTGCATATGCTTTCTGTAAAAGATGGATTCTCTGCCTTAAGCAAAGGCAGAATATCCATGCGAAGCCTATTGCGCAAATAGTCGGTTTTAAGATTTGAAGAGTCGGTTACAAAAGATATTCCCCTCGCTTTTAAATAGCCCTCGATCTCGGCCCTCTGTATATCAATGAACGGCCGTATAATCTTTCCCCTCACCGGAGGCATTCCTGATAATCCTTTTCTGCCCGAGCCTCTGATAAGCCTCATGATAACGGTCTCAGCCTGATCATCCGCGTTATGAGCCATCGCAATTTTTCCCGCATTCTCGCGAAGCGACACTTTTTCAAACAAACCGTACCTCAGCTCTCTGGCCGCCTCCTGAAGATTAAGCCTTTTTGCCTCGGTGTATTCCCTTACATCGGCATATTCAATATAAAACTTGATGCCCAGAGCGCCGCAGAATTCTCTGCAAAAGGCCTCCTCTTTCTTGTTCTCTTCGGGGCGAAGGCCGTGATTTACATAAAGAGCCTGCAAGGAGAGATTGAAATTGTCCTTAAGTTCATCTAAAATAGCCGAAAGGCAGATAGAGTCAGGACCGCCTGAGAGCCCTATAAGAACACTGTCTCCCTGATGAAGCATCGAATACTTCTTTATCGCGTTAACTGCTTTTTCTTTAAGAGTCATGGGTAAATTATAACCTAATGAAAAATCTAATGGGCGGCAACTAAGTTACAGGTTCATTACTCCCCTGAAACCGCATGGAATAAGCATTATGCATGACTTTAAATACAAAAAATCAGAGCTTTTTGCCGAGAACGTGCCTGCCAGAAAGATCGCGGAGGAGGTCGGAACGCCTGTATATATTTACAGCCGCAATACACTGCTCCGGCATCTGAACGCGTACAAAAACGCTTTTAAAAAACATCCTCATATCATCTGCTTCGCGCTTAAAGCAAACTCCAACGGCGCGATACTCAGGCTTCTTGCGAAGAACGGCGCCGGCGCTGATGTCGTATCGGGAGGAGAGCTTTACCTCGCGCTGAAAGCAGGCATACCTTCGAATAAAATAGTTTATGCCGGCGTGGGGAAGAGCGCCGATGAAATAGCGTACGCGCTCAAGTCAAAAATTCTTATGTTCAACGTAGAGTCATCCGATGAACTGAATGCCATCAACGGCATCGCTAAAAAACTTAAGGTCAAAGCCCCGATAGCTCTCAGGGTGAACCCCGACATCGACCCAAAGACACACCCTTACATCTCGACAGGGTTAATAGAGAGTAAATTCGGCATACCTATCAAAGACGCAGTTGAGAATTACTCCGTGGCAAGCAGGCTTCCGAATATTGAAATACTCGGAATACATAAACACATAGGTTCCCAGATAACTGAGGTGAGGCCTTTTGTCGACGCCTTGAAAAAAGTCGTTGCTCTCGCTAAAAAACTTAATGATTGCGGGATTAATATCAGGTATCTCGATATCGGGGGAGGGCTTGGGATAAATTACAACAACGATTCTCCGCCTCTTCCCAAAGAGCTCTCAAAAGCGCTTCTCCCTTTCATGAATGCACAGAATCTTAAACTTATAATCGAACCGGGAAGGTCCATTGCCGGCAATGCGGGAGTGCTTATCACAAAAGCGCTTTATATAAAGCGGCATGCCAATAAAGAGTTTGTCATCGTGGACGCTGGCATGAACGATTTGATAAGACCCAGCTTATATAACGCGTACCATAATATAATTCATGTGATGAAAAATGCCCGTAAAAAAGTCACGGTTGATATTGTGGGGCCTATCTGCGAATCAGGCGACTATCTCGCTAAGAACAGGAGAATAAACAGGGTTATTCAGGGTGATATGCTCTCCGTGATGAGCGCGGGCGCGTACGGCTTCACGATGAGTTCAACATATAACAGCAGGCCCAGGATACCGGAGGTTCTGGTTAAAGGCAATAAATATTATGTGGTTCGGGAAAGAGAAGAATACAGCGATCTTGACAGCCGCGTAACACTGCCCGACTTTTTAAAATAACATGAAGATGGAATTCACGAAGATGCACGGCCTCGGGAATGATTTTGTCATTCTTGACGACAGAAAAGGCCGTTTGAAAAATATTCAAAAACTTGCTGTCAGGCTGTGCGACCGACGGCACGGAGTCGGGGCTGACCAACTGCTTATCCTGAAGACTTCCCAAAAAGCCGATTTCAAAATGCTGATTTTTAATTCAGACGGTTCTGAAGTTGAAATGTGCGGAAACGGCGTCAGGTGCGTGGCAAAATACATTTGGGATAAAAATATTAAAAAGCAGCGGTTGGCAATAGAAACTCTCGCAGGCATAATCTATCCTGAGAAGTGCGGTTTCGGGATAAAGGTTGATATGGGAAAACCGGAATTAAGTCCCAAAATGATCCCACTGAAGTTTTCAGGCATTAAAAGCCGGGTGTCACCTTTGGTTAATTATCCGTTAAAAATAAATAACAGAAATTACCGCATAACATGTGTCTCTATGGGAAACCCGCACGCAGTCATCGTTGTGAATAATCTTGATAACGCCCCTGTTGAGGCCGTTGGCTCCGTTATAGAGAGGCACCGCCTCTTCCCAAACAGGACGAATGTTGAATTTATCCAGATTCTGAATAATAAAAACATCAGAATGCGCGTATGGGAAAGAGGCGCCGGCGAGACAACAGCTTGCGGTACGGGTGCATCCGCGGCAGTTGTTGCTTCGTCACTACTTGGCCTTACCGAAAGAAGAGTTTCTGTTCATTTGAAATATGGGAAGCTCCTGATTTATTGGCCGGAAAAAGAGAACCATGTTTATATGACAGGGCCTGCTGCGAAAGTATTTGAAGGCACGATTGAAATTTAGAGTTAACAAGGAACTCGCCGCGTCCATGACAATCATCTGCCCTTATTGTAAAATGATAACGACATGGGAGGAGAACCCTCACAGACCATTCTGCTCGGAAAGATGCAGGCTTATTGACCTTGGCAAATGGGCGTCAGGTGAGTATGTAATCAAAGGGGATGTGAAGTTCGAATCAATTCCATCTGAAAGGGAGAATGAAAATGATTAACATAATCGTATCGGGCGCCGCCGGTAAGATGGGCTCAAGAATCGTAGCGCTTGCGCATTCAAACCGGAAGATCAAAATGATAGGGGCTCTGGAGAATAAGAATCATCCTAAAACAGGCTCTGACGCAGGCCAAGCCGCGGGAATAGGCAATATAGGTATCACAATCTCGGCGGATCTCAATGAAATTAAAGAGAAAGCTGATGTCATAATTGATTTTTCCACTCCCGAATCAAGCGTTGAATTGGCAAAAAGAGCTGCCGAAAAAGGCATCGCGATGGTTATTGGAACAACAGGCCTCACATTTGAACAGACAGCGTCTATTAAATCACACACACATAAAATACCGTGCGTGCTTTCTCCCAACATGAGCGTCGGCGTTAACCTTCTTTTACGGGTGCTGCATGACGTTGCCGCCGTCCTCGGAGATGATTATGATGTTGAGGTCATAGAAGCACACCACAGATTAAAGAAAGACGCTCCTTCGGGCACTGCCATTCGTATTGCACAGGCGCTTGCCGATGCCTTACACAGAGACCTTGAAAAAACAGCCGTGTATACAAGAAAAGGGATCATTGGGGAAAGGACGAATAAAGAGATAGGAATTCAAACGATACGCGCGGGTGATATTGTCGGAGAACATACTGTATTGTTCGGCGGCATAGGCGAAAGGATAGAGATAACCCATAAAGCATCGAGCAGAGACACATTCGCGGCCGGTGCTATTAAAGCCGCGATATGGATTTCAGTCAGAAAACAGGGTTTCTACGATATGCAAGATGTATTGGACCTTAAGAGATAAAAGTTAACTTCATAGCGTTATTATCATTGGGATTATTAAATTCATTTTAAATTGCTGCAAGTGTTGATTTAATGAAAAAAGAAAAAGATCGTTTCAGATGCAAAGCCTGCGGCGGGCAGCTTAAGCTCTCAATAGGCTGAAAAAGCACAAACCTAACCTGCATGGATTGCGGGCAAACTTATATGATTCATGAATACATACAGGAAATGAAAGATACTGACTGGGCTAAACTGTCTGACAGGCCCTGCAACAGGGTATAACTTTTCTCCGCCTTTTCATGTCACCGGCTTCACAGGAAGCATCGTTCCTGAATAGTTTGACAAATAAACGCATAGTTCTATATTATATATCCTTAAATTATTAAGAACTTATTGTGAGGATAATGGATAAATGAAGACCATATTTATGAAAAAAAATGACGCGGCCAAAAAATGGTATCTTGTTGACGCTGACGGGCAGGTTCTCGGAAGGCTGGCGGCGAGAGTCGCTTCAGTATTGCGAGGCAAATCTAACGTCAGTTATACCCCCAATACAGATACCGGAGACGGGGTTGTAATTATAAACGCCGAGAAAATCCGGCTGACGGGGAAAAAGCTTGAAAAAAAGAGTTATATACACCATTCAGGCTATCCCGGGGGCTTAAAAAAAGAGCATGCAAAAGATTTATATAAGAACAATCCTGAAAAACTCTTTTGCTCGGCAGTTCGTGGAATGCTTCCAAAAAATTCTCTTGGAAGAGAACAGATGTTAAAACTTAAGGTATACAGAGGCAGCAAACATCCTCATGACGCGCAAAAACCAGAACCTCTGATTCTGACTAAATAAGGAGTCTTAAAACTAATGGCGGAAATACGATATAACGCAACCGGCAGAAGAAAAAATTCAATAGCGCAGGTATTCCTTAAGCCAGGCGCGGGTAATATAACAATCAATAATAAACCGCTGGATAAATACTTTCCCTTTGAAACCATGAAAATGGTTGTTCAACAGCCTCTTAATACCGTGTCAGTGAACGGCAAATATGATGTTAATATCAGGGTTAAGGGAGGAGGGGTAAGCGGACAGGCGGGGGCAATAAAACACGGCATCGCACGAGCCTTGGTCAAGGTCAATTCCGACTTCAGACCCCCTTTAAAAAAAGAAGGTTTTTTAACAAGAGACCCGCGTGCTGTGGAGAGAAAAAAGTACGGGCAAAAAGGCGCGAGAGCGCGTTTCCAGTTCTCGAAGAGATAATCTCAGTTCTTTACATTATTTGCTTGACATTCGTCCTTTAAATGATAAAAGTCGCTATCTTTGGGGGCAGCGGGTACACTGGCGGTGAGTTGATAAGAATTTTACATCACCACCGAAACGCCGAAATCACTGCGGTCACGTCAGAACGTTTGGCCGGCACGCCTGTTTCAGATACTATCCGTAATTTAAAAGACTTTCATCTTAACTTCGAAAAACCAGATCTTAAAGCCATCACTAAAAAAGCTGACCTTTTCTTTCTCTGTCTTCCCCATAAGACATCTCAGAAAATTGTTTCGCATCTTAACAAAGCGGGGAAAAAAGTCATTGACCTTTCGGCGGATTTCAGGCTTAAAGACATAAAAACATACAAAGCCTGGTACCATAACGAACATCTTTACCCCTCGCTTCTGAAAAACGCTGTTTACGGCCTGCCAGAAATTTACAGGGAAACGATAAAGTCAGCTTCGATAATCGCTAATCCAGGATGTTACCCCACATCAGCAATCCTCGCATTAGCCCCGGTCATAGGCAAAAATTTTGTTGATGCCGATTCCATAATTATAGATTCGAAATCCGGCGTATCAGGCGCGGGCAGAAAGCCCTCACAACCTTTCATGTTCTGTGAAGTAAATGAATCCATAAAGGCCTATGCCGTTTCCAGCCACAGGCATACTCCTGAAATAGAGCAGGAACTAAGCAATATCTCCACCAGAAAGATCAAAGTCATTTTCACACCGCATCTTATCCCCATGGACAGGGGGATACTCAGTACTGTTTATATCAGGGTTAAAAAAAACGTGGACATTGCAGCCATTCATAAACTTTACAGAGAATTCTATAGAAGCGAGCCATTTGTAAGAGTGCTCAATAATGGATTATACCCAACCACAAAAGCTGTAGCAGGCAGCAATTACTGCGATATCTCTGTTTTTTTAGATAATAGAAGCAAAAACAACAACGTTCTCATCATACTTAGCGCAATAGACAATTTACTTAAAGGCGCTTCAAGCCAGGCCGTGCAGAACATGAATATAATGTGCGGCTTTGATGAAACTGAAGGGCTAATGACTCCTTCTCTTTTTCCCTAACTGAATGAAAGAGATTCCCCTCAATAAGAAATATTTCATTCCCGGATTTAAATTTTCGGCAATACCGGCCGGCATTAAAAAAAGGAGCAAAAAACCTGACCTGTCAATTATATATTCAGAAAAACCCTCAACAGTTGCAGGAGTATTTACCACAAACAAAATCAAGGCAGCTCCAGTGAAACTGGATATAAAAAGAATCAAATCCAATAAAGGGCAGGCAATTATCATAAACAGCGGGAATGCAAACGCTTGCACAGGAGAAAAGGGGTTCATTGATGCTGAAGAAATCACGACTCTCACAGCTAACGAACTTAATATATCTAAAGAACTTGTTTATGTTTCATCAACCGGAATAATTGGAAGGCCGCTTCCCATGGCAAAAATAAGAAAAGCGATACCTGAGGCCGTAAATAACTTATCTCCTTATTCCTTAGAAAAAGTTGCTAATGCCATAATGACCACTGACACTTTCCCTAAAATTCTTATCAGGAAAATAAATATCGGGGGAAAGACTGGGACGATAGCCGGAATCGCCAAAGGATCGGGGATGATATCACCAAATATGGCAACGATGCTAAGTTATATTGTGACAGATATATATATATCCACGAATGCCCTAAAACATGCCCTGACCAATGCTGCAAGAACATCATTCAACAGGCTCGTAGTTGATAATGACATGAGCACTAACGATACTTTGATGATAATGGCAAACGGAATGCTCGGTAATAAATCTATAACATTACAATCACCTCAGTATAAGGTTTTTGAAAATGCGTTAAACGGCCTCTCCCGTGAGCTTGCGAAAATGATTGCAATAGACGGAGAAGGCGCCACTAAATTTATTGAGATCATTGTAACTGGGGCAAAAAAAGAAGCTGATGCTGAAAAAATAGCCAGAGCAATAGCTACCTCAATGCTTGTGAAGACGGCAATTTACGGAAATGACCCAAATTGGGGCAGAATAATAGCTGCTATCGGTTATGCCGGGGTAGAAATAGCTGAAAATAAGATCAGTATTTTCATTAATAATTGTCAGATCGTTATTAACGGCGTTAGTAATCCCAAAGCGAGAACCTCGCGCAGCCTCTTTGCTGATAAAGAAATAACAATTACCGTTGACTTGCGACTTGGTAATAAGAGCGCTGATTTCTTTACATGCGACCTTACCGAAAAATACATAAAAATCAATGCCGAATACAGCACTTGACTCCAACAATCAGCCTTAATATGATATGATTATAACAAGACATAATTTAATGGAGGAATCCAAATGAAAATAAAGTTATCTTTGCCTCTAATTATACTTGCACTTTTAATTAACTACGCAGCCGCCGATAGCTCTAACACAAATACTTACACTATAAAAAAGGGGGATACTTTATGGGATATATCCGGAAAAGAGTTAAAAGAACCCATGCTATGGCCCAAGTTGTGGAATTATAATCCACAGATTGCCAATCCTGACCTTATTTATCCGGGGAATAATATAACCATCCCATCCAGGGAAGAAATAATGCGTTCAAGCGGAGAAACGCAGTTACCCGTTGAATCTACTGACACAGAGATACCTAAACTGGAGTACCAGGCCGCCTCAACAACAGTGCCAGAAGGAACTAAATCGGAAGAAGAATATATTTTAAGTAAAAATAGTTACATATCAAGCGGCTGGATATCAAAAGAATATGAAAACATTGGAGAGATATTTTTTGCTGACAGAGGAAGAAATATTTTTGGCAAAACAGAGTCTGTATTTCTGAAAATAAAAGGTACGGTTTCTGTCGGAGATAAATTTCTATCGGTCAGAAAGATCAAAGAAATAAAACATCCTGTAAGAGGCGATAAACTCGGCTATCAAATAATAGTTTCAGGCCTTCTTGAAGTCACAGCAATAGAGAACAACGTGCCTAAGGCTAAAATCATTGAAGATTTTGACAGCGTTCATGTTGGCGACAATATTATCGCTTATATCGATTCTGTGCCGCCAGTTCGTACTGAAAATGCAAGAACCCCGGACATAAATGGTTATATAGTCGGGTCCCGCTTTGATAACCATATGTCTTATAAAAATGATATTGTTTATCTTGACAAAGGAACTGCGGATGGTCTCATGGCTGGAGACATATTCTCGATTGAGGACCAAACTCCTATTGGATCCCTTCAGGTTATCTCTGCGCTAACCAATACTTCCGCTGCAATTATTTTAGATATCAACCAAGAAGTTGCAATAGGCGATTCATGGGGCAGGAAATAGGGAAGGAAAATACAAACGTATTAAGTGCTTACCAATGTCTTAAGCGCCTTAAGTCTAGTTGGATGTTTAAGTTTTCTTAAAGCCTTTGCTTCTATCTGCCTCACTCTTTCTCTTGTAATGGCGAGATGCCTGCCGACCTCTTCAAGGGTATGATCCCTGTCAACTCCAATGCCAAACCGCATTCTTATCACCTTTTCTTCTTTTGGAGTAAGGGTACCGAGCACTTTCTTTATATACCCTGATATTTCTTTTTTTTCAGCTTCAGTATATGGTGAAGGACTGGTTTTATCACCGATAAAATCCTCAAGCTCCGTATCCTCATCCCCAACGGGGGTTTGCAGGGCAATTGGGTCCTGAATCGCTCTGAAGACATCCTCAACTTTCCTCGTGGTCACTTCCAGCTTTTTCCCAATCTCTTCGTTCGAGGGTTCCCTGCCAAGCTCCTGGGTCAATTCTCTTGATGCCTTAGTGACCCTATTATAAAATTCCATCATATGAACAGGAACCCTTATTGTCTTAGTCTGATCTATAAGAGCTCTTGTGATTGCCTGCCTGATCCACCATGTAGCATATGTGCTAAACTTGTATCCTTTTTCATATTTAAATTTGTCAACAGCCTTCATCAGGCCAATGTTTCCTTCTTGAATAAGGTCCAAAAGCGGCAATCCTCTGCCAACATAATTTTTAGCAATATTTACGACAAGTCTTAAATTCCTGGTAATCAATTCCCCTTTGGCTTCATGCACGAAAGCCTGTACTTTATAAATTCTATCCCACATGATGAGCAAATCATCAACCCTGATTCCTACTTCAGCCTCAATTTTTGAATAAGCTTTTTTAACCTTATTTGATGTTTCCTCCATCTCATCAACTAAAGAATGCCTTATCCTTTTTTTGCTCTTTTCATGTTTAATCATTAGACCGATAGCTCTAAATGAACCGCCATATTTATTAAGCTTTCTATTTAGTTGTCTAACATCCTCAACCAAAGACTGTATCTTTTTTAAAGCAAGATCAACTATCACATCGATTCTTTCGGATTCCTCTTCAAAGATTTCCGCATCAAATGGAACAGTCTTTTCAATTCGTTTTGCGATAGGAAGGCTCATTACTATGTCGATGATGATTGCTTTACCTTCCTCAAGTTTCTTGGCGAGTTCAACTTCTTCTGACTTTGTCAGAATTGAAATATCACCCATCGAGTGAAAATATGCCTGCACAAGATCTTCTGTCTTTTCATATCCTTGAACCTCCTCTTTCTCTAAAGGCTGGGACTCCTCATCAACTATGTCAATTCCCATATCCTGAAGGAGGTCCATAAGATCTTCAATCTCATCGGGCGTAAAAAATTCTGATGGAAGCGCTTCATTTATCTCATCATAAGTAAGCACTCCTCTTTTTTTGCCGATTTCTATTATCTCTTCTATAATATCTCTTTCTTTCATGTTTATAATTTATTCTATTTGATGCATAAGTAATAATTATATGCGAAATTTTAATAAATAACAAGGGATTTATTCTATTAATTTAACGCTTAACTTACAGCATAAAAAAAGCCCACAAAAAAGTGGGCGGGGTATTTCTATGTGGTTTAATAATAAGTGGAATCTAAGTAATGAGGTCAAGGCTCACGATCTATTAGTACTGGTTAGCTCAATCCGTCACCGGACTTACACACCCAGCCTATCAATGTGGTAGTCTACCACTGATCTTCAGTCCCGCTTAAGCGGGAGGGAGACCTAATCTTGAGGCGGGCTTCCCGCTTAGATGCTTTCAGCGGTTATCCCATCCGAACTTAGCTACTGGGCACTGCTCTTGGCAGAACAACCCACACACCAGAGGTTCGTCCATTCCGGTCCTCTCGTACTAGGGACAGATCCTCTCAAGTCTCCTGCGCCTACGACAGATAGGGACCGAACTGTCTCACGACGTTCTGAACCCAGCTCGCGTACCGCTTTAATGGGCGAACAGCCCAACCCTTGGGACCTACTTCAGCCCCAGGATGCGATGAGCCGACATCGAGGTGCCAAACGGCGTCGTCGATATGAACTCTTGGACGCCATCAGCCTGTTATCCCCGGCGTACCTTTTATC
>JACQZG010000016.1 GCA_016213935.1 Nitrospirota bacterium
AGGAGATGCTGATGGAGTACGAGGGCACGGTGCTTCTCGTGAGCCACGACAGGGAGTTCCTCAATAACATCGTAACGAGCACAATAGTATTTGAAGGCAACGGCAGGGTCGAGGAATATGTCGGAGGGTATGACGACTGGCTGAGACAGCGCAAGCCAGCAGTTCCCGAAAAAACGGAAAAGCCCGCAAAGCCGCAAAAGCCCCGTCAGAAGCAGGAGCGTCCGCGTATTCTGACATTCAAGGAGAAGAAAGAACTTGAGGCATTGCCCGCGCTTATAGAATCTTTGGAGATGGAGCGTGATGGGCTCTATGAATCACTCTCGAATCCTGAATTCTATAAGCAGGATGGCAGCAGGATACCTGAGATAAAGACACGGATAGGAGAGCTTGAAATAGAGATTACTGAAGCGTATAAGCGGTGGGAAGTTTTGGAAGCGATTTTGAAGTCGGTGTCTGTTTAGGAGCTTGCTGAAAAACTTAAGAAGATAGGGATGGTAAAAATACCCTAAGGAAAGGGATACCAGGCTTATCTAACGAGGTTGTGAGCAAGCTGGAAGAGATAAGGCCGCTTGATGTCGGACAGGCTGGAAGGATACCCTGCGTCACCCTCGCGGCTATATCATTGCTGATGATCGCAGCGGGGAGACAGAGGCTGGGGTTGCCTCTGTTTTGGATATTAAGGATTGAGTGGATATATTGAAATTTAATATTCAAGGTTGAAGTCCCTGTATTTATTTTCCTATCCACCAAGAGGCATCAGCCATAAAGCTTTTTCTCCGCTTAACACGTCTTTTTACCTCCGGATTTCTGCTTTAAAATTATATTGCTATATTTTAAACTGCAAAATTTATTTTATACCTCAACTAATAGTGTTCATTAAAATGCTTAACCACAAAATATAGGATTATAAAAAAATATTAATTTTTTCCTTGACAAGAGCCCTCAACCTCCATATACTTGTGGTTATAAGTGGTAGAAAGTGGAGGGATACGTGCCTGCATTCTCTGGAAAATATTATTACACGCTTGATCCCAAGGGGAGAATAATAGTTCCAGCTCCTTTCCGGGAAATCCTCTCATCGAATTATACCTCAAAACTTATCTTCACGAATGATGTCTTTGACCGCTGTATATGCGCGTATCCGACTGATGAATGGAATTCACTTATTGAGAAGATAAAAGGTATGCCCCAGACGCTTGATTCTGTCAGATACTATATGCGCCGGGTTGTCGGCTCTGCTGAGGAGTGCGAGATTGACAAGCAGGGGAGGGTGCTCATACCCGCGGCATTGAGGACGGACTGCGGGCTCAACAGCGAGGTGGCCCTCATGGGTCAGGGCAACAGGATTGAGATATGGGATAAGAATGAGCTTGAGAATGTTGCGGATCCTTCAAAGATAGACAGGAAGTCTTATATGGAGCAGCTTTCAAATCTTGGTTTGTAATGTATGTCAATAATTCATATACCTGTTATGGGGCAGGAGATTTTGGAAGCGTTAATGGTAAAGAGCGATGGAGTATATGTGGATGCAACAATAGGATTGGGAGGGCATACAGAGGGCATTATGCAAAAGGCTGAGGGGTGCACGGTGATAGGGATAGACAGGGATGAAGAGGCGCTTGCGATCGCAAAGGAGAGGCTGAAGTCCGGCAATCTTCATCTTGTAAAAGAGCGGTTCTCAAATATGAAGTCCGCAGTTAACGCTCTCGGCTATAACGAAGTGGACGGCATACTCCTTGACATAGGCGTCTCAACGCTTCATCTGAAGGCTGACAGCAGGGGGTTCAGCTTTATGAAGGATGAAGCCTTGGATATGAGGATGGATAAGGCGCAGAAGCTCACGGCTGCGGAAATTGTAAACAGGTATCCTGAAAAGGAGCTTGCGGATGTCATATGGAAATACGGGGAAGAGAGGTTCAGCAGGAGGATAGCGCGCGCGATAGTGAGGTCCCGCCAAAAGAAGAGGATAGTCTCCTGCACCGAGCTTGCCGCGATGATCGAAAGTGCCGTGCCGAGAAGGGGGAGGATTCATCCTGCCACAAAGACCTTTCAGGCGCTCAGGATAGAGGTGAATAAAGAGCTTGAGGAGCTTCAGGCCGCGATAGGCGAAGGAGCCGCGCTCCTGAAAAAGGGCGGGAGGCTCTGCATTCTCTCCTATCATTCACTCGAAGACAGGATCGTGAAGAACGCCTTCAAACAGCTTGCGAAGGAAGGTATTTTCAATATCATCACAAGGAAGCCCATGACGCCTTCGCGCCATGAGCGTATTATTAACCCTGCATCAAGAAGTGCAAAACTGAGGGTGGGAGAGAAGATATGACATCAAAGCGCTTGAAGAGGAAGAAAAGATGGACGCTTTTAAAGTTCGGGCTCGGCCTTTACCTTGCGGCAGGCATGTTCGCGCTTATAGGGCTCAGGACCGCTGTTGTCAATCTTGAATATCAGATAGGCGATCTGAACAAGCAGAAGGTCGCTCTGATCAGGCAGAGCAAATCGCTCTCAGCGCAGAGGGCGGGTTTCTACTCGTCGAGGACGATAGAAGATATCGCGGTGCAGAAACTCGGCATGACCCTTCCTGAGAGGCAGAACGTATTCCTTGTCAAGAGGGAGGCTGGCGCGTCTCCTTATAAAGTATCAATGACTGTGCCGGTAAGGCGTTAAATAATCTTAAAGACGAATGTGAGTTTTATAAAATGAGAAGGAGAGGGGCGAAAAAACCGGAAACAAAAAAACTATGGGATGAAGACCTTTCAAATATACATCTTAAAAAGAGCAAAAGAAAAGCCGTAATACTCGCCACAGTCATCTGTTTTGGTTTCGCTGTAATATCCTTCCGTTTGGTCAACCTCATGGTCTTGAACCACAAAACCCTCTCTCAAAAAGCGAGCCGTCAGTATGACAGGGTAAAGACAATAAAACCCTACCGCGGAGTTGTATGGGACAGGAACATGAAGGAAATGGCGGTAAATATAGAGGCGGATTCCCTCTACGCGGTCCCGTCGAAGATAAACGATTCCAGACTCCTCTCATCAAAGCTCGCTCCAATCATCAAGGCCTCAGCCGTTGATCTTGACAGAAAGATCCTATCGAAGAAGAAAAAAGGCTTCATTTGGCTCGCGAGGAAGATGGATGAGACAGCCTCAGCGAGGGTCGCCACTCTTAAGGATGAAATGGGGATTGACACTATTGACTTCTTTACTGAGACACGGCGTCATTATCCTAACGGCGAAACAGCATCGCACATACTCGGCTATGCGAACATTGACAACAGGGGGCTTGAGGGGATCGAGCTTAAGTTTGATGAATACATGAAGGGCGAGGACATAGAGGTAACATTTAAAAGGGACGCCCTCGGCAATAAAATGGCGGAGGGAACTGAAGACCCTCTGCCGGGGAACAATTTACTGCTTACCATTGATGAGAACCTCCAGTATGTTGTCGAGAGGGAGTTATCAGCAGCCATGGAGGAGTGGAAGGCAAAGGCCGCGATTGTGATAATGATGAACCCTATGACTGGAGAGATACTCGCATTGGCAAACAGGCCTTCATATGATCCCAACTTTCCGGCGGGGGTGCCGGGTGATAAGAGACGAAACAGGGCGATCACGGACATGTATGAACCGGGTTCTACATTCAAGTCTTTTCTCGCGGCGGCCGCCATTGAAGAGAAGGTCGTAAGGATTAATGAAATGTTTGATGTCTCGAAGGGATCAAT
The DNA here is from genome assembly GCA_016213935.1 of Nitrospirota bacterium. Lineage (GTDB taxonomy): Bacteria > Nitrospirota > Thermodesulfovibrionia > UBA6902 > UBA6902 > JACQZG01. The sequence goes on from JACQZG010000016.1 coordinate 3,716, forward strand.
AACAGTCGGGGGTAAAACCATCCATGATGTTCACAGGCACGGCGTCATCACGTTTGAGGAGATCATACAGAAGTCATCAAATGTGGGGGCTGTAAAGACAGGGCTGAGGCTCGGGGCAACGAGATATTATGATTACATGAAGAAGTTCGGTTTTGGGGAAAAAACAGGCATAGACCTTCCCGGTGAGATGGGGGGGCTGCTGAAGAGGCCGCAAAGCTGGTCAGGCACATCACTGGCTTGCATGTCATTCGGACAGGAGATCGGGGTGACCCCTTTGCAGCTATTAAACGGATATGCCGCTATTGCAAACGGCGGGGTATTGATGAAGCCGTACGTAGTATCCGAGATAATCTCGCCTGAAGGCGAGGTGATAAAGAAGTTCTCTCCTCAGGCGGTTAGGAGAGTGGTTTCAACTGATACCGCCGCAAAAACAAGGAATATGCTAAAGAAGGTCGTTGAAGAGGGCGGCACCGCGAGGAAGGCATATATCAAAGGCAATTTAGTGGCAGGCAAGACAGGCACGGCGCAGATGGTTGACCCGGCAACCGGCAGATACTCAAGCAATAAATTTGTGAGTTCGTTTGTGGGCTTTGTGCCTGCGGATAATCCCGCGTTTGCGCTTATTGTGGTTGTATATGAACCCGTTGGAGGCAGTTACGGCGGGACAGTGGCAGCGCCTGTATTCAGAAAGATATCAGAGCACGCGCTTACATATCTGGATGTGCCAATGGAGACTGATGAGAACCATGTGCTTCTAGTGAGCGACGCGCGTAAATAATTTGCACTCTTCGACAGACATGAAAGATAGATTTGATTTTGAGCGCAGATGATGCTCTTTTAATTATATGGAGAAGTTTAACGGTGCTTTCTGTTATGAGATAAATGACAATTTCAGAGCTTTTAAGAGGTCTCGATGTTAAGAAGAGCAGAGGGCCTCTTGATATTGAGGTAAAGGGGATCGCTTATGATTCAAGGTTAGTTAAGAATGGTTTTCTATTTGTGGCTGTCAGGGGTTTCGCAGCGGACGGCCATGATTACATAAATGATGCGATAAGCAGGGGGGCTGTCGCTATAGTCACAGACGAAGCGGCGGATAGTAAAATTACAGAGCAACTTATAAGCCATAACGAGCTTACTCATATTACATCTTCAGACAGCAGGAAGGCATTGGCCCTGCTGTCCGCCGCGTTCTATGGATATCCTTCCAGCAGCCTCTCTCTGATTGGCATTACAGGGACAAACGGTAAGACCACAACAAGTTATATCACAAAGAGCATCCTCGAAGCATGGGGCAAAAATGCCGGACTCCTTGGAACCATTCAATACATAATCGGCGGAAGAAGCATAGATTCGCCTCGCACAACTCCGGAATCGCTCGATGTTCAGAGATACCTGAGGGAGATGCTTGATAATAATGCGGACTATGCGGTGCTTGAGGTCTCATCCCATGCGTTGATGCTTGACAGGGTTGAGGGATGTTCCTTCAAGGTCGCGGCCTTCACCAACTTTTCGCAGGACCACCTTGATTTTCATGAGACAATGGAGGAGTACTTCAGCGCGAAGCGCAAGCTCTTCTCCCATCTAAGTGAGGACGGCTCTGCTGTCTTAAACATTGATGACCCTATGCTCAGCAGGCTCGCGCTCGAACTCTCATGCAATGTCATCACATGCGGACTTGAAGAGGGCGCAATGATAAGGGCGGAGAATATAAATGTTCAAAAGGGGTTGGCATTCGATGTCTGCACCCCTGAAGGAAAATTTAGGGTTGAATCGGAGTTCATCGGCGGCTTTAATCTTTACAATCTCCTCATTGCCATAGGGATAGCGCACTCCCTCGGAATAAAGGAAGAGATAATACAGAAGGGCATCAGCGAGGCGAGGCCCGCTTCAGGCCGGTTCGAGAGCATAGCAGAGGGGCAGGAGTTCCTCTGCATAGTTGATTATGCCCATACCGAGGATGCGCTAAGAAAGGTGATAGTTGAGGCAAGAAAGATCACATCCGGAAGGGTCATCACGGTCTTTGGATGCGGAGGCGACAGGGACAGGGGCAAG
>JACQZG010000002.1 GCA_016213935.1 Nitrospirota bacterium
ATCTCAAGAGTCAAAAGGTTGGAAGATGGTTGAAGCAATTGCAGTGTAGGCAATCTAACCTGACGCTGCAGTGAAATCGAACCACACGGCGCTTTTGGGGCAGGTTAGAGTTTGAGATTTGCAAATCGGTTTATTCCTTTCACATGTCTTACGGTGGTACTCGTCAGTAATCAGGGCGTTATGTGTCTAAGGACTTACTGTTACAGATAAATTTTCGTGACTTTTGATATATATCTTGATAGACTAAATATCAAATGAGTAAATATGACAAGTTGTTACTGCAAATATGTCGTGGTTCTTCGGATGCAAACATATCGTTTGATGAGTTATGCAGCTTGTTAAAGAAGTTTGGGATTTGAGGAGCGCATACGAGGAAGCCATCATATTTTCAGAAAAGAAGGCATTGTAGAAAAAATCAATTTGCAACGCGATGGAAGCAAAGCAAAAGTTTATCAAGTTCGACAGGTTAGAAACATAATTTTGAAATATAATTTTGGGGAGGAACTATAGATGTATAAATATGAGATTATTATTTATTGGAGTGAAGAGGATAAAGTTTATATAGCTGATGTTCCAGAATTACCCGGATGTTCTGCACATGGACAGACTTACGATAAAGCTTTAGTCAATGCAAAGTCAGCTATTCAATTGTGGATTGACACTGCAAAAGAATTTGGGGACCCTGTTCCAGATCCCAAAGGACACCGGTTAATGTTTGCGTAATTGATGCAATTGCAGTATAGGCAATCTATCACTTAAGTAGCAATGGGTCAGGTCTTGCTTCTTGCATTTCCTTAAAATCGCTTCAGGCGGTTCGATTCACTGACTTCTACGTTATAACACACGGAAATCTAAAAGGCATGTCATCTTGACAGCATGTGTCATACAATGTAAACATATACTATGATTCATTATGGAAATGAGGTCAAAAAAGCTGTAAAAAAAGGGACGTTACCTAAAGAGATATTTACAAGACTTAATTTGGTAGAGTTGTATGAGAATGTCTTAGACTTGAATACCATAGCGAGATTTGAAGAAAAAGAAAAAAAGAAGAAAGTATCTTTTTCTACTGCTGATGATATTCTGAAAAATTAATAACGGTGTTATAACACTTATAAAGCCTCCGGTTGCACCAACACCTTATTCAATAAACTCTGAAAGGAAACGCGCCTGTGTCTGAAGCGTCTTCACATGCGCCTTCACAACATCTCTGATCGAGACCACTCCGGCGATCGCGCCGTTTTCAACAATAGGCATATGCCTGATGCCCTTTTGTATCATCATCGCCATTACATGGTCGCTCAGGTCGTCCGGCTCCGCCACGATAAGATTCTCGCTCTTCACCATGATGTCAGAGACCTGCAAGCCCCTCAGGTCGCCGCCGGTATTGGCGATTATTATCACAATGTCCCTTTCGGTCACAATGCCTTTCAGTATCCCGCTGTCCTCCACCATGAGCGCGCCGATCTTCCTCTCTTTCATCTTTGCCGCAAGGTCGGCGATGCTGACGTCAGAGCCTATGCTCATGACATCTTTGCCCTTCTCTTTAAGTATCTCCCTGATCTCCATATTGAAAAAACCTCCTGTCCGTATTCTGATCTTTAATCTATAAATCCTGCCGCGATCTTCCCAAAGTTGTCCAGAGGAGCCCAGTATATCCCTAATATGACCGTGGCAAGTGTGAGGCATGTGAGGACCGCGTACTGAAAGTATCTGCCCGCGCCTCCCGCGGGATGGGGTATACCCTTTCTGCCGCTTGAGAAGAACATGAGCTTTACAATCCTTGCGTAATAATAGAGCGATATGACTGTATTCACTATCGCAACAACAGCGAGCCAGTAAAGGGAGCTTCCCTGCTTGAAGACTGAAAGAAGGAGATAGAACTTGCCTATGAAACCAGCGAACGGGGGGATGCCGGTCAGGGAAAAGAGATATACGGTGAACATTGAAGCGAGAAACGCCCCCTGCCTGCCTCTCCACGCGAGGCCGTCATAACCGTCAATTGTATCTGTGTGATATTCGTCGTAAACAATGATAACAATGAGGAACGCCCCGAGGTTCATCACAAGATAAACGACAAGATAGAAAAAGGCCGCATTAATGCCGAACCTTGTATGGCTTGCCAGGGCCATGAGCATATATCCCGCATGGGCGATGCTTGAATAGGCGAGAAGCCTCTTCATATTCACCTGCTGCAAAGCGGCAAGGTTGCCTATGGTCATTGTGAAAGCCGACATTATCGCTATCAGGATTGGCCACTCTATGCCTCCTGAAATATCCAGAACCTCTCCTCCTTCATGCGACAAAAGTATCCCGTAAAAGAAACGAAAGGCCATTGCAATGCCTGCTGCCTTGGGACCTACAGATAGAAATGCGGTAAACGGAGTGGGCGACCCCTCATAAACATCAGGGCACCATAAGTGAAAGGGAAACGCGGCTATCTTGTATCCGAAACCGGCTAACACAAAAATTACTGAGACGTACAGCAGGCTTTGCGATACTGCATTTGAACTCAGATAGTTATATATCACAAAATAGTCGAGCGATCCGGTAATGCCGTAAAGCAGGGAGAGACCGTAGGCCATAACACCTGACGCGATGCCGCCGTAAAGGAGATACTTGACAGCCGCCTCAGTCGCCTTGTCATCCCGCTCTACAAAACCGGTGAGAATATAGGATGTAAAGCTCAGGAGTTCAAGCGAAAGATAGAGCATCAGAAGGTTGGCAGAGGAGACGAGGAAGAGCATCCCTAATGTGTTTGCCATGATGAGAAGTATATACTCCATTGACCTTAGCGACCTTCCCGTCGTCTCCCTTGATGTAAAGGCAAAAACAAGGAATAAGAAAGTTGCGGCCAGACATATCAATTTGAAAAGATGCGAGAAAGCGTCCTGCCTGAGCATGCCGTAAAAGATAGTGACAGCCTGCCCTCCGGCATAAGTAAACAGTTCAAGAAATATCGCGACTGTTATCACGCATATCGCGGAGAGATAAAAGAAACGGATATCCGAAGAACCCTCTCTCCTGAAGAAACTCAAAAGCAGAAGCGCGATAATAGAGACAGAGAGAAATATCTCAGGCATGAGATATCTAAGGCTCTCAACATTATTCAAAACTTCAGGTGATTGCAAATCAGATACCGCCTTTCAGGATAATACCGTTTATAAATCCGAGCGCGGACTGCATCAGGTTCAGCACCGGATGCGGATAAACGCCGAGTATCACAACGAGCAGGGCAAGCGGCAGGAGGCTCAGCGTCTCCCGCGTATTCATATCAGAAAGCATGGAATATTTTTCATCAAGCTTTCCAAGAAATATCCTCTGCAATGTCCAGAGGCAGTAGGCGGCGGTTATTATCACGCCGGTCGCTGACACTGCGGTAATGAGCCTGTACTTCTGAAATGCGCCTATCAGGACAAGCACCTCGCTTATAAAACTGTTAAGCCCGGGCAGCCCGAGAGCGGCAAAGAAGGCGAGAAAGGTAACAGCCGCGTAATTCGGCATGGCTGACGCCAGCCCGCCGAAACTGTCTATCTCCCTGTGATGCGCCCTGTCATAGATAACTCCCACAATAAGGAAGAGCATCGCGGTTATTATCCCGTGATTGAACATCTGAAAGACTGCTCCGTTAAGCCCCTCTGCCGTAAAACTTGCCATCCCGAGCATCACATAGCCCATGTGGCTGATGCTTGAGTACGCGACAAGCTTCTTCAGGTCGCGCTGGGCCATGGCGCATAAGGCGCCGTAGATGATGTTTATCATCCCGAAGACCGCCATTGCCGTTGCCATCTGAAGAGTAATATCAGGGAGCATCGTGTAGTTTATCCTCAGTATCCCGTATGTCCCCATCTTAAGGAGTATCGCGGCAAGCACGACGCTGACGGCTGTCGGAGCCTCAACATGCGCGTCAGGAAGCCATGTATGAAACGGAAAGAGCGGTATCTTTATGGCAAACGCGATAAAGAGCGCCCACCAGCAGAGCATCCTGTAATTTAGGCTCGAACCTGAGGCTACGAGTTCTGTCATGTCAAATGTGTGGAGGGTGAGGTAAAAGTAGATGATAACAAGAAGCATCATGACCGAGCCGACAAGCGTATAGAGAAAGAATTTTATCGCCGCGTATTCCTTGCGCGGCCCGCCCCATATGCCGATAAGGAAATACATCGGCAAAAGCATGACCTCCCAGAAGATGAAGAACAGAAAAAAGTCGAGCGCGCAGAAGACCCCCATCATGCCGGTCTCAAGAAGCAGAAATAAAAAGAAGTATCCCTTCACGCCCTTATCAATGTTCCATGACGCCAGGATGCAGACAGGGCAGATCAGGGCGCAGAGCATGACCATGGAGACGCTCAGGCCGTCAATGCCGACAAAGTAGTTCATGCTGAACTGCTCTATCCATGAATACTTTTCAACGAACTGAAGGCCTTCACCGGAAACAAACCCTGATGCGCCTCTGTCGAAATTCATAAAAATGAAGACGGACAGAACTAAAGGAACCAGAGTTACGGCAAAAGAGGCCCGCCTGATAAACTCATGCCTTTCACCCGGCACTGCTAATAACGCAAGCGCGCCAAAGAGAGGTATAAAGATTATCAGCGTCAGTATGTGCTCTCCGATGAATTCAGGCATATATATATTATTTCCTCCTAAAAAATTAACCTGTATAATATCCCCAATGTCACTGCAAAGAGCATGAGCATGACGTAAGCCTGTATCCTGCCGGTCTGTATCTTCCTTGCACCGCTGCCCGCGGAAAGCGTAAATTCGGCAATAAGGTCAACCGCCTTGTCTATGAAGTGCAGGTCAAACCAGCCGATGATCATCGCCTCAATCCTCAATACAAATCCAAAAATGTTGACAATAAGGTCAATGACATACTTGTCAAACGCGGAGATAAAACTCGCAAACATTTTTGTGCCTGAAACAAAGACAGCATCATATATTTCATCAATAAAATATTTGTTATAAAGAAGCTTGTGAAGATGCCTGAACTTCTCCGGCAGTATGCGTGCAAGCTGAGGCCTGTGTCCGTAAAGCAGATATCCCAGTCCGGCGCCAGCGATAACGATCAGCACTGACGCGGACATCAGCACATACTCCATCGTATCATGGTGAGCAGCACCGCCTTGAATCCCGAATACCGGATCAAGAAAATGTGAAAACATGTTGTTCCCCCCAAGCGCCTCAGGCACGCCTGTGAATCCGGCAAACAGGGAAAAGAATGCAAGGATCATGAGAGGAGCGGTTACTAAAAAAGGAGACTCTTTAATAATAAGTCCTGACCTGTTCTCTCCAAAGAAGGTGAGCATCGCAAGGCGTGTCATGTAAAAAGAGGTCATGCCTGCTGTTAAAAAGCCCGCGAACCAGAGCAGGGGATGGCCGTTGCTGCTGCTCCAGGCTGACCAGAGTATTTCGTCTTTACTGAAGAAGCCTGAAAAAGGAGGCAACCCTGATATGGCGAATGCCGCGATAATAAATGTGATAAAGGTCATTGGCATGAACCTTCTCAGCCCTCCCATGCGCGTTATGTCCTGTTCATGGTGCAGCGCGAGGATAACGCTTCCCGCGCCGAGGAATAGGCATGCCTTGAAGAATGCGTGCGTCATAAGATGAAATATCCCGGCAGAGTACGCGCCAACGCCCATCGCCAAAAACATGTACCCGAGCTGGCTTATTGTCGAATATGCAAGCACCTTCTTGATATCGTTCTGCACACAGCCGAGCGATGCGGCTAATAATGCTGTTGCCGCGCCTGTGACCGCGATCACCCCAAGCGCTGTGCTGCTCATGGAAAATAAAAAGCTGAGCCTCGCTATCATATATACGCCGGCCGTAACCATAGTGGCCGCGTGTATGAGCGCGCTGACCGGCGTCGGGCCTGCCATTGCATCAGGAAGCCAGACATAGAGCGGTATCTGCGCGGACTTGCCTGTTGCTCCGGCAAACAGGCAGAGGCAGATGACAGTGACGGCGCTCATGCCGAAAATATTAATGCCGCCGAGAAGATGAACATTCTCAGCTAAAAATGAGAAGCTGAGTATAGAGCTGTTTCCGTTTGCAAGTGATAATGCTCCGCCTGCTGAAAGCTGTTCAGCGAGCAGAGAAAAGAGCAAAAATATTCCGAGGAGGAATCCGAGGTCTCCCACCCTGTTTACAATAAATGCCTTGTTCCCTGCGACAGCGTTCTTCATATCCTCATACCAGAAGCCTATCAGAAGATATGAACAGAGCCCCACTCCCTCCCATCCGATGAACATAAAAAGCATATTGTCGGCAAGCACAAGCACGAGCATTGAAAAGATAAAGAGGTTCAGGTACGCAAAGTATCTGTAGAAACCCGGGTCTCCCTTCATGTAGAAGACCGAGTAAAGATGGATGAGGAAGCCGACGCCCGTGATTATAAGCATCATCACAACGCTCAGGGGGTCAAAGAGAAATGAGATATCTGTCTTTAAATATCCGATACTGATCCAGTTGAATAGATTGTTAATTATCACTAAATTGTTCTGCATGGATACGACTGACAGAAAGGCGATGATTGAGAAGATGAAAGAGAAAAAGATGCTCGCGCACGCTATTATCCCGATAGGCATTTCGCCGTATCTCTTCTGCATCATCCTCCCAAGCAGGCCGTTTGCCAGCGCGCCTAAAAGCGGAAAGATGACAATCAGATAACCATAGTTTTGAATTATTTCTTTCATCATCAGAATCTCAGTTTGTTCAGGTGTTCGGCATTTATCTCTTTGTGCCTCCTGTATATTGAAAGCAGAAGCGCAAGCGCTATGGCAGCCTCTGCCGCTGCCAGCACTATGATAAAGATGGAGAAAGCCTGGCCTTCAAGGTTTATAGCGGAGAACCTGCTGAATGCGGCAAAGTTCAGTGCCGCGGAGTTGAGTATGAGTTCAATGCCCATGAATATCCCTATGATGTTCTGCCTTGACACGGTTGTGAATATGCCTGCCGAGAACATGATCAGGCTGATTATCAGGTAGCTCTGTATGCCGATTATTTCCATGCCCCTATTTAACCGCCCTCTATATTTTGTCATGCCCGAAGTCTGTAATCGGGCATCCAGAATCTATGAAAAAGACTGGATTCCCATTTTCACGGGAATGACGACTTTTTACCATACAGTTATTCATGGCAAACCCCTATTTAACCGCCCTCTTTGCTATGACAAGGCTGCCTATCAGGACAACGAGCAGAAGGATTGAAGCCGCTTCAAAAGGAAGCAGGTACTTATTCAGCATAAGCTCTCCAAGTTGGTTTAATGTAAGAAACGGATAGTCAGTCCCGGGCCCTGCCTCAAAGAATTTCCATTCTTTAACAGCCAGAAATATAAGTGAAGCAAGCAGGATAAAAGATGACGCGCCGGCAAAATAAGCCCGCTTCATCGAAAGGGCGTTAGTCTCTTTTATTTCCTGAATGTTTTTTGTAAGCAGTATCGCAAAAAGGAGAAGCACCGTGACCCCTCCTATGTAAACAACTACCTGCGCGATCGCGAGGAACTCGGCATCAAGAAAGAAGTAAAGGCCTGAGGTGCCGAGCAGGGTGAAGAAGAGGGAGAATGCTGAATAGAGTATGTTCCTTGAAAATGCCACTATGAGGCATGGCACTACCGTGAGCAGGGCTACCACAATAAATACGACCTCCTTCATCTCGATGCCCATTATTCCGGAGCCTCCTTTTTCGCAGGCCTTGCAGCAGGGACAGGCGAGGAGACATGGCTTACGCAGAGCTCTTTCATGTCATAACACGCGCCTTCGTATTTTTTGGAGAAGAGGATGGCGGCTGAAGGGCATTCCTCAACGCAGAGGCCGCAATACATGCATTTTGCCTGGTCTATGTCAAAACGGTCCAGATACCTGCGGTCATCTCTCCTGTTAACCTCGATAAGGATACAGTCTATAGGGCATACCCTCATACACAGAAGGCATCCTGTGCATTTTGAGGTTTCAACCTTGAGATAGCCCCTGAACCTCTCTGACACAAGGTCTTCAGATCTCAGCCCACCTATCCTGTCAGGGTATTCAACTGTGATCGACGGTTCTTTCACCCAGTATTTAAGCGTGATCTTCATGCCCTTATACGTGGTCCTTACGGCATTGGTTATATTTCCAAAGTACTCTCTTACTGTGACCATTAACCGTTCATCCTCCAGAATATACCGTTGCCGTTAAATACGAGCATCCATATAGCTGTCATCGCCAGGCACGCGAAAGACATCGGGATAAAATATTTCCAGCACATTGATAACATCTGGTCTATCCTGAGCCGCGGGAGCGTCCATCTGATCCAGATAGTGACAAGGCAGAGCGGAACCACTTTAGCAAAAAAGATGAGCACCATGACCAACTGAAAGCCGATGCCGCTTTCATACGGGTCAAGCCCGATGTTGCCTCCGCCAAGAAAGACCGCGGCAGCGATAGAGGCTGAGATGAATATATTCGCAAACTCAGCGAGGAAGAAGAGCGCGAACCTCATGCCTGAATACTCGACGTTATAGCCTGAAACAAGCTCTGACTCTGCCTCGGGAAAGTCAAATGGAAGGCGGTTGATCTCAGCAAGGCTTGAGATAAAGAAGATAAAGAATGCCACAAATGTAAACGGGTTATGAAATATGAACCAGTCCCATGGATAAGGGCCCTGGCTCATGACTATCTTCTGCATCGAGAAGGTGCCTGCTATCAGGACAACGGTAAAGAGCGAAAGCGCGGCCGGTATCTCATAGCTGATTATCTGGGCGGCGGAACGTATGCCTCCGAGCAGCGCCCATTTGTTATTGGATGCCCAGCCTGACATGAGAAACCCGACAACTATCAGAGAACTTACTACAATGATAAAGACGAGCCCGATATTGAGGTCAGCCACTATGAAAGGGCCTCCGAACGGGACAACGGTAACTGCAAGCATGGTGCCTGAAAAGACAATGTAAGGCGCAAGCTTAAAGAGCTTCCTGTCAACCGCGTCAGGTATGATGTCCTCTTTCAGGATCAGCTTCACCCCGTCCGCAAGCATCTGAAGAAGGCCGAAGGGGCCGACCCTGTTCGGGCCTATCCTGTTCTGGATATCAGCAGAGACCTTTCTCTCTGCATAGGTAAGCATTCCGCTTACAAACATCACAAACCCGAGGACCGCGGCGCTCGGAATCAGATATGACGCTGTCACAAGCAGGAAGTCAGGGATCGCAGACAGCCCTGATATGCCAAGAAGAAATTTATAGATCATGTCAGGAAGGTTATGCTGTATCACCTGTCTATCTCCGGCGCAACAATATCAAGGCTTCCTATGATGGCAACGAGGTCCGCAACCATTACGCCCTGGCTGATAAGCTCAATGATCGTCATCGCTGAAAAAGAGCCTGTCTTTATCTTGAGGCGGTCAGGCCGGGTTCCGCCGTTGCTCATCAAGTAAAAACCCAACTGTCCCCTCGGGCTCTCTGTCCGCACATATATCTCACCCTCCTGAACTTTTAAAACCTTTGGCAGTTTTGTCCTGACCTCTCCATTTTCCGGCATCTGGTTCAGCGCCTGGCGGATTATCCTGCAGGACTGGGTTATCTCCTCTATCCTGACCCAGTACCTGTCATAGCAGTCGCCGACAGTTCCGAACTTCCCCCGGCCTGCGGGTATATCGAAATCAAACCTGTCATAAATGGAATATGTGTCATCCCTGCGCGTATCGTACTTAACGCCTGACCCCCTGAGGTTGGGGCCTGTAAGCGTGTATTCTATCGCCTGTTCACGGCTTATCACTCCTACATCTTTCAGACGGTTTATCAGTATTGAATTAAATGATATAAGGTCGTTGAACTCTTTTATGAATTCATGCTCGATATGGTCAACGAATTTCAGCGCCTCTTCCCTAAATCCTGAAGGAAGGTCGTGTGAAACCCCTCCGACCCTCACATAGTTATGTGTAAGCCGGGCGCCGCAGAGCATCTCTATAAGGGTGTTGTATGTCTCCCGTTCCCTGAGCGCGTGCACAAACGGGGTCACCGCGCCGAGGTCAAGCAGAAGGGCGCCTGCGCCAACAAAGTGGCTTGCCATCCTCGTCAGCTCCGCGCCTATTACCCTCAAATACTCGGCCTTCTCCGGGACCTCAATGCCGGCCAGCCTTTCAACAGTGATTGCGTAGCCGAGATTGCAGTTTAAAGATGAGAGATAATCTATCCTGTCGGTAAAAGGCATGAAAGACTGATAAGGCACCATCTCGGCTATCTTTTCAAGCCCCCTGTGAAGAAAACCGACATCAGGTGTGACATTCACTATCATCTCGCCGTCAGTCTGCAGGATGAGCCTGAGCACCCCGTGCGTGCTCGGATGGTGCGGGCCCATGCTCAGCACCATCTCCTGTGTTGAGAACTTATCTGTTATTGCCGCTTCTCTCTTCCCGTATGCCTTCATCTGAAATTGCTCCGCCTTTTGTTGTCTATGCCGTGGTATTCGTCAGGATAAACATAATCCTTTCTCAGCGGGTGGCCCTCCCAGTCAGGAGGAAGAAGGAGCCTCTTGAGGTTGCTGTGGCCTGTAAATCTTATTCCGAGCATATCAAATGTCTCCCTCTCAAACCAGTTTATGCCCCTGAAGACAGATTCAATAGAGGCTATCTCCGGCGCTTCGCGGCCAAGATACGCCTTTACAGTGATCTTTTGATTAAGGGTGAAGGAATAAAGATTATAGATAACCGCAAATCCCTCCTTGCAATCCGCCCCCAGATGGTTCAGCAGGGAATCGAATTTAAGTGACGGGCCTTCCTTCAGTGTCTTCATGACAGAGGTTATCTCATCCTTATTTATCTCAATCAGGATGTCATTATTCGGCATCTCTGAAATATTTATCAGAGCCTCTTTAAGGATTTCATTTAACCTGGCGATCAATTCTCTTCTATCCATCTTCTGTTAATCCTTCTTTAAAAGATACTTCTCCTTCTTTATCTTCTCCTGCAGTTTGATAAGCGCCTCTGTCAAAGCCTCAGGCCTCGGCGGACAGCCGGGCAGATATACGTCAACAGGAAGTATCTTATCCACGCCCTTTACAACAGAGTAGCTCAGATTGAAGAGCCCGCCGCAGTTGGCGCAGCTTCCCATCGCAATAACATACTTGGGCTCTGCCATCTGGTCGTAGAGCCTTCTCAGCCTCGGAGCCATCTTGTGAGTGACCGTGCCTGCAACGATCATAAGGTCTGACTGGCGCGGTGTGGCCCTGAAGAGCGAGCCGAAACGGTCAAGGTCGCCTCTCGGCCCCCCTGTCTGCATCAGTTCGATGGCGCAGCATGCAAGGCCCATGAGCAGGTACCAGACAGAGTTGGCGCGCGCGAGGTTAAGAGCGGTATCCAGCCTTGTCAGAATGAAAGCCGGATCCGGGTCAAGCCTGTTGACCATGTTGAACCTTTCAAGCATGTTCCTTCACCTTGCCTTGCCCGTTGGACATAAGCTCCTTTATCCGGATCACCCTGCCCTCCACGCGGATATGTTTTCTGACGTCTCTCAGCCATTCGAGATAGTCATTCTTCCACGCGTAAACAAGCCCCAAAAACAATATGAAGACAAAAAGGAATATACCGGTAAACGCGGCAAGGCCTCTGCCTGAAAGAATATAGTCCCTGTAGTTGACCATCGCGGGGAGCACGAGCACTATCTCAACGTCAAAGATAATAAAGAGGATGGCTATGAGGTAAAAGCGGGCGTTAAAGTTTATCCAGCCTGAGCCGACAGGCTCTTCCCCGCATTCATAGGTCGTGTTCTTCTCATGGTTAGGCCTGAACGGGGCTGCAAGCCTTACTATCGCAAGGTTAATAAAAACAAAGAGCAACCCCGCGGCAAAGAAGACAAAGATGCTGCCGTATATGTTTAACATTTGGCCCTGCCTTTTATATTAATATCAGCAAGAAGGCTAATGATAAATATTATTCCGATGCCACATGACAAACTGAAGGTCTTGCGATTTAATACAAAACGGGCAGAAGCATAAAACCATTTAACGGCTGTTAAACAGAAAGAAAAAGAAACCTGAAATATTTTTAACTATACACTAATTTATTATTGATAAACAAGTGGGGATTGCGGGCATTGCAAGAATAAAATGCCCCGGCTGTAACACGGCATTTGAATGTCATTCCCTCCATCAAAAGGCCTGTTTGCCCCTGATATAATATTTTCCTCATGCCGGCCAGATCAAATGCTCCTGATGATGAGTTGTTAAACGACACGGACTTTCTCGTGCTTTCGGAAGAAGAAAAGGGGAAGCTCCTTGGAATAATGGAAAAGCAGGCAGAATAATTCACTCCTAAGATTAAGAAAAGATCAATGGCTGTGCTCCATATGGTGCATGCCCCCGCCAGTGTCCTTCTTTACCGGCGCGGCCAAGGAGAGTTCTCCGCCGTCTGAGAATGAGAGCCTGAACTCTACAGAATCCCCTTCTTTCAACTCCGCCTTCGGCCCCATCAGCATGAGATGGTAGCCGCCGGGCGAAAGGAGAAATGATGACCCGGCCTTGACAAGAATCGAATCCTGCTTTACCATCCTCGACCTGCCGTCCTCTATCTCGGTGCGGTGCATCTCGACCGAATCGAATTGAGGGCTTGCCACCTCTTTAAGGGTGATATCTTTGTCAGAGGAGTTTTTTAAGACCATATACGCGGCTAACATCTTCATGCCCGGAGGCGCCTCGCGCACCCACGCGCCGGTTATCTCGAGAGACGAGGCGGCGGAAAGAGCCTGCTGCAGCATAAATATGGATATAAAGAAGATGATTATTTTTTTCATGATCTTCTGACGCTCTTACACATATATTTTACATCAATTGACAAGACAACCGTAACCGTCGCCGTACTTATCCCTCAGTTTGATGAATTCCGCCTTGATGAAGTTCGCGTCATGAGGAGGCGGAAAGACCGCAATGAGCCTGCCGAGGTGGTCAACCAGCATTATCGAGGCTGTATGGTCAACAAGATAATCTTCTCCTTTCCCCTCGTTATAAACTTTCTTGTAGGCCGCTCCGAACTTGCCGGCAAACTCCTCTATCTGCCCCGGGGTTCCGGTTATGCCTAAAAAATTCTTATTAAAGTATGTTACATATTCGGCAAGATGGCCGAGGCTGTCGCGCTGGGGGTCAACTGAGACAAAGACCACCTTTGTATTGCCGAGTTCATACCCCTTCTCAAGCCCGCTGTACACAGCATTCAGGTCAACAAGTGCGACGGGGCAGACATCGGGGCAGTTTGTGTAGCCGAAGAAGATGAATGTCCAGTTGCCCATAAACCTCACTGCATTGAACTCCCTGCCGTTATGGTCAGTGAGAGACAAGGCGTTAAGAGGGATAGGCGGCTCAAAGAGGCGCGTTGAGGACCGGGGCACGGACGCCTCTGCCTTTGAAGGGTTGTTAATCCCCCTCCATGACCAGAGTGATATCGCGGCAACCAACGCGAAGAAGAGAAGAGTGAAATATATTCTGTTCTCTCTGAGCGCCTTCATCTCTTTCCTCCCCTATTTCTTCACCAGAAGGCCGTCGATGCCGCAGAGTATGTTATTGCCCATCACATCCATGCTGCTTCTGGCGTCCTGATGGCACCTTGTGCATCCGGCAAGGTCAAATCCCCATACGAGCGGGCCGTGCTTCTGGTTCTTCTCATGGCACTGCCTGCATGTGGACATTGGCTTGCCAATGAACTTGTTGCCTGCGACATCATAAAGCGATATCTGCCCGTCTGTCACGACCTTCCCGCCGCTGTCCTCAACAGGAACCCTCAATGCGGCTATGCCGTACTTGCCGTCAGGCGTTGACATGACGTCATGGGTCTCAAACCCCGCGGGAATCGGAGCGTCCTGCACAACGGCAAGGCTCTCCGCGTCAAGAACGATCGCCCTCGTCCTTGCGGACTGAAATATGTATTTTCCGTCAGGCGTGTAAGTGGCGCGGAATGTGATCGTGCCTTCAGGGAACTGCGCCGTGCTCTTCTTCACTATCTTAAGCTCCCCGTTTTCGAGCGCCTTCATGTCAAGGAGAATGAAGTGCTGTTTGCCGTTTGCGAAACCGTGCGGCGCGTCCGCGTCATTCATTACTATATAAAGATATTTGTTGTCAGGGCTGTTCACGCCGTGAGTGAATTTGTAATTTACCGGGATCTCAGGGTTGCCCGAGAGCATAACCCTGTGCTTGAGTTCGAGCGTGTCTTTGTCAACGACATCGATAAAACCGGGATATCCCATAAAGATCGGCATGAAATATTTCTCAGACTGCCCTGAACCGCAGTAAAGCGTGCTCGTTGTTGTCTTGCCGAAGTCCACAACCTCTTTTGGAAGGTCAAACTTCTTTTCAGATATCCATTTGTTAGTCCTGAGGTCTGCCTTGCCCACGATTACATACGGCTTGGGCGAGAGGTATGTCGACCAGAAGGCTATGTTCGGGTCCCTGCTGTCAATCCTCACGTCATGAACCGCATGGTCGCTTGAAGGGCCGAGCGGTATCATGTGGAGTTTATTGCCTGTCCACATGGTATAGTTCGGGATCTTTATCGGGTTATCAGCGTCAGAAGGGTCTATCACGACATTCGCGTCAGCAATATGCCCGCCGTGGCCTGCCACAAATATCCTTCCGGAATAATCGCCTGTCGGCTTATTTCCGTGGCTTATCGCGACAGCCGTAAGCAGCACGAAAAAGACCGCTGAAACCGTTGACATCACAATCTTTGAACTGAATAATTTCTTTGCCATATCTGTTTCTCCTTATTAAATTAATGTTGACAAAAGCCCAGGGCCGTTACTTTTATCTGATGAATTGGCTGTATACAATACAAGTATCGTGCCAAGATTTGGAACAAATGGTTTGGTTGTTGTTTTAACTAATTTTTACAGCATGTTACAGCGTAGTGGTTATTGAAAGATTGAAACTTCCAAGGAAGGGAAAGTGTAAACTGCACACTTATGTTTAGTCACATTTATGTGACATGCTACACATTCAGTGTTCTGCTTCTGAAATGTTGAACTCTTTTACTTTTCTATAAAGCGTCCTGCGGCTGATGCCCAACATCCTTGCGGCCTTTGCCTTGTTCCACCCGGTCTTTTTTAATGCCTGAAGAATAGCATCCGGGGCGCCGGCCTCACCTGACTTAAGAGAAGAAGCGCCTGCTTTATATGCCTTGATGTCGTCCGGCAGGTGCTCTATCGAGATAACAGGCTGATGGCATAAAATAAAAGCGTGCTCGAGCACATGCTCAAGCTCCCTCACATTGCCGGGCCAGGGATACTCCATGAATATTTTTTTTATATTCTCAGAGACCGCCCGTATATCCTTTGAGAATTTTTTGTTGAACTTCTTTATGAAATGGCTCACGAGAAGAGGGATATCCTCCTTCCTCTCCCTTAGAGGGGGAAGGTCTATGACCATCACCTTCAGCCTGAAGTAGAGGTCTTCCCGGAACTTTCCTTCCTTCACCTTTTTATAAAGGTCCTGGTTTGTCGCCGTTATCAGGCGGACATCAGCCTTTACCGGCGTCGAGTCGCCCACACGCTCAAACTCCTTCTCCTGCAGAACCCTCAAAAGCTTTGCCTGTATCCCGTGAGAGACATCTCCTATCTCATCAAGGAATATCGTTCCCCCTTCTGCCCTCTCGAACCTCCCGGCCTTGTCCTTTACGGCGCCGGTGAACGCGCCTTTAACATGGCCGAAGAGCTCGCTCTCGAGCAGGTTTTCGGAAAGCGCCGAACAGTTGACCTTTACAAGCGGCTTCTCCCTGCGGCTCCCTTTATAATGAAGCGCCTCTGTCACCATCTCCTTGCCGGTCCCGCTCTCTCCCGTGATAAGCACAGTAGTTTCGACATCAGCAAGCGCGTCGATAAGCGAGAATATGTTCTGCATCTTCTCGCTCGCTCCTATGATATTATGAAGCTGACGCCTCTCCTTCAGGTCTTCTTCAAGCACCGCAAGCCTTGTCTCGTCCTTTACAACGAGCACTGCCCCTTTAAATTCTCCCTCGTCAGTTAAGAGCGGCGAGGCCGCGATGGAAAGGATCTTGCCTTTGCATCCCTCCGAACGGCATTCCATACGGTATGCCTCGGCCGGCTCCCTCTTTTTAAGGACATCCTCAAGCACCTTAAGGCACTCGGTTCTATACCCGAAAGGAAGCGTCCGGAAATCCTTGCCTATAGAATCCCTTGTCAGCCCGCAAATCTCTTCAGCCGCCCTGTTCGCCTCAAGGACGATAAGGCCGTTGTCAACAGAGATGATGGCATCCTTGATATTCCTGAAGATGGCCTCGAGATTGGCCTTGTATTTATGTATCTCCTCCTCCATCTTCTTCCTCTCGGAAATGTCCCTGGCAATATGTATCAGCCCTATGAGCTTTCCGTTTTTGTCAAACTGCGGCATTGCCCTTATCTCGATGAACTTCTTCAGATGCGGCTCGAATATCTCAAAAGAGACCGGCTGGCCCGTCTTCAGGCAGACGCAGCTCGGACAGCCCTCGGGAGGCGAATCCTTTCCGTGGTAGGATTTGTAACACTTTGTCTTTATGTCTTTGATAAAAGAGAGGTTAAGGACTTTTTCAGCGGCTTTATTGGCGTATATGATGTTAAAGTCATTGTCATGAATCGTGATGATATCCGTTATATTGTTAAATGTCTCTTCCCAGTTTTCGATAGACTGTTCGACAAGCTCTCCCGCGCGCCTGTAGTTGTTTTCCGCCTTCTGAAGCCTCCGGCGCAGGTCTTCGACTTCATCAGCGAGCTCCTCTTTTGTCCTATCCTTCTCTTTCATTGCTTATTGCCCATTATCAGTGAATAAAAAACATTATTAAGTATAACAGATGAAATGCCTTTATATAACCATGTTAGGGGCAATAAAAAAGGGCGCATCCACAAGGGATGCGCCCTTTAAAAAGCCTTTCAAATCTTAATGCGGGTTCTTAAGCGGTATGTGCTCGTGAGTCTTCTCAAGCCTCTCCTTGAAGTTAAACTTATAAGCAGGATCGACTTTTTCGGTAAACGGGCTGTCGCCGCCGTGGCATGACATACAGCCTTTCTCGTCCTCAGAAGGAATTACAAGCCCGGCTGCATTTGCGTCAGCCCTCTTGAACATCTTATCCTTCTTCATGAGTTCGGCATATTCGCTGCCCGGGCCGTGGCATCCCTCGCACTGTACGCCGGCCAAGTCAGGAGTCTCCTCTATTGACTTGAAACCGCTCGGCTTGCCATACCCTGTTGTGTGGCACTTGAGACAGCCTGCGTCATGAGTATAATCCTTATCAGCAAGGCCCGCCTTCTTCTTGGCCTCAACTTTTACTCCGGCCTTAAGGTTCTCAAAGCTGCCTGCCATTGTTGTAGCTTCCCATGACTTGAACTGCTTTATGTGGCACATCTTGCATTTCTTTGCGCCGATATAATCAGCAGCCTCAGTCGTAGCAATGCCGAATACCGCAATACCAAAAAGTACTGCAAAAAAAACGGTCATTATCTTCTTCACTTTCTTCACCCCCTCCCCATCAGGTTTAATATCCATATGCTCAGCACCGGAGCGATTGGAACATGTCTGAATTTCACACCTTCAATGTTTAACTGCCTGTATGCATTAAGTGGCGGAGGAGGTAGGATTCGAACCCACGGGACTTTCGCCCTACGGTTTTCAAGACCGTCGCCTTCGACCACTCGGCCACTCCTCCATAATTATCAACCCATACACAAAACATGATGGAGGACTTTCACCCCGGCGGACAAGACCGTCTAACGCCTTTCCGCCTCAGGCGGATCAGCCGAGGCTGACGACCACTCGGCCACTCCTCCATTAAACACTAATTAAAGCATATGAAAAAAAAATGAAGAGACGGACAGCCTGACAGCCGTATCAGGCTGTCCTTATGCAGTCTGCCCCGATATAAGGCCTCAAAGCGTCAGGTATTATAACAGAACCGTCCTCCTGTTGGAAGTTCTCGAGTATCGCCGCGAAAGTGCGGCCAACCGCAAGCCCCGAACCGTTTAATGTATGGATAAATTCCGTGCCCTTTTTACCCTCGGTCTTGAACCTGATATCAGCCCTCCTCGCCTGAAAATCCTCAAAATTCGAACATGATGATATCTCCCTGAACTTCTGCTGGGCAGGGAACCAGACCTCGATGTCATATGTCTTTGCCGAAGAGAAGCCGAGGTCGCCGGCGCACAAAGCCACCACGCGGTAAGGGATGCCGAGCCTCTTCAGTACATCTTCCGCGTCGGCTGTGAGCCTCTCCAACTCTTCGTAAGAATTCCCGGGTTTGACGAATTTAACCAGCTCGACTTTATTGAACTGGTGCTGCCTTATAAGCCCCCTTGTGTCCTTTCCGTATGAGCCCGCCTCTCGCCTGAAACACGGGGTGTACGCTGTGTAGTAAAGGGGAAGAGACTCGCCGGCAAGTATCTCTTCCCTGTGCATATTTGTGACCGGCACCTCAGCAGTAGGTATAAGGAGGAGCCTCTTTTCATCATCCTCAGCAAGCCTGAAGAGGTCTTCCTCAAACTTCGGAAGCTGGCCAGTTCCTGTCATTGACTCGCGGTTTACGAGAAGAGGCGGGATGACCTCTGTGTAGCCGTGCTCTTTTGTATGAAGGTCAAGCATGAAGTTTATCAATGCCCTTTCGAGAGCGGCGCCCGCCCCTTTGTAAAGGACAAACCGCGCGCCCGATATCCTGCCCGCCCTCTCAAAATCGAGTATCCCGAGCCGTTCCCCAATCTCCCAGTGGTTCTTCGGCTCAAATGAGAACTCAGGTATCACTCCCCATCTCCTCAGTTCAACATTCTCGGTTTCATCTTTGCCGGCCGGAACAGATTCGTGAGGGATATTCGGTATTAATAAAAGCTCGTCTTTGGCAAGCGCTTCAAGCTCTCTTAATTCCGCCTCTTTAAAAGCGGAATTCTCTGAGATGATTTTTGCTTCTTCAAGAAGCGGCGAGGCATCACCGCCTTCTTTCTTCAGCCTGCCTATCTCCTGAGATAATTTATTCCTCTTCTGCCTGTCATCTTCAACAGCCTTGAGGACCTCTCTCCTCCTTGACTCTATCGCAAGGAATTTATCGAGAATAGCAGTATTCTCAGAACGCTTCTTAAGAGCTTCTATGACCTTGTCTGTGTTTTCCCGCACTAATTTAACGTCAAGCATAAATAGTGTACCAACGGCCTGATTCCCGGCAAAACCAATTTGCTATAATACAATACCTTGCTAAGAAAATTCATTTATAGATCGTTCACGATTTTTGCCTTTATCCTTGTCCTGCCTCATTGCTCTTCCGCCTTTAATGTCAATATACAGCCGACAGAAATTTTCCCCGGAGGCGTAATATTCCTCAAGCTCATATCAGAGAGCCCTGACCTTCCGGAAGCGGCATTTCTCGGAAATAAGATAAGATTTTACAAATTCAAAGGGAATGAATACGGAGCGCTTATTCCGGTTGACATAGAGACCCCTGCCGGCGACTACAGCATAAGCGTAAAATCAGAGGGCATCGGCATAGGTCTCAAGGTAAAGATAATGCCGTATGAATTTGCCGAAAAGAAGATGAAACTGCCTGAAGAGAAGGTGACGCTCAGTTCCGAGGACAGCCTGCGGGTTGAAAGAGAGTTCCTCATGCAGGAAGAGATATGGAAAGGAGTGAGCGATAAATCATGGGATGGGGCATTCACACCGCCCACAGATACAGAGGTTTCAGAAGAGTTCGGTGTGACGCGGCTCATGAATGAGAAGAAGGTGAGCGTGCACAAGGGGATTGACCTTAAGGCAAGCAACGGGGAACCCGTTAAAGCCATAAACTCAGGGAAGGTCGTATTAAATGAAGACCTATTTTACGGCGGCAATACCGTGATAATAGACCACGGCATGGGGCTCTTCTCAGTATATATGCATCTCTCAAAATTCAATGTCAAAGCAGGCGATGCGGTTGCAAAAGGAGATGTGATAGGATTCGCCGGCATGACCGGAAGGGCGACCGGCCCCCACCTTCACATGAGCGTAAAACTTCAAGGCGTGAGCGTAAACCCTGAAGCGCTTATGAGGCTGGAGTTTTAGAAATGGACAAATATAAGGACATTTATATTGACAAAATATTAATAATTTGTTAATTTTCATATTATTATCAATAAGATATAATTGTACAATATTGGACATTAATGAAGACATTTGAGAAGACACATCCTTGGTTATCATTTCAACTTGATTTGAGAAAGTTAAATTATAAGCTTTGGATGGCTCTTGGCGAAGCTGATTCAAAATGTGAGCATATTGCCGGTGTCCCGCTACAACCCACTACTGCAGAAAACCTCCATATGTTGTATCTTGCAAAAGGGGTGAGGGCTACTACGGCGATTGAGGGCAATACCCTGACCGAAGAAGAGGTCATTGAGCGAATCGAGGGAAAGCTTGCATTGCCTCCTTCAAGGGAATACCTGGGAAAAGAAGTAGACAATATCGTAAAAGGCTGTAACAATATCAGGGAACAACTGATGAAAAGCGGCGCAGGTGACTTGTCCGCAGATGAAATCAAGGCGTTCAACAATATAGTTTTAGAGGGCCTTGAACTCGATAAGGAAATTGTGCCGGGGGAAATCAGAAAATATTCTGTAGGAGTTGCCGGTTATCGGGGAGCTCCTGCCGGAGATTGCGAATATCTGCTACAGCGCATGTGCGAATGGTTGAATGAAAAAGATTTTAACCCGCAGGAACATCGAATCGCCTATGGCGTCCTGCGCGCTATCGTTGCTCACCTTTATATCGCGTGGATTCATCCTTTCGGAGATGGGAACGGCCGCACTGCCAGGTTGCTTGAGTTCAAGATACTTCTCTCCTCCGGCATCCCCACTCCTGCAGCGCACCTTCTGAGCAATCATTATAACCTTACAAGGACTGAATATTACCGCCAGCTCGACCACGCGAGCAAATCAAAAGGCGACATCATTCCTTTTATTCAATATGCCGTAGAAGGTTTTGTGGACGGCTTGCGTTCGCAGCTTAAGGTCATTCAGCAGCAGCAGTTACTCGTCGCATGGCGGGATTATATCTATGAGCATTTCAGAGATAAGACGGGAAAGATAAATGATCGCTTAAGAAAACTTGTCTTGGATCTTTCTGCGCATAAGGAGCCTGTTCCTCTGGCCAAGCTCCATCAGGTCAGTCCGAGGGTTGCGGAATTGTACGCGACAAAAACGCCAAAAACCATTAGCCGCGATGTTACTTATTTGCTCAAACACAACCTGATCAGTCGGGAAGGAAATGGTTACATAGCGAACAAACAAATCATGTTGTCATTTCTGCCGGAGCGCAAATAAATAACTGTAGATAACGAGAGACTGTGGGATATTAAAGGACTATAGAGAAGCATTATGGATATTATTCAACAAGCCTTATATGAAAATATATTTCTCCTAAATGAGTCGGATGTTGACTGCTTGATTGATTTCAAGCTAAAAGATTTTGATCCAGTGGAGTCTATCTGTTATTCATCTTTTTTAAACATGATCTGTCAAACGACACCTACAGATGAACTGCTTCATCTTGAAATATGTGGAATAGGAAGACTTTTCGAGAAAAAGCATATGATTAACCTTTATTTAAATCCTAAGATCATTTATCATCGCGATAATCTCTTGCACTACATATGTAGAATTATTTCAAATAAAATTGATGGTGAAAATAGAATTACCGGCAAAGATATAGGCTCTAATCCGAATATCTGGAAATATGGAGAAGCTCTGTTACTTATAAACAATAAGATAAACTTCTTGGGCTATCAAAATTTCGAGAGAGAACTTATTAAATCTTTTCCATATCATTTCCCTAAAACATTATTCTGGTTTTATAAGCAAAGAATCATCAGATACTCGTATATTTACAAAGAGATATTGCCTAACAGCGTAAAGCAGAAAGATATATTACAGGCAGGGATAAAATTAATAGAAGAAAAATACAGCATAAAGTTTGTTGATTACATTGATACCATTAAAGGTCTCTTTATTTGGTTCTTAGCGGTTAGAGAAACAGGTCTTGGTTCTCCACATTTTGACATGAATAATATTGGTACTTTTTATATTGATAAAAATAAATTTAAAGGGACTACGGTTATTCCAACTGTGGCGGCATTGTCAAAAGATATTGATGGTTTTTATGACGAATTCAAGAAAGAGAGACGAGACAAAATTGATAACGATTTGTTTTGTTACATGCAAGCAATATTCGATTATCCGATATTCAAAAGTGGTGATACAGAATATTGTATTATTGATTTTAAGTTTCTCGTTGAGGGTATTTGTTCCGGCCTTGTTTGGAAAATAGATTCTATCGTTAAAAATGAGAATAGGGAAAACTACTCAATACAAAAAACCAAGGAAGAATATGGTTATTTATTAGAAGAATATTTCGCCTTTCTGATAGAGAAAATTTTCTCGGAAGTAGATGTAACGCGTAATCAAGATGGTAGACCTGACGCTGTATTGACAGTCAATGTTGATGATAAGAAGTATATTATAATTTTTGAATTTACTACTAAACCTTTCAGGATTTCATCACTCTATAATAAAACGTCAACAAATTTCATCGAAGATATAAAACGTATCTTATTTAGTGACAAAAGTAGTGATAAAGGGAAATTCCTGAACTTGGACAAGTATGTATCTGATTATAAAGAAGAGTGTTGTGCAATTATTCCAATCTTGATTACAGAAAGCTGGATAGGTGATTATGATCTGTTAAATAGAATTGATACTGTTCTGAGCAAAAACCTGCAAGAGCATAAGCTCAGTAACTTACTTATGTTTGAACCGGTTATTTTAAGTTTGGATGATCTGGAAACTTTCTGGGCAGTTAGCGCAGAAGGCAAGGAAAGCCGCGAATTTATTGAGTTGCTTAAAACCTGGGGGAAAGTTCACAAGGGCCAATATTTGTATAACTTCTCTTCGTTTGTTTCTGAAGATAAGAGAGTAACAAATAAAAAATATCAGGAGTTTTTCAGGATATCTAATTTAACGAATTAAAATAAATATACAATGATCATCTATCTAATCATCATTATCATCGCCTATCTTCTCGTAACCGCCTTCGGCTATTTACTTGACTACCTCAACCTCTCTAATTTAAAAAAATATGGCTCGCTAATCCCGCATGAGTTTGAGGGGAAGATAGATCAGGAGCTTCTAATAAAAACAAGAAATTACACGGTTGAGAAGACGAAATTCGGTTTCATCTCTTCAATCTTTGATAACATCATCCTGCTCCTCTTTCTTTTTGGCGGGATACTGAACATCTATAACTCATGGGTCGCTTCAATGCAGATGCACTTCATCCTCTCCGGCCTCGCCTTCTTTCTGCTCCTTACTTATGCACAGACAATAATCTCAACGCCATTCAGCCTATACGGCACATTTAAGATAGAAAGGAAATACGGCTTCAACACAATGACCATGAAGCTGTGGATAATAGACTTTATTAAATCACTGATGCTGTCAACTGTCCTTATGGGAATACTCTTGTCAGTCGGGCTTCTCCTCATTCAGAAGAGCCCTGAGCTCTGGTGGTTCTATCTCTGGTGCTTCTTCTTTGCCTTCACCATCTTTATGATGTATATCTCGCCCTATGTTCTTGAACCATTATTCAATAAGTTCACGCCTATCGAGGACGAGGCTTTTGTTGATGATATAAAGGTTCTTATGCAAAATGCGGGAATAAAGGTGAACAGGGTATTTAAGATGGATGCGTCAAAGAGGACAAAGCATACAAACGCCTATTTCTCAGGCATAGGGAAGGTAAAGAGGATAGTGCTCTTTGACACGCTGATAGAGAAGCTTGAGAAGGATGAGATACTCTCCGTGCTTGCGCATGAGGCAGGGCACTGGAAGAAGAGGCATCTTTTGAAAATGTTAGCGGTTACCGAACTCATAGCCTTGGCAGTTAGCTTCATAGCATTTAAAACTTTACAGAGCGATCTTCTTGCCAAACTTTTCAATATAACCGAAAGCACATTCTTTGCGAAGGTTATCATACTTTCATTTATCCTCTCCATAGCCGGCTTTCCTCTCACGCCGCTATTCAACCTCTTCTCAAGAAGGAATGAGTATGAGGCCGACCGTTTTTCATCTGAACTAACGGGCAATCCCGAACATATGATAAGTTCGCTCGTGAAACTTTCCAAAGACAACCTCTCGAACCTCCACCCGCATCCGCTTTATTCATTCTTCCACTACTCCCACCCGCCTGTGCTGGAAAGGATAAGGAAGATGAGGGGATTACATAAATAAAGATTTGCCGCTTCACATTTTTAATATATAATTATCTTAGACTTAATCCGGCTTCTCCATTTTGCATAACATGAATACTATTATCAAAAAAATAACCGCTGTATTTATGATGCTTGCCCTATCCGGCTGCGTGACTGTCGGGCCGGATTATGTTTCGCTAAAAATATCCGCGCCGGAAAAATGGAATGCAGGTACAGATATCAAAAGTGGCGATGCCGAAACTTTGGAGAAGTGGTGGTCAACGCTTAATGATCCCAAGTTAACAAGCCTGATAGAACGTTCTGCCAGCAGCAACCTCGGCATACGCGAGGCCAAGGCGCGCGTTCGTGAAGCAAGGGCGCGCCGCGGCATAAGCAGCGCCGGGCTTTTCCCAACGATTGATGCGTCAGGTTCAGCGCAGCGCGGCAGGGGCAGCAGCGGGACTGAGAATGATTTTTACTCCACAGGCTTTGACGCAGGGTGGGAACTGGATATTTTCGGCGGTTTACGGCGCTCAGTTGAGGCGGCTGATGCAGACCTTGAGGCAAGCGAAGAAGGCCTGCGTGACGTGCTTGTTTCCCTCCTTGCAGAAGTCTCTTTGAACTATGTTGATGTCCGCCTTTTTCAGGCAAGAATTGCCATTGCAGAGTCAAACCTTGCCGCGCAGACAGAGACATATCAGATCGCAGGGTGGCGTAATGAAGCCGGCCTCACAAGCAGGCTTGACGTGGAAGAGGCGATGTACAGCCTGGAGAAGACGCGGTCGCAGATCCCTGCCTTGCGGAGCGGGCTTGATGAGGCCATGAACCGTATCGCAATATTGTTAGGTGAAAACCCCGGGGCTATGAATGAAGAACTATCTGAATATATAACCAACCCGGTTACGCCTCTTGAGATCGCTGTCGGGCTTCCTGCTGACCTCCTCAGGCGCAGGCCTGACGTGCGGAAGGCTGAGCGCAGGCTGGCGGCTCAGACAGCCCGCATCGGCGTTGCAACTGCCGGGCTTTATCCCCAATTCACCCTCTCCGGCTCGATCGGGCTTGAAGCCCTGGAGCTTGATAATCTCTTCTCCTACGGAAACCGGACGTTCGGGATCGGGCCTGGTTTTAAATGGAATATTTTTGACGCGGGAAGCATTAGAAAGAATATTGAGGCGCAGGACGCGCTTCAGGAACAGGCTTTGATACAGTACGAAACCGCAGTGCTTGAGGCGCTTCATGAGGTTGATAACGCGCTCACAGCTTATGCCGGAGAGCAGGTTCGGAGGCAGTCGCTTATAAACGGCTCAAATGCGGCCGGGCGCGCTGTCAAACTCGCGCAGGACCAGTATGCGTCGGGGCTGATCGATTTTCAGGCACTGCTGACGGCACAGCAGTCACTGCTGTCGCTTCAGGATCAACTCGCAGGCAGTGATGCTGAGGTAATATCAAATTTGATAAGGCTCTACAAGGCGCTCGGCGGAGGTTGGGAATCATTGCCTATAAAAGCTGAAGATGAGGGGGATACATAAAATGAAAAATGATGAGGTTCCTGATATCACAGAGATAGTAAGCGGCAGTGATTCTCCTGAGAGAGGAAAGCGCTTGGGGCGAAGAGCTGTCCTTTTATTGTTAGTTATAATTTTTGCCGTAATCATCTTTTCATGGTGGGGGAAGAGAGAAGAGGCAAACGCCCCGCAGTATAAGACAGAAGAAGCCCGGCGCGGAGGTTTCGTCGTAACTGTTGCCGCGACCGGAAACCTCCAGCCTGTAAACAAGGTGGATGTGGGGAGCGAACTTTCAGGAATAATCAGGTCTGTCGAGGCTGATTACAATGACAAGGTGAAGAGAGGAGATGCGCTTGCAAAGCTCGACACAAGGATCCTTGAATCAAAGGTGGTACAGTCGCGCGCAATACTCGATTCAGCGGAGGCCGCCCTTCTTGAGGCAAAGGCCTCGCTTGAAGAAGCGCAGAATGAACTCGCGCGCATTAAGAAGCTGAAGCGGCTGAGCGATAACAAAGTCCCTTCAGATCAGGAAGTTGAAACAGCAGAAGCCGCGCTCAAACGCGCCGAGGCGGCTGAGGCCGGCGCAAAGGCAAAGGTCTCTGAAGCAAAGGCGACTCTCAACTCAGACGAGACAAACCTTGCCAAGGCTGTTATCCGTTCGCCCATAAACGGTATCGTTATCTCCCGTTCAGTCGAGCCGGGTCAGACTGTTGCCGCGTCTTTTCAGGCGCCCGTACTGTTTACGCTGGCAGAAGACCTCGCGCAGATGGAACTGCATGTGGATATAGACGAGGCTGACATCGGCCTTGTGAAAGAAGGGCAGGCCGCCTCATTCACGGTTGACGCGTTTCCGGACAAAAAATTCAACGCGGTTATCAAACAGGTGCGCTACGGCTCAAAGACATCCGGCGGCGTTGTCACATATGAGACAGTCCTGAGCACTGACAACTCGGAACTTCTGTTAAGGCCGGGCATGACGGCATCAGCGGACATAACGGTCAATAAGATTGATAATGTTATTCTCGTTCCGAACGCGGCGCTCCGCTTCACACCTCCTTCAAATGAAAAAGGGCGGGAAGGCGGCGGAAACCTCATCAGCATGCTCATACGGCCGCGCATGCGACAAAGGAGCGCAGGGGAAGCGGCGCCTCCCGATAAAAGGCATCAGCAGGTCTGGACACTTAAAGACGGCAGTCCCGCTGGCATCCCGATAGTCATTGGCTCATCAGACGGCAAAGTGACAGAGGTTGTCTCCGGAGATATAACGACCGGCATGCAGCTGATTGTGGATATGAATAACCAAGCTGACAATTAATAAAAAATGGCTGAAGTATCCGGCAATATCAACAGGCAGAATCTGATACGCTTAAGCGGCGTCTCCAAAGTCTATGGTACAGGAGATGCCGCGATGCACGCCTTGCGGAGAATAGACCTTCAGATCGATTCCGGCGATTTCGTGGCTGTGATGGGGCCGAGCGGGTCGGGAAAATCGACATGCATGAATATCTTGGGATGCCTCGACACGCCGACATCTGGAAGCTATTTTTTTCAGGGAACGGATGTCGGCAGGCTTCACCGCAGTAAACGGGCTCTTGTCCGCCGCCATTATTTCGGATTCGTGTTTCAGGGCTTCAACCTCCTAAACCGGACAACCTCGCTCGAGAATGTGGAACTGCCGCTCCTCTATCGCGGGGTACCGCCCGCTCAGAGGCGCGCGAGCGCGCTTGAGGCGCTTGAAGCGGTGGGGCTTAGAGGATGGGAATCGCATACTCCCAACAAGCTCTCAGGCGGACAGCAGCAGAGAGTGGCAATAGCAAGGGCAATCGTCACAAAGCCCTCTGTGATACTTGCCGACGAGCCTACCGGAAACCTCGACTCTGCCCGCGGCCGCGAGATAATGGATCTGCTCGCTAAATTTAACACTGAGCGCGGCATCACCGTCGTGATAATAACGCATGAGACCGATATGGCGGCTTACGCGAAACGCATCGTCCGTTTTCTTGACGGGGAGATAGAGGCTGACGGAGGAAACCGGTAATGCTCTTCAGCACGATACTTCTCGCGCTTCGGGAGATACGCAGAAACGTTCTCCGCTCATCCCTGACCATTCTGGGAATCGTTATCGGCGTAGCCGCGGTTATCATAATGGTTACTCTCGGAAGCGGGGCGACTGCCAAGGTTACGGCTGATATAACTAAACTCGGAAGCAATATGCTTCAGGTGAGGCCGGGGCAGGGTTTTCACGGGCCGAGCGGAACACGCTCAACAGCACCTATGTTTGATATTGACGACGCAGAGGCAATAACGCGCGAAATATCAGGCATATCCGCAATAGCTCCTGTAGCTGCCCAGTCTCTTCAGGCTATCTATGGAAACGAGAACTGGTCTACCTCAGTGACCGGCTCTGACAACTCCTTCCTCAGGGTTAGAAACTGGCCCGTTCTCAATGGAAGGGAATTCACTGAGGGCGAACTGCGGGCGGGAAGGTCTGTCTGCATCATAGGGACAACTGTTCGGGACAAGCTCTTCGGGGGCATCGACCCGATAGGAAACGCTATCCGCCTCGGCAAGATATCATGTCAGGTAATAAGCGTCCTCGCCTCAAAAGGGCAGTCGAGCTTCGGCACTGACCAGGATGACTTTGTGCTCGTCCCCATCAACATGCTCCACAGAAGGATTGCCGGCAATACTGATGTAAGCAATATAATGATATCTGCGCGGGACGGGGCATCCACCGAAAAGGTCAAAAAAGATATTGAGATCCTGATGCGTGAGAGAAGGCGCATGAGGCCCGGCGAAGAGGATGACTTCAACGTAAGGGACATGAAAGAGATAGTGAGCACGCTGACCGGGACGACAAAGGTTCTCACCGCTCTTTTGAGCGCTGTCGCCGCTGTCAGCCTTCTTGTCGGCGGCATAGGCATCATGAACATAATGCTCGTCTCTGTCACGGAGCGGACGAGAGAGATAGGCATCCGGCTCGCCATCGGAGCGATGGAGCATGAGGTCTTGACGCAGTTTCTGATTGAGGCTGTTGTCCTCTCTTCTCTTGGCGGTTTCGCGGGCATAATCATAGGGCTTTCGGCCTCCGCAGTCGGGGCGCAATTGCTGGAGATCCCGCTCGTCCTGAACCCCGGCGTTGTCTTACTGGCCTTTGCCTTCTCCGCTACGGTCGGAGTTGTCTTTGGCTTCTTTCCCGCCAGAAAAGCGGCGAGGCTTGATCCTATTGAAGCGCTCAGGCATGAATAGATTTTGTATATTATCCATGATGCGGGCTGTTCCATTTTCTTTTTATTGCTTTATAATGTTCATATGGCGGCAATGAAAGCAAAAATGAAAGCGGAGGTAAGAAGATGAAGAAACTGAAACTTATAACTTGCATAGTGGAAAGCGGCATGGCGAGGAGCGTAGTGGCCTCTGCCATAAACGCGGGAGCCGGCGGGGCAACGGTCTTTTACGGGCTCGGCACGGGCATAAGGCAGCAGCTCGGCATGGAGCGGGAGATGACTATCAACCCGGAGAAACAGATTATAAATATCGTTGCATCAGAAGAGAATGCGGACGCGATATTTGACGCGGTGACCGAGGCCGCCGAACTCAATGTGCCGGGCAACGGCTTTGCCTATATGCAGAGCGTGGAAAAGGCGATCGGCTTTATTGGGGAGTAACCGGAATTTCCGCCTATTGCTGATATAGAAATTTATTGACACATTTGTAATTTTGTACGTAAACTATATCAAACAGAGATGCTACTTCTGAAGTTGAATGGGAAGTAAAAGGCTTAAAAAGAAGATTGAAGGATTGCGGAAGCAGATAAAAAGGCATGAAGATAAGATTAGGCGGGAAAGATTAAGAAATTATCCCGATGAGAGTATGATCAAACATTGGGAAGTTGAGATAGCCTCTTTCAGGCAAGGGATAGAGAAAACAATCAGGAGGTTAACTAAATGAAAACACTGGCTTTGGCAAAGGAAATTAATATAGATAAAACCCTAAAGTCTCTCCTTGACGAGTTAGAAGATGAATGTCTGCATGTTACAAGCCTTATTGAAGCTCTTAAAATAAAGGAATTGACAGAAGTTCAGAGAGAAGAGATATTGGGCGAGTTATCTGCGGCACTTAATCATTTAAAGATACATTCACAGGAAGTTGAGCGGGCAATTGATAATACGGCTTAAAAATTTAAGCCTGATACTTCTCCCACAACTCTTTTTCGAGTTTCATGAGTGAAAGGATTCTATCTTCTTCTTTCGAAAATCTTGACAGCCAGTTCATGAAGGAGTTTGACATCATCGGCAGGGCGGGATCTGAGATAATCCACAAGAGCGGTCAGTTCTTCGGGCAATCCACTGCAAAACTTTTCCTTATTGGCAGACGGTAGAATCGCCTCAACAGGTTTCTTGATACTTCGGGCAATTTTATAGAGGGTCTCAAGCGTGGGAACCGTTACACATCGCTCTATTTTGCCTATGCTATCCTCACTCAGATTACATATCTCTGCAAACTGGCTTTGAGTTAACTTCAATGATTTCCGAATTTCTCTTATCTTTTGACAAATCTCTTTATTTTTGTCCTTCATTAATATTCTCCCTGCCTGAAAATGTTAAAGAATTGGCAAAGTAATTGACAGGGATAGTAAGGCGGATTTAATTCTTGACAATAATACGGTTATGTTGCAATAATAGCGGCATATTTAGGATGAAAAGCATAGAAACTCTTCACTCTTTCAATAAAGGGGGACAGTGTTATGTGTAAGAACTCCAGACAATCTTCTTCTCTTTGTTCGCTTCTTCTTGTGCTTATAATGGTATCTGTCCTCACAAGCTGTGGAGGCGGAGGGGGAGGCGGGGGAAGCTCTTCTGGAGGCAACCCTACTCCTGATCCAACCCCAACACCAACTAATCACAGCCCGGTAATTTCCTGTCCGGCTAATAGCGTTGTGAATGAAGGAGATGTTTACAACGGAGATGTTAATCATACTGATTCAGATGCAGGAGATACAGCGACATATTCCTTGCTTGCAGGAAACCCGCCATTAACAATCAACCCTACAACAGGAATAGTTTCCGGGAATACTGCCGGTTATGGCGGACAGACAATCCTTGTAACAGCGAGAGTTGTTGATTCTGGCGGATTATCTGATACCTGTAGTTTTAATGTGAATGTCACCAGAATAATTGCAACTCACAATGTATCGGGTAACATAATCTCTTTTCAAGGTGGCTGTCTGGATAATATTCAAGTAATTCTTACAGCAAGTAATGGGATAACAACATATCAAGATATTACAGATGGTTCATGTAATTTCTCATTTATTGCCTTACCTGAGGATACTTATTCAGTCACTATTAAAGATAACAGAGTCCCTGCCATATATGAGACGCATAAACCTGGAAACCTTATCGTTAATCAGCAAAAAAAGGATGAAGGGAAACTTTCAGGTCTTATAACAGGATTATACCCAATTGCTATAAGAGGTTATTTAAATGAAACTATTAGATCTGGTATGGGTTATACCCTTGATCATATTAATTTGTCCCATCCTTATATTACTAAGTTTCTTGCTAAGCCAATTATAGAAATATATACAACTGAAATGGATTAAGAGGTGGACCCCATCGTTTGGACAGGTTAGGGGCTGATTTAAGGTGGAATACACCGGCCATCATGCCGCCTCCAAAAGCTGTTCTGATTTCATGTATCCGCCAATAGGCAGATTCCAGTATGCCTCATAAGGGGTCTTG
>JACQZG010000003.1 GCA_016213935.1 Nitrospirota bacterium
AGACACTTGACTATAGATTTTGCAAGTACAAAATTTAGAGATTGATGAAATAATTGAACTTTCCTTTTGGATAAAGAAATGGTATCAAAATAACATTACCATGTTAACGGTGATAAAAAAGCTGTAAGTGCTACAGACACTTTGGTCACAAAAATACTTTTGGGAACACTTGGCTGTATACCGGCGTATGATAGATACTTTATTGATGGCTTGAGAGAGAAAGGCATTAGTCATTCAAAACTATCAAAAAACAATTTCCTGGCTGTTGTTGGCTTTTATAATAACAACAAAGACAGTTTTGATTACGTTCAAAAAGCAATAGAAGATAGAAATAAAATATATTACCCCACAATGAAACTTGTGGATATGTATTTCTGGCAAATAGGTTTTGAAGCGGATGCATAAAAAATCATCTAACAACCAGATGCACGTGAACGAGTGCCACAGGACGCTTTGTCGGGTTGTGTGAGTACGGTAGATTCGCTGAGGCTGAAAAGATAAAAGTTGCCCGTAAAGCTTACGGCAATGATAAATTCGGGGATTTGCCGAAGATGTACTTGAAGTCTTCATCCTCGAACATGAAGCCGCCGCCGACGTAAGCGCCAACAAGGTCTTTATTGAAGAAATTGTCTATGCCGCCGCTTATGAAGGCGTATTTCAGGAATCTGTAGTCAACGCCGATCTTGGCGTGAGCCCTTTCGGCATTCACCTCATCCGCGTTAAAGTCCCATATATCGAACCTCACCCTGCCCGCGTCGTTATTGAAATAGTAATCGCTGCCGAAGCCGAGAGTAGACTCGAGCATGCCTATTCTGAGCGCAGTGTCTCCGAAACGCTTGGCGAACTGGGCTGAGAACTCATACTTGCTCTCAACCTCTTCCTTGGTGGAAATATCTCCGTCTATAGTCGTGACCGTAGTATCCACGGAGCCGTTTGGGTCTTTCACAACGCCGAGGATGTAGTATTTGTCATCCCTCGGCTTAATCGTCAGGTCAAAGTAGCCCTTCCAGTCGCTGCCCCTTACGCTGTAATCAGCCCTGAAGTCCATAAATGTCCTGAGCTTGTCTGCAACATCTATCGCCTTGCCCGCGCCTGAAGCGACCTTGTTCAGGGAATCGTAAAGTTCAGGCTCCTTAAGCAGCTTTCCTATCGTGCCCTCCCCCTTCTCAAGCCTCTCCGCAATCCTGTTGGCGGATTCGGACAGGTCTTTTATATTCTCCACGCTCTGTTGCAAATTATTGCGGTTATCGCCTATTACGCTCTTGAGGTCCGCGGCAAGAGACCGCAGTTCATCCACAAGCCCCGGGGCCTTCTCATCGAGTTTAGCGGCTATCCTCTCAAGGCTCTCTATGAGGCCGGGGCCTCTCTCGCCGAGCGTCTTTGAAAAATCATCGAGGTTGGCAAGCGTATCGCGCAGAGGCGCCCTGTTCTCCGCGAGTATCTCCTTCAACTCTTCGGAAACATCCCTCAGATTACGTATCGCGTCTGCTATGGCCTTTTTCTCAGGCTCCTGCAATATATCGCCGAGAGTGCCCGCGAGCGTGCCTATATTAGAGCCGGCTGAAGTGAGCTCGGTCGCGAGAAGGTCTATGTCTGCGGAAGGGTCAATGATGGTTATAAAATCTCCGTCCTGAAGAAGCGGGGCGTCAGGCGTGCCCGGGGAAATAGAGAGGTATTTATCTCCGAGAAGGCCTGTCATCCTCAAAGAGGCTTTGGCATTTTGGTAAATATCCTTGTCAGGGTGTATGAGGAGCGTCAGCTCGGCCCTGCCGTTTTTAAGCTCTATCTTTTTTACGATGCCCGAATCAACGCCCGCGATCTTTATCCTCGAGTTCTCGTCAAGCCCGCTGATATTGTCAAAAACGACATGAAGCCTGTATCCCTTTTCAAGAATGTTTGAGAGTATCCCGACCTTCAGGGTCATGTAAGAAAGGATGAAGATAACGATGATGGCGAATATTCCGACCTTAAGTTCTGAAGAAAAATTTTTCATTTTCTATATTCTCTCAAGTGTTATAGGGCCTTCGGCGTTGCCCTCGATAAACTGCCTCACCACGGGATCGGCCGTATTCTTTATCTCATCGGGCGTTCCCTCGGAAATGATAACTCCATTATAAAGCATGGCAATTCTGTCTGCAATCTTGTAGGCGCTCTTCATGTCGTGAGTTATGGCGATTGATGTTACATTAAGCCTCTCCCTCATCTCGACAATGAGCACGTCTATGACGTCGGCCATTATGGGGTCGAGCCCTGTCGTCGGCTCGTCATAAAGGAGTATCTCAGGCTCCATCGCAATCGCCCTCGCAAGCCCTACCCTCTTTCTCATTCCTCCCGAGAGTTCCGAAGGCATAAGGTCTTCCACGCCCGCAAGCCCGACGAGCCTGAGCTTCTGAGAAGCCGCTTCCCTCACCTCGTCATTGGACATTTCAGAATGCCTCAGCAGGCCGAAGCCGACATTCTCCCATACTCTCATGGAATCAAAAAGCGCGGCTGACTGAAAGAGCATGCCGAACTTTTTTCTGATATTGCTCAGCCCGTCCTCGTCAAGCCCTGAGAGGTCGGTGGAGTCTATAAAGACCTTCCCGCTGTCAGGCTTGAGAAGCCCTATGATGTGCTTCAGGATGACGCTCTTGCCCGAGCCGCTTCCGCCTATTACTACGACGCTCTCCCCTTTTTTTACCTTGAGGTCGACGCCGCGCAGGACATGATTGCTTCCGAAGGATTTATGTATGCCGGCAAGCTCTATCATCAGAAAAGCCAGGCCGAGAGAAAATAATCAGAGATTAGTATTGTCATTGACGAAAGCACTACAGCCCCTATCGTTGCCTTTCCGACGCCCTCTGCACCGCCGGTCGTGTAAAAGCCCCTGTAACAGCTTATCAGCGCAAACGCGGCTCCGAAAAACGCGGCTTTTATAAGCCCGTTGTATATGTCCTCTGCTTCGAGAAAATCCCATGTCGCGTTCATGTAAGAGGTGGAGCTTGTGCCGAGCAGGGTGACTGTGACAAAGTACCCGCCCATTATGCCTATGATGTCAGTGACTATAACGAGCGCGGGAAGCATTATCAGCCCTGAGAGGAAGCGGGGCACGACAAGGTACTTGACGGGATTAGTGGCAAGCGTCTCAAGCGCGTCTATCTGTTCCGTGACCCTCATGGTCCCGAGTTCTGCCGCCATTGCGGCGCCCGCCCGGCCCGTCACTATGAGGGCGCAGAGAACAGGGCCAAGCTCCCTCGTCATCGAGAGCGCGACTACCGAGCCTACAAGCCCCTCCGCGCCAAACCTCTTGAAGCCCGTATAGCTCTGAAGCGCCAGGACCATTCCTGTAAATACCGCCGTGATGAGAACCACTGGAAGAGAGTTTATTCCTATCTCAACCATCTGCTTCATCACGATCCTGACATCGTAAGGCCGCTTTAAAGAGAGCCTCAGCACGGAGAAGAGAAGGAGCATCAGCCGCCCCACCTCCTCGAGAGGCCCCTTCACAGCCCTTCCGATCATCTCGGCAAATTTAATGAACATTCTTTCCCGCCTTTTGCTCTTTCAGCTTAAAAAATTATACGACATTTGCATTATCATTGAAAGAATAAAAAATATCAGTATGAAAGCGGCATCCTTCTCATCCTTATATTCCCGAGGATGCCGAGCGCGAGGAAATTGGAAAGAAGCGCCGTGCCTCCGTAGCTCATCAGCGGCAGGGGGATGCCGACCACCGGCGACATGCCGAGCGTCATGCTGATGTTTATCATGAAATAGAAGGCGAACATGGATGTTATCCCGAAAGCAAGATAAGTCCCCGCAAGGTCCCTCGCCCTTCTCGCAGTGTCAAACCCTCTCAATATGATAAATAGATAAAAGAGCCAGAGCATCACTGAACCGGCAAACCCCCATTCTTCGGCAAAGATGGCGAAGATAAAATCAGTATGCTTTTCCGGCAAAAACCTGAGCGGCCCCTGAGTGCCTTTCATGTAACCCTTTCCAACAAGCCCTCCCGAGCCTATGCTCACCTTTGACTGCTTTATGTGATATCCGATTCCGCGCGGGTCGATATCGGGGTCCATGAACGCGGTTATCCTCTGCTTCTGATAATTCTTCAGGCTACCCCAGAATATGTTGCCCAGATAAGGGACGGAGATTATGCCTATGATCACCGCCATCACGAGGAGCCTCGTGCGCATCCCAGCCGCAAAGAGCATTGAAAAGAAAATGAAGGAGATCATGACCGCGGTGCCGAGGTCAGGCTGTTTGACGATAAGAAGCGCGGGGATAAAGAAAAAGAGCCCTCCTGCCCTCAGAATGCTTTTCAGATCAAGATTTATATTTTCACCCATGTCCGAAAGGTAGCGCGACACGGCAAAAATAAAGAAGAGCTTGAAAAATTCAGAGGGCTGAAACGAGAGGAAGCCGAGCGGTATCCATCTCTGCGCGCCCATCCCCTCCCTGCCGAAGAAGAGGACAAAGACAAGCAGGAAGATGCCGAAGAAGTATATAAAATAAGCGTATCTTAAGAGCCATCTGTAATCAAAGCTTATGACGGCAAAATAGAATATAAGGCTCAACCCTATCCAGTAAAGCTGCCTCATATAAAAAGACTGCTGCTCCGCGTCAAGGACAGGCCTTGTCGCGCTGAAGATGGTGAGAACCCCTATTGCCGAAAGTAAAAGAGCGGCGGAAAGAAGCCCCCAGTCAAAATTATTTATCAGCCTTCTGTCTATCATCACCCATCCCATATTCCAACTCTTTTTCCTTCTCCTCTTCCTGCTTCAGCCTCTCTGCCTTTGCGTTAAAATACGCCTCTATCACATTCTTCGCGACCGGCGCGGCCTCTGCCCCTCCTCCGCCTCCATGTTCAATAAAGACCGTGACCGCTATCTCGGGTTTATCGCCCGGGGCGAATGAAATGAACCAGGCGTGGTCCTTCAGTTCCGATAACCTGTTCCTGTCATAAACGCTTTTTGAGACGACCTGCGCAGTGCCGGTCTTGCCGCCTATCTCTGTTATATTCGAGCGGGCAAGATGGCCTGTGCCGCCGCCTTCATTGACCGAGCTTATCAATGCGCTCTTTATGCGGAAAAGGTTTTCAGGCTTCACGCCTGCCGTACTGAAAGAATCTGAGAGCGCGCCTGCGTCATCCATAAGCAATTTTGGTTTCACCAGCCTTCCTCCGTTGACAAGCGCTGATGTGACAACGGCCATCTCAATCGGCGTGGCAGTGAGATAACCCTGCCCTATCACAGTGTGAAGGGTCTCTCCCATATACCATTTGTCTTTCTTTGCCTTTGCCTTCCATTTCGAATCCGGGACAAGCCCGGCTATCTCCCCGTTGAGGCCTATGCCGGAGGGCATGCCGAGCCCGAACCTCCTCGCGTATGAGGCTAACTTGTCTATATCGAGCCTCTTCCCCACCTCATAGAAGAAGACGTCGCATGATTCCGCAAGCGCCCTGTTGAGATTGACCGTGCCGTGCCCCTCTTTCTTCCAGCATTTAAACTCCCTGCCGCCGTATTCTATCGAGCCTTTGCAGTGGAACTTTGTTTCGTCATTTATGACTCCCTCCTCGAGCGCGGCTAAAGCGGTTATCACCTTAAAGGTCGAGCCCGGCGGATACCTGCTCTGTATCGCCCTGTTGAGTAGCGGTTTTTTTGAGTCAGTTACAAGCATATTCCAGTCAAAGGCGCTCATCCCCTCCATAAACATGTTCGGGTCAAAAGATGGCGAGCTTGCCAACGCCAGTATCTCGCCTGTCTGAGGGTCTATGGCGACAACAGCCCCTGCCCTGCCTGCGAGGTTCTTCTCTGCTTCTATCTGCACGGGCATGTCTATCGTCAGCCGGATGTCCCTGCCTTTTGAAGGCTCCTCAAAACTGATGACCCTCGTCTCTCTGCCCATGGCGTCCACCTCTGTCATACGGCCGCCGGCTCGCCCCCTGAGAATATCATCGTGGAATTTTTCGACTCCGTACTGCCCCACAAAGGCATCCGGCGGAAGGCCGCTGTAATCGCTGTCTCCGGCCTGGCCGGGAGTAAGCCTGTTAAGATAGCCCGAGACATGCGCCGCAAGTTCGCCGTAAATGTACTCCCTGCCGGTTCGTACGTCAACCTGAAGCCCCGGAAAGTCTATCTTCCTTGCCGCTATCATCGCGACCTCGCTGAGAGAAAGGTTATCCCTGAGCTTTACCGGCACATAGGTCTTGACCGCGGGGACATGCAGCATGGCCTTCAGCTTTCCGGGTTCAATGTTGAGAAGAGCGCTGAGAGAGAGGAGCGTCTCTTCGTCGGAAGGCATGTATTCCCTGACCGCGGATATATCAAAAAACGGGATGTTTCTTACAAGCGGGCTGCCGTTTCTGTCATATATTATTCCGCGCGGGGCAGTTACCCTTTCGACCTTAAGCCTGTTGTTGTCGGATATCTCCCTGTAGCGGCTGCCCTTGATGACCTGTATGCTGAAAAGCCTGAGAAGGAGAATGGCAAAGGCCGACAGAACTATATATGTGCAAAAAATGATCCTTCTTTCCATTGTCAACAATAGGAAGCGGCTCAGGTATTAGCAGACATCCAGGGCGCTCTCTGCGGAAAGCCGTCCTCAGCCCCGATTACGCGGTAAAAGAGCAATGCCGCGGCTGAATTGTAAACGACCTGAAGCGCGGCTGTCAGAGAAAAGAGAGATGGAGGCTCGATCCCTGAGAACATCCTGATATAAAAAAATATAAATGCCATATCCGCGGCAGTTATCCCCGTGATGAAAAGCATGCAGAGCACGGCGTTCCATACGAAAAACTTCCGCCTGAAGTTGTAGATAAAGAGCGCGGCAAGGAATTTCGAAAAGAGATTGGGCCCTATAAGGAAACCGCTTGCGGAGTCCGCGATAAAGCCTGCCAGCGCCCCGAAAGCCCCGCCCAAAACCGCGCCGTGCCCGAGGCTGTAAAAACATACGAGAACGAGAGGCAGGTCAGGCTTTGCCCCGCTGATAAAGACAGCCTGAAAAGCCATTAAAAGAAAAAGCGCGGCAAGATAGATGAGAAAGCTTTTCATCTCCCTAAAAGCGAGACCTCCTCTATAACATCAAGCTCCTGCGCCGGTTTCACTTCTATTACATGGAATATCCCGGCGTCGCTGCTCACTATATCAGCCACGTAGCC
Source organism: Nitrospirota bacterium (assembly GCA_016213935.1). Lineage (GTDB taxonomy): Bacteria > Nitrospirota > Thermodesulfovibrionia > UBA6902 > UBA6902 > JACQZG01. The sequence goes on from JACQZG010000003.1 coordinate 7,142, forward strand.
TAATAGAAGCCCGTCAGGGAAGAGCCCGTCAAGCCCTGAAGATATTACAGCGTCCCCTGTCTCCACCTTTACGTCCGAAGGTATGTATTTCAGATAGCAGGTCCTTCCGCCCCGCCCCTCGAGTATGCCTTCCGCCCTCGAAGCCTGAAGCCTCACTGCGACCGCTGAATTCACGTCGCTTATGAGCACTATGCTCGCCCTGTCTCCAAGCACCTTGTGCGTCCTGCCGATTACGCCGGAACGCGTGGCTGCTATCATGTCTTTCTTCACCCCGTCATTGAAGCCCTTGTCTATCCAAAGCGTCTGAAACCAGTTCGAATGGTCTCTCGCAAAGACCTCCGCTGCAGTGAAGTAGTCAGGCCTCTCGGACTTAAGCTGAAGAGCTTCCCTGAGCCGCGCGTTCTCAAGCTCTGCCTCAACGCATGATGTCCTATCCCTCGCAAGTTCGCCGAGCTTTTCGCGGAGCTTTCCTTCGCTGTCAGGGGCAAAGAGAAGCCTCCTGAAAAATCCTGAAACCTTTGACGCGGACTCTTCAATGACGATTAAAGGATAGATAGATGCATCCTCAACACGGCCGCTGATTATATTCCGGAAGGCAAATGATGACGCGATCAGAATGACAAAAAATATGGCTATAACAACTTTATTTTTATACACATTATCTTATTTTATCGAGACCCTGCTCAGGACGTCGAGATTGTCAAGAACCTTTCCGACGCCGTTGACAACGGCGCAAAGCGGGTCATCTGCGACAATTACCGGAAGCCCGGTCTCCTCCTTCAGAAGCACATCGAGCCCCCTCAGCAGGGCTCCGCCGCCGGCAAGCACTATTCCCCTGTCCACTATATCGGAGGCAAGTTCTGGCGGGGTATTCTCAAGAGCGACCTTTATCGTGTTTATTATCACCATGACTGATTCATGTATCGCTTCCCTTATCTCGTCTTCATTTATCGTGACCGTCTTTGGAATGCCGGAGACAAGGTCCCTTCCCTTTATATCCATAGTCCTGTTCTCGTTGTCGACCTTATACGCCGAGCCTATCTGCCTCTTTATGAATTCAGCCGTCCTGTCGCCTATCAGTATCCTCGATTTATTCTTGATATAACTGACGACGGCTTCGTCCATCTTGTCGCCGCCGACATTCACCGCCTTGCTGTAAACGACCCCGTGGAGCGATATCACGGCAACATCCGTGGTGCCGCCTCCTATGTCAACTATCATGTTGCCGAACGGCTCGCCGATGGGCATCCCCACTCCTATCGCCGCGGCCATCGGCTCTTCAATAAGATAAATCTCCCTTGCGCCCGAAGCCTGCGCCGCGTCCTTTACGGCCCTCTGCTCGACCTGTGTTATGCCGGACGGCACGCCCACGACTATCCTCGGCGATATGAAGCTCTTCCTGTTGTGCACTTTGCGTATGAAGTATTTGAGCATCTCGCCGGTCTTGTCGAAATCGGCGATAACGCCGTCCTTTAACGGCCTCATGGCTATTATGTCCGCCGGCGTCCTGCCTAACATCTTCTGCGCCTCGGCGCCTACTGCGATGACCCTGCCGTTATTCTTCATGACGGCGACAACCGACGGTTCGTTGCTGACAATGCCCCTGCCCCTGACATAAACAAGCGTGTTAGCGGTCCCGAGGTCAACCGCAAGGTCGCTCGAAAACCATCCAAGTATCTTCTGAAACATCTATTCCTCCTTATTTCTCGTAAACAACCTGTGTCTTCGCTATCTCGTCCCCGAAGCGCATCCCGTCCTCGCTGCCGACGATAATGAGGCTCTCGAAAACCACTATCACGGCCACAGCCGCAGCAGTGAAGAGCCACCCGATCAGAGGTATGAACCTGAATACCCCGAAGATGAGATAAACGGCAACGAAGAGTATATTTCTCAGGATAGACTCCTTGAAGCCGCATGGCGCGGGCGGGTCCGAATCCCTGATTATGACCTTAAGTCCGATGAGCCACTTGCCCACGCTCCTCCCCTCGATCAAACCGTCAGCTATAAAAAGATAGACAAGCCCGGCAAAATAGCCTGCCACGGGCAAAAGTTCTATCATCGCGCTGATGATCAAAAGGTCAATCGACTTGGCAATTATCCTGTTAAGAAGTCCTGCCTTTGCCGGTACGGCCTTTTCGCTAAGGTTTTCGGGGGAACTCATCTCAAAAATTTCCATTGATAGTAACAGATAGCTGGCTTTATTTCAAGAAAATGGTTTACGTAAGATTAAGCGGGGCGGCGCCCTCTTTCTTAGAGGCTTTAACTGCTCTTTTCGCGTATCCCGTCTAACTAATTTTCTTTAGGTTGCACTCAAGATTCGGTAGGTCTTTTTTAATAACGTCCCACACAATGCCGTAATCAACTACGTCATATGCATGGATCATACGATTTCTCATGCCGATTATCTTTCTCCATTCGATCTCTTCATGTTTCTTTTGTCTATAGTTGCGAGAATATCATCAACATGAACCATATCATCCATCTTTCCTTTTCTCATAATATTGCCGTTATGTCCTTATCAACATATTGTTTCAGCCTCGGCTTGACGGAATGATAGATAACAACATCCACCTTCTTCCCTGTTACATCTTCAAGTTCCTGTTCTACGCCTACAAGGTCAAGAAGCGAAAATCTGCCTTTAGGCGGCTCAATAGCAACATCTATGTCATGGTAATTGCGCTCTTCCCTGGCAAAACTGCCGAAGAGATACGCCTTCTTGATACCATGCTCTCTGAGAGTCTTTTTTATGGTTTCGATTATTGTTTCTCTTTTCATTTCCGTCGCCTCTGCTTCAGATTATATCACATCCGTCCTCTTGGCAGGATGGCTTTTAATGAAGACGAACCTGATGTTTTATAGGCTTGTCATTGATATAATATTAATTAAATAACCTACGGCAGATTCAATGGAAAAACATTACCGGACACTATCGCTTTGGAAAGCCTTTTCGCGTATCCCGTCTCAAGTTTGAACCTGTATTTCTCCGCAAGCTGCAAAGCTTTTAAAGCTGTCGCCTCAGCCTTCTTCTTCCTGCCTGAGAGATAATCAAGTTCAGAAAATCCGAGCATGCAGTATATCCTGCCTCTGGGGTCTTTTGTCTCTATGAAAAAAGCATCGGATTCATCAAAGCTCTTCTTTGCCTTTTCAAAATCACCGAGCATGATATTCGATACGCCGACGCTCCATAAGGTGTAAGCATAGCTGACCCTGTCGCCTATCTTTTTGTATAAGACGCCTGCCTTTTTAAAATACGCGAGCGCCTCTTTGTAATTGCCGTGCATCCTCCGGACATTCCCAAGCCCGCAGTAGGAGTACGCCATGCCGAAGCTGTCGTTCAGCTCCTGAAAGTTTTTATTGGCAAGAGTATAAAACTTCCCTGAGTCGCTGAAATTATTAGATACCCTTGAGGAGCCTCCAAGCCCGCAGTAGGAATATGCTATGCCTGACTTGTCTTTGAGTTTTTTGAAACGATCGAGCGCTTCATGAAATGTCTCAACCGCCTTTTTCACATCGCCTTTTATCCTGTACGTCCCTGCCTTTGCCCATACGGAAAACGCCTCTCCATATCTGTCATTGAGAGAGCCGTATATCCTGTTTGCCTTATCTATCAGACGCATCGCCTCTTTCCAGTCGCCTAACGCCCTTATCGAAAGCCCGAGCCCTGTCATCGCGTCCGCCTCTGAAGCCCTGTCATCAAGCGCCTCTGCAATGCCCAATCCCTCTTCATAGAAGACCTTTGCAAGAGTGAAATCGCCTTTCGCCCTGAGCGTATCGGCTATCGCGATTGTGCAATTGAGTATGCCTGTTAAATCTGATGCTTTTTTATAAAGGCCGAGCGCCTTTTTGTATGATGATACTGCTTTCGCGTACTGTGAGCATCTTCTCTGCTCCTCTGCCGTTTTAAAATGTTTTATCGCGGAATTAATCATCAGCCCTCTTTTTTAAACTCTTTCAGAACCTTCTTCACCTCGTTATCTGTCGCCTTTAATTTCGTCTTGCAGTACTTGATGAGATAGGCGGCGCGTTTGACTTTTTCAGCAAGGGCATCAATATCCATGCCCTCATTCTCGATCTCCCCGATAATTGACTCTATCTCATCAATCGCTTCTTTATAACTTGGTGTATCATTCATAAGCCTTCCTCCTGCCTCAAAAATGTCATTCCGCACTTGATGCGGAATCCAGTTTTTTATATTTACATAATTCTGGATTCCCGCCTTCGCGGGAATGACAGAATATCTCTCTGTAATTTATGTCTTCATCGCTTTTTTCTTATTCACTATGCTTGTCAATTCCCCCTTGTGCAGAACCGTCCGCAATATGTCGCCGGAAACTGCTTCAGATGCCGACCTGACAGCCCTGCCGTTGAGATATGTGATGCTGTAGCCCCTTTTAAGAACATGCGCCGGATCGAGATGGGTGATATTGCCCTCTCTTGAGCGCAGCCTCTCATGCTCCGACTGAATGAGCTTCAGCGAATATTTCAGTCCTTTAACAAAAAGGCTGAGCCTGAACGCGTTGTCAAGCTGCTGCTTTCTTGACGATGCCTCAAGATTTTTTGCAAGGGCGGTTATCTTCTCCCTCTCATCAGATGCCAGCTGCCTGGCCTCATGCGCAAGCTCATGCGTTAACGAATCAAGCAGATCCTCAAAATCCTTCGCCCTTGTGATTATCAGGTCTGCGACAGCGGTCGGCGTCTTGGCGCGCATGTTCGAGACCTCGTCAACAACTGTGATGTCCCGCTCATGGCCTATGCCGGATATGACCGGAAGCGGCATTAATGCGATTGCCTTCGCGATCTCGTAGCTGTCAAAACAGTGGAGGTCCGCCTGCCCTCCCCCGCCCCTGACTATAACGACAACATCAAGCAGAGAGGCGTCAGACATGCACTTTTGAAGCGCGCTTACGACCGACTCTTCAGCCCTCTCGCCCTGCATCAGGGCTTCATAAAGTTTGCACCTGAATTTATATCCGTAAGCGTTGCTGACAAGATGATGCATCAGGTCTTCATACCCGGCCGCCGTTGATGAAGAGACAATACCTATCCTCTGAGGGACAAGCGGGAATTCAAGCTCTTTGTTTTTATCTTTTATCCCTTCTTTGACAAGCCTCTCTAATATCTCTTTCCTTCTTACGGCCATCTCGCCGATAGTATATGAAGGGTCTATGTTTACGATATTGAGCTTAAGGCCGTATCTTTCGTGAAAACTGACGGACGCTTCAAATAATATCCTGATGCCTTTTGCAAGCTGCACGCCCGTGGCCTGCGTGAATGCCGCGGAGAGCTTCTTGTATTTATCAGCCCAGATGACAGCCTTCATCTCAGCCCTGACAGTCTCCTCATCTTTGTCGATAAGAGAAAGGTAGCAATGGTTCTTCACGTCGCATGAGGCTATCTCGGCTGTGACAAGGAACGTTTCGGGAAATGAGTCTTCAAGAACGGCCCTGATAAACTGATTGAGTTCGTATAGGGAAAGTATCTCCACGGCTCACTTGCACCTTTCCCTTACGAGCCTCACCGTTTTCGCGTAATCGCCTGAATTATAGAACGCACTGCCCATTACGACTATGCCGGCGCCTGCTTTATAAACTTCGGCGGCATTATCGGCTGTAACGCCGCCGTCAACCTCGATCTCAGCCTTGCAGCCTCTGTCAAGCAAAATGTTTTTCATCATCTCTATCTTCGGCAAGACTTCGGGGATGAACTTCTGGCCGCCGAACCCGGGATTGACCGACATGAGAAGCACCATGTCGAGTTCCGGAAGAATGAACTCAAGCTCATGAAGCGAGGTGGACGGATTGAGCGAAACAGCCGCCTTCACTTTGCGCTCTTTTATCTTCTGTACAGACCTGTGCAGATGCACCGATGCCTCCGCGTGAACGGTTATGATATCAGCCCCGCTGTCGGCAAAGTCATCTATATATTTGTCAGGGTCTTCAATCATAAGATGCACGTCAAGGGGCAGAGACGTGCTCTTCTTCGCCGCCTTAACAACAAGCGGGCCGATAGTTATATTCGGGACAAAGTGCCCGTCCATCACGTCAATGTGGATGAGGTCCGCGCCCGCGGCTTCGGCTGCCTTTATCTCTTCGCCAAGCCTTGAAAAATCAGCGGACAATATCGAAGGCGCTATCTTGATCATGTATCCTCCTTGGTATTATTCAATATGCCGGCATATTGAAAATTAAAACCATATCCCTCTCGGCCTGCCGAGCGTCACTTCTACAGAATCCCCTCTTTTGATTCTCTCCCCGGCATCAGGCTTCTGGTATATGACAACATCGCCCTCCTCCTGAACGGCCAGCTTTAACCCGAGCATCCCGGCAAGCCTCTCTGCCTCGTCAAGATGCATATCCACAAATGAAGGACACCTGTAAATAATATCATAAGGGCCGAGGCTGACGACAAAATTAATTGAGTTGCTCCTCACGTTGCCGGGCAGGGGCCTCTGAGCGATTATCCTTCCTTCCTCAAGACTGTCTGAATGCACCTTGGTAACCTTCCCGACCCGGATGCCGAGGTTGTCAAGCGTAAGCTTTGCCTCCTCCAAGACCTGTCCTTCAAAAGAGGGCATTGAAAATATCTCCGGGCCGAGGCTGACAGTGACCTTTATCTCCTCTCCGGAAGCGGCCTTTTCCCCGGCGGCGATATCCTGCTCAATTATACCGCCCTTCGGTATTTCATCGTCATAAACCTCTCTCTCGACAATAAGGGCGAGGCCTCCGGGCTCAAGGAGTTTGCGGGCTTCCTCAACGCTCTTTCCGCTTAAGGAAGGGGCTGACGCCTTGTTGAAATTGTAAAAGCGGTAACCGATAAACAATGCCGCAAAAATGAGGAGGGTAACGCATATCAAATACAGAAAAAGTTTCCTTATCCAGCCGGACATAGATAAGATTAAAATATACTGGAAAACATTTCAAGGAAATGAAGAAGTGACGAAGGGGTATTTTTGGATTAAGAATGCGGAAATGCCCTCAGCCCGCGAAGAAAGTTATGGCGTCTATTACGGTATCGACATCGACCCTTGTGTTAAAGCACGGGCCGAAAGGCCTCTCATTCAATATCCCCAGGGCAGGCACCGGATAGATATCTCTTATACCGCTTATGAGGTCGCGCTCGCACGCGACTGCGACAACGGCATCGGGCCTGATTTTATCAACAGTCCTCCTCGCTATTCCGCCGCCTGTTGCGACAGACAGCTTCAGGTTCTTCCTTTCCGAGACATCGATGAACTCTGCCACGGGGCATTTCCCGCACCTCTCGCAATTGTTGACGTCAAATGTGATCCTGACCTTGCATTCGCTCCTCTGTATGCAGTGCGGGAGCATGAGGAGCAGCCTCGTTACAGGCCCTTTCCATGTCTTTCTGACAAGGCGGTTGTTAATATTTATCAATAATCCCTGAAGCCTCTCCCTGTCTATACGCGCCGCCAGTCCGAAGGCGTACAGAAGAGGCATGCCTGCCTTAAAGAATATCCATCTTCTAAAACTGTTTGTCATGAAACCTCGTCCCTTTCTCAATATGCCTTCCCTGTAAAAAATCACTTATCGCCATCAGCCTCTTGCCCTGAGGCTGGACTTCAAGTATCGAGAGAAGCCCCGCGCCTGTCCCGACAACCAGTTCATGCCTGCCGGCGAGGGCGACAATGCCTGCCTCGCCTTTGCCTCCCGCAACCTCGGAACGGAGTATCTTCAAAACCGATCCCTCAAAATAAGTGTAAGCCCCGGGCCAGGGATTCATGCCCCTTATAAAGTCATACAATTCCTGCGCGGGCCTTTCCCATCTGATATTTCCGTCGCTCTTTTTAAGAAGAGGCGCGAAAGAGGCTTCGCCTTCCTGAGGTTTCCGCTTCAGACTCCCTTTTTCCATTTGACGCAGAGTAAGTATCATGAGGGCAGCACCTGCAACAGAGAGCCTTTTTGACAAACTTCCAGCAGTGTCATCATGAAATATCTCTGTCTCTTGCTGAAGGAGTATATCGCCCGTATCCATCCCCTCGTCCATGAGCATTGTCGTTATGCCGGTTACCTTGTCGCCGTTGGTTATCGCCGCATTGACAGGCGATGCCCCCCTGTATTTCGGAAGGAGGGACGCGTGAACATTGACGCAGCCATTCGGCGGAAGATTCAGAATTTCGCGCGGCAGTATCCGGCCGTATGCCGCGGTAATGATAACATCAGGAGAGGCGCTTTTTATCTCTGCAATAAATGCCGCATCCCTGATGCCGGCCGGCTGAATTACTCTCAATCCCAATTTCTGCGCCCAGGATTTTACGGGCGGGGGCATAAGGCGCCTCCCTCTGCCTGAGGGCATGTCAGGCTGAGTTACGACCGCGGCCACCTGATATCCTGCTTCAACAAGCGCAGTTAGGGAAGGGACGGCGAATTCGGGAGTGCCGAAAAATATGACTCTCAAGAGGATGTCCTCAAAGGTTTACCTGCTGCCTTTTTCTCTCTTTCTGAAAGCGTTTCTTAAAAAAATCCCTCTTTAAACGGCCTATCCTGTCTATGAGGAGCACGCCGTTCAAGTGGTCTATCTCATGCTGGAGCGCCCTTGAGAGAAGGCCTGAGCCCTCAATCTCTATCTGATTGCAGTTCCTGTCAAGCGCCCTCACAACGACCTTCTCATGCCTCTGCACAATGGTGTAATATCCCGGGAAGCTAAGGCATCCCTCTTCATTCTCTGTCTCCCCTTCGAAATGAACCAAGACAGGGTTGATGAGCGTAATGAGGGGAAGCTTCTGCTCCTCGGTGCTCACGTCGATCACCGCGACCTGCTTCGGTATCCCGACCTGATTCGCGGCAAGCCCTACGCCAGGCGCGGCATACATCGTCTCTATCATGTCGTCGATGAGCTTCTGCAGCCTGCCGTCGAACTCCTCGACCAGAGATGCCTTCTGCATCAATACCTTATCCGGATATTTTTTTATCTCAAGCACAGCCATAATTTTAATGTAAATGATTCTTCACTTAAATAACAAGTTAGAGGCTATTAAGGATTGGCAGCAGTCATCCATCGTCAAGATGCACGCTGCCTTCTCTTATTACTTTTTTCTTAATCCTGATTCCTTCCAATATTATCTGCTATAATTCATATAATGAAAAGACTGAGGATTTATCTTGATGTATGCTGTCTTAACCGGCCGTTTGATAACCAAACTCAGGATAGGATTCATCTTGAATCAGAAGCAATTCTATCAGTGCTAAATCACAGTCAAAACTCGAATTGGGATATTGTCGGCAGCGAGGCAATTGATATTGAAATAGACAAGATGCCAGACAATGAGAAAAAGCTTAAGGTTAATATTCTTGCATCAATGCATCAGTCATATATTGTTGTTGACAGAAATGTCGAAACGCGGGCTTTGGAACTTTCAGAATTAGGCTTCAAAACATTTGATGCTTTGCACATTGCATGTGCTGAAAAAGGCAGCGCTAATATTTTGCTTACGACTGATGATAGTCTGCTCAGCAAGGCTTTTAAACACGGTAATATGCTAAGAATAAAAACAAGAAACCCTCTTGAATGGGTTGCGGAGGTAATAAGGTGAGCACACAAACAATGAATCCGGCGGTTTTAAGAAAGACAGGGCTTGAGGCAGTTGCTAAAGCATTAGGCCCTTTGGGACTGGTTCGCTTTCTCCAGCAGTTTGAAACGGGGGCTGGTGATTACACGAGCGAGCGGGCGAAGTGGTTAAAAGGGCATGCTGTTGAAGATGTTGTGGCAGAAATAAAAGATAGACGTAAAAAGTAGAGTAGTCATCTTTCGTCAAAATCTCAATTGTAACGCCTGACCCGCGTTTCATTCCTTAAGATTTCTCACTAAATCCTTAAGCTCACCCAATGCCCCTGCGGCACTACTTCGGATATTGGGAGCCTCATCTTTAAGTGTAATAATTAAGGAATCGACCGCTTGATCTACTTTGTTCGCAAGAGCCATTACTATATTCTCTCTGACATCAAAATCTATACTGGTATCCTTCAACATGGCAATCAAGTGCGTTACTGAATCAAGTCTTTCTAACGTTTCTACCACATTCTTTCGGGCTTCATTATCCTTATTCTCCAATGCAGATAACAATATTCCCCCTATTAATCCCAATGCCCGTGCCGCTCCTAATCGGACATTCGAATTCCTATCCTTCAATGCAATAATCAGCGGTTTTATCGCCGGTTCCCCTATTTGAGCCAATATCATTGCCGCAGTTACGCTGATTTCCTGATTCTCATCTTTCAGTGTAGCGATCAGCGGCTCTACCGATCCGGGATCTTTGATTTCTATCAACGCCAATGCTGCTTTCATTCTGACATCATCATTTTTCAGCGTTTTAATAAGACCTTGTATATCCTTCTTGTCTTTCAACTTCTCAACGTTTGGGCCAAATAAACTCATTTTGATTCCTCCTGTGTCTTTTTCACGTTATCATCAAACAATGCTACCCTGGATTAAGTGATTCTACAAGGCTCATTTTGTTTCAAGTCGGCCATGATTTAAGAGGCCCAGAAATAATCCCTCCACAAAAGTGACATGTTGGCGCGCTTAGGTCAACCCAATCCGGATCAGGTGACGGTAAATGGTGGCCACATTCCCCGCAAAAAATCTTGCCACATTTTGAGCAAGCATGCGCTTGACGTTCCCATATCTCCCAAAACACTTTTGCGTCATCCGATGCAACCCTCTTAAAGAGTCTATATATGTCATTAAGCCCTTCTGCAAATTGGTGATTTCTTTCAGCGATTATTCTACCTGGTCCAACTTCAACACCAATTTTAGCTAAATCCGTTATTGTTTGATTCCATAAGACCACCGACTTCTCGCATTTTGAACACGACCGCCCAGGTTCTACATTGGAAGATTCTCTCTTTTCCCTGTTTCCAAATATACGATTTAAAAAACTCATATTATTAAGCCTCCCTTCCATGCTCGTTTTTAGCGGAGCTTCATTACTTGTTAAATTTATTGCTTAATCTTTTGTCGCGAAGCATTTTATTATTTCGTGACGCAGTGAACCAGCTTCGTCAAAGGTCGAAGGATACACCGCCGAACCAGTGATCTGAGAATGGCATGGCGCTCTATGAGTCGTGCTACAGGCGGTGAGATGTGCTCATAGCATGCGATCAAGAAATGACCACACCAGCATGTCAGAATGTACTTGTCTCTAAAAGTCCTCAACTGGACAACTTCATATTCCATATCCGATCCACAAGCTGCTGTCGCTATGAAGCAGTTGGAAGATTTTGCTTCTTCGAAAGATATATTAGCTTCGCGAATATATCGCCGCATTGCCGGATATGTCGGGTTGCCACAATTAGGGCATGGTGTTGGACCGCCAACCTTGATGCAGTCTGCACAAAATGCCTTTTCGCAACGTGTACACACGTTTCCGAACCACGTATCCAACGAACTTGTTTCACCGCCAACCACCGACCCACCAAAACCCTCAGTTTTCTTTATGGGCTTACTACATTTAGAACATCGAATTATCTGTGGCATGTTATTCCTCCTCTAAATTCAAAATTGGCTTTTCTTTTTGTCCCAGTAATTAAATTTATCACGCCGATGCTTCATAAATCGTTAGAACATTAAAAGCCTTATTGGGCCGGGGTTCTCGTCCCATACAACATACCATGTATTCTTACAGTGAGAACATAAGACTTCGAGTGTATAATTACCTTTTTCTTTCTGATAGTAGAAAGGTACTATATCGCCTTTGTCAGGCCATTCCTTCACAGTGTTGAGCTTGCCACAATACTGGCAGAGAAGACTGTTTGCGAATTGTGAAATATTCATACCTTTCCAAAAGGATATTTATAATAGGCTGTCACAGGGTCAGACTTATTTATCACCTTTGAGCATTGAAAATGCTTTTCACCTCTCTCTGTTTAAAAATAAAAAAAGGGCGTCTCCTGATTTAACAGAAGATGCCCATAGTTGTTAATGGAAAAATTCTTATAACGTTATAAAAGGTGAGTGAGTGAGTGAGTGAGTGAGTGGCAAATACTGCGCCACTATCTTTTTGTTGGTTTTCAAGATAATATCCATAAGCAACTCATGAATAAATAATATCTTCAGTTAAAGCTATAATTGAAACGTAGCTTATTACAGGGAGTTGCTTTTTGTCAATAGTTTTTTCTATTTTGGAGGCAAGTTAAGGCGAGGTTTAATCAAACACCCCGCGCCAGTTTTGCCTGAATTGACTTCGTTTGGTAATGACTATATTATATAGTCATTAGGAGGTGTTCATATGGCAACAAAAGAAGTGACCATTTCTGATGGTAAAAAAGGGTTCATCGGTCTAATAAGAGAGTCTGTGACAAATAATGAAGACATCGTCATTACCAAAAGGGGACAGCCTGTTGCCGTGCTTTTACCTTATAAAGAATACGCAGACCTGAAAAAATTGAGGACTTATCTCAAGATGCTTGATATTTCTACGGAAATGAATAAAACGGGCATTAAGGCAAAAAATGTTTATGCGGCGTCCAAGAAAGAACTTGAGGGAAGAGGGTTGTGATTATAGTAATTGATTCCGGAGTCTTACTGAAAGCCTATTTCCCTGATGAAGAGGGGCATAGAGAAGCGCAAAACCTTATCCGTGACTATGCAAAAGGTAACATTATATTTCATGCACCAGCGCTTATTACCTATGAAATAATCAACGCCTGCCTTGTTGCATCGAGGATGTCCCGCTTCCCAAAGACAAGAGCAAAGGAGTTGATGAATGAAATGCTCGGCATTGAGATTGTCACAGAAGATATTGAACGACTGAAAGAGAGAATCTTTGATATATCTGCAAAACATGGCAGAAGCGCGTATGATGCAGCCTACATAGCCGTTGCCGAGTCAGGGAATCTGCCTTTCATTACAGCCGACAAGAAGCTCTTTAAGAGCCTGAAACACCACTTTGCCTTTGTAAACTGGATAGAGGATTATTCTCATATATTGAATAAGTGAATATTACCGTCATCAGGTATAATACTTTCGTATGAAATACGGTGAAAAAAGAATAAAGAAGGCAAGGCTTCAGAGATGGCCCAATCCCAATCCGGAAAAAGATTACGATATCAACATAAGTTTTCCGGAATTCACCTGCCTATGCCCGCGTTCGGGATACCCTGATTTCGCCGTTATCAAAGTGAATTACACCCCTGATAAATATATAGTGGAGCTTAAATCGCTGAAGCTTTACCTGAACAACTTCAGGAACGAGGGGATATCTCACGAGTCTGTTACAAACAAAATATTCGATGACCTGAAGAAGCTCCTTGCGCCGAGACGGCTGGAGGTAGCCGGTGATTTTAATCCAAGGGGCAATGTGAAGACCGAGATAAGGGTCTCAAGTGAAGATAAAAGCTGAAACAGCCTTTCCATAATGTCATACTCCGGCTTGACCGGGGTATCCAGAATCATTAATCATTTTCAGTTTCTGGATTGTCCGATCAAGTCGGACAATGACAATTATCTTATATCCCCAGTATCTTTATCCCCCTGCCGAAAGGCAATGCCTCCCTGATAGACCTGAGCGTGAACTCTTTTGCCCTCACCATCGACTCCTTCACGTCATAGCCGAGGGCGAGGCATGCGGTTATCACTGACGAGAAGACGCAGCCTGTGCCGTGAAATTCCCCCTCGATGCTCCTGCCCTCAAGCAGAAAGAAGTTATCTCCGTCGAAGAGAAGGTCAATGGCCTTATCTTTCAGATGGCCGCCCGTGATGATGACAGATTCGGGGCCGAGTTCCTTAAGCCTTACAGCCGCCTCTTTCATCTCATCCTCGTGGACAATCTCTATTCCCGTGAGGAGAGAGACCTCGTTAAGGTTTGGCGTTATAACTTTTGCAAGAGGAAAGAGGTTCTTCCTTATGGAATCAAGGGTGCCTGCCCCGCTCAGGGGAACCCCCGAAGTTGAAACCGTCACAGGGTCAATGACGAGGTTGCTTAAGGAATATTCTTTCACCTTTGAGGCTATCATCTCGGCGGTTTCCGGTGAATATATCATTCCTGTCTTCAATGCATCAGGCCTGAAATCCTCGAGAAGGCAGTCTGTCTGCCTGGCAAAAAAGCTGGAAGGCACGTCATGTACGCCGCATACGCCTCTTGTGCTCTGCGCCGTAAGCGCAGTGGGGAGGCTTATGCCGTAAACTCCGAGCGCCTTGAATACCTTCAGGTCGGCCTGAAGCCCTGCCCCGCCCGTGGGGTCAGAGCCTGCTATGGTCAGGGCGATTTTCATGAAAAGACTATAGCACCTCCTTTATAATAATTCAACAAAAAGGAGGGGGCACATGAATGAAGAATTGTTAGAAGTTGTTGACATGGACGGAAAGACCATTAAAGCCGCCCCAAGGTCCCGGGTTCACGGCAACCCTTCTCTCATCCACAGGGTCGTTCATGTGCTCATATTCGACAAAAAAGGGAGGCTCCTTCTTCAGAAACGCTCGATGAGCAAAGATGTCGCTCCCGGCAAATGGGACACATCCGTGGGCGGACATGTGAATGCCGGGGAGCCTGTCGAAGAAGCGGTCGCCCGGGAAATGGAGGAAGAACTCGGCATCAGATGCAGCAGTCCCCGCTTCCTCTACACATACACGCATTCAAATCCTTATGAAACGGAGTTTGTCCACACATATTCCTGCGTCCATGACGGCGAGGTGAAATTTCAGAAAGAAGAGATAGATGAGGTGCGTTACTGGGCTCTCGACGAGATAAAAATAGAGACGGGCAAGGGCGCGCTGAGCGACAATTTTGAGCATGAGATAACCATGTATTTAAAATACGCGGGGAAACACGGGGAATGAAAACGCTTCAGCCTTTTCTCCTCTCTTTCTTCTGTTCATACATCTGCTTGTCAGCCTGAACAAGCAAGGCTTCGATGGACTGATGATATCTCGGATAGTACGCAATACCCGCGCTCAGGGAAAGTGGGTATTCTCTCCTGCCCTTTGCGTTGTAAGTGTCAAGATGCTCTTTGAACCGTTTGCTTATCTTCTCGGCGCTTGTGTCATCAACCTGAACAGGGAATACAACGAACTCGTCGCCGCCTATGCGCGCGATGATATCGGATTCCCTGAAGACATCCCGCAGGATATTTGCCGACTCCATGATAGCCATGTCGCCTTCCTCATGCCCGTATTTGTCATTTATGGTCTTGAGGTGGTCGAGGTCAGCATAAAAAATGAGAACGCCCCTCTTAAGCCGGTTCGCAAGCTTAAGCTGCTGGCCCGCAAGAGTGAGGAAACCTCTTCTGTTGTAAAGGCCCGTAAGCTCGTCCGTGATGGCGAGGGTGTGAAGGTCCTGCTCCATCTTCTTCCTGTCAGTGATGTTCTTGGAGAGAATGGTGACCGCGACGACCTTGCCGTTTTTGTCCTTGACAGGGCTCAGTGTCCTTAAAAAATATTTCCCGTCCCTCTGGCTCTTATGATCCTGCTGAACAGAGAGGCCCGTGTCAAAGACCTTATCGACAAGTTTAACGAATTCCGAGGACTCTTCAAGAGAATGAAGCTCCAGGTAAGAATGCTGCTTATAATCATCTTCGCTCAATCCTATTCTCAACATATGCTGTTTGTTCATGAAGACATACCTGTAATTCTTGTCAACAAGGTATATTGAATCTTCGGTTGACTCTACGAGAGAACGGTACCTCTCTTCATTGACCTGGAGTTTATACTCAAACTGCTTTCTGTCGGTTATGTCCTTTGAGATGACTGTAACCGCGACAACCTGCCCTTTCTTGTCTTTCACCGGGCTCAGGGTCCTGAGGAAGAACTTGTCGCCTTTCGCATTTTTATATTCCTGCCGGGCAGACTCCCCTGTCTCAAAGACGCTGTCAATTACCCTGTTGAATTGCACCGTATCCTCTTCCGAGTGATAATCGCGGTATTTTTTGCCGGTATAATTCGCATTTGATATGCCGAGCCTCGACATATGATGCCTGTTCATGAAGATATACTCATGCCCCCTGTTGACCAGATAGATCGAATCTTCGGTGGATTCGACAAGCGAGCGGTATCTCTCTTCGTTAAACAAGAGTGTCTGCTCCGCCTTCTTGCGCTCGGTTATCTCCCTGAAGATGCCGTGCGTGGCAACAGGCTTGCCTTCCATCACGCGGCATTTGATATTGCCCTCGACATCGATCCTCTTTCCGTTTTTCGTGACAAAAGCCGCTTCGACATTCCTCTGCGCCTCCCCGGACATCACTCTCCCGAATAAGGCGGTGCAATGCTCCAGGCTGTCAGGGTGCAGGATATCGAACATCGAAATATTTTTTATATCTTCCTTTTCATAACCCATCACATTAAGCCAGGCGTCATTGACAAAGAGAAATTTTCCGTCAGGCGCTACGCTCTGGATCATGTCATAAGCATTCTCGATCAGATCCCTGTACCGGGCTTCGCTCTCCGCGAGATTGCTCTCGGCAATCCTTCTCTCTGTAATGTCCCTTGCAGACTCCATGCCCGCGATTATATTCCCGTCGCTGTCCTTTATCGGAGACGATACTATCTCGACAAACAATGTCTTCAATGTGATGGGGTTCTTTCTCTCCGCCTTGTAAGTGCCGCCGTCTTTGAATGTCTTTTCGAGCGGGCAGTCAGGGCATACGCTCTCCCTTCCTTCAAAGGCTTTGTAGCAGTGCTCCCCTACATGGTTGCCAATGATATCAACGGCAGCACTGTTCATATAGATTATTCTGAAATCAGTATCCTGTATGCTGATGCTCTCCCCAATATTATCAAAAACATGGAGAGCGGTGAGGGATTTGAGGTTATCGAGACTGCCTGCTTTTTTTTTCTCTTTCATCTTATCGGCTCACTGCAAGAAAAATATAAACCGGCTATTTGAGATCCGGATTACAATTTAAACATTAATAGAAGAAAAGATTCAAGTGTTTTTTTGGACACAAAATAAGGCATTTCTTAATCGTTAAAGAGATATTTAAAGATATTCCACAGAATCCTGTAACCAACCTTGAATATCCCCTTGAGATCGCCGGTCAGCTTTGACTTTCCTTTGCCTTTACGGTAAGTTACCGGAACCTCAAGTATTCTGTACTTTTTCTTCACGGCCTTTATCTGCATCTCGAGGGTCCAGCCGAGGTTGTCTCTGACATTGAGAGCTAACAGCTTATCAAACCTTATCGCCCTGAACGGGCCGAGGTCAGTGAACCTGAAACCGTAAAAGAGCCTTATAAGCCTCGTCGCGAGCCAGTTTCCAAAGCGAACAGGCGGGCGCAATGCCCCTTCTTCGCATTCTCCGAGGATTCTTGAACCCAACACCATGTCATAGCCGCCTTTTTCTATCGGGCTTACGAGTTTATCTATCTCAGCAGGGTAATCGCTGTAATTGGCGTCAACAAATACGACTATATCCGGCGGGTCTTTCTTTAAATATTCTACAGCCCTGAGGCATGGGTAGCCGTAACCTCTTTTTGATTCATGGAGAACGGTCGCTCCCCATTCAGCCGCAATCAGCGCAGTCCTGTCAGAGCTCCCGTTGTCAACAACAACCACCTCCTCAACGATATCGCGCGAAATGTCGGCAAGCACCTTTGGAAGAGTCTCTTCCTCGTTCAGTGCGGGGATGACGGCAGCGGTCTTCATGAGTTTAGTAATTATGTTTTCTCCATCTTCATCCTCAACGCTATAAGCGTGAGAATGCCCAATGTAAAGAGAATGCTTCCCGCAAGCGCCCACACTGCGCCAGGGTCTCTGCTCACCTGCAGGAGCGCCGCCTCGGGATATGCCTGAACATCCTTGACCATTATATTAAGATCCTTATAGATGAAAGGAGAATTGGGGCTTATCCGCGCACTCTCGGTAAAATTCCCTGAATGATTATACTCGATATCGACTCCCCATCCGCTCAGGTATCCGGAATCATCAGTCTCTATCTCAATATTCTTTATTGCCAATATATCACCGCCTGAAAGTTTTACGGCAGAACCCTCTGCCACCGCCGCCTCGCCGTGATAACTCCCCGACGCGCCGAGCAGGTGCGCCAGAAGCATGAAGAGAAAACCTGTATGTATGACCTGCGGCGAGATAAGGAGGAGCCAGTGCGTCACTCTTCTCTTTTTAATTATCGAGTCGATGCTGCAAAAGAGCGTGTTTACAGAGAGAAGAGAGAGCACGCCGATAGTTCCCCATAGCCACCATACACTTTCCAAGTTCTGCCTCTTAAGCCAATCAAACAAAGGGATATCAATCGACCCGAAGCCTGGATTATCCGGCATTATAAAAGCGCCCGCAATAAAAAGGGCAGTTATAATGAGAAGCAGCCAAAGGCTCGTATTAAGCGATAGAAGGATTTGATATATTTTTTTCAGCGGATTCATATTTTTGTTTTTCCGAACTTAATTTGTCATACCCGAGATTCTTAATCGGGTATCCAGAACGATAAACCTATCCTTTATCAAAAACTGTGAGAACTCTTCATCAAAAGGCTGACTCCGAGATACGTGAACATAACGACTCCGAAACCTGCGATGCCGAGGACAGCCGCGGGCCTGCCCGCCCACCACTGCCTCAGCCGGGCATGAAGATAAAAGCTGTAAAAAATCCAGAGAATGCTCGTCCAAAGTTCTTTCGGCGTCCAGAGCCAGTAAGTCCCCCACGCAAGGTATGCCCAAATGCCCCCGAATATCATTGATAAAGTGAAGAGGCAATAAGCTATAAGCACGGCTTTGTACTGCAGTGTCTCGGCAAGGCTCTGAGGCGCTTTAAGATATAAATACCCAAACACTGCCGCTACACCGAAAAGGGCGTATGACATGAATGCAAGGACCACATGCGTCTCAAACCAGAATGTCTTGAGCACGGGCGGAAGCGGAAAATTACGCGGCTCGTAAACGAGGGCGAGCGCGGTAAAGAGGGCTGACGACACTGATATGATATTGCCAAAGGCCTTTTCCCCTTTCATCAGCCTGCCGAAGGGCAGGGAGAATGCCGCGGCGCAGGCGGTGAAGAAGACAATGGTGTCATGAGGGCCGACAAGAGGGAGCCTGCCGAGTTCCGACGCCCTGAAAAGGAGATACGCAAGCTGAAGCAAAACCCCGGCATATATAAATTCCTTTCTGAAGAGCGCGAAGAGGTACGCGCCGAATGATGATGCCAGCAGGATTTGCATAGAAATTATTTTAACTCATTTGAGCCCTTAATAGCAGTAACAATTTCACTTAAATTGATTTTATTGCGATGATTCATTTATCGTAGATGCAGAAGGAAATTCAAATAACACAAGGAGAAGAATATGCTTACAATTTCAGACATCGCGGTTGAGAAGGCGAAAGAGATACTTTCCGCCGAGGGAAAAGAGAGTTTCGGATTGAGGCTTTACACGGCAGGAAGAAGCTGCTGCGGCCCCTCATTTGGAATAGACCTTGTTGAGAACCCTGAAAAAGGCGACAATGTCGTCGAGAAGAACGGGCTTAGGCTTTTTGTGGACGGCGAGGCCTCGGACATGCTCAGGGGAATGGAGCTTGACTTCATGGATGACGGGGAGAAGCAGGGCTTTGTTTTCACGGGCAATCCGCCTGCGTCATCCTGCAGTACGGATTCGGGCTGCAAAAGCTGCGGATAGCTCAGTCTTTCTTAATGCCGGGCAGAACTTTGGAGAGAAATACCTCCACCACCTCAGGGTCAAAATGCGTGCCCGAATTTGTCTTCAGGTAATCAACGACATCCTTTTCAGGCCAGGAATCCCTGTAAGGCCGGTCTGACGATAAGGCGTCCCATACATCCACTATGGCGAATATCCTTGCGGCAAGCGGAATCTCGTTGCCCTTAATCCCTTTCGGGTAACCAGAGCCGTCCCATTTCTCATGGTGGTACACGGGAATATCGAGGGCAGGGTTTAAATAATCTATCCTGCTTAACATTTCGAACGCTAATTGCGTGTGATTTCTCATTATCACCCACTCCTCATCGGTAAGCTTGCCGGGCTTAAGCAATATCCTGTCCGGTATCCCCATCTTCCCTATATCATGAAGCAGCGCTCCCCTTCTGATATGCACCATCTCATCCTCTTCTATGCCCATTTCGCGCGCCATCGCGACAGTTATGTCAGTTACGCGCCTCGAGTGTCCTTCTGTCTCTTTGTCCCTCAGGTCAAGAGCGTGCGCCCAGCCCTCTATGGTCGAGTCATAGGCAAGTTTAAGGTTGATGTTATAGCGCTGAAGATCCTGAAAAAGCATGGAATCGTCTATCGCTATAGCCGCCTGAGTGGCAATCGCTACAAGAAAGTCGAGCCAGTCCTCGTCAGCTTCAAACCTGGTACGGTGAAAGAGCTCGAGAACGCCCTTTATCTGCCCCTTTGCGGCGAGCGGCACCGCGAAATAAGAGACAAAATTCTCTTCTGAAAAATGCTTGGAAGCCTTGAAGGAGTTCGTATCCCGGCTCAGGTCAGGTAAATATACCACGCGCCGTTCCCGCGCGGCGAGGCCGGCGTTGCTCTCACCTATCTTGAGTTTGGTATGCTTTAAGGCTTTTGAACGGAAGCCCCTGTTGACATAGTAATCAAGAGTCTGAAGCACATCATTGAATAAAAGAACGGCCGCGGCGTCAATCTCAAGCTGGGTTACGACCTGTTCGAGGAAGACATCCAGCGTAACCCTGAGGTCAAGGCTCGATGTTATCGCCATATCCATGGAATGAAGGGCGTTAATCCTCTTAAGCTGGCGCTGAAGCAGTTCGTCAGCCCTGTGCCTCTCTGTTATATCCCTGATTATTCCGGTAAAGAACAGTTCATCCCTTGCCCTCCATTTGGCAAGCGTAATCTCAGCAGGAAATTCGCTCCCGCCCTTTCTGAGCCCGGCCATTTCAACCGTTTTACCCAAAACCTTCTCCTCTCCGCCTTCTGAAACTCTCTTAATCCCTTTTGCGTGAGCGTCATGAAAGCGTCCGGGCATCAGCATGCTGATATTCCGACCGGCAAGTTCATCCGCGGAATAGCCGAAAAGATTTTCCGTAGTGGAATTGAAGAATATTATTTTCCCTGAAGCATCTATTGAAATGACGGCATCGGTGGCGGAATCGATGATAGAACGGAGCCTCTCCTCGCTCTCAAAAAGCCCCTCCTCCATCTTTTTTCTTTCGGTCATATCCCTAACGACGTGAATGAGGCCGATGATCTTCTTCTCCGCGTTGAAACGGGGCATCGCCCTTATCTCTATGAATTTATTCAGATGCGGCTCAAAAAGTTCAAAACTCGCGGACTCCCCGGTATTGAGGCAATTACAGCTCGGGCACCCTTCAGGCGGGCAGGCAGTGCCGTGGTAAAACCTGAAGCATTTCGCCTTAAGGTCGCTGAGAAGCGGGAGCCCGAGTATCTTTTCAGCGGCCTTGTTCGCCCTTATGATATTGAAGTCGATATCGTGAACGGTTATCATGTCAACCACATTATTGAAGACATCCATCCAGTCCTGCCTTGATTCGGCAAGTTCCTTCTCTGCCCTCTTCCTGTCTGTTATGTCGAGCGACGAAAAGATGATACCCTTCCCCATGTTTGACGGCTCGAGAGGGCTTGCCTGAATGTTTACATCGATAACGCTCCCGTCAGCGCGCCTGTATCTCGTATCTGTCTCTCCTCTTCCCTTCTCTTCTATGCCCTGATAAATTATGTCATTGACGCGGCGGTATTCCTCATCATTTTCATAGAACATCCTGAACTCCCTGCCGGTGATCTGATCTTCTTGATACCCTGTCATATCGGCAAATTTTATACTGGCCCAGGATATTACGCCATTCTTAAGGAGCGCTATTCCGGTAGGCGAAGCGGCAAGAATGCTCTTAACCTTTGTTTCGCTCTCCTGCAGGACTTTGTCAACCGTAGCGATAACTTTGTCTTTGGCAATATCCCTGAGAACCTTATCTACCCTGATGGAGAGCATCTCGATGAGGTTAACGTCCTTGACGATATACTCCCTCGCGCCGAGCTTCATCATTTCGACCGCAATCCTCTCGTCTCCGTGGCCGGTGGAGACAATGAAGGGAATCTCTATCCCTTTGCCGGAAAGGGCTTCGATGACCTCTTTCCCGCTCATATCCTTGAGCCTGTAATCGAGGATGAGCATAGCAACTTCGCCTGAAGCAGCCCTTGCGAGAGCCTCCCTGCCGCTGAAGGCCCCTTCAGTGCTTAGCCCCTTCTCCTGCAAGGTTCTCTGGATGAGGTTGTTAAGCGCGATATCATCCTCAACAACAAGTATTTTTACTTCTCTTCTAATCTGCTCCATCATATAATCTCACGAAAAAAATACATCAAGGCACTTCCACAGTTTTAATAAAAGAACTTAGCTCCTCGGTCATTCTGACGAACTTGTCATAGTCAACCGGTTTAACTATATACTTGCACGAGCCTGCCTCATAGCAAAACCTGACAGTCTCAGGGTTATCCGTCGTAGTAAGCATTATAACCGGCATATTCTTCAGCATTGCCTCGTCTTTAACCTCAAGAAGCACTTCAATGCCGTCAATCTTCGGCATGCGGATGTCGAGAATAAGAATATATTTCTTATCATCCCGCCGCAAATGCCCCGTGCCTCTCTGGAAGAGAAAATCAAGAACCGCCTCGCCGTCCAAAAAGTGTATTATCTCGTTCTCAATGCCGGCGCGCCTGAGATTCTTTATGATAAGGCCCGCATGCCCTTTATCATCCTCTGCCACAAGTATGACAGTATCTTTGTCCATAAATTAACTTTTGCTTTATGCCTTTGTGCCTTGTTTTTCAGACCCTTCGACTCTGCTCAGTGTGACAATTTATTTCTTGCGTTGTGCCTCTGTCCCTTATGCCTTTCTTGCTCCTTTAACCCTATACCCTGCTTTATTATGCCGGCAGTTTCACGCAGAATTTGCTCCCCTTGCCGGGTTCCGACTCGGCCCATACCCTGCCGTTGTGCATCTCCACAATCTTCCGGACAATCGTAAGCCCAAGCCCCTCGCCCTGCATGGAAGGTTCAAGCTGATGAAAGATATCAAATATCTTCTCCCTGTACTCAGGTGCTATGCCGATCCCGTTGTCCTCAACGCAATAAACCAAACTCCCGTCCTCTTTATGCCCGTAAATCCTTATCACCCCCTCTCTCCGCGGGTCAAGATACTTGACGGCATTGCCAATGAGGTTTGAGAAAACCTGATCTATCATCTTCTTGTCGCCGCTGCATACAGGCAGTTCAGAAATCACCACCTTCGCGTTTGACTTCTTAACCGCAAAATCAAAAGTCACCATAATGCCTGAGATGAGTTTGTTCATCTCAATTTCCTCTCTCTTGAGTTCAGAGTGCCCCAGGTGGGAGAACTCAAGAAGGCCTTGAAGGAGCGAGTCCATCTTGCTGACGCCGGATCTGATGAAGTTCATGGATTCCGGCAATTCCCTTGCAGCAGATTTCACCTTCAGCTTTAAAGCCTCAGCCGCCTCTCCGTCACGCACGGCTGACAATATTTTGTTGATTATGTCATTGAGTTCAGATGTGTAACCCTCTATGTTCACGAGAGGAGAGCGGAGATCATGCGAACTTATATAGACCATCTGCTCAAGCTCCCTGTTCTTAATCTCAAGCTCTTTATTAAGGCGGTCCTTCTCCTCTTCAGCCAGCTTCCGGTGAGTAATGTCAAGCAGTGTGCCCAGCACAGCGGGCCTGCCCTGATAATCTGTTTTTGCACCATAGACATCCACATAGATGGTTTTGCGATCCTTTGTGATACCCCTGAAACTGTAATGAATTGAATCAATTTCGCCTTCGATGCGCCTCCTCAGATTCTCCTTGACAATATGCCAGTCTTCAGGATAAACAAGGTCCTGAGGCCCTTTTTTATCGATTAACTCCTCAGCAGCATATCCGAATATCTCGGCCAATTTATTATTGCAGTACCTGAATATTCCGTCTTGTATAAGATAAACCCCGACAAGGGCTACTTCTGCCATATCCCTGAACTTTTTTTCTGATTCTTTCAGCTCTTTTTCTGATTTCTTGCGCTCGGTGATGTCCCTGATTATTCCTGTCATATATTCCCTGCCAGCCAGAGTCAGATGCGAAGCATTGATATCAGCGTAAAAAACAGAGCCGTCCTTTCTTTTTAAAGGAATATCCTTTGCAACCATGATCTCTTTCCTCACCTGCCTCTCAAACTGTTCTATGACATACGGGAGATCCTTTTCAGGATGTATGTCCATAACGCCAAGTTTTTTTATTTCGTCAAGGGTGTAGCCGAGCATCTCGCATATCTTTGTATTGCCTGTATAAAACATCTTCTCCTCAATGTCTGCCAGAAGTATCCCGTCAGTCGCATTATCAAAGATCGTCCTGAACTTTTCTTCCGATTCAGCTAATGCCTTCTCGTTCCGCGTCCGTTCCATCTCCGCGGACGCCCTGTGCGCGAAGATGTTAAGCAACGCCTTTGCCTTTGCG
>JACQZG010000013.1 GCA_016213935.1 Nitrospirota bacterium
GTCTTAACCGATATCTTCTCAGCGATTGTGTTAAGCAGATTCTCGAGTTTTTTGCTTTCTGAAATATCCTTAATATAATGAACAGACCCCTTAAGCTCGCCGTCTTTAAATACCGGTGATGCAGTTGTCATAAGGTGCAGGCCCAATTTCGAGTTAAATATCTCTTTTGTCTCTGCCCTGCCGCTCTCCAACATCTCCTTGTGAGGGCATCCTGAAAATGGGGAGTCCAAGCCGTGCACCACTTCATAGCAGTGCATGCCTATAAGTTCTTCAGGCTTCTTATTGAAAAAATCGGCAAACGCCTTATTGCACTTAACAATCCGGTAGTCGCTGTCATGTACTGAAACAAGGTCAGTGATTGAGTCAAAGGTGAGCCTCCACTCCTCCGCGGCATTCAGGAGCTTTTCTTCAGCCTCTCTCCTGCTTTTCTCCACTTCATTGCGAAGCCGGTATCCGGCATAGATGGCGGCGACGCCGCAAAGCCACAAAAAGATATGCCCGAACAGCAATGCCTTAAAATTCCTGCCGTAAACGGTACGGAGTGGTTCCATAGGCACAGAGACGCTTATCCCGCCTCTTATGTCGCCTTTTTTGTAACCCTGGCTTTCATGGCACTGCAAACACCCCTCTTCGGTTATGAGCGGGTGCATGAGACGCATATACTCTTTGCCGTTAAGCGTCTCTATGGAGCTTACCTCTGCCTCGCCTTTTTCAAACGCAAGAAGCGCTCTTTTCTCCCATGCGTCCGGGGCATTTTCAAGGCGGATGGGCTTAAGGCTCGTGATGTGGCCGAGTACGCCGTTCTCCTTCTTCCCGAGCTCATGCACCTGCCTCGTCATATAGGCGGGGTTTATGAGGGTCAGCTCTTTGCCTGAGAAAGTCTTTATATCCCTTTCATTAACGATTTTATCAAGGTAAGGATTGGGCGGTGTGTTATCGGAAACCTCTGCGTAAACCCCGCCGAGGAGTGTGTTCCATCTGCGGTAGAGGATATCTTTCTCAAGCGCGGTCCTCGCGTAGATACGGGCAGATTCAAAAGCCGATTTCTCCTGCTGAATGATATTCCACGCAAGAGACGCGGAAAGGGATACCGTGAGCACCGCAAGAAGCGTTAATGCGAAAGCATTCGGTGAAAAGAGTTTTAACATTAAAGTTCTGGCCTTTCCTGTATCCCTGTTCTTTTCCATGTTCTTTCCTTAACCCCTATACTTTTCACCCTGCTTCAAGAAGGCACCTGCACATGAAATTTACTGCCTTTGCCGGCCTCAGACTCGACCCATACCTTCCCGTTGTGCTTCTCCACAATCTTTCTGACTATGGTGAGGCCTATGCCCTCTCCGCCTTTCTCGTCGGGGTTTACCCTGTGAAACATTTCAAATATATTCTTTTGCTCTCGCGCGGGAATCCCAACGCCGTTGTCCTCAACGCAATATACAACCTGCCCCCCTTCTTTCCGCCCCGTGACCTTGATCACGCCCTTGCGCTCAGGAGAGAGAAACTTGACCGCATTTCCTATCAGGTTTGAAAATACCTGGTTTATCTGAACGGCATCGCAGGAACAGGCAGGGAGATCTGATACCTCAATCCTTGCTCCCGCATTCTTTGCCTCGAAATCAAATGTCTTTATGACATCAGACATAAGGATGTTCATATCAACCTCTTTCTTTTCGAGTTCGGAGCGAATCGTGCGCGAAAGCCTCAGAAGGGCGGAAAGCAGGGTGTCCATCTTGATGATGCTTGAATTGATATATCCGACGCTCTCTTTTACATCCTTTTCTATGTCTGCCAGCGTTTCTTCCTTTAATTCTGCGCTGATATCTTTCGCGATGCAGACATTAATCGCCTTCTGTATAAATGATATAAGAAGCCCGCTGTAGCCCTGTATATTGACAAGAGGAGAACGGAGGTCGTGAGAGACCGTGTAAACTATCTGCTGAAGCTCCTTATTGAGATACTCTTTGTCCTCCTCGGTCTTCTTGCGTTCCGTGATGTCGAGAAGCGTGCCCGTAATCGCCGGACGGCCGTTATATATCATCACGCCCCCGTGAACTTCTATGTCAACCTCCGACCCGTCTCTTTTCAGTCCCCTGAATGTGTAATGAACGCTGGGTGCCTCGCCCGACAGCCGTTTGCGGAAATACTCCTTCACCATCCCACGGTCTGCTTCCGCAACACGCTCGAGCACCGGACTGCCTATCATCTCATCCTGCCTGAACCCGAAGATCTCTGCCAGGCGCGGATTCGCGTAGATAAACTTCCCATCCTGGCTGATGCTGATGCCTGTGATCGACTGCTCGGAGAGCGCCTTAAACTTCTCCTCCGAATCCTGAAGTTCTTTAATTGCCTGTTTTCGCTCGGTGATATCGCGAATTATGCTGTAATAAACTTTCTGCCCTTTATAATCGAGTATCCTCGAGTTCACCTCGACAGGCATTATGCTCTTATCTTTTCTGTAATGAGCGGATTCAAACGTCGCCTGTCCTTCTTTTATCCGGGCAAGCCTTTCGGGCACGCGGGCGGCGAATTCGGGCGGATCGAGTTCCTTAATGTTCATGGCTAACATCTCATCCTTGGCATACCCGAGCCGTTCATGAGCCGTCCTGTTGACGTCAACAAACTTGCCCTGCATGTCTATGATAAAGATGGCGTCAACCGCTGATTCAAAAAGGACGCGCAGATTCTCCTCAGCCTCTCTGCGCATAAGGATATCCCTATGAGCTTCCCTGTTAAGATAGAGTACCGCCGCCGCCACAATGACAGCGCTTAAGAAGAGAAGAATAAATAAATCGTTTGAGAAGGGTCCGCCGTAATTAGCATGAATTATTTCATGATCATGCAGGTAGATAATTTTCCAGCCGGGCAAAGCATTTAATGCTTTAACATGGATATGATATGATTTTCCGGCAGAATCAACTGCATTCTTTGCATCTTCTTTTGTGAAACCCGCCCACTCCCACGACCCGTTGCCGAACTGTTTGGATTCGGAGACCTCTTTCATCTCTTCGGGAGAGAGTTTCCATAGAGGGCGGAGGAGCAGGTCATTCCGGTTTGAGAAAAAGATCATATCATTCAAACCGGTCACGAGCATAATGCCTTCATACGGCTTATTGATGCTTTCATTAAAGTGCTCGATATTCTCCTTGAAGACGAGCACTCCGGAAACGGTCTTGCCGTTTTTGTCGAACACAGGGTAACTCAGATACATGCCCCGTTTGCCCGAGGTGATGCCAAGCGCCATGTAGACAAAGTTATTCCCTTTCTTTGCTTCAATGAAGTACGGCCTGAAGGCGTAATTCTTTCCTAAAAAACTGTCAGGCGCGTTGCGGTTTGATGACGCGATCGTATCGCCTTTCAGGTTAAGCAGATAACAGACATCCAAGAAGCCTATGCTCCTGCAGGCATCGTCAAGAACTTCATTTGCCTGGCTGAGAGAATCGCTGTCCGGTTTGGAAAGGGCGTGCCTGAAGGCGTCATCTCTTTTTATGAAATTGAAAAAGGTTGAGTGTTCGTATACGTAAAGGTTGAGAGAGGTGGCGATATCCGCAAGTGACTCATCAGCGGCTAAAGCCACTCTCTCCTCAAGGTTCTCGTGCTGAGAATAGAGCAGATAAAAGCTTCCCCCGACAGTGACGGATAAAAGAAGGAATGAAAGTATGATTATGATTATTCGGGCCTTCATTTTAATATGAAAATGCCTGAACCGATATTACATATCATATCATTAGTTAGCCGCGTTAATGGCCTTCTCAAGCTTCTCCCTCTCCTCGGGCGTCGTCATGAAGACAAGCGCGTCACCGGCGGCGAGGGCAAAATCATCCTGCGGGTTATATGACCAGTCATCCCCTCTCCTGACGGCAAGAAGGAGGATATCCGGATGCTTTCTTATATTGAGCGAAGACAGCTTTCTCCCGGCAAAAGACTGAGGTATGCTCACCCCCTCGACTCTGAGGTTCTTCCCCTTGTCCCTGAGCATCGTGTCAAGAAAAGAGACGACTGAGGGCCTCAGCATCTCCGACGCCATCCTGAGGCCGCCTATGAGGTTTGGGGAGATGACTGAGTCCGCGCCCGCCTTTTTTATCTTTTCACTGTTTCTCGCGTCATTGCACCGCGCTACGACCTTCGCCTCGGGGTTTATGTCTTTTGCCGTAAGGCTGATGACAAGGTTCTGGTTATCGTCCCCGGTGACGGCAAAAAGCCCTTTCGCCTTCTCTATGCCCGCCATGATAAGCGCCTCGCTGTCTGAGGCGTCTTTATCTATAAATACATGATCGGGAAAAGCCCCGATAAACTTCTCCGCTGCTCCGGCGGCAGTGTCAATGGCGATGAAATGCCTCTTCGTGGCATAAAGTTCGTTCGCGATATGCAGGCCTACCCTGCCGAGGCCGCAGATGATATAATGATCAAAAAGTTTTCCTGCCTTATTCTCCATCTTCTTCCTCCTGAAAGAATCCTTAAGTTCGCCTTCTATCACATATGCCGTGACATTCGTGATTATATAAAAGAGCACCCCTATGCCGGAAAAGGCTATGAACATCGTGAAGACCCTGCCACCGGGGCTCGCGGAGAGGTCAATAATCTCGCCGAAGCCTATTGTTGAGATTGTTATGACAGTCATGTAGAGGCAGTCTATCAGCGAATATTTCGAGCCGCCGATTATACTGTAGCCGCTTGTGCCGGTCGCGAGTATGGCAAATAAAATCACGGCAGCCCAGACGAATTTTTTGTAGATATGTTTAAACATGGGAATGCCTACTCCATGATACCATTTTAAACAGCAACCTTTTCCTCTAATGCCTTCTGTACGAGCTGATTTAATGATACGCCCATTATGGTTGCCTTCTTCACGGCTTTCCTGTGAAGGTCTTCCGGTATCCTTACATTGAAACTGCCCTTAAAGGGACGCTCGGGTTCCTTGCCGGCTTCTTTACAAAGTTCCATGTAATCGATAACCGCTTCGTGAAATGCCTTGATAAGTTCGGAAACGCTTTGTCCCTCGAACATTATGAGGTCACTGATTCCTTCAATTTTGCCGTAAAACACCTTATCTTCGGCGCTGAAATGCACGGAACCGATAAAGTTCTTGTAGGTTATTACGTCTTTCATGTGATCACCTCCGCTTTTTTCAATGTGTCTTCCGCATTGTCCAACTGATACCGCTTAAGCTCCGGGGTCGGGTGCGGTCTGTGCAACCGGATGACACTTTTTGTCTGATGATTGATGAACGCAACCCTTGACCCTGATGTCTTGCCCGTCTTCGCTTCTTCATATCCGAAACTTTTCAGAAGCTTTTTGAGTTCATCGAATGTGAAGTCCTTCGGCTTTGACAGGAATCTCTTTAACAGCTTTTCAGCTTTGCTCACGCATTTATGATAGCATGGGGTTAAGGTTAATGCAACTGGTTTATAGTGGCAAAGAATGGAAGATGACAAAGAGAACTGGGAAGAGGAATGAAAGGAATAAGAATGGTGCCGAAGGCGGGACTCGAACCCGCATAGGTCGCCCCACACGCCCCTCAAACGTGCGTGTCTACCAGTTCCACCACTTCGGCTTCATTCAGGCTAATAATAATATCACCTGCGTTCTTAAGATATCAAGCCCTTCGACAAGCCTTCGGCGTGAGCTCAGCCGAACGCTCAGGGTGACAAGCGATGTCATGCTGAGCCTGTCGAAGCATAAGTTACAACAGGCAGGCCTAACCCAATAAAGACGCCCTTGCGAAATCAAGCAGGACCGATGGAAAGATCCCGAGGAGTATGGCCATTATCGAGGTGAAGGCGAGGACAAGCTTGACTGAATGGGGAACGATGAGTACCGACGGCTCGGCGGCTTCCTTCATATACATGTACACAACGACCCTCAGGTAAAAGAATGCCGACACCGCGCTGAAAATGACGGCCGCGATCACGAGTTTTGTGTATCCCGCTTCTACAGCGCCCATGAATATGTAGAATTTTCCGATGAAGCCGGCGAGCGGAGGAATGCCTGTCAGGGAGAACATGAATATCAGCATTAAAAAAGCAACGAGCGGGTTCTTCTTCGCGAGGCCGGAATAGTCGCTCAACTCCTCCCCCATGATCCCCTCTCTCCTCATAATAACAACGACCGCAAAGGCTCCGAGGTTCACAATTATGTATATCATGAGATAATTAATCATGGCCGCGAACGCCTCTTGCGTGCCCGGCAGAAAGCCTATCGAGGCATATCCGGCGTGGGCAATAGCGCTGTAAGCGAGCATCCTCTTTATGTTTGTCTGCGAGAGGGCGAGTATGCTTCCGACGGCTATGGTAACAATCGAGAGCGGTTCGATTATCGCAGACCACTGAAGTTGTAAAGCGCCGAAAGCATAAAAGAGCACCCTCCCCATGACTGCAAAAGCCGCGGCCTTCGGGCCTGTGGACATAAACGCGGTAACAGAGGTGGGCGCGCCCTCATAGACATCAGGAGCCCACATGTGAAACGGCACAAGCGCCACCTTGAAGCCGAAGGCTGTCACGAAGAATATAACGGCAATAAGCGTGATATTCCTTCCCGCAGGCCCGAGGCGGTTAAGCGCCTCGGCAACCTCAATGATGCTGGTGGTGCCTGTAAGGCCGTATGTGAGCGATATCCCGAAGAGAAGGAAAGCTGACGAAAATGCGCCGAGAAAAAAGTATTTAATGGCGGCCTCGTTTGAAGTTCGCCTCTCTCTCATTATGCCTGCAAGTATATACAAGGATAAGGACATCAGTTCGATCCCGAGATAAAGCACCATGAAATCCGCCGCGCCGGCCATTATCATCATTCCCGAGGCGGAGAATAAGAGGAGAGAGTAATACTCTCCCGAGGAGACCCTCTCCGTTTTTATGTAATTGAGAGAGATGAATATCGTGATTATTAACGAGATATAGAATATGAGCTTAAAGAAAGAGGAGTAGCCGTCAAGCACGAACATATTCTGAAAAACGGCTCCTGACCACCCGAGGCTCATGAGGCTGAAATTGTAATAAGCGGAGAGAAGCGCCCCGGCAACACCTATAAAGGCAACTGTCTCCTTCTTCCTGAGCACGAGGTCAAGAAGGATTACGGCAAGGCCGGTGCATATCAATATCAGTTCGGGCAGAAGAATCTTCATGTTAATGGTTTCAAACAAATCAGTTCCCCCCAGTCAGCCACTGCAGATAATCAAAAGCAAATCCCGTGTTCAGGTTTATCTCATACCTGTACATGAGATGCTGGACAGAAGCGTGTATGTAACCGAGAAACACGTTAGGAAACATCCCCATCCAGAAGACAAGGGCTATCAGAGGGATCAGGGTGAGAGCCTCCCTCATGCCGATGTCTGAGACAAAGAGGCCCTCGCGCGGAGCTTCAAAAAATATCTTCTGGTAAAGCCTCAGCATATAACCCGCGCCGAGAATTATGCCTGTCGCCGCGAGTATGCCGAAGAACTTTTGCCTGCTGAATGCCCCCAATATTATAAGGAACTCTCCGATGAAGCCGTTTGTCCCGGGCAGGCCGATTGCGGCTAATGTGAATACCATGAAGATGCCCGCGTACCACGGCACAAGCCTCGCAAAGCCGCCGTAATCTGCTATCTGCCTCGTATGAGTTCTCTCATATATAATGCCGACCATGAGGAAGAGCGCCCCGGTGATGACGCCGTGGTTAAGCATCTGCAGTATCCCCCCTTCAAGCCCCTGCGTGTTGAAGGCAAATATCCCGAGCGTGACAAATCCCATGTGGCTCACGCTTGAATACGCGATGAGCCGCTTAAGGTCTTTCTGCGCGAAACAGACAAACGCCCCGTATATGATCGCGATTACAGAGAGCAGCAGGAGAACCGGGGCGAAGAATTCGGCGGCGGCGGGGAACATCGGGATGGAGAACCTGAGAAAACCGTAAGCGCCCATCTTTATGAGCACGCCCGCGAGCATGACGCTGCCCGCAGTTGGCGCCTCTGTATGAGCGTCCGGAAGCCATGTGTGAAACGGAAACATCGGCACCTTCACGGCAAAGGCCGCGAAGAAGGCGAGGAAGAGCCAGTACTGCATTATGACCGGATAATCGATGCTGTTTAAGGTTAAGATGTTGAGAGTCCTTCCGGCGTAAAAATATATGACCACTATCCCGACAAGCATCAGAACGCTGCCCGCAAGGGTGAAGAGGAAAAATTTGACTGCGGCATAGACCCTGTTCGGCCCTCCCCAGACGCCTATAAGTATAAACATGGGAATCAGCATCATCTCCCAGAAGAGGTAAAAGAGGAAGAAGTCGAGCGAGACAAATACGCCGAGCACCGCGGTTTCCATGAGCAGTAACGCTATATGAAACTCCTTGACCTTTGTCTCAACCGACTTCCATGAGACGAGCACTGAAAGAATGCTCAGCAAAATGGTGAGAAAGAGGAAAAATATGCTTATGCCGTCTATGCCGATGAAATAGTTGATCCCCCACGCTGGTATCCATTCATATTTTTCGGCATACTGCATGAAATATGTTGTCTTGTCAAAACCTGAAAGTATTGGCAGTGAAATAACCATTACGCCAAGCGTCACCACAAGGCTCGTCCACCTTATGGAGTTTGCGTCGCGCATAAGCAGGATAGCCGCGGCCCCGATAAGGGGGAGAAAGACTATCGCGCTAAGAAGCGGATATTCGGATAAATAATATATCTCCTGCATCTCCATTTCCTGTTAAAAGAAGAAGAACATCCCGAGTATTATCAGCATCCCCGCCGCCATCATAAAGGCGTACGAAGATATAAGCCCGGTCTGCATCTTCCGCAATCCCCGGCTGAAAGAGCCGATGAATGAAGGGATGCCGTTTACAATCCCTTCGATAAGCCTTCCGTCAAAAAAGCCGAGAAATACCTTGTCAGACATCCTGAGCACCGGGCTGACCAAAATCTTTTCATAAAGCTCATCTGCCCAGTATTTGTTGTAAAGCATTGTATAAACGGGTTTGAAAGCTGAAGCCGTCCTCTCAGGCAGGTCTCTCTTTTTAATGTAAAAGATAACCGCCGCGAGTATCCCGGCAAGGCTTACCAGCACCGAGACGCCCATCACCATCATCTCTTCGCTGTGCAAGCCCTCGCCCGCGGGATGCCCGAGCACGGGCGCGAGAAACTCCCCTATTCTGTCGCCGTGCTCAAGCAGAAGCGGCGGAATACCAACCCATCCGGCAGCCAGCGCGCCGACAGCCAGAATCATAAGCGGAACCGTCATCACTGCGGGAGATTCATGCAGGTGATGCTCTTGCTCCGCGCTGCCCCTGAAACTGCCGTGGAATGTAAGGAAAATCAGCCTGAAGGAATAAAAGGCTGTCATGAAGGCGGCCGCCGTCGCGAGCATCCAGAGTATCCTTCCGGAACCTTCGCCCGCGAGATATGCCCTCCATAAGATCTCATCCTTGCTGAAAAAACCTGCAAGCCCGGGAATCCCCGATATGCTCAGCGAGGCTATCATGAAGGTCGCGTAAGTGACAGGCATATATTTTTTCAACCCGCCCATCTTCTGCATGTTCATCTCGTTATTCATCGCGTGTATGACGCTCCCCGAGCCCAGGAAGAGAAGCGCCTTGAAGTAAGCATGGGTGTAGAGGTGAAATATGCCTGCGGAATACGCTCCGACCCCAAGGGCAAGGAACATATAGCCGAGCTGGCTTACTGTCGAGTACGCTATGACACGCTTGATATCATTCTGGACAAGCCCTATGGTTGCCGCGAATACCGCTGTCGTCCCGCCAACCACCGCAACCGTTGTCATGGCGGTTGAAGAGAGGCTGAAGAGCGGGTTGCACCTCGCGACAAGATAAACGCCAGCGGTCACCATTGTCGCGGCATGTATCAGGGCGGAAACCGGCGTCGGGCCTTCCATCGCGTCAGGAAGCCAGACATGAAGCGGCACCTGGGCTGATTTTCCCATCGCGCCGCAGAAAAGGAGGAGGCAGATAAGTGTTATGGTGTCAACTTCATGCCCGAAGATGTTGACGGTCTGGCCGAGCGCCGCCCCTGCCCCGCTGAATACCTTCATATATTCAAGGCTTCCGAAGGTTAGGAAAATAAGTATAACTCCGAGGCCGAATCCGAAATCCCCGAACCTGTTGACGATGAACGCCTTCTTGCCCGCGTCAGCCGCGGACTTCTTCTCAAACCAGAAACCGATAAGGAGGTATGAACAGAGCCCGACCGCCTCCCACCCGAAATAAAGCAGGAGAAAGTTGTCGGCAAGTACGAGCATGAGCATAGAGAAGACAAAGAGGCTCAGGTATGAGAAGAACCTCGCGTAGCCTTTGTCTCCGTGCATGTATCCTATGGAGTAAATGAATACGAGCGAACTTATTGAGGTCACGACAATGAGCATGACCGAAGAGAGCCGGTCTATTAGAATGCCTATCGAAACACTGAAGTTTCCCGAGACTATCCACCTGTAAATGTCAATCCTTATCGCGTCGCCGTCCCTCACAATAAAGAACGCTGACACTCAAAGAAGAAATGAGCCGATTACGGCCGGCACCGCTATCCAGTGCGCCCTCTCCTTTATCTTTCCTCCGAAGAGGATAGTGATGATAAAGGCTGCCAAAGGAAGAGCCGGTATGACAAGATAGTTCATCATGGTTATTTATTAATAAATCTCATCCCCTTACCCTTTAAGTAAATTTATCTCGTCAGAGTTAAGGGTCGGGTTATTCTTGTAAAAGACAATCAATATCGCGAGGCCTATCGCCGCCTCAGCCGCGGCAACCGTTATAACAAAAAAGACCATGACCTGCCCTGTCATTGACTGAAGGTAATGGCTGAAGGCGACAAAACTTATATTGACTGAGTTGAGCATCAGTTCCATGGAAAGGAATATCATTATAAGATTGCGCCTCACTAAAAATCCGAAAACTCCTATGCTGAAGAGCACCGCGCTCAGCACTATATACCAGCTTAAAGGTACCACTCTCTCCTCCTAATTAAGTTTCCTCTTCGAAAGGACGACCGCCCCTATTATTGATACGAGAAGTATGAGAGACGCTATTTCAAACGGAAGAAGGAACTTTGTGTAAAGGACCCTCCCGACGGTCATTATCTGCCCCTCGGAATTTATTCTCTCAACCGAATACTCTCCCGGCGGCGGATATACGGAGAACTTGCCGAGAAGAGGTATGAGCAGTGTCAGAAAAGCAACTGAAACAAGCAGGCCGACGATCCAGATATGCTGAAATTTCCTCTCCTTCTCGATCTTTTTAAGGTTCAAAAGCATCACGACAAAAAGGTAAAGGACAAGAATAGCCCCGGCATATACTATTATCTGAATGGCAGCTAAAAACTCGGCATTCAGAAAGAGGTAAAGCCCGGCGACATGAATAAAGAGTATCAGCATCCACATGACGCCGTGAACCGGGTTTCTCCTCGTGACCACGAGCAGTGAGAGGCCCGTAAGCGCAACAGCGAAGTACGCGAAAAAAATCTGCGGAAGAGTCATGCCCCTCCTCCCGCGGCCACCGAAGGTTTACTGTGAGCGATATCCTTCTCCTTTGGCCCCCAGAACCTCTCAAAATAGATTTTCCCCTTATCTCCTGCCATGTACTTATCCCAATTCTCAAGAAGGCGTTCCTTCGTATAATGAAATTCTTCCCTCGAATAGCCTGAATATTCAAAATGGTCAGTGAGCGCGATAGCGCCGAAGGGGCAGGCCTCGACGCAGAAGGCGCAAAACACGCACCTCAGCACATCTATCTCATACCTGTTAACGACCTTCATCGTGTCGCTTCCCTCGGTTGTGTAGATATGAATGCATTTTGAGGGGCATACGGCGGCGCAGAGCCCGCATCCGACGCATTTGGCTTCGCCTGTGACATCGCTCCTGACAAGCGCGTGAAGCGCCCTTGCCCCGGGAAACGGGTTTCTCTTCTCCTTCGGATACTGCCTTGTGACAGCCGGGGTGAACAACTCCTTCATCGTCAGGGCAAGCCCCTTTGCTATCTCGACAAAAAATACCTTTTTAATGAAATCGTTAAATGTCATCTTCATAAAATCAAAAATTAAGTTTTTGTCTTTCCTGTGAAAAACATCCTTACTGTCATTCCGGCACTATATTGCCGAAAATTATACAGCAAGCTTTATCAGCGCCGTTATCACTATATTCGCAAGGGCGAGCGGTATGAAGAACTTCCAGCCGAGATTCATAAGCTGGTCATACCTGTACCGCGGGAGCGTTGCCCTTATCCAGAAATAAAAGAATATGAAAGCGTATATCTTAAGGAGCAGCCATACCACCTTCGGGACGTGAGCGAAGAGCCAGAAATCAGGCCCGCTCCATCCGCCTAAAAAACAGACGCTCGCGATAGCGGACATAACGAACATGCCTGCGTATTCAGCCATGAAGAAGAGGCCGAAACGCATTCCGCTGTATTCAGTCGCGTAGCCCGCGACAAGTTCCGACTCCGCCTCGGGCATGTCAAAAGGCGCCCTGTTCGTCTCGGCTATCGCCGCCATAAGGAAGACGAAGAAGGCTATGGGCTGAAAAAGTATGAACGGGATTCCTGACTGCGCCGCGACAATGTCTCTTAAGTTCGCGCTGCCCGCAAGCATCATGACCCCTACCAGGCTCAGCCCCATGGCTATTTCATAGCTTATGACCTGCGCTGAAGACCTGAGCCCTCCCAGGAAAGAGTACTTTGAATTTGACGCCCAGCCCGCGAGTATTATGCTGTAAGAGCCGACCGATGAGAGCGCCAGTATGTAGAGGAGGCCTATATTGATGTCAGCGATATGAAAAGATTCCCAGAATGGAATTACGGCAAAGGAAGATAGCGCTGCCACAACCCCCAAAACAGGGGCTATATAAAAGATCGGCTTGTCCGCATGCGCGGGAATGATGTCCTCTTTGAAAAAGAGCTTTATCCCGTCGGCGATAGGCTGGAGAAGGCCGTGCGGCCCCACCCTCATCGGGCCGAGCCTCGACTGCATATGCCCAATAACCTTGCGCTCGAAATAGACTACGTACGCGACATGCAGAAGCACGGCGCCTATAACAATCGCTATCTTTAAAATCAGTATCGCGAATTCAATCATATGTTCAATGTATCTTTTATATTTTTCACCTTTTAACTCTTAACTCACAACACTAAACTCTTTAAAAAACTACATCATCATGAGTTCCATGAGAAGCCTTCTCGAATTCTCGTCATTTGGGTCGAGGTCTACCGCCTTTTCAAGTATATTTATCGCCTTGTCGGTCATCCCGCTTTTGGCATAAGAGAAGCCGAGGTGGAAATAAGTATCCGCGTCGGTCGGGTTTATCGCGATGACGCTCTCAAAAGCCTTTACGGCCTCCTTCATCATGTTCTTCTTCGTATATGCCCTGCCGAGATGATAATACGCTATGGCGTATTTCGGGTCTCTGCGCACAACCTCCCTGAAATTCTCTACCGCCTTTCCCATTCGTCCCTTGTGGTAATAGCATATTCCGGCGAAATAATAGGCGCCGACATACTCGGGATTTATCGCGATAACCTGCTCGAAGGTTTCTATGGCCTTGTCTATGCTGCACATGCGGTAGTAAGCCAATGCCTTGGCGAAATGCGCGTCCGCCCAGCGCGGCTCAGACTTCAGAGCCTTGTCGTAATAATTGATGGCATCTTCCACGAAACCGCCGTCATACATGAACTTGCCCATGAAATAGTTCGCCTCAGTGTTGTCAGGGTCAAGCTTCAGCGCCTCGTCCATTTCTATGACGGCAAGGCCTAAAGACGCGGGGCCGCCCCGGCGGCGGTAGAGCAGGGCGTTGGCAATGCAGCCTTCTATCGACTTTTCAAGGCGATTGCCGCAATCCTTGCAAAATTTGCTGTCTTCCTGATTGCCCGTGCCGCACTTTTTACATATCATTTAGCTCATCTCCTTTCTTATATGCTGTCTGTGATTACCTGTCGCATTCCCCAAGGACAATGTCGATCGAACCTATATTCGCGATAACATCAGCTATGAGATTCCCTTCACAAAGGCCGGGCAGCGCGGCGACATGAACAAAAGACGGCGCCCTTACCCTCATCCTGTAAGGCTTGCCCGTGCCGTCGCTGATGATATAATAGCCGAGTTCCCCTTTGGGCACCTCTGTCGCTACATATACATCACCCTTGGGCGCGGTCTGAGGCCCCTTTGTCATGAGAATAAACTGCTGGACAAGATGCTCCATGTCATTGAGCACCCTCTCTTTCGCGGGCAGTACAAATTTTGGCTCGTCTGCCAGAATAGGCCCTGAAGGAATCCTTTCTATGCACTGCCTGATAATGGAGTTGGACTGGCGGAACTCCTCCATTCTCACGCGGTAACGGTCATACACGTCGCCGTTCTTTCCTATGGGAACTTCCCATTCAAGCCTGTCATAAACACCGTAGGGCATGTACTTTCTCACGTCATATGCCACGCCCGAACCCCTGAGAGTCGGGCCGCTGAGCCCTCTGTTGACAGCCTCCTCAGCGGAAATGACGCCTATCCCCTTTGTCCTCTGAAGCCATATCCTGTTCCTGTCAATGAGCGTCTCATATTCTGCTATCCTGCCGGGAAATTCTTCAGTAAACTCAAAAAGGGAATCAAGCCATTCATCTGTCACATCATTTTTTACGCCGCCGATCCTCGGATAAGTGACGGTCAGCCTTGCGCCGCAAAGCCTCTCAAACAGGTCGACCAGCTTCTCTCTCTCTCGGAAGCAGTAAAGAAAAACGGTCATGGCTCCTATGTCAAGGGCATGCGTGGCGAGCCAGAGAAGATGGCTGAGTATGCGCGCCATCTCTCCTGTCATGGTCCTTATGTATAGCGCCCTCTCCGGCGCCTCGATGCCGAAAAGCCTCTCGACTGCGGTGCAGTAGCCGATGTTGTTGGACATGGAAGAGATATAGTCAAGGCGGTCGGTAAGGGGAAGCACCTGGAAATATGTTGAGTGCTCTGAGAGTTTTTCAACTCCCCTGTGAAGATATCCTATATGAGGCGTGCATTTCACAACAGTCTCGCCGTCAAGCTCAAGCACAAGCCTCAATACCCCGTGAGTGGCAGGGTGCTGAGGCCCCATATTAAGCGTGAGTTCCTCGGCCTTTAACCTGCCGTTTGCCTCTGTTTTTTCAATAGTCATAAATCACTCAAAGATAAATTCAGAAACTGCTGTCTATATTCCACTCGTCATCATGGGTGTGAAGCAGCTTGGCCTCGTTAAATTCCTTATAATCCGACGTGTCACGGCCTTTGAGAGGATAATCTTTTCTGAGCGGGTAACCGTCCCACGTATCCGGCATCAATATGCGCCTGTGGTCAGGATGGCTGTTAAAGACTATGCCGAACATGTCATAAGCCTCCCTCTCATGCCATTCAGCCCCTTTCCATATGGGCGTAACGCTCTCAATCGTAGGGGCGTCCCCTGGCAGAAGAGCCTTGAGCCTGATTGCGTGGCGGTGAGGTATGGAATAGAGGTTATAAACAACTTCGAAACGGAACCTTCTCTCAGGATAGTCAACTCCGCAGAGGTCCGCAAGATAGTCCATCTCAATTTCTGATGCAGACTTGAGAAAACGGCATATGTCAAGGATTCTCTCCCTCTTTACCGTTACGGAAACCTGCCCTCTGAATTCAGAGATATCAACTACCTCATTGGCAAATTCCCTCTTTAATTTCTCTGCTATCTCTAATGGTTCCATATCTTAAAGCTGTCAGCTATCAGCTATTTACCTCCAGGGGCTCCACCTGAAATGTTCCTTCTGTATCTTCTCCTGAAGCTTTATCATGCCTTCCATGAGAGCCTCAGGCCTCGGCGGGCACCCGGGCACATATATATCGACAGGAAGAAAACAGTCACAGCCCTGCACGACGGAATACGTGTCGAATATCCCGCCTGAACAGGCGCAGCTTCCCATCGCCATCACATAACGCGGCTCAGGCATCTGGTCATAGACCCTCCGAACGACCGGGGCCATCTTCTTCGTCACGGTGCCCGCAACGACCATAAGGTCAGCCTGTCTCGGGGAAGCCCTGAATATAATGCCGAAACGGTCGAGGTCATAATGGCTTGAACCGGCGCTCATCATCTCGATGCCGCAGCAGGCAAGGCCGAAGGTCATGGGCCATATTGAAGACTTCCTTCCCCAGTTGATTATCTTATCAAGTGTCAATATAAAGACATTCGAACCGGGGATAAGTCTTACGCCTTCGTCAACCTCTATTAATCCCGACTTTTCTTTGTCCATTTCTTATTAAGTTGTTAGTTGTCAGTTTTTAGTTGGTTAAGCCCGATTACAAGTTCTTCTCTGAAAATTTTTGCCGGCAACTGATAACTGAACGCTGACAACTCTTATTTATTCCCAAGTGAGCGCCCCTTTCTTCCATGCATATACGTAACCGACGAGAAGTATAACAATGAAGATCATCATCTCGACAAAACCAAAGAGGCCGAGCCTGTCATAAGCGACAGCCCACGGATAAAGAAATACAGCCTCAACGTCAAAGACCACGAAAAGCATCGCGACAATATAGAATTTGACCGAGAATCTGTATCTCGGCTCACCGACGGGAAGGTTCCCAGACTCATAAGGCGCAAGCTTTTGCTCGTAGGGCCGCCTCGGCCTCACAAGCAGCCCAGCTATCAAAGCGCCCAGCCCCACAAGCACGGAAAAAGCGAGTATCGAGATGACAGGCAGGTAATGTGAAGGGATATAATTTCCTGACATAACAGATTGATTAATACATAAAACAGAAGAGCATGTCAATGATTATTAAGCAACCTTATTTATAGTTTTAAATAATTTATTTTATATACTATGAGAACACCGATTAATAATTATTCTTACTTATTGAACTCAGAATACAATCTTTATCAGGAGGCTGTCTGGCGCTTAATATCCACCAGCCTCATTCACCCTCCCTTAACCTTTGCGCAATCGCATAATGTTTATCAGCTTCATCAACCCTTCCTTTCAGTTCATAGGCATAACCGAGATTATAATGCGCATCCGCATTATCCGGGTCTATGTCCAAAGCCACAC
Organism: Nitrospirota bacterium; assembly: GCA_016213935.1. Classification (GTDB taxonomy): domain Bacteria; phylum Nitrospirota; class Thermodesulfovibrionia; order UBA6902; family UBA6902; genus JACQZG01. The sequence continues at coordinate 16,993 of JACQZG010000013.1, forward strand.
TGAAGTGCTCCACCGCTTTATCAAGCAACCCCTTCTTACCGTAAGCGATACCGAGGTTATAATTTGTTGCTGCCACAAGAGGGTTAAGTTTCAATGCAATCTCATATTGTTCTATAGCCTTATCCGTCACTCCTTTATAATCATAAGCATTCCCGAGATTATTATGAACTTCAATCGAATCAGGATCAAATTTTAACGCAACTTTATATTTTTCAATAGCCTCATCAACTTGCCCTTTCTCCATGAATTCTGTCCCAAGATATGAATGAGGAAGGCCGGCTTCAGGAGACTTAAGCGCCGTATCCGTAAAAAGTATGAAATTGTTTTTCCACACAGCATTTCTGCTTATCGTTGACATCGAATATATAAAAATCAGAATAATCGGTATCAACAGAGCCCATCTTAATCCGGCAACCCGTTTGTTAATGTTTTCAGAGGAAAGAAATACCGCTATCAACATAACAAACCCGAATGATGGAAGATAGAGATACCTCTCGGCAAAGACATTCTCCCCCACTGCCGGGATGTACATTACCGGCAGCAGAGGCAACACCATTATTAGCAGGCTAAAAAATATCATCCGGTTTTTCCACAATGAAAGGCAGCAGAGCGTAACAAACACCGCTGTAACACCCGCAGAGATAATACCCCTCATTTCAAAAATGGAAAAAATCGGATGAAAGACATGAAAAACATTTAGGTTAATTGGAAGGATGAGCGCCTTAACATATTGGCTGAAAAGCGGAAAGGCATTGATTATATAACCATATGTACTCAACCTTATTTCAGGCTTCAGTGGCGCAAAGCCGCCGAGAGCATTGAACCTCAAAATAAGATATATAATTGCCACAATTAAGTATGGGATATATCTCTGAAGATATGTTGCCGGGCGTCTGTCTGTCTTTTCAAATATATGATCATGAATAATGATTACGCCTAAGAGCGTCAATGCCGGCTCCTTGCATAAGGCAGCAAGAAAATATGAAATTACAGAGAGCAGATAATGGCGATTGATTAGCCCTTCAGACCTGAGGTAAAGGTACAAGGAGAGAAGAAAGAAAAAGGAATAAGAGATATCGGGCAGGCCGGCCACCCACGACACAGCCTCTGTATGAATGGGATGAGTCGCAAATAAAAGAGCAGAAATAAAAGAAGGCAGGAAAAATGGCACCGAATCACATGCATGAATTTCTCTTTGAAGCGTTAACAGTATCACGAATACAAGGACGGAAACGCCTGAATGAAATATTATATTTATAAGATGAAAGCCCCATGCCTGAAGGCCGAATATGTGATAAGTTATCAAATAGATTATGTGTGTCAACGGCCTGTAGTAATTCGCCTCTTCATTCTCCGGAAGGAAACTCCAGGCACTTGCGGTAAATATCGTTGGGATATTTTTTATATCCTTAAGCCATCGGTTCTCTACCACCTGCCCTATATCATCGTAGACAAAGCCGTTAAAAAGAGCATTGAAATACACGGCAAATGAGACAAAAATAACCGAGATTACATAAAACTTAAGATTTGGCGCCTCAAACCATTTTTTTAGCGGGAGCATATCAAATATTAGAAGGACATTCTTTTATAATTATAACAGACAGTGTTTGAAATGCGATTGAACTCTAATTAAAGAGAGTGCTACAGTAATGCATGTTCAAAGACATTCTTTATAAACCTCTTTTTCATCTCTTCCTGATTATTCTCTTCGGCTTCCTTGCCTACTCTAATACCTTTCACTCACCTTTTACTTTTGATGATGCTAACAATATCGTTGAAAACCGGAGGCTCAAAGATATCTCCAATATCCCTTCATTCTTCACCAGTATTGAAAGGCCGCCCATCATGGCAAGGCCGTTTACTGCGGCGACCTTTGCGGTTAATCATCACTTCGGGAAACTAAATACAACAGGTTATCACATATTCAATATTGTGGTTCATATAGCAAACGGGATACTTCTTTATCTCCTTATAATCCTGACTGCAAGACTTACAGGTTTTGATGACGATAAGAAATCTGTCTTAATCGCCCTGTTCTCATCTCTGATATTCACAGCACATCCAATTCAGACAGAATCGGTAACTTACATGGTTTCCCGCTCTGTTTTGCTTTCCACATTCTTCTTTCTGCTTGGAATCATACTGTTCACAAAAACGGTAGCAACTGAAGGCAAGAGAAAGTTAGTCTATAGATCCGCACTCTTTGTCACCTCTCTTTTCGGCATGGCGTCAAGGGAGGAGTTCTTTATCTTTCCTGTAATGCTTGTTCTTTATGACCTTTATTTTGTATCGAAACAGAATATAAGAGGGGTTTTAAAGAACTTTAAGATTCATTTGTCCGTAATCCTCACTCTTGTTTATGTCATATTCATTGTGACAACTTATGATTATGGCGAACACGCGGGGTATGGGGTAAAGGCTCTAACTCCGCTTCAATATCTCATGACCCAGTTCAACGCTCATTGGACATATTTAAGGCTTCTGATTCTTCCCGTAAACCAGAACCTTGATTATGATTATCCTGTTGCAAAGACACTCTTTGAATTCCCCACAATAATTTCATTTATGGGATATATAGGATTATGGGCTTTTGGGATTTATTTGTACAGAAAAAGACCTGTTATCTCGTTCTCCATCCTCTGGTTCATGATTACCCTCTTTCCTTCTTCAGGCATCATGCCTATAGCAGATGTTATCTTTGAACACAGGCTCTATATGCCTTTAATAGGCTTTGTGATAATTTTTAGTCTTGGCATGTTCTATGTTTTAGAGTTCAGCGCCAACCGTTTACGAACTCCCGGTTCTCAGTTCCCGCTTCACGGTTCTTGCTTCATAGTGCTATCTGCTATAGTGATTGTTTTTTCATTTGCAGCTTATCAAAGAAACGCCGTGTGGAAGAATGAGATTACATTATGGGAAGACACAGTGAGCAAAAGCCTGAATAAGGCAAGGCCGTGGAATAATCTCGGCAACGGCTATCTGAAACAAAAACAGCCTGATAAGGCTATCCCGATGTTAAAAAAAGCCCTTGACCTTAAATACGATTCTTGGGCAAATTTGGGCTCTGCTTATATAGAGACAGGTCTCTTTCAGGAAGCCGTTCAGCCGCTCAAGATTGCATTATCTCTGCATCCTTCTTTTCCGGATATTCACTATAATCTCGGAGTTGCTTACCATAGGCTTGGGCAACTGGATAAAGCCATTGAAGAATATAAAACAGCCTTGAGCTTGAATCCTGATGATGAAGATACTCGCTACAACCTCGGCCTTGCATACAGGCAAAAGAGCAACTGAATCAGCCCCTCTTCCTCACAACAACAATCCTCTGTGTAAATAAAATAGGCCAGATAATCTTCGAGTGTAAAATCGTGCCGTAATCTTTAAGAGCACCTGATATCTCTTCTTCCGTAACCGGCCGTTCGTCATGAAAAATCCAGAGGCCCAGAAGTTCCGACAGAAACCGGCTTATTTTATAAAGAAATGTCGGAGTCGGGAAGGAAATGACAGCTATGCCGCCGGGCTTGAGGATTTGAAAATGCGCGTCAACCGCCTTTCTTGTATCTTCAGGCAAGAAATGTTCGATAAGGCCAACGCTATAGACAATATCCAACTTAAGTTTCTGTTTAAGATTCAGAACGTCATCGTCATGCAAAAAGACCGAATCTGAACCTTTAACCCTTTCGCTGAACTTGCGCAGGCCGAAGCGGTTATTGTCAATAATGTGATACTCAGCAGGGCTGAATTTCGACTTAACAGCATCAAAGAAAGAACTGTCTGCCCCGCCCAACTCTCCGATAAGCAGTTTACGATTGCCGCCATCACCATATTTTTTCATAAGGCCGCAGAGAACATTCCCGGTAATTCGCCTGGTAAATGAAGCCGTCACCGGAGATTTCCTGTAATAAAGGTTCCAGTCAGTCTTTACCCCCTTCTTGACGCGAGTGAAAATAAAATCGCGCTGAATGACAAAATTGGCAAAGAAGATCAGCAATTCGGCTGTAATTTTTGAAGTGATGACATTTAAGCCTGAGACTGTCATGAACAGCTTGATCAGATTGTATGAAATGAATCCCGAAAAAAGCACGAGAAAGAGGTATTTCGGGAATGTTTTTGAGTCTGAAAGATCGGAATAAAACACCTTTTTCTTGACAATCGAGTAGTTGAATATCAATGCGACAATACGGGCTGAAACCTGGGCCGATATGAGGCCGGAAGTCCTGCTGTACACCACCCAGAAGATCGTGTAATCAATAAGAGCAGTCAGCAACGATGCGGTCATAAACCGGAAGAGAACAAAATATATCTTCATCGAATCCATGAGAGGGTTAAAATGCGAAGATATGTTGCCGTCAACATAAACCGTCCGTATCTCCTGCTCGATGATTGAGCGCCTGCCGTATTTGCAGGCCAATAACATATCAAGCTCGAATTCATAACCTGCTGAACTGCTTCTGAGAAGCGTCGGTATAAAGCTCTTGGGAATTCCTCTAAGCCCGGTCTGCGTATCAGTCAGCATCTTGCCTGTCAACAATCTGAATATATATTTTGTCAGTGTGTTTCCGATCCTGCTCCGCAAAGGGGTCCCATTGTCAAAACGCCTCACCCCGAGAATCAGGCTCTCCGGATTTTCTTCGAGCATTTTGGCAACCTTCAGGGCGTCTTCCGCCAGATGCTGTCCGTCGGCATCGAGCGTTACTGCACCGATGCTGTCCCCGAAATGGCGAAATACATGATTCAACCCTGTTTTGAGCGCGGCGCCTTTCCCGAGATTCACCTCGTGACGGATAACCGTGACATTCCCTATCCATGCCGCCTCTTTAAATATTTTTTCTGACGCCTCATCGCTTCCGTCATTCACAATAATAATGTGAGGGAACCCCGCTGCATTCAGCGATCTTGCAAGTGCAATAAGATGCCCTGAAGGATTATAGGCAGGAATGAGCGCGGTTGTTTTCATTATTAAGTCATCTCCACGTTATTATCTGATTTGCTATCAGATTCTTCCCGTATATCATATCCAAAACAAAGCCTATATTGCATCTTAAAAGACTTACGATAATACAAGCATGATTTTGCAAAACAGAGAGAAAACTGTATAATCAGAAAAAGTTTGCCGCACCGATTTGATTATGCCCATGCTTATCGCTTAATGCAATGAAAAACCTCTTCCGCAATCCAAAGGAGTCTATCGCTGCGAAACTCATAATAGCCACCGGCCTCCTTATAGTTATACTAAGCCTCATATTCTGGTACGCCATCTTCCTGAAACAGCAGAAAGACGTCATGTCGATCGCGGTTGAATACGGAAACTCATTCACCGATTTCATCAAAAGGAGCACGCGCCACAGCATGCTCTCGCTTCATACCTCGACCATACAGAAGACGCTCGAAGACATAGACACTGCTGAAGGCGTCGAACGGATAAGGATATACAGTCATACAGGCAGCATATTCTATTCATCAAATAAGAAGGATGTCGGAAATTCGGTGAACAAGGCCTCAATAGCCTGCACCGGATGCCACGATAATATCAGAAGCCCCGGCCTCCTGCCTGAGCCAAAAAAATGGGAGGTTTACAAAAGCGCAGAAGGAGTTACCTCATTAAAACTTATAGACACCATCGGCAATGAACCCTCATGCTATACCGCAGCCTGCCACGTGCATCCTGAAAACCAGAAGATACTCGGATTCGTCGAGGCTGATATTTCTCTTGCTCTCCTTGACAAGACGCTCTTCAGGCAGGGGCTGGCGCTCACGGCTTATGTGCTTATCTTTGTCGTCGCGATATCGCTCTTTCTCGGAATCATCAATTATAAGATTGTTACCCATCCTGTCAATGAACTCGCAAAAGGAATGGAAGAGGTGGCAAAGGGGGATCTCGGTTATTCGGCTAAAATAAATTCAGTTGACGAGATAGGTATGCTCGCCAAGAGGTTCAATGCCATGCTTAAAGACCTGAAGGCGGCAAAAGACCAGCGAATCCTGTGGACGGAAACGCTTGAAAAAGAGATAGCCAAGAAAACTGAGGAGATACAGAGGACGCAGGCAGGCCTTATGCAGACTGAAAAGCTCGCCTCCCTCGGAAGGATGTCTGCGGGCATCGCACATGAGATAAACAACCCGCTAACCGGAGTCGTCACATACGCCCACCTCCTCAAAAAACGCTTCCCTGAAGGAAGCCCTGAGGCTGAAGACCTTGATGTTATAATCGAGCAGGCGGAACGCTGCTCAAAGATAATAAAAAATCTTCAGACATTTGCCCGGGCATCAGCCCCTGAAAAAGAAGAGATAGACGTCAATCGCATTCTTCAGCAGACGCTTTCGATGATCAGAAATCAGGAAAAATTTCATAACATAAAGTTCATAACGAGTTTTGAGAAAGGAGAGCTCAGAATACTTGGGGTGACCAACCAGCTTCAGCAGGTATTTCTGAACATGCTCATAAACGCATCCGACGCGATGCACGAGAAAGGCTCTGTCACCGTTGCGACAAGGAGGATCAATGAAAAAGGCGATCCTTTCGTGGAGATAGAATTTACGGATACAGGAGTGGGCATCAAAGAAACTGACCTGCCGAAACTCTTTGAGCCCTTCTTCACGACAAAACCTCAGGACAAGGGCACCGGCCTCGGCCTTTCGGTGAGCCACGGGATAATCAAGCACCTCGGAGGCCAGATCAAGGTCAGGAGCAGGCCTGGAAAAGGGGCAAGCTTCTTTGTCATGCTCCCTGCCGCGGGAGAAAAGGCATGAAAAAGATATTGGTAATAGACGACGAAGAGATAATAAGGAAGAGTTTTCAAAAGATTCTCACGCCCGAAGGTTTCGAAGTGAAGCTCGCCTCAAGCGGCCATGAAGGAATATCTTCTCTTCAGAAGGAATCATTCGGCGTTGTGCTTCTTGACCTAAAGATGCCCGACATGGACGGCATGGACGTTCTGAAAGAGATTAAAGAGAACTGGCCTGAGACAAAAGTAATAATAGTAACGGGATACAGCACGCCGGAAGCTAAAGAGGAGGCGCTGAGGCTCGGCGCTTCCGACCACATAGACAAACCTTTTATACCTGATATTCTGACGGAAAGGGTCAGGAAAGCATTTAATAATGATTGACGGCAAAAAAGAGAAAAGCGGAAAAGGAGAAAGTTCATCCTCCTGCATATTGATAGAGAACTCCTGCGAGATAATCGGAGGGGATTTCAGCAGGGCAGGCGAGGCGTCAATGCGCCTCAAAAAAGAACTGACCGGGCTTGGAATCCACGAAGATATCATAAACAGGGCCGGCACCGCGGCCTTTGAGGCTGAGATGAATGTGATAATTCATGCCGCGGCGGGATGGATGCGCTATACAGTCACGCCTGAGAAGCTGCGTATAATCGTTGAAGACATGGGGCCGGGCATACAGGATATCGCGCTTGCGATGAAGGACGGGTACTCGACAGCCCCGGAATGGGTAAAGCAGATGGGATGGGGTGCGGGAATGGGGCTTCCGAATATTAAAAAGAACTCTGACGAGTTCAATATAGACACCGTAGTTGGCGAAGGCACGAGCCTTGAAATAATAATCAATATTTTAAAAGGAGAAGAAATATGAATCTGGCTGAACTGGCCGAAAAACTTTCACTGAAGGTACTCACATACAGCGAGGGGCTTGAGAGGAATATCTCCGGCTGTTACGTAAGCGACATGCTCTCGGACGTGATGGCAAACAGCAGGAAGGACGAGATATGGATAACTATTCAGACGCATTCAAATATACTGGCTGTCGCGAGCCTCAAAAACCTTTCAGGCATTATAATCGTCAATAAAAGAGAGGTTGACGAAGAGACTCTCAAGAAGGCCGCTTCCGAGCATGTCACCATATTCTCAAGCGATCTTACCGCATTCGAGGCCGCGGGAAGAATATACAAACTGATCAGGTGACCCCGCGTCAAAGGCCTGAAATCAAGAATGCTTAAGGAATTTACTGCTGATTTACATATACACACCTGCCTCTCTCCATGCGCTGACATAGACATGTCGCCTATGGCGATTGTAAAAAAGGCGGTCGAGAAGAAGATAGGCATCATAGGAGTCACTGACCACAACTCGGCTGAAAATGCAGGCGCAGTCATCAGGGCGGCGGAAGGAACCGGAATAAAGGTCATTCCCGGCATGGAGGTTACGACTGCCGAGGAAGTGCATATACTCGCCTTTTTCGGGGAACTCAGCGGCGTTCTGAGGCTTCAGGATTTTGTCTTCGAAAACCTCATGCCCGGAAATAACAGGCCGGATTTTTTTGGAGAGCAGGTTGTGGCGGACGAACATGACAATGTGCTCGGCTTCAATGAGAGGCTTTTGTCAACAGCCACCTCTCTTACAATAGACACACTTGTTAAAGAGATTCATGCCGGAGAAGGGCTTGCGGTAGGGGCGCATATAGACAGGGAGGGTTTCGGCATAATATCGCAGTTAGGCTTCATCCCCGAGAGCCTGCGCCTTGACGCGCTTGAGATCTCCCCCCGCACCACTTTCGAAACGGCGCTGGAACGTTATAAAAATTATATCTCTTTTCCGTGGATATCCTTCTCTGACGCTCATAGGCTGGACGATATCGGGAGAAGAACGACAGTCTTCACTATGGAAGCGCCTACATTAGCAGAATTGACGCATGCCCTGCAAAATATAAACGGCAGAAAGGCTGTCTGGAGATAAGAGCGGAAAACATTGGTCACAACAAATTTTATTGAGAGGATTGAGCAATGAGAGCGGTAATTTCTTCCAATACTTCAGAGAATTTCGGTGGAGTTGTGCTTACGACTTTGCCGTCATGCAGGTGTTTATGACTTGGGAAGGTAGGAATGTTTTTATAATGAGGCGCGTTATCGTATCTAAAGACAAGCCTGTTTTGAGAATCCATATATTGCAATCTGAACTTATCGAATATCACCTTCCTGCCTCTTTCAGTAATGTAGACCGCAAAATCAAAAGAGGACATGTCTATGAATAGCAGTTCTCCTCTTACATATGCTTCATTCTTAGAAGAGCCGAAGTATTTTTGGATGGTCGAAGATACGACTATGGATGAATTGGAAATAGCTTCTTCTATTTCTTTAATAAAGGCATTAATCATTTAAGAAGCGGTTGGAGGGCTTTTTTAGTGCTGATCCAGTTTGAAAGGAGTTTATGAAAGGCGTACCAGTCAAAAAAATCTTTTTCATCCCCGAGATTGCCCTTCTCAAATTTCACAAGAAAGGACGTGGTAGTCATTTTGTATTTTTTCTCAAGAACCTTTATCTGCCGCTTATAGAAATTTATGGTCGTGGAGCAGATATTAAATTCTCTCTCAAGGGATTCTTTTATTTCAGTTGTAATAGTCATTTTGTATCACCTCTTTATAAGATGAGGATAACGCAAAGATATAATGGATGTCAAAGCTATTTTTCATTGACCTCACATTAAAATTTATGCTACCTTTCAGATAGGAATTGGTTAGGCGGAAATGTGAAATAGTACCGCACTCAAGTCAGCACAAATACAGTGCTAAAAAAGAGAAAGGTTATGGCAGATAAAAAGAGTCGGCATTGGTGTTTAACGGCATATTTGGTGTTGATGATTGTCGGTAATTCTGTGAGCGCCCTCCAGTATATGTTGGGGAGCGACTCTACTCGCAAAATGTTGCACGATGCACCGGGGTGGACACTTCCAGTTCTGATTTTCATCTTACTGTTCAACCTTGTCTGTGTTATCGCATTGTTTCAGTGGAAAAAATGGGGATTCTGGGGATTCTGCGTGTCCAATGTCGTTTCCCTTGAAGTCCTCCCGTCTATCGGTCTCGATAGCGTTCTTGTCAGCGTCTTTGGGATTGCTCTGCTGTATGGAGTCTTGCATATCGGTAAGGAAAATAAAGGTTGGCCTCAGCTCGATTGATCGGATAACCACATGATTGACCTTTCACTTCACATTCTGGACATCGCGGAGAACTCGATAACCGCAGGGGCGGATGAGATATCCATAAAGATAAGGGAAGATATCTCTGAGAACATCCTTGAAATAACGGTCAGTGATAACGGCAGGGGCATGGACAAGGAGACGCTGCTCAATGTCTCAGACCCGTTCTTCTCGACAAAGAAGGTGCGCAGTAATATCGGACTGGGAATTCCGCTGCTTAAACAGATGGCAGAGGAATGCGGCGGAAAGATTGAAATTGAGACCGCCGAAGGAAGAGGCACTTCTGTTACAGCCTCATTTCAACATGACCATATAGACAGAAAACCGATTGGGGATATAGCAAGCACCGTCTCGACACTCATATTCTGCCATCCGGGGATAAGATTCATATTTGAATACAGGCGAAACAGCGGCATTTTCACGCTTGATACACTGGAACTGCGCGAGGAACTGGATGGCGTGCCCATAAATTCGGCAGATGTCATTAAATTTATTAAAGACGGTATAAGTTCATGGCTAAAACGCCCATAATCCTGTTAAGATATTTTCTGTCTGGGCCGGTTCTTCATATACAGCCGGCTTTATGCTGTCAGCCGCTCCTTAAGGAGACTTTATGACCCATAACGGCAATATACTTGTAGTGGACGATGAACCTGAGGTTCTGAAGAACTGCGAGAACATTCTCAGGCATGAAGGCTACAGCATTGACTGCGCCGCCGGAAAGAATGACGCCATAGCTTCCCTGCAAAACAAAGACTACGACATCGCGATAACCGACATAGACCTGCCTGAATCAGGCGGCGTGGAGGTCATCAAATGGATAAATAATTCAAAGCCCGGCACCGGCGTGATCGTCACGACAGACAGCCCGTCTCAGGATTCCATAAAAGAAATTATAAAACTCGGCATATTGGATTACCTCCCAAAGCCTTTTGCTCCGGTGATACTTGCCGACGCCGCGTCAAAAGCTGTGAAGTTTATCAGAGAGAGGCAATCTTCTGAAGAGAACGCAGTTGAAACCGCTGTGGAATCAAAATACGGCGAGCTTGAAAAAATAATAGCCCGTTACCGCGGCATTGGCGGAGGGCTCATACCTGTGCTCCAGAAGGCTCAGGAACTTATAGGCTATCTCCCCCCGCCTGTCATCCGGAAGATCGCAAAGGGGATGAACATCCCTGTGGCAGAGGTGCACGGAGTTGTCTCTTTCTACTCATTCTTTTCAATGAAGCCGAAAGGAAAGCATGTGATAAAGGTCTGCCTCGGCACCGCCTGCTACGTGAAGAGGGCTGAGGAGATACTCCAGAAGCTTAAAGAGATACTGAATATAGATGTCGAAGAGATAACAGAGGACATGAGGTTCTCGCTTGAAAGCGTAAGGTGCCTCGGGGCTTGCGGGCTTGCGCCTGTCGTGGTCATTGACAACGACACTCACGCGTCGGTAAACCCGGTCAAGACATCTGACATTCTTGCCGCATACGAATAAATAAGGAGGTTCCAATGGCTAAGCTGACCATAAGCGACCTTAAACAGATAAAAGAGAAGCACAAGTCCACCTTCACTTTAAGGGAAGGCGGATACAGGGCTAAAGTGACTGTGCATATGGGTACATGCGGCATAGCGGCAGGGGCAAGAAATATCGTAAACGCGCTCATGGATGAGATAGGAAAGAGCGGCGCCGATGACATAATAGTCACTACCTCGGGATGCGCAGGCCTTTGCAGTAAAGAGCCGATGGTGACGGTCGAGATTCTCAACAATCCGCCGGTCAAGTATAAAGAACTGACCGAAGACGGCATACGCGAGATATTCAGAGAGCATGTGCTCGGCGGCAAGATAGTTGATAAATTCGCACTTGTGATAGGGAGCGAGACCACTTACTGAGTTTTTACGGGAGAATGCGGATGCAGAAATTCAGGGCAAACCTTATGGTATGCGCGGGCACGGGATGCGTTGCGTGCAATGCCCTTAAGGTGAAGAAGTCTTTGTCAGATGAGATAGGGAAGCGGAGGCTGCAGGACGAGGTGCAGATCGTGCTCACCGGCTGCAACGGCTTCTGCGCGAACGGCCCTATTATGTCTGTCCAGCCCGACGGCATCTTTTACCAGAAGCTTAAACCCGAAGACATTCCGATTATTGTCGAAGAGCACCTGCTTAAGGGCCGGCCTGTCGAGAAGTTTATGTTCCGTGAGCCCGAGTCCAAGACCGCTGTCCCGAAGATGAATGACATCCCCTTCTTTAAGCTTCAGGTTTTGAGAGCCCTCAGAAACAAGGGCATGATAGACCCTGAGAATATAGAGGATTATATATCAAGAGACGGTTATCAGGCAGCAGCCAAAGCCCTTCTTGAACTCACGCCCGAAGAGACAATAAAGATTGTTAAAGATTCCGGCATAAGGGGAAGGGGCGGGGCGGGATTCCCGACAGGCTTGAAGTGGGAGTTCTGCTCAAAGGTCATATCCAGCTCAAAATACATACTCTGTAACGGTGATGAAGGCGACCCGGGCGCATTCATGGACAGAAGCATAATGGAGGCCGACCCGCACGTTGTGCTCGAAGGCATGATAATAGCGGGAAAGGCTATCGGAGCAACTAAGGGCTACATCTATGTAAGGGCGGAATACCCGCTCGCGGTAAAGAGGCTTCAGCTTGCAATTGACCAGGCGAAAGAGACAGGGCTTCTCGGAGAGAATATTCTTGACAGCGGCTTCAGCCTCGACATAGAGATCTACCTCGGAGCGGGCGCCTTTGTCTGCGGCGAAGAAACCGCTCTGATGCGCTCCCTTGAAGGCAAGAGGGGAATGCCCCGGCCGAGGCCGCCTTTCCCCGCGGTTAAAGGCCTCTGGGACAAACCGACCGTGCTTAACAATGTCGAGACATTTGCCAACATCCCGCAGATAATATTAAACGGCGCTGAGTGGTTCAGGCAGCTCGGAACCGAAAAGAGCACGGGTACAAAGGTCTTTGTGCTTACCGGCGCCATGAATAACATAGGGCTTATCGAAGTCCCTATGGGCATACCTCTGAAGACAATCATGTATGACATAGGCGGAGGCATAAGCAAAGGGAGAAAATTTAAGGCGGTGCAGGGTCGTCATGGACGACACAAACTGTATGGTGAACGTGGCGAAATTCTTTCTCGAGTTCACCGCGGACGAATCCTGCGGCAAATGCCCTCCCTGCAGAGTGGGGACGCGGGTGATGTTAGACAAATTGACCGATATAACCGAGGGAAGAGGAAAGGAAAGCGACATAGAGCTTCTCCTCGACCTTTCGCGTGACATAATAAACACATCTCTCTGCGGGCTCGGCCAGACCGCGCCCAACCCTGTGCTCACAACGATAAAATATTTCAGAAATGAATACGAATCCCACATAAAAGAGGGCTGGTGCAAATCGGGCGTCTGCAGGGAGCTCTCGACATTCTATATCGATGAGGAACTCTGCAAAGGCTGCGGCCTCTGCCTAAAGGCATGCCCTAAAGGCGCCATCACCGGAGAGAAGAAGAAGCCTCACAAAATAGACAATGAACTATGCATCAAGTGCCGTTCATGTTATATGGCCTGCCCCGCGAAATTCGGGGCGCTCAAGATAGGCCCGGGCAACATGCTCGTAGCGGCACAAGATAAATAGAACAGGTTCAATCATGGTAAATATTAAAATAAACGACAAACATATAACGGTCAAAGAGGGAACAACGATACTCGAGGCGGCTTTACAGAACAAGATAGATATCCCGCATTTATGCTATGACAAGCGGCTCGTGCCGTATGGATCGTGCAGACTGTGCATCGTAGAGGTAGAAGGGCAAGCGAAGCTTCTCGCCGCATGTTCAACTCCAGTTACCCCGGGGATGTCCGTAAGGACCGAGACGCCCAAGCTCCTTAAGGCAAGAAAAACGGTTCTTGAACTCCTTCTCGTGCACCACCCTCTTGACTGCCCTGTCTGCGACAAGGCCGGCGAATGCAAGCTCCAGGACCTTGCCTTCAAGTACGGCCCGGCAGAAAGCCGCTTCAAGGCAAAAAGAAAGCATGAACCGGCAGACACCGGAAGCCCTCTGGTTGAAAGGGACTCAAACAGGTGCGTTCTCTGCGGCAAATGCGTTAGGGTCTGCGGCGAACTGCAGGGCGTCGGCGCAATAAATATCATAGGCCGCGGTTTTGAATCAAAGATCAGCCCTGCCTTCGATGAAAAGCTCAACTGCGAATTCTGCGGCCAATGCATAGACGCCTGCCCGGTCGGCGCGCTCGGAAGAAGGCACTTCAGGCACAGCGCAAGGGCATGGTTTCTTGAGCCGCGCGACAATGTCTGCCCTTATTGCAGCGTCGGGTGCACTGTTACCTATGACCTGAGAGAAGGGAAGATAATGAGGGCGAGGGGCGTTGAAGGGAAAGGGATAAACAACGGCAATCTCTGCAGCAAGGGGAGATTCGGATTTGATTACATATATTCCGAAAAGAGGCTCGCATCGCCTTTGATTAAAAAGAACGGCGAGTTCAGGCGCGTCTCATGGGAAGAAGCGCTCAAACATATTGCCGGAAGGATCCAGGCAATAAAACACGCCCATGGTGCTGATTCAATAGGAGCTATAGGGTCCCCGAGATGCACGGTTGAAGACAACTTCATGCTCCAGAAGTTCATGAAGAGCGTCAACAGTTCAAACAATATAGATTCATCAGCACGATTCGGATACGCCAAGATACAGGAAGCCGTGCAGATGTCTTTCGGCTTAAACAGGCTTCCCATAAACCACGAATCACCCCTCGGCAAAGATGTGATACTCGTGGTCGAATCCGACATCGCATCCACACATCCGGTATGGGGACTCAATTTCCTCAAGGCAAAAAAAGAAGGGTCAAATCTGGTCGTCGCGGATACGAGAGAGACAAAACTGACGCGCCACAGCAGCAGGTGGCTGAGAGTGAAACCCGGCACCGGGGTCGCTCTGCTCAACTGCATAATAAAGATTGCTCTTGACGAAGGGCTTTACGACAAGGCAAAGACCCAAAAGATAGAAGGCTTCAGTTTTCTTTCGGAAACAGTCAATGATTATCCCCCTTCTGCTGTATCGAGGATTACGGGTATCAGCGAGGATATACTCGTTAAAACCGCGAGAGAATTTCTTACCGCTAAATCAAGGCTTATAACTCTCACAATAGGCGCTTCAGAAAATACAAAAGGGCTTGATACCGCGCTTGCCGCAGCAAACCTTGTCATACTTACAGGAGAAAACCCGTCAAGCCTGCAGATGCCGGCTGAGTTCTGCAATACCTTCGGCCTCTGGGAGGCGGGTGTAAAGCCCGAGTTGGGCGGAAAGAACGCTGTCTCAATGCTATACAAGCCCGGCGCGGTGAAGGCTCTCTTTGTGATGGGTGAAAACCCTGTCATTACCTTTCCGGATTCCAAAACCGTTGAGGAGGCTCTTCGCAGCCTCGACTTTCTCGTCGTTCAGGATATAATGATGACCCATACCGCAAAGCTTGCTAACGTGGTGCTTCCCGCTTCCTGCTGGTCTGAAAAAGAGGGCACATTCATAAACGCGGGCGGCATACCTCAGCAGGTGAATCACATAGTCAATTCATTCGGAAACTCGCTGGCCGACTGGCAGATACTGAAAAACCTCTCAAAGGTCATGGGCGCTGAGATCGCGATAGATGACATAAAAAAGCTCAGGGAAGAGTTTAAAAATAACAAGAGCGTTGAACAACCGGCGAAACTGACATTCAATCCTGTTACATACACAGCGGTGGGAGAATACGATACCGAATTCCCGCTAAAGATGATTACAGGGAACCTCATGCAGCACTCGGGCGCTCTCTCATGCATGTCAAAAGGGCTCGGCAGCGTGATAGCCGATGCCTTTATCCAAGTCAATCCCGCCGACGCTCAAAGATACAAAATAAGAGACAACGGCTTTGTCGAACTCTCGTCAATTAAAGGTAGTGTTATGATGAAGGCTCAGGTGAGTGATGAAGTGCCCGAGGGCACGGTATTCGCGCCGGTTCATTTCTCCCACGCGAGGATAAACCATCTCACATCATTATCAGAAACGGGCTCTCCCCCGATCTGCGCGGTAAAGATAAAGGCTGCCAACTGAACAGGCCCTTTCATAATCCATAGACTCAGAACAAGCCTTACCTGCCTCAGGGTTTCAGTATAAAATAATAACTATGATGGACAAATACAGGCAGCTTGATATATCAGGCGATACCGGCCTCGAGATAACGGGTGAGAGCATCGAGGATCTTTTTAAAAACGCTGCTGCTGGATTATGTGAACTTATCACAGATACATCTTCCGTAATAGTCAGTGACGAGAGGAAGGTGACATTCTCATCCGACAGCACGGAGGACCTCCTCGTTAAATGGCTCAATGAGCTTATATTCCTCTTTGACGCCCAGGGTTTTATATTTAAGGATTGCGAAATAGAGATAGAAAACAACAGGCTTTCGGGAAGCATTTCAGGCGGAATATTTAACCCTGAAAGCCATGAGAGGAGGCTGCTTATCAAGGCCGCCACATATAACGGCCTCTCTCTTCTAAATGAAGGTGGTTCATGGAAGGCAAAGGTGATATTCGATATTTAAGGAGGTGTTCAATATGTCAATAGAAGGTATTCACAGGATTGACGAGACAACGGTTGAAGTCCCTAAGGGCTTCATGGAAGGGATGAGGACAAGGGGCCTCATTTATGTTGACAGGGCTCTTGAGGAGACTCTCGACAAGGAATCCGTTGAGCAGGTCGCAAATGTCGCGACCCTTCCCGGGATAGTCGGAGACTCTCTCGCGATGCCTGACATCCACCGCGGCTACGGCTTTACTATAGGCGGTGTGGCGGCGTTTGACCTGAAGGAAGGAATAATATCTCCCGGCGGCGTCGGATACGATATCAATTGAGGCGTCCGCCTTCTGAAGAGCGGCCTCCGTAAAGAGGAAGCCGTTCCGAAGATGGAAGGCCTCGTTGAGGCCTTGTTCAGGGAGATACCTACAGGCGTGGGATCAAAAGGAAAGCTGAAGCTCAATTCAAAAGAGCACCGGAAGGTCCTCGTTAAGGGAGCGAGATGGGTTGTTGAACAGGGCTTCGGCAGTATCGATGATCTGGAGCATTCAGAATCCGGCGGTTGCATTGACGGAGCCGATCCTGACCTAATAAGCGAGAAGGCTTACGAACGGGGAAGCCCCCAATTAGGCACGCTCGGCTCGGGAAATCATTTCACCGAGATACAGTACGTTGACGAGATATTCGATGAAAGCGCCGCGAATATGCTCGGGCTTTTCAAAGGCCAGGTGACTGTGATGATACACACAGGGTCAAGGGGCTTCGGCCACCAGGTCTGCACAGACTTCCTTGAAGTCATGCAGAGGGCAGTAAAGAAATACGGAATAAGCCTTCCCGACAGGGAGCTTGCGTGCGCCCCTTTCAATAGCGATGAATCAAGGGATTACCTCGCGGCAATGAAAGCGGCGGCAAACTACGCATGGGCAAACAGGCAGTATATCTCACACTGGGTGAGAGAATCCTTCATGCATACATTCGGGACAGGCCCTTCAGCACTCGGCATGAGCCTTCTTTATGATGTGGCACATAACATGGCAAAGGTCGAAGAGCATGTCGTAAACGGAACCAAGATGAAGCTCGTAATCCATCGCAAGGGCGCGACACGCGCCTTCCCTCCCGGCCATCCCGAGCTTCCCGGCGCTTACAAAGAGACAGG
Source organism: Nitrospirota bacterium (assembly GCA_016213935.1). Taxonomy (GTDB): domain Bacteria; phylum Nitrospirota; class Thermodesulfovibrionia; order UBA6902; family UBA6902; genus JACQZG01. Next base: position 34,631 of record JACQZG010000013.1, read on the forward strand.
GCAACCTGTTATAATCCCCGGTGACATGGGCAGGGCATCATACGTGCTTATCGGAACTGAACGAGGCATGAAAGAGTCATTCGGCTCCACATGCCATGGCGCGGGCAGGCTCCTTTCGAGGCACCAGGCAATAAGAAGGGCAAGGGGGAGGTCGATACGCAGAGAGATGGAGGATATGGGGATAACCGTAAGATATACCGGAAGGGAGACGCTTGCGGAAGAGATGCCCGAAGCATACAAAGATATTTCAAATGTCGTTGACGTCGTTCACAAGGCAGGCCTCTCCAAAAAGGTCGCGAGGCTGAAGCCGCTGGGCGTAATAAAAGGTTAACCCGCAGAAGAGGAATAAATATTATTGAAGACGACGAAACTGAAAATAGGCAAGATTCCCTACACCAACCTCTTCCCGATCTATTATTATCTCGAGAATATATCCGCCCGGCCTGAATTCGTCTTTTTGGAAGGCGTTCCCTCAGAGCTTAACAGGATGCTGCGGGAGGGGAAAATAGACGTAAGCCCGTCATCATCGATCGAATACCTTAAACATAAAGACATATATTCTCTCATACCCTGGACCTCGATCAGCGCCCAGGGCGCGGTGGGAAGCATATACCTCTTCTCCCGTTCTCCCATCGAATCGCTCGGCAACTCCAAAATCGCGGTATCCTCTCACTCGGAAACATCCGTTGTTCTCCTTAAAATAATCATGAATGAGTTTTTATCATTGGACTGCTCCTATGAGATCACTGAAGCATCCTCCGTTGACAAAAACCTGAAGCAATATTCCGCTTCTCTTCTAATAGGAGATGAGGCGATGAGGGAAGCTAAAAAGCTGTCAGCAATCAGTAATCAGCCGTCAGAAAAAAATAAAGCGATTGCCAAAAACTCATTACAAATAACGAATCACGAATCGCCATATTTATACGACCTCGGCGCAATTTGGCACAAACATACCGGGCTGCCGTTCGTTTTCGCCCTCTGGATAATAAGAAAAGAATCTCTCGCCGGAAAGAAGGAGCTTCTTAAAAACCTCTCTGAAGACATTATACTCGCTAAAAAGTATATCCCAAAGCATCTCAAGACCCTCGCCGGCAAATCGCCGATGAGGAAATGGCTCTCCGAAAAAGAGCTCGTCTCATACTGGAACGGGATATCATACGACTTCACGGACGAGCACATGGAAGGGCTGTTGCTCTTTGAGAAATACGCAAAGAATTTGTAACCGCTTTTATTCCCCTGAATAGAGGTCTAATCGGCGTGCTGTTTCACGCTGATGAATTCATAACAGCTTCATAATTCATATGGTATAGTAGATTACTTTAAATTCTATCACTTATAAGAATGAAACGGATAATCCCTCTTACAATATTAGTGCTTTTTCTTTTCTTCATAGTTGCCCATCCGTCAGAGGCCCAGAACATAAACGGCGTCACGATCCGCGAAGAAGTTCTCGGCAACGGGCTTAAGATATTCGCGCTGAAAGATCCGAACGCTGTGCTCTCGGTCTTTCAGATATGGTATGACGCAGGCTCAATAAACGAAGATATCGGCAAGACCGGCCTCAGCCATCTGCTTGAGCACATGATGTTTAAAGGCACCCCCAGGTTCGGGAACAAGGTGTTCTCAAAAATCATCAGCAAGGCTGGCGGTATTGACAATGCCGGCACGAGCAAGGACTTCGTCTATTATTACCAAAAGCTTGCCGCCGACAGGCTCAGCCTCTCCATTGAGATGGAGGCGGACAGGATGCAAAACCTCATTATCTTGCCGGAAGATTTCGACTCCGAGAGGAATGTCGTAATGGAAGAACGGAGGATGCGTTATGAAGATGACCCCCAGAGCCTTGTTTATGAAGAAGTTGTCTCAACAGCCTTCAGGAACCATCCCTACAGATGGCCTGTCATAGGCTGGATGGAAGATTTGAGGTCCTTAACGCGCGATGACCTCTGGCGGTACTACAAAAAAAGATACGTCCCGAATAATGCATTTATAATCGTCGCGGGCAATATAGATGTTGAGTCAGTGATAAGCCTTATAAAGAAGGAGTTTGGAGCCATTCCGCGCGGAGATGATATCTCAAAGCTTGAAATTAAAGAGACGCCTCAGCGGGGAGAAAGGCGGATATACATAAAGAAAGAAGCGGAACTGCCTTATGTCCTGAGCGCGTATAAGGTGCCGAACATACTTGAAGAAGACAGCTACGCCCTTGACGTCCTTACGGGGGTGCTTTCAGGAGGGAAAAGCGCGAGGATATACAAGAGCCTGATAGACGAACAGCGGGTAGCTCTCTCCGCGGGAGCCGGATATGACAATTTTAACCGATACCCTTTCATCTTTTATCTTTATGGAACGCCTATGCCGGGTAAAAAAATCGAGGATGTCGAAAACTCATTATACGCTGAGGTGGAGAAGATAAAGGCAGCGCCTCCGGACATAACGGAAGTACGCAAGGCAAAAAACCAGATACAAGCGGATTTTGTCATGAATCAGGATTCAATCTTCTATCAAGCCATGATACTCGCGGAATTTGAATTGATAGGGGACTGGCGGTTGAAGGACAGGTATATTGACGGCATAGAGAAAGTGACCCCTGAAGATGTTCAGCGTGTCGCGGTTGAATATATCATCCCCGACAACAGGACGGTCGGAACCCTGATACCGGTCAAGAGAGAAACGAAAAATGAGAATCAATAGGCCTAATAAGACGAAAAATGTCAGCCGTTGCCCGCAACTCATAGCCGCTTCTGTGTTTTTTGTTCTTTGCTTCTCACTCTTCACCGGCGCTTATGCGCTTGAAGCAAAAAGGTCTTTACTCGAAAACGGCATGACGCTTATGGTTGTTGAGAAGCACAACCTCCCTGTAGTAAAGGTTGTCGTCGGCATAAAGGCAGGCAGCATTTACGAACCTGAGGGCAAATCGGGCGTTGCAAACCTCGCTGCAAGCCTTCTTACGGAAGGCACTTTTAAACGCACAGCACGGCAGATAAGCTCGGAGATAGAGTTTGTCGGCGGCTCCGTCGGCGCATCAGCCGGCGAAGATTATATTACCGTAAGCCTCTCTGTATTAAAGAAAGACGTGGAACTCGGTTTTGACATTCTTTCGGACATAATACTGAATCCTTCTTTCCCTGAGGACGAACTTAAAAAGAAGGCAGAGATCATCAAGGCAGACATCATTTCAAGCGAGGATGACCCGTCATATGTCGCTCAACGGGAGTTCAATAAAGCGGTCTTCGGAGAGCACCCTTACGGCAGGCTCCTCAGCGGAACGGTGGAGACTATTGAAAAAATATCGAGGGACGATCTCGTCGGCTTCCATTCCGGATATTACACTGCCGGAAACGCGATTATGTCAGTGGTCGGCGATTTAAGCTCCCAAGAAGCCGAGGAGCTGATAAAGAAATACTTTTCGAACTGGAGGGCAGGCTCCGTTACAACCGTCTCTGCGCAAAAAATTCCCGTTCAAAAAAAGAGAAACACTGTGACGGTCGACAAGGACCTTACGCAAGCAACCATCTCCCTCGGCCATCTCGGCGTCAGCAGGGAAGACCCTGACTATTACTCTTTAACCGTGATGAACTATATACTCGGGGGCGGGGGCTTTGCTTCAAGGCTGATGGACAACATCCGCGAGGATAAGGGGCTTGTCTATGACGTTCATAGTTATTTCAACCCCCGCAAATACGGCGGAAGTTTCGAAGTCAGCCTTCAGACGAAGAACGAATCCGCGAACAAGGCCATAGAAGAGGTTTTGGAAGAAATCAGAAAAATAAGAAGCGAGCGCGTTTCTGACGCGGAACTTACCGGCGCTCAGCTCTTCCTCACGGGAAGTTTCCCGATGAAGATCGAAACAAGCTCGCGCATAGCCAATTTTCTCATCGCGGTGGAATTCTACAGGCTTGGGGCGGACTACATTGATAAATATCCAACCTACATTAACAGCGTTACAAAAGAGGATGTCCTGAGAGTTGCCAAGAAGTACCTCGACCCTGACAACTATACGATAATCGTGGTCGCAAACCAGAAGGAAGCGGGCATTCGCGAGGAATACAGTAAATAGCCTTTTCCCGTACCTGACATCACATTAATTCGTCCAATTTGTAATGATCCGCTTCTTGTGATTTAATTAATCTATAAACTTATGTGTCTTGATGTTATAAATTCACAGATACCGGAGACAATATGGCAAAACTGGACAATTTCTTTCAGGCGGTTGTAAGCGAGGAAGCAAGCGACCTTCATCTGAGCGCCGGGTCGACGCCCACCATCAGGCTTGACGGCAGACTGAAAGCCGTAAGCAATGATATTATCACAAAGGAATCTCTTGAAGCGATGCTTTTCGAGATTATTTCAGAAGAGCAGAAGCAGCAGTTCCGGGCCAATAAAGAACTCGATTTCTCATATGAGAGTTCAATCGGGGCAAGGTTCAGGGTCAATTTCTACATAACACGCAATGGAGTCAGCGCGGCTTTCAGGCTTGTGCCTCACCATGTCCCTACGGTCGAAGAGCTTGGCCTTCCCCTCCAGATTCTTAACTTTTCTTCTTTGAACAGCGGGCTTGTTCTGCTCACAGGGCCTACAGGCTGCGGAAAATCGACAACGCTTGCCGCGATAATAAACCATATCAACAAGACAAGAAAAGACCACATAATCACGATTGAGGACCCGATAGAATTCTCCTACACAAACGAAGGCTGCATTATCAATCAGAGAGAGCTCGGGGCGCACACAAATTCATTCGCAAATGCCTTAAAGTCGGCTCTGAGGGAAGACCCTGATATCATACTTGTCGGCGAGATGAGAGACCTCGAAACAATGGAACTCGCGCTCACGGCTGCTGAGACAGGCCAGCTTGTCTTCTCCACCCTGCACACCTATTCAGCGGCGCAAAGCATAGACAGGATAATCGACGTCTTCCCTGAAGGCAAGCGGGAACATATACGGACAATGCTTGCCGCGACACTTAAAGGCATCGTCTCCCAAAGGCTTCTCGCGAGGGCAAATAATCTTGGAAGGATAGCCGCAGCCGAGATCCTCTTCTCAAACCCCGCCGTCTCAAATCTTATCAGAGAGAAGAAGACTTATCAGATTCAATCGGTCATCCAAACGGCAAAGAGAGAAGGCATGCAGCTTATGGATGAAGTGATAGCAGAATACCTTAATAACAAGATCATCACTCCTGAAGAGGCGTATTCAAAAGCAAACGATAAAAAAGCATTCGCCCCGTATCTGTAAATTTAGCTCCTTTTATTGATTCCTGACATCACCGCCATTATGCCGGCTTTCACTTGTAAGGTATAACCTTACATTTTTTTACAAGTTTTTCTTACTTGAAAATCAGGCGGCCACGTATAAATATTTCCATAATTTTTAATTAGAATTAAATCAAAGGGGTTTTATGGAAATGACCTGTAAAAAATGCGGAGCCGCATTGAAGAGAAAACACAGGGAGTGGTGGATGAGGATATTCGTCTTCACGAAACTATATCATTGCCCCGACTGCAGTTCCTCTTTCCTGACCTTTTTCAATTTATCAGGTAAAATGCTCAGGCATAACTGACGGCCGGCAAAACCTATTTTCGCCCTGAAACCAACCTGCAGGTAATTCAACTTCCCGATAGCTGAGCAATAAAAAGCGTGTTATAATCATTACGTCCATCAACTTTGTTCGCGGAATATTCATAAGGACAATACAACTCTTGAAATATTTTACAGCCTGTTCCAACTTGAAAAGGAGAAGCAAGATGAAAATAAAAAAGCTCTACAGAATGTATTTGCCGCTTTTAATAATGTTTCTCGTGTTTTTCTCCCAGCCTGTTCCCGCTCAGGATGAAGTAAGTCAAAGTCCGGAAGCGATTAAAAAAATGTCAACGGGAATTGAAAACCAAGTGAGCGTCGCGCTTACCGTTTACAATGCTAACCTCGGCCTTGTTAAAGATGTAAGGGAGTTGAACATTGACAGCGGGAGAGGAAATTTCAGGTTCATGGATGTCGCTTCGCAAATCATGCCTGCCAGCGTTTTGATAAGGTCTCTGACGAGCCCGGAGAGCCTCACGATACTTGAGCAGAATTACGAATATGACCTCCTTAACCCGCAGAAACTTCTCGATAAATACGTCGGCAGAAAGGTAAAGCTTTTCAGCAAAAACACGTATACGGATAAGGAAGATGTCGTGGAGGCAACCCTTCTTTCAAACAACGACGGCCCGGTTTATCAGATAGGCGATGAAATAACGTTCAATTATCCGGGCAGGATTATATTCCCGAATGTGCCTGATGACCTTATATCAAAGCCGACCCTCGTGTGGATGTTTGACAATAAGTTAGCTTCACGCCAGAAAGTTGAGGTCTCATATCTCACAACAGGCATCAGCTGGCACGCTGATTATGTCATAAAACTCAATGAGAGCGATGAAATGGCCGACCTTTCTGCCTGGGTCACGATAGAGAATATGAGCGGCGCGGCATATAATGACGCGAAACTGAAACTTGTGGCAGGGGATATCAACAGGGTCAGAGATGAGCGCGAATACAGGGACACTATGATGTATGCCGCCAAAACAGCTTTGGCTGAAGAAAGTTTCAAGGAAGATGAATTTTTTGAATATCACATATATACGCTTCAGAGAGGCGTGACGATAAAAGAGAACCAGACAAAACAGATAAGCCTGATAAAGGCTGACGGCATACCCGTGAAAAAAGAATTTCTATACCGGGGAAACCCTTATTACTATAGGGGCCGGATAAGCGGGGAATCGGAAAAAGAGAAAGCAGGGGTCTATATTGAGATGGAAAACAAAAAAGATAACAACCTCGGCATCCCTCTGCCTAAAGGAACGGTACGGGTCTATAAAAATGATAAAGAGGGCGGCATGGAGTTTATCGGGGAAGATTCGATTGACCATACCCCAAAAAACGAGAAGGTGAGAATAAAGGTCGGAGACGCCTTTGATATTGCGGTAAACCGAAAGCAGACGGCATGGGAAAAGATCGCGCATAACACGTATGAGGCGGAGTTTGAGCTATCTTTCAGAAATCACAAAAAAGAGGATGTAGCAGTTAGAGTCATTGAGCCTGTGCAGGGCGACTGGAAGATGATAACGTCAACACATGACTACAAAAAGACCGAAGCCTCTGTTGCAGAATTTATCATTCCTGTTCCAAAAGATAATGAGGCGATACTAAGATACAGAGTGAGAATGGTTTTCTGAAAATCGTGCCGGGCCCTCCGCCATCATCAAGGAGAGCCCGGCGACTTTTTACTTCTCTGTTACAGTTATCGATTTTGCCGTATTGCTTCCCTCTCCTTCATTATAACTTGCGGTAACCTTGTCTCCGACCTTTATGCTTCCTATGGAGCCGTTATCACTGCACTGCGCAACCTTAGTTTTAGCGTCAAAGACCAAGAGTATCTCCCTGTCCTTCTTCTTTACCGTTACCGTGTTGTCAGCAGGGTTTACGGCAACTACGCTGCCAGTAATCTGTTTTACGCCTGAACCGGATTTTTCCGATGCGTTAACCGACACACCTGCAACTAAAATCATTGCCAACAATGTCATAACAAACTTTTTCATTCCCTTCTCCCTCCTTATAAAGTTACCGCATATTTCGCCTAAAGACGAAAGAATTTTAATTAGTTAATTTTATTCTTCGGCGGGCCGCTCTTTTTCTGATGCCAGCAAATGCGGCCGCGCCGCTTATGAAAAGAAATGCCGAGGAGGGCTCGGGCGCCGCCGGTACAGGGCTCCCGTCCCTTACCGCCCATGCGTAACGTGTCAAAGTTTTATCGCTAACGCCCTGCGTCCCGTATTTAAAACTGAATCTGTATGCCTGGGCAGGATTGGAAGAATATTCCGTTGAAGACCAGTACATATAGGGGTTTATGCCTGTGAAAAGTCCGGGTGTTGAAGATGTGATCCCTTCGTTGTAGTAAAGATACCCCATCTCGCTGCTCGTACATCCTGAACCTGCGCATGTGTCTGAAGAAGGCAGCCTCCAGTCATCGTACCCGCCGAAGATGAGATTAGCAGCCCAGTTATTCGCCTCATTCCACGTCATTGTACCGCCGTAATTGGCATCCTGCATCCATGTTAAATTCTGAGCGTCATCATATATAAGGCCGTTGCCCACGTCTATAAGCGATGCCCATGATGATGTTGAAAATACAAAAAAGGCTATTATGTATACTGCCGTATTACGCAATAATTTCATTCACTTTCTCCGTCAAGACAATTTTGCTGTTTATTTTTTGCATCAACTGATGTTCTGTTTTTTGAAAGGGAATAATCTGTGAGCGCGTCTATATCAGCCGTAAGTTCTTCAAGCCTAAGCTCCTTCTCTATCTTTTCCCACATATCCTGAGGAGGGCGTATGAGCATCTCAAGCTGAAGCCGCCGCCTCTCATAATAGAGCCTTGTCACATCATTTAAGACCTCATCCCTCAGTTGAACCATCAGCCTCGACCTTGTATCAATAGATGTCTGGTCAGCGTTCCATATCATGTCCCCAAGATTCCATGTCAATGAAACTGACCAGTTTTTATCTCTGCCGTTGGTCAGATCATCATCTTTGTATTTTTCGGATGATGTGCTGTAGAAATATGTGCTGCTCTGCCAATCCTTACCTTCGCCAAAATCTACTCTCAAATCAGGAAGCCACGCCTTTCGCGCAGCGGATTTCCTCCACCCCGAGATTTTCTCAGGGTGTACCTCGGCATACCTGACGGCCGCCTCTTGTATATCATGAATTGATGGTTCATTATCAAAATAGTCAAGATAACACTCTGCCTTCATGTTGCCGGCCTTGCCCGAATCACTCCCTGATACAAAACGGCTTTTATACAAACCATTTTCAGTCGCCGCCCACAGCGTGAAAGCATCATTATCGTTCCGGCTGTCTATTGCCAGATAATTTATTTCACTTGATGCAAGCCCTTTGTAAAGATTCTCCCACCTGCCTGATATTTTTGAGCTGATGAATACGCCGCCCTTTGCTGCAACATAAATGACATCAGCATCAGCCGGATTGGCAACGACGCTTCTAATATCATTTATGAGGCCGTATCCGCTGATATCATTCCATGTCTCTCCTTTATCCACACTCTTAATCAAACCCCTCGAAGTCGCAGCATAGACAACATCAGCATCAGCCGGCGTTAATGAGATTGCCCTGATCTTTTTCCAGTCTCTTATATCAATAAGAGTTTCATCAGGAGCATTCTCTGAAAATACGCCAGCCTCATCCTCTCCTGCGGATGGCAGAATGCCCGAACTGTAAATCACTTTCCAGGTTACGCCGCTGTCGGTGCTTCTGAATATCTCCTTGCCGGCTGCGGCATATATGACATCTGGATTTAAGTGGTTCACAGAGATTGCGGATACATAATCTTCGGGCTTTGATGACAAGACTTTTGCCCATTTCATCCCGCCGTCATCAGTTTTAAAGAGGCCGGTGCCGGTGCCTAAAAAAATTAATTCTTCATCATGAGGGGCAACTGCGGCAGAAAAGACCGAATATTCCATGTTTCCGTTCCCATTAAAAATCAAATCCCATTCAGAACCCGAGTTTTTGCTCATGTAAAAGCCGTTACGAGTACCTGCATATATGATTTTTTTATCATTGGGCGACAATATTAAGAAAGTTATTTCATTGCCTGCATTGCCCGGAGAAGAGGCCTCTCGCCATTGTTTGCCGTTGTCAGAGGAAATATATATAGATTTAAGTGAACTCGCGAAGATTAGGTCAGAGTCAAGAGGGCTTAAAGCGACATAACGTATGCGTGGCTCTTTAATTCCAAAATCTGCATACTCCCATAATATGGGGGCGGCATCATTTCCATGCATTATGCGCGGCGATAACACAATGATTAAATTTAATAAAATTAGTATCTTGAGCTTAGCCATGGAATAATATCTTCATATTTTATTCACAAAAAAAACATACAATTTACACAATCGGATTTGACTGTCATTAACAATAGCAATAGAATTGAAAGGATGAGTTATTCGGTATGGGGGTATATAACCCCCATACCGCTCATGAGGAAAGAAGCCTTAACCGGAAGATAACGCTTCTTTCAAGGTGCATAAATGCTTACAAAGCACCGGGTTAATTACGCGGCCTTTTCACTGTCAGGCCATAATTCCTCAATCTTCCTGCCTAATTCTTTTGCAATTGCTCCTTTTATGCGTTTTGATTCGCAAGCGCCTTTTATGACATTGCAGACAGCTACGCTGGAAACTCCGAGTTTTCTCGCTATGTCAGCTTGTTTAATATCTTTCTGAATCAACAGAATTTTTATGAACTTTTTCATTCACTATAACCTCCAAATAAAAGGGAAAGAATATTATCAGACGACATTATAGCCATTGAGATACAAAATGTCAAGTCAATTAATCAAATGAGCAAAGAACTTGGAAAAAGAATAAAAATAGCCCGAAAAAACATGAAACTCACACAGGAGAAGCTTGCAAAGCAGTTGGGAATTGCTTATCCAACCCTTAATAAATACGAAAATGGACACAGGATTCCCGATGCGGAGTTGCTGTCACGCATATCAAAAATTCTCGACTGTGACCCGGGCTGGCTTTTGAGCGGGGAAGATATGAATCTTGAAAACCTGCCGAAACCTAAAAACACTCCAATTTTCAGCACTCCGGTTTTAAGTAAAATCCCTGCTGAATTTCCCAAAAATGCCACAAAAGAGATCGCAAGTTACATATGCGCACAGGATATTCCTGATGGCGCATATTCAATAATCATGAAAGGCGAGAGCATGTCGCCTGCCCTTAGAGACGGGGATTATGTGATATTTCTTCCGGGCGAAGCCGTCAAAGACGGCGATGTTACGGTTGTCCTCAATGAATGGGGAGAAACAACTTTAAAACGATACAGAAAAAAAGATGATGAGGTCTTTCTTATAAGCGACAACCCCGAATACCCCGTAGTGACAATGCAGAAGAGTTTCAGGATAATCGGCAAAGCTATCGGCGCGCTGAGAAGGATACGGATCTGACACCCGTTTCAATCAACAATTCCGCGGCATTAATCTTCATGGCAAAGAAATTCAATTATCCCCGTTTCCATTAAGAAGTCCTGCTGGCAAATGCGATCGAACATGAAGCCCCATTAAGCCTTCTTGTCAAAAAGTGCGTTATCGACAGAAAAGAGATAAGGAAAGAGATTCTCAAACTGAAAAGATCCCTGCAATTAAATTCATAAGGCATCTCTTTATAGATTGCTCTCTGCTTGACATGGCAGTATCAAATTACTGATACTTAAAATATAAGGCAATATTATTCCAAAATATTCGTTTTGCTTTAATTGCCGGTGCAGTTTTTCAGTTCAGACTTATTTGAAAACCGGTTTAAAAGCCTATGTTTTTTAACGGCAGTGCAGATGAATATTTCCTTGTGCTTGAGAATTATTACTCTGACATATCGCCTTTTATGGCGCTCGCCTACGCGCTCGTAGGGCTCACTCTCCTATTCCTCTTCAAAGATGACAGCAGGTCAAAGAAACTCATATCCCTGCTTCTTGCCTTGTCATGGTTCTGGTCAGGCGCCGTGTACCATCTGAAGCATTTTACGCTTCTCAGCAACTCGGCTTATCTATTTGCGTTCATTTTCTTTCTGCAGGGCGGGCTTATACTCTGGCACGGCATCTTATTAAGATGGTTTGGAATACTCACGCCGCGCCTCTCCTACAGGGCGAAGCCTAATGTCTTTTCCGCCGTTGGCATCCTGTATGTTTCGTACGTCATTGTGATACACCCTTTGGCTTCTTATTATTTCATTTTCGGCAGCCCGGGCAGCCCGGTCTTTGGGATATCTCCGTCAACAATCACCATATTCACAATAGGCGTATTCCTCTTTGCCGACAGAAGGGTTCCGCGGAGGCTTCTGATAATACCCGTATTGTGGGCTGCGGCCTCTTTTATCATATCGATTCAGATGGGAATAAAAGAAGATATAATACTGTTAGCCGCGGGCATTGCCGGAGCAATCTTAGTCGTCTTGCATAACAGGAAGATTGAGAATGTGGGCGTAAAGATTGTGCAACGTTTCCCATCCTGAAAAGCGGTTAAACAATCTCTGTGCCTATGCCTTCCTTCGTGAATATCTCAAGCAGAAGCGCGTGGGGAAGCCGCCCGTCGATGATGTGAGCTTTCCGAACCCCTCCGTCTATGGCGGTCCGGCATGCCTGGGTCTTGGGAATCATACCCCCTTTTATGACCTTTCTTGAGACAAGTGACTTGACCTTCTTGCCGTCAAGGGTTGATATGAGCTTGCCGTTTTTATCCAAAACACCCTCGGTATCCGTAAGCAGAATAAGTTTTTCAGCCTTCAGCGCGGCGGCTATCATGCCCGCCACATAATCAGCGTTTATGTTGAGAGTCTCATGACGCTTTCCTGCGCTTATCGGCGCGATAACGGGGATAAAATTATCCTTCTCCATGGTAGAGAGGACTCTCGGGTTAACCTCTTCTACCTCGCCCACAAGCCCGAGATCGATTATCTCTGATACGCCGGTATCAGGGGATATCTTCTCGATAAGTTTTCTTCTCGCTTTAATAAGGTTGCCGTCTTTGCCGCTTAACCCTATGGCGTAACCGCCGTGGCTGTTTATAAGGGAGACGATCTGTTTATTGATAAGCCCGCCTAAAACCATCTCTACGATATCGACCGTTTCGGCGTCAGTCACCCTCTGCCCATGAATGAAGGAGGGCTCCTTGCCCATCTTCTTCATTATGCTGTTTATCATGGGCCCGCCGCCGTGGACTATGACCGGACGTATGCCTATGAAGTTCAAAAGAACCACGTCCTGCGCAAACGCGTCTTTAAGCTTTTCATCCACCATAGCGGCGCCGCCGTATTTAATGACAAAAGTCTTGCCATAGAACTTTTTGATATACGGCAGGGATTCGATGAGAACGTTCGCTTTCTGAATAAGTTTCTTCATGTTCTTTCCTTTATATGAATTAATTATAACAAATATCCCGTCAGGTTAAGCCCATTAGTTCGTCAATCTTGAGCCCTATGTCAACAGCCTTCATGAAAACGGTTCCTATAAGCACCGCGTCCACCCCGGTCTTTTCCAAAGCCTCTACATCAGCCCTTGTCTCGATGCCGCTCTCGCTCACTACAATCTTGCCCGGGGGAATGTCTTTCAAAAGATCAAAGGTTGTCTTCAGGTCAATTTTCAAAGTTGTCAAGTCCCTGTTGTTTATGCCGACAATCTCTGCTCCGCAACATAAAGCTGCATCAAGTTCCTTCAGGTCACGGACTTCAACGAGACAATCGAGAGAGAGTTCATTTGCCAACCCCATAAGATCCTGAAGCCGGGGCTTTTCAAGGGCGGCAGCAATCAGAAGCACCGCGTCAGCCCCGAAAGCCCTCGCCTCGTAAATCTGATAATCGTCAAAGATAAAATCCTTTCTCAAAAGCGGCTTCAGCGTAGCCCTTCTCGCGCTCTTCAGATAGCTGATACTCCCCTGAAAGTAACGCTCCTCGGTGAGAACGGATATTGCGGCAACACCCTTTTTGTCATAAATGGAGATGATCTTTTCGGGATTAAAATCTTCTCTGATGAGCCCCTTTGACGGAGACGCCTTCTTAAGTTCAGCTATAAGTTTGAGGCGGGGACTGCCGCTCCTCTTCACCTCATCCCCGAACGGCCGTGTTTTATCAAGTTCTCCGATCACAGCCTTAAGTTCAGTCAAAGGCATAAGGCTTTTCACTGCCTTTAAATGATCTGCCTTATATTTTATAATCTCCCGAAGAACGCTCAACTCTTCTTCTCAACTCTCTTGGCTTTCTTCAATACCTCAAGCGCCATCTTCTTTTTATAAGCTTTAAGTTTCTTTGCAAGGGCGGAATTTGAGGACTGAAGAACCTGCGCCGCGAATATCGCCGCGTTCTTTGCGCCCGCGTTTCCTACTGCCATTGTTGCGACAGGTATGCCCGGCGGCATCTGCACAGTTGAATAAAGAGCGTCAACGCCTTTGAGAGGCGATGAATCTATCGGCACGCCTATAACAGGAAGAGTCGTGTGTGCGGCTATGACTCCCGCGAGGTGAGCCGCGCTTCCCGCGCCCGCGATGATGACCCCTATCCCATTTTTTTCAGCCTCAACCGCGAGCTTTACAGCCCTCTCAGGCGTCCTGTGCGCTGAAGCAACGGTCATCTTAAAGGGTATCCCGAACTCCTTTAATAATTTCGACGCATTCTCCATGACAGGCAGGTCTGAATCACTGCCCATTATGATCAATACCTTTGGTTTCATATCTTCTCTCCTTTGTTGGCTGACCGCTGAAAGCTGACGGCTTATTGATTTCTTTTTATTGCTTTGCCTCCAATATCTTTCCTGTAGTGCATCCCGTCAAAATGTATCTTCTCTATCGCTTTATAAGCATTCTCTTTTGCGGTTTTTATATCACTGCCCAGAGCAGTTACGCCTAACACGCGGCCGCCTGATGTCACAGTCTCACCCGAAGCATTAAGGCGGGTGCCGGCATGAAATACAAGGGCGTCATCTCTGCCGCTTAATGAATCCAGCCCCTTTATGGCCTTGCCTTTCTCATACTCGCCGGGATAACCTTTGGAAGATATCACAACGCATATAGATGACTTATCCTTCCACTTAAGCCGCATCTCGTCAAGCCTGCCCTGAGCAGTGAGTTTCATGACGTCAAAGAGATCTGATTCAAGCCTCATGAGTATAGGCTGCGCCTCGGGGTCTCCGAACCTGCAGTTGAACTCAAGGACATAAGGCCTTCCGCCGCATACCATTATGCCGGCATATAAAACCCCCCTGTAATTTATCTGTTCTCTCGCTATGCCCCGCATGAAAGGGGCCATGACCGTATCCATTATCTCCTTCTCCAATTCAGGAGTTACGACCGGAGCCGGGCTGTAAGCGCCCATTCCTCCGGTATTGGGCCCTTCGTCATTGTCAAATATCCGTTTATGATCCTGCGAAGAAGCGAGAGGGATGACATTACTGCCGTCTATCAGAACCATGAATGATGCTTCCTCTCCTTCCAGGCATTCCTCGACAACGACTTTGTTGCCGGCATCTCCGAACTTCCTCTCGATTATCATAGCCCTCAGCGCTTCGATCGCTTCATCAACCGTTTTGGCAATGATAACACCTTTCCCTGCGGCAAGGCCGTCAGCCTTAATAACGAGCGGGGCGCCTTTTAGCCTCACATGCTCTTCAGCTTCGGCCAAAGTCGTAAATGCCCTGTATTGGGCTGTAGGTATGCCGTATTTGAGCATGAAGTCTTTTGCAAAGACCTTGCTCCCTTCAAACTGCGAGGCCTTCTTGTTGGGTCCGAATACCAGCCTCCCCTCCCTCTCAAATGCATCTGCAATGCCTTTAGTAAGCGGGTCTTCAGGCCCGACAACCGTAAGGTCGATTCCTTCGTACTTGGCGAAATTAAGAAGGGAATTTATGTCGTCCGCTTTTATGTCAATACATTTTGCCAGACCGGCGATGCCAGCGTTGCCTGGCGCGCAGAATATCTTGTCAACCCTTGAACTCTGCTTAAGCTTCCATACAAGGGCGTGTTCCCTGCCCCCGCTTCCTACCACAAGAACCTTCAAATTACCCCCTTAAAGCTGATAGCTGTCAGCTATAAGCTATTTGTTAATGCCTGAAATGCCTCATGCCCGTAAATATCATCGCGATATTGTGCTCGTCAGCGGCGGCAATGGTATCGCTGTCCTTTATCGAGCCGCCGGGCTGTATCACGGCTGTCGCGCCTGCCTGAGCTAAAACATCTATGCCGTCCCTGTTGGGGAAGAAGGCATCGGAGGCAACGGCAGAGCCTTTAAGCGATATATTGTAATTGCCGGCCTTCATCACCGCGAGCCTTGCAGAGTCAACCCTGCTTGTCTGTCCGCAGCCGATTCCGAGGGTGCGGTCTTTTGAGGCGTAGATTATCGCGTTTGACTTCATGTGCTTGCAGACCCTCCACGCAAAAGCCATTGCTTCGTACTCATCATGGGTCGGCTCTCTTTTAGTGACGACCTTGCATGACCTGAGTTCATTTATCATGCCGTTGTCCCTCTCCTGCAAAAGCAGCCCGCCCTGTATCTTCCTCATCTCAAAGCCCGTGATATCCTTTGATATATCAAGCTCAAGAAGCCTGATATTGGGCTTTGTGCTAATCAGTTTTAACGCCGCGTCATCAAAGCCCGGCGCAATAATTATCTCAATAAAGAGGCTGAGTATCTCTTTTGCAGTCGCCTCGTCAACTTTTTTGTTAAGTGATATAACTCCCCCGAATGCAGAGACCGGGTCTGTCTCAAACGCCTTTCTGTATGCCTCGCTGAGCGTGTCAGCAGATGCAACGCCGCAGGGATTATTGTGCTTCACTATAACGGCAGTCGGCCTGTCATTGAATTCTTTTGCAAGGTCTATGACCGCGCTCGAATCAAGATAGTTATTAAATGACATCTCCTTGCCCTGAAGTATCTTTGCGTCAACAAGTGAAAGCCCGCTGTAAAGAGGTTCCCTGTAAACAGCAGCCTTCTGGTGAGGGTTCTCCCCATATCTTACATCATAGATTTTTCTGTAGCTCTTATTGAAATTCTGCGGGAATGTCTCTGACTGTTCGCCCTGAGCGTTTAGATAGTTGGATATAAGCGTATCGTATTGCGCCGTGTGCGAGAATACCTTCTTTGCGAGATAAAATTTTGTCTCGTGACTTACAGCGCCGCCGGACTTCATCTCAGCAAGCACCTTTGAATAATCAGCAGGGTCAACGATAACAGCGACGTCCCTGTAATTCTTTGAAGCCGCCCTTATCATCGTGGGCCCGCCAATATCTATATTCTCAATCGCGGTCTCAAGCGATACGCCGGGCTTTGACACGGTCTGCTCAAAAGGATAGAGGTTCACAACAACCATGTCAATGGATGAAATGCCGTGCTTCTCTATCTCCTCCTTATCCTTTGCGTTATCCCTTCTCCAGAGGAGTCCGCCGTGTATCTTGGGATGGAGCGTTTTGAGCCTGCCGTCCATCATCTCAGGAAATCCTGTATGCTCCGAGACATCCTTCACCTTTATCCCTGCGTCTTTCAAAGTCTTTGCAGTGCCGCCCGTTGATAGTATCTCAACGCCAAACCCGCTTAACTCTTTTGCAAATTCAACAATGCCCTTCTTGTCCGAGACGCTTAGAAGCGCCCTCTTTATCCCTGCCATTTCTCCTCCGTGTTTTTATTTATAGTTTGATTGTAAAATAAGTTTGGTTGTCATACTCGCGGAAGCGGGTATCCAGAATCTTTTTTTTATAAGAAAATAGATTCCGGCTTACGACCTGCCGGAATGACAGACACAAAAAACAATTTTATTTCTGTATATACCCCTTCTCAAATAAGCTCATATATCCGCCGTCTGCAATGATGATATGATCAAGAACCTCTATCCCGACTATCTTTCCCGTTTCAACCAGCCGCTCTGTGATTGTTATGTCATCCCTGCTCGGCGTCGTATCGCCGCTTGGGTGATTATGCACAAAGAGCACTGATGCTGACGCCTCTTTTATCGCGCTTCTGAATACCTCCCTCGGATGAACAAGCGAAGATGTCAGAGTGCCTTCTGATACAACAGTCTCTTTGAATATCCTGTTCTTGGTATCGAGCAGGGCGCAAAGAAACCTCTCTTTTTTGAGGCCGTAAAATTTCGGCCTGTAGTAATCAAACACATCACTGCTCTTTTTAAATGAGGGCTTGCCTGAACCTTCCTGAGCCTCGCTTGACATGAGCCGCCTTCCGAGTTCAAAGGCCGCCTTAAGCTGCGCGAGCTTTGCGCTGCCTATGCCCTTTACCTTTGAAAACTCGGCTAATGAAGCAGCTTCTATCTCTTTCACGCTGCCGAATTCCGTCAGAAGCTCCCTCGCAAGTTCAATGGCGCTCTTCTTCCTCCCGCCTGTCCTCAGGATGATCGCCATCAGCTGAGCGGTGCTCAGTTCGTCAGCGCCGAACTTCAAAAGCCTCTCCCTGGGCCTCTCATCCTCAGGCCAGCTCTTTATGCTCTGGTATTCCATAGAGATTAAAGGTAAGTTTCCGGAAAAAAGTAATGAATTATAACCTATAGTCAGGCAAAAATGTAACAGAGAATGGGCAGGTTAAATTACTGGAATAACTCCCTATGAACTTCTCTTTAACAAACAGGAAGATAAGGATTTGCCAAGCTTCATCAGCTCTATGCTAAGCCACTACTTTTGTATTTTGCCCAAAATCCTTATCCATTCTCGCCAGGGCAAGGAAGGCCTGCGAAATGGAATCAATCTCTTTCGGGGACAGCTTTTTACTCTTCTTGTTTTCAACAATGCACTCGTACAACACCTACAACTCACTCCCTCAGCGCCTTCTTCTGTATCTCCACGATCTCGCTGATGCCGGAAGTGGCAAGGTGGAGCATTTTGTGAAACTGTTTATTATCAAAAGGCGTTGTCTCCGCCGTGCCCTGTATCTCTATGAACTTTCCGGAGCCTGTCATGACGACATTCATATCGACCTCTGCCTTTGAATCTTCAATATATTCGAGGTCAAGCCTCGGCTCTCCCTCGATTATCCCGACGCTTACCGCGGCGACATAATCTTTAACCGGGTCTTTTTTTATTACCCCGTTTTTCATTGCATATGCGACGGCATCCCTAAGCGCCACGAATGCCCCCGTTATCGAGGCTGTTCTTGTCCCTCCGTCAGCCTGGATCACGTCGCAGTCAAGCCATATGGTTATCTCTCCAAGCGCCTCAAGGTCAACTACCGCTCTCATCGACCTGCCTATCAGCCTCTGTATCTCATGCGTCCTCCCGCCTATCTTCCCCTTTGAAGATTCCCTGAATGTCCTTGTTGAGGTCGCGCGCGGAAGCATCCCGTATTCGGCAGTGACCCATCCCTTGCCTTTATCTCTGAGAAAAGGCGGGACATTATTTTCAATGGAAGCGCTGCATATTATTCTTGTGGAGCCCATTTCTATGAGGACAGAGCCCTCAGCGGTTTTAATATAGTTTCTTTTGAGCTTTATCTTTCTGAGCTCGTCAGCTTTTCTGTTATGCGGACGCATCAATTTCCCCCAAGTTCTATTTTTGTGATATTTGAAATCCCGCTCCCGAGAAACCCCATCCCTGTTCTGGCGAATTTATCCGGAGAGTCAGTGACGAAAAACTTCCTTGAAGGGCCAGTATTCCCTTCGCGCAGAAGCCCTTTCTCCAGCAGTATCCGCCTCGCCTCTTTTGCGGTCTCAACGGCAGAGTCTATGAGAGGGATTGCGGCTACGGAAGATATTATATCTTTTATCATAGGATAATGCGTGCATCCGAGGACAAGCGCGTCAAAACTCCCCTCTCTAAGAGGGGCCAGGTATTTTCTGACGACAAGCGTCGTGATCTCTCCCTCAACCCAACCCTCCTCCACAAGCGGGACAAATAGCGGGCAGGCGATCCCGGTCACATTTATGCTCCCGTCAATGGCCTTAATAGCCTTCTCATACGACCCGCTTCTTATGGTGGTCTCTGTTCCTATGACAGCGATATTTTTATGCTCTGTCATGAAGGCCGCAGCCCTTGCGCCTGGATTTACCACCCCCACTACCGGCACAGGCACCTCTTCAGAAATCCTTCCGAGGCTGACTGAAGACGAGGTGTTGCACGCGACAATCAGGAGCTTTATCCCCTTTGAAAGAATAAACCTGGCGCACTCAAGCGAATATTTCGTGACCGTCTCAGGAGACCTCGCGCCGTAAGGCACCCTTGCCGTATCTCCCAAATAAATAATATCTTCGGCGGGAAGCTCCCTCATCACTTCCTTCATCACAGTTAGGCCGCCCACGCCCGAATCGAATATTCCGATGGATTTATTGCATTCCGGCACTTTCAATCTCTTCTCCTACAGGCCTTGATATATCTATATGCCCTGCAAGGCTTTCGGCCTCTTTGCCCTGTATAAGTATCTTCATTGCAGTAAATCCGGGGACAGACTCCTTTATCTTCCCGTAAAGGCCGGAGATGACATTAAATTCCTTAAACACATCGCCCTGAAAATTCCTGACAAGCCCTGCGCTGAGGTCAATGTAGATCACGCCGCTTCTGTCCATATAAAGGTCAAGCAGTTCAACCTCATAAGTCCTCATGAACTCCGTTATAACGCTCCCGGCAGCCGCGAGCGCCGCGTCTTCCCTGAAACCCTCTTCAGAAGAAGCGCCTGAGCTATTTCCGTAAAGTTCAGGGGAAGGCATCTTCTCTTCATCTTCCGATAATGATTTGTTCCTTGAGTGTATCTCTGAGATAAATGCCGATTCGAAAGTGAACTTCGGCTTTAAATAAATATAACTCGCCAGTGACGCTGTGACGAAAACCGCCGCAGCCAGGAGGATAAAGCTCCAGGGGTTTCCCTTCTTTCTAACTTTCCTTTTCTGCCGTGAGCTTTTCATAATTCTCTATGCCTTTATATATCGCATCAGCGATCTCAGCCTGAAGCTCGCTTGAGTAAGAAGCGTCATCGAATGAAGGAAGTTCTATCAGCAAAGCGGCCGCGCCGACCCTTGAAAGCATGCTGTAAGGAAGCGGTTTCGCAATAACCCGCTCTCTGCCGAACCCCTTTCCGAGCGCATTCTCCATGGATTTGAGGAGCTCCGCGGTCCTCAACTGATAATCATGCTGCCCGCTCTCCGCAAGATAGGGTTTTAATTCCTCTGAGGGGCCTGCAGCTAAGGGCACATAGATGACTATCTCCTGATGATTGCCGACGTGAAGGCTCAGAAATATATCAGCCTCTTCCTTTGAAGATAGGTTCACCCTGTCGGCAAACGACATTAAATGGTCGCCGCTTCTTGTAGCAGAAGCCCTGAAGCCGCCTCTGCCCGCAAGCGCGGCAATTCTCTTTGCTATGTCAAGAACGACTCCTTTTTCGTTTAACTGCCCCTTTATTATCCCGTAATCAGGCCCGCCGTGGCCCGGGTCTATTACAACGGATTTCGCCCGTCCGGATTTTGCCATAAGCTTTTTATCCCCTTCAAAGGCCGCCATTAAATAGTCAGTTTCTTGAGCAGCCGCGATATGAGCAAACTGCAGTAGCAATAGCAGAAGAGGAACTTTTTTCATGATGAAAATTTTAGCATTTATTAGAGCTTATATGCCATGTTAATGCAATAACCTTTATAATTTTTATATTCTGTTGTAAAGTATAAATTGTTCAAATCAGCCAATCCTATTCATATAATAATAATTTTATAAAGGAGGCTTTGTAATGGCAGGGACAATCGAGAGATTAAAAAAATGCATCTCCGTTTCTAACGGCGAGGTTGGGATTAAAGAAGCCGGCGCGGCAAGAGATATCATGGATAGCCTCATTTACGAGGCTGTCTTTACCGCGGATGAAGCGCGGAAAAAGAACCTTTTGAGGCTTGTTATAGAGATCGCCAAAAAAATGGGCGCGGTGCCTTCTTCCATCCAGTCGATATATGAGGAGATGGGAAGAAGCTACCCCGGTTTCACCGTGCCAGCAATAAATATTAGAGGGCTCACATACGATGTCGCTAAAGTGATATTCAGAAAGGCGAACGAGATGAATGTCGGAGCCATGATATTTGAGATCGCCCGCTCCGAGATAGGTTATACAAAACAGAAGCCGCTTGAGTATTCCGCGGTAGTTCTCGCGGCGGCTGTCAGAGAGGGATATAAGGGGCCGGTATTCATACAGGGCGACCACTTTCAGTTGATAAGAAAGAATTATCTCGCTGACCCGAAGCCTGAAACAGAATATGTCAAAGGGCTTATCAAAGAGGCGGTTGAGGCAGAATTCTACAATATAGACCTCGACACATCAACGCTTGTTGACCTCGATAAAAAAGATCTCAAAGAAGAGCAGAGACCGAACTTTGAAGCTGCCGCTGACCTCGCCTCTTTCATTCGAGGTATAGAGCCCAAAGGCGTCACAGTCTCTGTCGGCGGGGAGATAGGGGAGATAGGCGGCAAAAACAGCACGCCTGAAGAGCTTAGGGCATATCTTGACGGTTTTAAAGAGACGATGAAGTCAGGCAAGGGAGTAAGCAAACTGAGCGTACAGTCAGGCACATCTCACGGCGGGGTCGTGCTTCCCGACGGCTCTCTCGCTAAGGTGAAGATAGATTTTGAGACCTTGAGAAAGATGTCAGAAGTCGCAAGAAAAGAATACGGCCTTTCCGGAGCCGTGCAGCACGGCGCGTCAACTTTGCCGGATGAGGCATTCCACATGTTCCCCGAGACAGGCACTTCAGAGGTACATCTTGCAACAGGATTTCAGAATATCATATACGACAGCCCTTCCCTTCCCGCTTCATTCAAGAACGAGATTTATGAATACCTCAAGACTGAATGCGCCAAGGAGAGAAAAGAGGGCCAGACAGAGGAGCAGTTCTTTTACAGCACCCGCAAGAAGGGATTCGGCACTTTGAAGAAGAAGTGGTGGGACCTTCCGGCAGAAGTAAAAACACCCATCATGAAAGAGCTTGAAGACAAGTTCGATCTCCTCTTTAATAAATTGAAAGTCGGAAACACTAAAGATTATGTTAACAATCACATGAAGGTTGTTGCCGTTGAAAAGAAAGTCGCAGATAATGTCTTAGGATAATTATTGAGACAAGAAAGCCCGCCTCGAAGTTTCGGGGCGGGCTTTATAATTTTTTACTATTAGCCTCTAATGCATCCTCTCTATCTCGCCCTTCTCTTCTGATACCTCAGGTTTGTAAGCTCCCGGCTTCCTGCCGAAACAGACGCCGAGCGTTTCATAGAAAGAGACTATATCGAGGCTGACATGTCTCTGCTTTATAACCTCTGCCGTAGGCTTGTAAGATATCTTTGTTCCCTGAACCTTGACGACCGTATTCCAGCCAAGCCCTTTTGTAAGGAGTATCACAGCAGCGCCTCCTGCCTCTTTTCCGAAGTTGGTGTCATAAGCTGATGACGCGCCCGAACGCACCAGATGCCCCGGCGTCACCTCACGCACTTCAGGTATCTTGTAAACGCCCGGCACAAACATGCCTGTTCTCTTCATGAACTCCTTGATATCAGGGTCCTCCTTCATCCTCTTCTCAAGCTGCTGCCTTACGTACTTGCCGGCGCCTGCAAGCTTCTTATGCCCGAAGGCGTCAACGCCAGCTGACTCATCATAGAGCAATTCCCCTGAAGCGGTAGTCACACCTTCCGCAGCTACAATGGAATATGTGCCTGCCTTCACATCGCTACGCTCTATCCTCGCAAGGAACCTCTGCTTCACATGCGCGTACACGACATCAAAATCAACGGGTATCTCAGGTATCAAAATACAGTCAGCATCAGCGCCGATGCCGCCCCTGAAAGCGGTATGCCCGGCATACCTGCCGAACGCCTCAAACACGATGACACGATTGTGTGTATTGCCCGTGGTCTTGAGGTCTCTCACAAAGTCGGCTATCCTGTTAATCGCAGAATCTCCGCCCACGCTGTAGGTCTGCAAGTCAAGGTCCATGGTTTTAGGCGCGTGCACGCATGTTATGCCCTGCGCCGCAAGGTCTACCATGACACTGCCTGAATCATCACCTCCGCTTATTACCAGCCCGCCGATGTTGAACTTCTCCAGCCCCTTCTTTATCCTCTCATACTTCTTTTCATCTTCTATCTTCTTAACCTTTACCCTTGAGTTCCCTGCCTCGGAGCCTGCCATGCCAGCGTCAATCAGGTCAAGCCTCTCAGGCGTTAGAATAACGACCTTCTCCATATCTATGAGGTTGTAGAGCCCGGCATATCCGTTAGGTATAATGACCGCCTCAATACCCATGGAATTTGCCATCTGCGCCGCGCCCTTGATAACTCCGTTAATGCCTCCGCAGTCACCGCCGCTTGTAAGTATACCTATTCTTTTAATGTTCATATTGATACTCCTTTCTTTAAGAGATTATTTCCGAATAATGCGTAAATTTTACCACATTACATTATCGTCTGCCAGAATTAAATTGATGCAGAAAAATATTTGCTATCTTGTTAATACAATATATAATTTAGTTATTGTTTAGTCTAAAAATCCAACATACATTTAACGAGGTGAGATCATGGCAACTATTACATTAAAAGGAACACCTACACAAACAATCGGTTCATTGCCCGCAATCAATACTCAAGCGCCAAATTTCAAGCTGACAAAGACCGATCTTTCAGATGTTACATTGGACAACTTTAAGGGCAAGAGAGTAATTTTAAATATCTTCCCCAGCATAGATACTTCGGTCTGCGCAACCTCGGTAAGGAGATTCAACGAAGAGGCATCCCGCCTGAATAATACTGTTGTTTTATGCGTCTCGGCTGACCTTCCGTTCGCCCATGAAAGATTCTGCACTGTTGAAGGAATAAAAAATGTTATCCCGCTTTCAGTATTCAGATCTAAGAACTTCGGCAGGGACTACGGCGTTGAGATAACCAGCGGCCCTCTTTCAGGCCTGCTGTCAAGGGCGATAGTCATCATAGATGAGACGGGAAAAGTCATTTACACCCAGCAGGTTTCTGAAATAGCAGAGGAACCTGATTATAATAAAGCGCTCTCTGCGATATCGTAAGGGAATCTTTGACAGAGGACATGCATCTTCATCAAAGCAATCATGAGATTGTAAAAAATATTGCCGGCCTCAAGTATCCCGTAAAGATCGCTGTTCCGGTCGAAGGTGATACGGTTAAGGTAATAACAAGCTATCCGTTGAAAAAAAGGAGAAAGAAATGAGAGTACATTACGATAACGAAGTAGACGCCGTATATATTAAATTGGGGAACCAGAAGCCGGACGGAGTTGTTGAGATCTCCGAAGGTGTTAATTTAGATACCACCTCTGAGAACAAGTTAGTCGGCATTGAAATCCTTAACGCCTCCAAGAAAATGAATATTAAAACAATTCTTTCCTATGAACTTGAGCTTGACAAGAAGTTGACTCTGAAAACAGCTTAACCTTCAGATATTTATCAGCATCATCCTTAAAGCATGTTTTTCTGCTGAAAACAATGGAAAAGAGAATCAAGCTCGGAATAAGTTCATGCCTGCTCGGGGAGAATGTCCGTTACGACGGCGGGCACAAGCGTGACAATTATCTTGCCGACATGCTTGGCCGATTACTCGAATGGGTTCCGGTTTGCCCCGAGACAGAGTGCGGCCTTCCCGTGCCGAGGGAAGCGATGAGGCTTGTGGAAAGAGACGGCTCAACGCGCCTTATAACAATAGAGTCAGGAATAGACCACACTGACGGGATGCTCATTTGGATAGAGAAAAAATTGAAGAAGCTTGAAAAAGATAATCTCTGCGGTTTCGTCTTTAAAAGCAGGTCGCCAAGCTGCGGCGTAACAGACGCTGAAATCTCTTCGCCGTATGGAATATTTACAAAATATGGGGACGGCATATTCAGCGGAAAGTTTATGAACCGCTTACCAGCGATACCCGTCGAGGACGAAGAGAGGCTTCATGAACCAACAGTCAGAGAGAATTTTATTGAAAGAGTTTTTGCGTATAGAAAACGCTACTTAGCCCTATAACCGGGGCATTCCTGCGAGCCCTCGCACCCTGCCCTTCTTATCTTGCAATTTTTATTGACGCAGATGGGGCGGCCTTTCTCCCCCTGCCGTTTTTTCGACGGCACCGGACTCTTTTTATCTCTTTTCATAACTTCCTTATAACTGTCTCAACATTGATAATAAAAAAGGGCTTCCGCTTATGAAGACGAAAGCCCTTAAACTTCATTTGGCTCCCGGGGAGGGATTCGAACCCCCGACAGGGTGGTTAACAGCCACCTGCTCTGCCGACTGAGCTACCCGGGAACTTAAAACGTTATTTCTTTGCCTCGGTCCAGAAAGCCTCTTCCTTCAGGAGGTGTTCCCACTGAGCGTCAACATATTCCTGAGCCTGCTTAAGCATCCACTCATTCTCAGGCGCGAACATGTGCTTGAACCTGCCCTGCGGTTTTAGAAATTCCGTAAGCGGCTTCTTCTCTTTCGGTTTAACAGTTATCTTCAGCGCGCCGTTCTCTACCTCGTAAAGAGGCCAGTAACATGTCTCAACCGCAAGCCTTGACAAGGCTATGGCATCGTCCGTTTTGCTCCTCCAGCCGCGGTTGCAGGGAGAGATGACGTTAAGAAATTTCGGGCCCTTTATCTCAAACGCCTTCTGAACCTTCTTCATAAGGTCCAGCCAGTTTGAAGGAGACGCCTGCGCGGCATAAGGGATGCCGTGAGCGGCCATTATCCTGGTCAAATCTTTTCTCTGCTGAAGCTTGCCGGGAATCGCGTCGCCAGCAGGGCATGTCGTTGTGTTCGCGCCAAAAGGGGTCGCGCTCGAACGCTGTATCCCGGTATTCATGTACGCGCCGTTGTCATAGCAGACATACATCATGTCATGCCCGCGCTCCATAGCGCCGGAAAGGCTCTGGAAGCCTATGTCATATGTGCCGCCGTCGCCGCCGAAGGCAACGAATTTTACATTCCTGTCATCAAGCTTGCCCTGCTTCACAAGCGACTTGTACATAGCCTCAACGCCGGATATGGTTGCCGCGGCATTCTCAAAGGCGCTGTGTATCCAGGGTATTTTCCACGCGGTAAACTGCTGAATGCATGAGGATACCTCAAGGCATCCGGTCGCGTTTGAGGCTATAATCGGATAGTTAGTTGCCATGAGCACCTGCTTGACGACAATAGGCGCGCCGCAGCCCGCGCACATCCTGTGTCCATGAACGAATCTGTCTTCGCCTTTTGCGAGTTCTTTAAGCTTAAGCTCTTTCGGTTGAACTGTTGTTGTCATAATTATCTCTCCTGATAGCTATAAGCTGACAGCTTTCAGCCATCAGCCTTATTCTTTAACTCCAATATACTCTTTAACTGCCGGGACCTTTCCTGTTTGAGCGACTTTAATCAGTTCATCTATAACGCCTTCTGCCTGATCCGGAAGATAATCTCTTCCTCCAAGCCCGAATATCTTGTTTATCATCGCCGGCTTTGACGCCATTGACATAACAGAGCCTGCGATCTCCATAAAGAGAGGCCCGTAACCGCCGAATGAATCAGCCCTGTCAAGAACGGCTATGGCCTTAACATGCTTAAGGGCATCTGCTATTTCGAGATACGGGAACGGCCTGAATATCCTCGGCTTCAGCAAACCGATCTTGACCCCTTTGTCCCTGTACTGGTCAATGATATCTTTGGTAGTGCCCGCTGCCGAACTCATGACGACTATAGCCATCTCAGCGTCTTCGAGCCTGTATGTCTCAAAAAGGCCGTACTTCCTGCCGGCCATCTTTTCAAAATCAGACGCGACTTCAAGCACTACCTTCGGGACTTTTGTCATCACTTCATGCTGAGCCCTCTTGTACTCATGATACAGATCAGTCAGTATAAGAGGGCCGTAACTTTTAGGATTGTCCAGATCGAGCAGGGGATGAACCGCCTGAAATTTTCCCACAAATTTCTTTACGTCCGCATCGTCAATGTATTCAACACGTTCGATCGAATGGCTCACGATAAAACCGTCCATGCATACCATGGCGGGAAGCCTTATATCGAGATGCTCCGCGATCCTGAATGCCTGAATAGTGTTGTCGTAAGCCTCCTGCGCATTCTCTGAATATATTTGTATCCATCCTGTGTCCCTCGCGCCCATGCCGTCCGAATGATCGCCGTGTATATTGAGAGGCGCGGACAACGCCCTGTTCACAAGCGGCATTATTATCGGAAGCCTTGTGCCGGCCGCTATATAGAGCATCTCCCACATTAGCGCAAGCCCCTGCGATGACGTCGCGGTCGCCACGCGCCCGCCTGCCGCGGCTGCTCCGATGCAGGCGCTCATGGCGCTGTGCTCGCTCTCAACGAGGACGAGTTCCGTATCCACCTTGCCGTCATTCACAAAAGAAGAGAACCTCTGCATGAGGTCAGTTGCCGGAGTTATAGGATACGCGGCGCATACATCAGGATTAATCTGCTTAAGGGCCTGTGCGCATGCTTCATTGCCGGTAACCGCTACTATCTTACCCATTTATTTGCCCTCCTCTTCCATGACAATGGCTTTCTTGCCCTTTTTACCTGGGCATTCGAGGGCGCATATCCCGCAGCCCTTGCAATAATCATAATCAAATTCCGCTCTCTTGCCTTCCGCGGTGACCTTTATCGACATATCAGGGCAGTACATCCAGCAGAACATGCATTGTATGCAGTTTTCCTCTATCCACTTGGGCCTCATGGACCGCCAGCCGCCTGTCTTGAATTTAGCCGAGCTTCCCGCCTCAAGAACAACCGAGCCCTGAGGAAGCGTTTCCCAAAATTTCTTGCTCATCCCTCTTTTACCTCCTCGTATCCGCGCCTCGCGGCGTTCAGATTGCCGTCAATTATCTTCTGGGCAAACTTCTTGCCGAAGCTCTTTTTGACATTTTCAAGAAGCACATCCATAGCCACGATGCCGGTCGCCCTGCATATCGCGCCAAGCATGGAAGAATTGGGAAGCGGCCTGCCAAAACACTCAACCGCAATCTTGGTCGCGTCAATCGAATAGACCTTCTGCGAGTCCTTTGCCTTCAGCTTTGCCCTTACTTCTTTCGGGTCTCTGGAAGTATTCACGATAAAGATCGCGTCATCGGGAGCGCCTTCTGTCACGTTTACAGCATCCATCAAAGTGGCATCCGCAATGCTCACAACCTTCGGATGCAATACCGGGCCGTACATCCTGATGACATTGCCGCTTATTCTGTTGAACGCCCTTATCGGCGCACCCGCCCTTTCAGGGCCGTACTCGGGAAATGCCTGTACATATCCTCCCCCGCTAAGGCACGCGTCAGCAAGCACCTTTGCGGCAGTAACCGTCCCCTGCCCTCCTCTGCCGTGCCATCGAATCTCGATTGCTTTTGCCATATTGATCCCTCCGGAAATGCCGTCCATTCTGACTTGATAATACAAAAGGACTTTATATTAGCTTATATGGCTGACTATTTTCAAGCAATTACAGGGCTGAAATGAGAGGCGAGGGCAGCGCGCTGATAATACTTGCTTTTAATTAATCCGTATTGATATTTTATATCAAGGTTTAAACTGAACTTTTTATGACAATGACAAATGACCCCTTGGGTCGGCAGGAAAATATTCCGGAGGAGATGATGGAAAGGCATGACAGAAACAGGGGCAGGCACACGGATGAAGACGCCCTTGCCGGCAGGAAGCATACGAGAAAAAAAGAGAAAAAGCAGAAAAGAAAAAGCCTCCTTGATTTCTATTATGAAAATGGGGAGATGATTGCAGAAGAAGATATTTCATCGGCATCGGATGACTGGTTAAGCTATGATTCGGATTTTGACAGCGACGAATACAATTAAATAAATTAAAATTCTTCGCCCTCTTTGCCCATGTCAAAAAAACTTATTGTCGATATAGAGACAGTTGGATTTGACTTTGACTCCATGGACCCCGTGTCACAGGAATATATTCTCAAATTCGCCGACACAGAGTAGATGATAAAGGAGGCAAAAGAAGGGCTTGCCTTCTCGCCCGTCACAGGAGAGGTAGCGGCAATAGGCATGTTAAACCCTGACACAAATAACGGTGCCGTCTTTTTTCAGTCTCCAGGCGCGTCCATAGCGCCCTTCAAGGAAAACGGCATAGAATACTCCTCGGGAAACGAAAAAGAGATACTCATTAAATTTTGGGAAACCGTAAAGCATTATGACTCGATTATCACCTTCAATGGAAGAGGCTTCGACGCGCCCTTCCTTATTATCAGGTCGGCAATACACAAAATATCCCCTTCCAAAGACCTTATGCCTTACCGTTATGAAGCAAAATCCCATATCGACCTTCTCGACCATCTCACATTTTACGGCTCGGTAAAAAGAAGATACAGCCTCCATATGTGGTGCACAGCCTTCGGCATAAAGAGCCCTAAAGAAGAAGGCATCACCGGTCATGAGGTGGCCTCCCTCTTCAGGGAAGGAAGGCATCTCGACATAGCCCGCTACTGCGCCGGAGACCTTCGCGCCACAAAAGAACTGTTTGAATATTGGGATAAATATGTCAGGTTCTCGCCAAATAAACAGGCGCCCGTTTAATCAGAGAATAGAGCTTCTTAGTGCGTTAATAAACTTTATCAAAGAGCAACCTCTTTTACGGAAAAAGAGTATCAAAGAGTTATCTCTGATAATTATCTGTTATAATTAAAGCAAATCCAAGGCTGAAATCAGCGATATATTCATACATGTCCCGACAGATAAGCAATAAAAGAATAATAGACCTGATAGACCTCGGGGTAGAGATATCCCGCTTAAAAGATGTTGACCTTCTTCTTGAGAGGGTACTCTCAGTCTCAAGGCAGATCGTTGACGCTGAGGCAGGCTCTATCTACATCAGGGAAGGCAATCGCTTGAAGTTCAGCCATACCCAGAACGTACTTCTTCAAAAGAGGCTGCCCCCGGGGAAAAAGCTTATTTTTTCGACCTTCTCCATACCCATAAACAGTGACTCAATATCCGGTTACGTAGCAAATACGGGAGAGCTTTTAAACATTCCGGATGTCTATCACCTGCCTGAGAATGTTCCGTTCTCATTTGACAAAGAGTATGATATCCTTTCCGACTACCGCACAAAGTCGATGCTCGCGCTCCCTCTTACAACCGCTCAGGGGAACATAATCGGCGTGCTCCAGCTTATCAATTCAAAAGACGGCGATGACAATATTATTCCATTCAACAAAGACAATGAACCACTGATAAGAAACTTTGCCAATATCGCATCCGCGGCGATAGAGAGGGCACAGCTTACAAGAGCCATTATCCTGAGGGTTATTAAAATGGCAGAGATGCGGGACCCGAAGGAGACAGGCCCCCACGTAAACCGCGTGGCTTCCTACGCTGTCGAAATTTACGAAGAATGGGCAAAAACTCAGGGAGTTCCGATGAAAGACATCGAGAAGAACAAGGATATCCTGAGAATGGGCGCTATGCTGCATGATGTCGGGAAAGTCGCCATCTCCGATACGATACTAAAAAAACCCTCAAGGCTTACGCCTGATGAGTTTGAGATTATGAAACAGCATACTTATATCGGAGCAAGGCTCTTTTCTGATATTTACTCTGATATGGACGAGGCCGCTTCCATAATCGCCCTGAACCACCATGAACGGTGGGACGGCATGGGCTATCCCGGGCATATTAATTTCATGACCGGCAATCCTCTCCCCGGACGCGAGACAAACGAAGGCAAGCCTATGGGGAAAAAGAAAGAGGAGATTCCGCCGTTCGGCAGAGTGGTCGCGATAGCCGATGTCTTTGACGCCCTTATCTCACACAGGGTTTATAAAGAGCCCTGGGATGAATCCCGCGTCCTTGACACGCTCAGGTCTGAATCAGGGAAACAGTTTGACCCTGAAATGATAGACGCATTTTTTGCATGCCTCGACGTAATACGCAGCATTATTAAAAAATACCCGGATTAAGCCGTCAGAAACACATCGCAGACGTTTCAGTGCCGGCTGCCGGAAGAATAATAAATGCCCTTCCCGTTACAACCTTCTTCATCTGAAATAATTTAACAACGCGACAAAAAAGCTATTGATTATTTCATCGGTATTAGTTAGCATAGACGCATTAATTTAAGGAGGAGCGCAAATGAAAATATATATCAGGATGCTTGTTATCATCTCCGCGTTAATCTTCAGCATCACAGCCCATTATTCTTACGCGAATGACTTTCTGGACATTACGCCGCCTCCCAAAGAAAATAAGGGTCTTTTAATGGCAAATGCTGATGAAGATGACAGCTACCTCGATGAAGAGGATGAAAACGGCGAAGATGAAGAGATAGAAAAGATATATGACCCCATAGAGCCTGTTAACCGCCTCTTCTTTCATTTCAACGATAAACTCTACTTCTGGTTCCTGAAACCCGTGGCGACAGGCTACTCGAAAGTCGTGCCAGAGACCGGAAGGATATATGTGCGCAATTTTTTTGACAACATTACCACTCCCGTGCGCCTTGTCAATAATGTCCTGCAGTTTAAATTTGATTCAGCAGGGACAGAACTGAAACGTTTCTGCATAAACACCACTGTGGGCGTTCTGGGTTTTTACGATTTTGCAAAGAATAAGGCAGGCATCAAGATGCAGGAAGAAGACTTGGGGCAAACCCTGGGCGTATGGTTTGACGCAGGCCCCGGCTTTTACATAGTATGGCCTGTTCTCGGGCCTTCAAGCCTTCGTGATTCAGCAGGCATGGCAGGTGATTTTTACCTTGACCCGGTCTCTTACGTGACTCCGTGGATGTACGACCGCCTTGCCATTCAGTCCGGAGACAAAATAAACAGGGTATCTCTTGTGTTGGGCGATTATGAGGATATAAAGAAAGACGCCCTCGACCCTTACGCGGCCTTTAGGGATATTTATCACCAGTACAGGGAAAAAAAGATAGATAAATAAGAAGCATTTTTCAACGCTTCTTAAGCTTATCGGCTATCTGACGGGCAAAATCCGAGAGTGATTCATCGCGCGCGCCGAATATAACATACGTCCTGTGCCGTTCAACCGCTTCTAAAACTTTGTCCCTTTCCGCAACCTCAGCAGGCCTGCCTGCTCCGCTTATACCGTCGGCAAGGTTTTGGCTTGATATATCACGTACAACACTGCCGCCGGTATAATAAATGGGAAGGAGAATAAGGCGGTCATTATCGCGGAGATTCGCTCTGAAAACCTCTATGTATTCGTCCTTCATCAACCTCGTCGGCCCGAAACCGTGAGGCTGAAATATATAGCATATGCCATGCCTCAGCCCGGCAACTGTCTTCATCAGGGCAGCTATCTTATGCGGGTTATGGGCATAATCTTCGATCACAAGATTCTCTCCGTCATCGAGATGGATCTCAAACCTCCTCTCAATCCCCCTGAATTCCGGCAGAACATCTGAAATGCGTTCAGGCGGCACTCCTATCTCCGAAAGCAGGGCAATGCATGAAAGGGCGTTGTAAATATTGTGCTCACCCGGAAGCGAAAGGCTGAACCTGTTTCCTCTGACATGAAATTCCGAACTTAACGGCTTATATTCAACACCTTCAGCTTTATAATCAGAAGGGCTGTATATTGAAAACGCCGTCATCCCGCCTTTAAACACAGCGTAAAGATTTTTGTCGTCAGCATTGAGGATAGCCTTCCTGCCGGTATTGTTTACGAGCTGCCTGAACATGTCCGCAGTCTCTGAGACTGAATGGTGGTCGAGAGCGAGGTTAAGGATTATCGAATATTGAGGCCTGTAATTAACTATGGTCCCGTCCGATTCGCAGGCCTCGATGACAAGATACTTTGATGAGCCTGATATCAAATTGCCGGAATTTGCCTCAGACCTGAATTGTTTCACCCTTCCACCGCCTATGTAATTCGGCTCGAGCCCGAGCCTCTGCATCAAAAAAGCAAGCAGCCCTGCCGCAGTGGACTTGCCGCTGGTGCCGGCAATGGCAATAGTATCATACGCAGCTGATATATACGCGAGAAAATCGGGGCGTTTCATTACGGGAATTCCAAGCTTCTCAGCCTTTATGAATTCAGGATTCCCCTCCTCAACCGCTGTGCTGAATACGGCAAGGTCTAAAGAATCCGTTATTCCGCTCCCGTCCTGGGGGAATATGGCGATTCCGGCTGAAATAAGCCGTTTTATGAGAGGATGGCCGGGATCATTATCAAAAGCCCTGTCCGAACCCGCGGCCGAATGCCCTTTGGCAGCCATAAACCCGGCAATGGCCGAGACCCCGCTGCCGCCTATTCCTGAAAAAAAATATCTTTTCTTCTTGTAATCAGTTGTCATATGTGATATTTTAACGTATATTATATATTGTTATTTTCCATAAATATCCGAAAAATGATTTTTTGCTGGATTTCGTTCATAAGGTAGAGTATAATCATTTTATCTATCAAGCAGTTGCGCTTTACGGCAATAAACATTAAATCATATCAGACAGATATAAACTTACAAAATCAGGAGGGAAGGACATGAAATTCAATGCCGCGAGAATGATCTTTTCAACGATGCTCTTATTATCATTTGCATTCATAATCGGATGTGCCGGTATGGATATCGAGACGGCTGAAAAATCCCAGTACTACTATGTCCCTGAAAGCCTTCAGGAAGCAAACAGGCTGCTCTACAAGGCGCGCATAGAAGGAAAAGACAAGATGTGCAAAAAGGAATTCAAGGCGGCTGAAGAAGCAGTTAATCACGCCTTTGACGTATATGATGACTGCAAGGCCGAAGAGGCAGACCGGATTATTGCCGCGGCAATAGATAAGATAAACGCGTTATGCCCTTATACTCCGCCGTCGCCTCCTGAAGTTGCCGCAACCACGGAAGAAGTCACAAAAGAAGTTGTCAAAAAAGAAGAGATTGTGACACCTGAGCCTGTAACAGTTAAGGTCCCTAAAGTCGTAGAGCGCCTCGTCCTTCATATCAACTTTGATTATGACAAGGCCGTTATCAAGGCAAGCGAATATTCCAAACTCGATGACGCCATAAAATTCATAGAGAAATATCCGGCGTCAACCCTTATTATCGAAGGGCATACCGACAGCAGGGGAACAGAGATCTATAACCATGCGCTCTCTTACAAGCGCGCGCTTGCGGTAAAAGACTATCTCGTGAGCAAAGGCACCATTGATGACGGCAGGATAACAAGGGTCCTCGGGTATGGCGAATGGAAACCCGTCGCTTCAAATAACACCGACGCCGGCAGGGCTGAAAACAGGAGAACAGAGATCCTTATAGTTTCCGAATAACATAATTTCAGCATCGAATAACAAGGGGGGCAGGGAAGATAAACTGTCCCCCTTGTTTATTGCCCGCAAGATTGTCTTTACGCATTCTGAATGTTAAAATCAGTCATCTCTTTTCAGAATTCTCTTATGAAAAACCACGCCACCGGCCTTAAAATAACCGCGTTCTTAAGCGGCGCTGTAATAATGGTTCTGGAAATACTCGGTTTCAGGATACTCTCCCCGTATTTCGGTTATTCAGTCTATGTCTCAGGCAGTTTAATCGGGATAGTTATGGTCGCGCTCGCTCTCGGCTACTACGCGGGAGGGCATATCGCCGACAGGAGGCCAAAGAAAATCATCCTCTTCCAACTCATCCTCGCGGCAGATATCTATATCATTATCATATCCTTTTTCTATAAAGACCTTCTTGCGTCATTCTCAGGGCTCGGAGTCATCTACGGTGCGATCGTATCATCAATCGTCCTCTTCGCGCCAAGCATGATACTCCTTGCCATGGTCCCTCCTTTCATTATCAGGCTCATGACTCATGATTCCTCAGAGGTGGGAAAAGTTGCGGGAGACATCACGGCCATAGGCACCATAGGCAGCATAATCGGCACCTTCTCCGCAACATTCATCCTTATCCCGTGGATTGGCTCGCACTGGACAATGTACCTGTGCTCTGTCATTCTTCTTTTCACAGCCGTGTGGGGGCTGGCGGCGCAGAAAAAAAAGTATGCCCTTCTCATTTTATTGTCCTTCGCCTTTAACCTCTTCCCTCCCAAAACAGAACCCGGCACGCTTTTCGAAAAAGAGTCTCCATACAATCTTGTGAAGGTGACTGAAACAGACAACGGCAGGCGGATACTCACTCTAAACAGCAACAAGTGGTTTCACTCCGTATATAACCCGCACTCCGAGCTTGTAAACGGGTATTATGACTATCTCAATATCGCACCGGCGCTCACTGACGCAAAAGAGATCCTTATCCTCGGCATGGGAGCAGGCACAAGCGCCAAGCAATTTCTCAGTTTTTTTGACGCTGATGTCGATGCCGTTGAGATCGACCCCCTTGTCATAGAAGCCGGAAAAGAATATTTCGGCCTTAAAGAGAGCGTGAGGCTGCGCATATATGCAGAGGACGCAAGGCCGTTTCTTCAGAACTCAGGAAAGTTCTATGATGTCATCGAACTCGACGTATATCACGGAGGAGTATATGCTCCTTTCTATGTGCTGACCAAAGAGTTCTTCCGGTCTGTTTATGATCATCTCTCTCCCGGAGGCATTATTGCCATAAATGTTCTTTCCCCGGCCATGCGGGAGAACAGGACTTTGCTTGTCGATACAGTTGGAAAAACGCTCAGTTCAGTCTTCCCTTCAATATATAAAATAGACATCACATATAACCATCTTCTTTTTGCCACTAAAGAGAAGACAGACCTCTATTCGATTAAAAACATGCTCATGGAATACAAGGGCGCAAAAGAGATAGAGAATATTACCGCGGAAGCTTCTAAAAAGATTTTAAGCCTCGAGATAAAAGAAGATGCCTTGGTGCTTTCTGACGACAAGGCGCCCGTGGATGAAATCACCTACAGAATGATGTCAGGCGCAAACAAAATACCTCATCTCCCGTAATGTTTCTGCCGGGGAATATGATTTAAATCATGGCATACACTGCGTCAGCAAACTTAAACTACAATTAGGGGTTAAGCAGCAATGCTTACGGAATATTTCAGCAGAATGAAGGGGACAGCGAAAAGCCCGCCAAGGGTGAGCTTTTCTGAAATAGCATGGTCGTGGGCAGGGGCATTTTTAGGCATCGCGGCAGTCAGCTATATAGATCATCATATATTTGAAAAAACCGATGTTGTAATGATTATCGGCTCTTTCGGCGCTTCAGCGGTCCTTATATACGGAGCAATCAAAAGCCCTCTCGCACAGCCGAGGAATTTATTGGGAGGGCATATATTGTCAGCTTTAGTCGGTGTCGCCTCTTATCAGTTGCTGAACCCGAATATCTGGCTTGCCGCGGCTGTAGCAGTTGCGACAGCAATAGCTGTCATGCACGCGACCAGAACACTGCATCCCCCGGGAGGCGCGACCGCCCTGATAGCGGTCATAGGGGGCGAGAAGATCCACAGCCTCGGTTATCTGTATGCTCTTGTACCGGCAGGGCTGGGAGCGGTTATCCTGCTCGTCATAGCTCTCATCATTAACAATATCCCGAAGTCCCGCAGGTATCCTGAGTTCTGGCTATAAGCCTTCTGTCGCTCATCAACCGCGGTTTCTAACGTGCCCCGACTCTTATTCTTCCCCTCTAAGAAGTCGGTACGACTCGATCCCGAGAGGGGACAAAGGGGTGTGTTATAATCAGCCGCAATCTATTTTTCTGTCATTGTGAGTGTAATGCGGCAATCCCATCTTTACTGCATCATTACCGAAATTCTTTATTGGGAATCCAGTTTCGCTGCCACACAAAGCTGTTTTTTGACACCATTATATTTTTTGCTTGTTTTTTTCTTATTCCTACTACTATACTTTTCTATTCCAGCAAATACGGACGGCTGTCCAATAATTATTAGTCTAAAAAAGACTTGATCAATATGAGTGAGACGAGAAAATACGGTATATATGTAGTCTGGTTAGTCGTCGGCAGTTTTTCCGGTTATCTTGTATTTCATCCCTACATTATGGTTGTAAACTACCTTGCGCATCCGCAGGGGCAGGATCTGTGGCCTGGAAACTTATATAATGTGTTCCTCAGTTCGCTTGAACCGCATATGTTCTTTATGGCAGGTGCATTTGCATTTTTCGGTTGTCTCATCGGCCTGTTTATAAGCCTTCTGTTTGAGAGGAGAAGAAGGCTCCATATTATTGAACTTGAAAGCGAGAGGAAAAAAGCTGAAATTGAGACACTCAGGAAAATCATGGTCACGCTCTCGCACTATCTCTTAAACTCAAATACGGTCATTGGCGGAATGGCACGCCATGCAAGGAAGAACGAAACAAACCGGGATACAGTTGATTCTCTTGACCTGGTCCTGGAGCAAGCGAGGAGAATAGATGCTGTGATAGCGATTCTGAAAAGGATAACTGAAATAAAGACAGCCGATTATACGTCCAAAGGACACGCTCTCATGATAGACATTGCGGAGGAGCTGGAAAAAACTCTTCAGAAAGAGGCCAGCCAGGGAAATGGGACTCAGAATATGAAAGGCTGAGGAAATAAAAACAAAAAGAAATAAAGGAGATGATATGAAGCATTTATTGACTATAATTTCTCTTATCACATTTTTAGCCGCTTTAGACAGTCCCGCCCATATGGACCACAGCATGATGACGGAGCCGCCTGATGCAGGTGTCAAAGAGTTTACATTAACGGCAAGGGAGATTTCATGGGAGATATTGCCGGGGGTAAAGGTTAATGCCGCGACATTTAACGGGCTGATACCCGGAACTGAGATAAAGGTTAGAGAAGGGAATAAAGTCAGAATAAGGATTATCAACGAACTTAAAGAACCGACAGCGGTTCATTGGCATGGCATAGATGTCCCATATAATATGGACGGAGTTCCGGGGGTAACACAGGAAGTGATACTCCCGGGAAAAGAGTTTGTTTATGAATTCATTGCAAAACCCGCAGGAGTAAGGTTTTACCACTCGCATTACAAAGAGGCTTCTCAGATGACAAACGCCATGCACGGGGCGTTCATTATTGAGCCTGTGGAGGGGCTACCCGTGAATCATCACACATTTTTTATTACTGAATGGAGCACAGGGAAAGATGCGCATACCAAGGGAATAGATTACTATACGATGAACGGGAAGTCTTTTCCAGCAACAGGGAATATCGCGGTGAAGAAAGGTGAAAGAGTGAGAATTACATTTGTCAATATCGGAGCGCAGATACATCCGATGCATCTTCACGGCCATCAGTTTATGGTTGTTGCGAAGGATGGCAATCCAGTGCCTGCCCATATGCAGGAAAAGAGAAATGTAATACCCCTGCTTCCCGGTGAATCCTATGATATCGAGTTTACAGCTGATAACCCCGGGGTCTGGGCGCTCCACTGCCACGAGCCTCATCATGTAATGAATGACGATTCAGAAGATCCGGGCGGACTGATTACGCTGATAGTTTATGAAGGTTATGAGGCGATAGCTGAAAAAGCAAAAGATTTTCTTCCTGCGGATAAGGAAAATCCGGAAGAAACCAAGCCCATGCGGCATTAGAGAGAATTGCAAGAAAAATAAATAAGCTATCTATGCCGGTTACCTGCCGCCGTGTCGCCCCCCGCTTCGCGCAGGCGCTGGTTACCTCCACATTCCCCTTCGCTTTCCTTAAGGGATTATATCCGCGGTAAACCAGTAAAGCTCCGCATCCTTCCATGCGTCAGGCGGAAGCCCGGCTTTCTTTGATACCTGCCGGAGGAATGTCTCTCTGTCCCAGCCGAATTCAAGAGGAACCTGAGGAAGGAGTATTCCGCTTCTTCCGTCCTTTTTTATGTAAAGGCCGTGCTTTCCCACGACAATGGCATTTGTGTCTTTGACAAGCTCAAGCGGAGAAAGGATGGTCACTTCAACCTCTATCTTATCAAGCTCGTCAGCGCTGACGGGCTGAAATCTCGGATCTCTCGAAGCGGCGCTGACAGAGTTGCTTATCACGGAATCATAAAGAGGCATTGTCGGCACGATATTGCCTATACATCCTCTCAGTACACCATGCTCCCTTATCGTGACAAATGTCGCGCCATTGCTTTTAAGCCTCTTCTTATCAGTATTTGATGAGGGGGTCTTGCCATCCTTCACATAACTGTTAACCGTATCTTTGGCAAGCTGAAGCAGAATTTTTTTCTCGCCCTCGGATAAAAAACTTTTGTAAATACCCATTGCGGCATAGCCGACGACACGCCCTTTGTCTCCGGTTACATCGCCTGAATTAGCGTATTTGTAGAGCACGGCATTGGTAGCGCCGAGATTCTGCGCCACAGCCATAGTGTAAAGAACCGGGTAGCCTCCGCACATCTCGCCCTGCCTGCTCGTCAGCAGTCTTTCAGCGTCGCCG
Organism: Nitrospirota bacterium; assembly: GCA_016213935.1. Taxonomy (GTDB): domain Bacteria; phylum Nitrospirota; class Thermodesulfovibrionia; order UBA6902; family UBA6902; genus JACQZG01. The sequence continues at coordinate 74,456 of JACQZG010000013.1, forward strand.
CTTGATACCCTCTCGATTGAATCAATGACCTTCTTGTCCATGCTGACAGCAGTATTATAATCATGGTAGTGAGAAAGGTCCGTGCTCGCGATCATGATCACTCCCTCATCGTCCCGCATCATCTCCGTAAGTTTTTTTGTAAGATGCTCATATGACTGCTGCGTTGGCGCGCCTATCAATATGGGGATTATCCTGAAGTCCTTAAGAGTTCGCTGAAGAAAAGGAAGCTGCACCTCCAATGAATGCTCCTTCTCAAAAGCCTCGGGGAAGGATGTGACATCAGCGTCTTTGTTTAAGAGTGATTTTGCCCTCTTGGTGTCAACCTTAACAATGCCGAGAGGCGTCTTCATCCCCTCTCCTGTATAAACAGACGCGCCCTGAAATGCCTTATGATGGCTCGGCCCTATCAGAATGACAGTTTTTATATTCCTCTCTTTGAGATGATTATATGTGTACGCCGCGATCCCGCCTGAGAATTGATATCCCGCGTGCGGCGATATAAGGGCTATAAGCCTGCCGCTTTCTGACTTGTCCTTCGCGTCTGAGAGAAGGCTGTCTACAGTCTGTGCAAGAACCTTTTCATCTTTGGGATAGAACGCGCCGGCAACTGCCGGTTCTTTTACCTCTGCAGAACACGCTGGCGGGAATAACATAACTGCAAATGCCAATAAAAGAAATGCCCTTTTACGGATCAATTGACCCTCTTCCAGAACATCGCCTTCTTCGCGCCGCCGGCCAGCCTGAACTTTTTCGCGAGCGAGCTTACAAGCCCGCCCAAAACCATGAACTTTAAAAACGTTCTCCTGTTCATATCATGCCTCCCATAAACCAGCTATCACCGTGTCGCAATATACGCATTTGCCGTCAACCACAAAATTTCTTTTGACCTGATAACCTGCCCTCTCTATTATAACCCTTCTGCACGAGGGGCAATATGTATGCTCCGCGTTTGTACGTATATTGCCTATGTAAACATGCTTTAATCCGGCATTGCGGGCGGTTTCCCACGCAGTCTTGAGCGTTTCAAAAGGAGTGGGCGGAAGATTCTTTAGTTTGTAATATGGGAAAAACCGCGAGAAATGTATCGGCACATCAGCGCCGAGGTTTTTTACTATCCATCTGCACATCTCATCTATCTTTTTCGGGTCATCGTTATGCGTCGGTATCACGAGGTTCACTATCTCTGTCCAAACGCCTTCTTCCTTCAAAACCACGAGCGCGTCAAGCACGGGCTTCAGCCTTCCGCCGCATATCTTAGCGTAGAAATCTTCCGTGAATGCCTTGAGGTCAACGCAGGCGGCGTTCATATATTTTGATAACTCCCTTAACGGCTCCTTGTTGATATACCCGCATGTGTGCATAGTGTTCAGAATGCCGTAATTCCTCGCTATCTGCGAGGTATCGTACATGTATTCATAAAATACGGCAGGTTCCGTATAGGTGTAAGCAATGCTTTTGCAATTATACGCAAGCGCCTTTCTGACAAGCTCATCGGGCTGAAGGTCTTTATTGTCCGCCTCTTCGGGCCTTCCCTGCGATATCTGCCAGTTCTGGCAGAATTTACAGCTAAGAACACACCCGACAGTTGCCAATGAAAACGCCGCGGTTCCCGGAAAGACGTGGAAAAAAGGTTTCTTCTCGATAGGGTCAACGGCAACGGAGCACGGGTTGCCGTAAACAAGGCTGTAGAGGGCGCCGTCTTTGTTTATCCTGACCCTGCACCCGCCGATCTCGAAGTTACCAAGTTCGCATTCAGTGGGGCAGAGTTCACACCTTATCTTCTTCCCTATCTGCATACATATATTTTATCACTCAGGCTTGATAAAAATAAAAAGGTGGGAGTATTGGCACTGCAACTAATTATTTCTTCAACTCCTTCCAATACTTTGCCGGATGCATCGGAAGCCCTTTCTTCGAGATAACCTCTTCAAAATAAAGTTTTCTCTTGAGGTACCCGCCCACCTCAGAGGTGAAGAATTCCTGCGTGGAGTTATAAGAGAGAATCGCGGCAACGAGGATCACCGCTATAATTATAAATATCCTGAACTTCCTGTCGTCTTTCATCTCTTCCTCACTTTATTAATAAATATTCATGTCACGGCAGGCAAGTTGAAGAAACGTATTTTTCGATACCTTAGAGACAAATTTATAAAAGATACTGTCAAGCCCTTATCTGCAAAGATTAAAATAAATCTTATAAATTTAATCGAATTTAATACGTTTTTGAGACTTGTCTGCCTGAATTTATGAAGAGTATAGGCGGATCAAACCTCTCTTTTAACATAACAATTATTGCACCTGATGCATTCCGAAATCGGAGGCTGCGGCTTATTGCCCATGGGGCAGTCTTTCGTGCTGACATAATTATCATCGCGCCTCGAAAAAATGCCTGTTAGCGCCGCGACGGGGCAGAGATACCTGCACCAGAACCTTTTTGACCTCACATTGATGATTAACATTAGGCCAACAAGTGTCCACGTAAGATAGTCCCCGTGACGTGAAAACAGGGTGACATATGTCTCAAAACTGCCGTACTCGGGACGCCTGCTTATCAGGACAAGAGCCGTGACTACTCCAAGTATAATGTACTTGAGCTTTCTCCATCTATCATCCGTCTCGGTTGACAACTCCCACTTCTTAAGAGGCACCTTGCCGATATACTCCGCGAGCGCGCCGAAGGGGCATAGCCATCCGCAGTAAAACCTGCCGGCGATGACAACTGATAAGAGAGTGCTGATAATGACAGCGTACCAGAGATATGAGGAAGAGATTCTCAAAAAGATCAGATTAAAAACATGGATTATTGAAAACGGCGTCACAAGGTAAACGCCTATAATGCCGATTCCAAACAGAAGAAGGATATCTCTCGCTTGTAAAAACCGTTTTGATCTTCTCGTCACATGATAGGAGGCAAATGCGGCGAAGAAGAGAGCGAGATAGGTTATCCAGCCTCTTCCGTCATCACTGCCGGGTGCGCCTCCTTTAACTTCGAGGCCATAAACCTCTGAAGCAATCATGCGCGAAGATGTTCTTATGGTATCCGCAAGAGCGTTTAGGCTTACTGTCGCGCGGCTCACGGCGTCTATGTCATTGTCAGGCTCAAAAGCGTCATTTACATTCTTGCCGGCAAAACGGCTGAGATAATCAGCGCTCAAAAGGTAATGGACGTAATTCGGAGTCTCTTTATGCTCCAGAAGCCTGATGCCCGTAATCTCGCCCTTGCTGTTTAAAGAGAGCAAAACTTTTATCGGGCCGGCGTATCCCCTGACCGCAGGAACGATGTCATACGAGTTAAAAGCGATGATCTCTCTGTCGGATTTATAGTGAGGGGGAGTTCCCGCCTTCGAAGAAAAGACCGCGTCAGGCGCGACATCAGAGAGATATTTACCCTCATCGACCCTCGTCTCCCTGAACAAGTTAAAGCCGATGCTGAATGATACAATCGTTACGGCAAGTAATGTTATCCTGATCGTCTTCATGCCTTTTTATGCGCAGATAAATATATCAAAGATATCAGTTTCATGACAATTAATAATATTACCGTCTTCCGCATCCCGATTATCGGTATTAATAATATCGCCGTCAGCAATGCGCCAAGAAATGAGCCCGCAAGGTCAACCGCGTAAAGCCTCCCTGCAAGACGTTCCTTCACAGAGCCGGCAGTCGCGCGCGAGGCAGCGGCAAACTGCCCTCCCCCGATGAATCCCGCGAAAAAGGCCATGATATAGAATACAGCCTCTTTCTTCAGAAAGATAATCGATGATGACAAGAGTATTATTGCCATGAGATCAAATGCCTTAAGCCAATTATCTGGTCTGTTGTTTCTCCTCATTACATATGCCCCTGCCGCGCCGCCAAGCATGAATGTCCCGGTCAGCAGCCCCATCATCTCATAAACATATCCAAAAACGGACTGAAACGTGAGCATTATTATCAGAGAGAAGGCGATCGCAAAATATCCCGTTGTGAATACGGCGTAAGAGACAGTCTGCCGCCTCCTGATGAAGATTAGCGTCAGAAAGGAAAATACCACTGCGATCAATACCAGCGCCCGATTGCCGCTTCCGTCTAAAAAAAAGTTAAGCCACCCGCCGTGGTGAACATCTGCCCATAGCATCATGTTATAAAGATACGAAACAGGGCGGCTGTCGGTGTTTATCGCGGCAACCTTGCCGAGCCTCTCCCTGACCATATCAACCTGAAGATGGGAAAAGGCGTCCGCAAGTATGTACGGCCTGAAGTGCGCTGTCATAACCCCGCTCTTATTAAATCTCTTCGTGAGCAGCCCCGGCTCTGTGCTGAAAGGATTCATGGAGGCTATCATGATTCCGTACTCTTCGGAAGATGGCTCAACGTACGGGAATATTTTTTTCAGGGAAGTGAAGACAGAGCCGTTAGCCGCCTGCATATTTCTTCCTATGTAGCCGAAAGATGACGGCAGGCTCAGATAGAGCATCCCTTCGTTCTTCAGTGCGGCCCTTGCCTCCTCAAAAAATTCGGCCGTGTAAAATCTGTTGAGATTTGCTGTCGCAGGCTCGGGAATGTTGAGAATTATCATGTCATATTTATTTCGTTGAGCATTTTGAATAAAGAGGCGGGCATCCATATTGAATAGATTTACCCTTTCATCATTTATATGCGCGAGATCATCACCGTTTAACAGCTTTTTTGAAACATCGATTAGAACCGGGTCTATCTCAACAAAATCAATTCTCTTAACAGGATATTTGAGAAATTCTCTTATTACTGCAGGAGAACCGCCGACTATCAGCAGTTCTTTTGCATCAGGGGCAAGCGACATGGGGATATGCGCCTTCAGTTCCTCTGTCTGTGCGTCAGGATAAGAGAAGAGGAACTTTTCCGATGAATAGAGATTAAACTGATTCTTCAGCTTAAGCACGGCAATCTCGCCATACCTCGACTCTCTCCTCTGTACAAGCTCAAAACCCTTATACTTGAATAAAGCAACTGTCTTTCCTCCTCCTGCGTGAAAGAGCAGAGGCAATATCAATAATGGGAAAAGCCATGCTTTCTTTAATAAACAGAGAGAAACAACAATGCTTAGGATTGAGACAAAGAGGGTTATCTCATGAGCGTCAAAACGGCCTGCAAGTAAAAATACAAAGAGGATTCCGCCTGCAAAAGCTCCTGCCGCCTCAAAGCTGTAAACCTCCGGAGCCTTCTCTTTCAGATAAGCTACCGCAAAAGGAAACTGCATGCCTATAGTTATACAGAGAATAGATAACGATATGAATGTACAGGCGATCGCGGTTGGAAGCGGAATGACTTCGCCAAGCCCGTAGCTAAAGAGAGGGCGCATTACCTCGATAAAAACAATGGAAGGCTGGGCGAAGAAAGCGATATTCAAGAATGACAGGCCGAATGCGTTTTTGAAATTGATATTCGAGGCAATAAAGCTTCCGAGGCTCACGAGCGCGAGCCACGCGGCAAGAGTGATCCCGATTACGAGTTCATTGCCCGAAAAGACGGAGAGAAGCTGCCTCATGCATATAATCTGAAGCAGGATGGAGTTTGTCCCCATCAGTATGACAGAAAGGCTCTGCATCATAAGACATTATAAATGTCTTTCAAGAAAGAAAAGAATAATCCCGGCAACAACAGTCCCTAAAACAACAAGAACCAATTTGCAGGCAACCTTCCAGAAAACGGTCTTCCTTCTTTCAATTTCCGACTGCACATTCTCTATTAAAATTCGCTTTTCATTTACCGCTACATGATTTTGCCGCTGTCCTTCTGGTGAAGATTCCCATGGCTGTATTATTCTTAAGACATTACGGTATTTGTAAAGTTTTATCATACTATCTTTTAAATATGAGCCGTCTCTTACGGCATCACGGATGCTATGGAAATCTTCGCTCATTTTTAGTACTCACGAAAATATCTGAACAACAACGTAACGGTACCATAAATCTGATCGCATGGTCAATAAACAATGGCTTGACATATAATTCTGAGCCGCCGATAGATGCAAGAAGTTTTTTCCAAGCCTTTTTAGCTTTAAGGATTATATGTTAAAATAACACATATAAAAGTCTGGAGGAGACAATGCAAAAAGCATTATCAGCCGAATTAAAAAAGATAAGCAAAGACAAGGTTCGTTTTGAGATCACAAAAGACAATTATGAGTCGTTTTGCAATGCTATCGGCATTTACAGAAAAGATTTTTTAGATGCCTTGAAGAAATCCGAATCAGACCACAGGGCAGGCCGTATTACAAAAAGAAAATCCCTTTTGGAACTTACTGAAAAAGCATGATAGTAATTTATACCACTGCCACTTTTGACGAGCTTTTTCTTAAACTTCCGTTAAAAATCAGAATCAAAGCAGATGAAAAGACAAAGCTGTTCAAGGAAAACCCTTTTAATCCCGTCCTGAGAACTGAAAAACTTCATCCTAAAGGACATGAAGTATGGAGTTTCAGGGTTAATATAAGTTATAGGATTGTATTTAAGTTCACAGGGAAAGATTCTGCTGAATTCCGCTTTATCGGGCATCACAACAGTATTTATGACTACAACATATTTAGATAATATTTAATCGATTTTCTTAAATCTTATAACGGGGGCTTCAGAAAATCCTCCAAGCTCTTAACCCCTATCAGCTTCACAACCTTATTCCTTGATGTCTCACCAGACATTATCTCAACATCTTTTTTCCTGATGCCGAGCTCTTTGGCAAGAAGTTCCATAAGTTCCTTATTGGCCTTGCCGTCAACCGGGGCAGAGGTCAGTTTAACTTTTAATGCATCACCATACATGCCTATGATAGAAGAACGGGACGACCGAGGCTCTACCTTTATCTTGATGATAAGTTCATGCTCTGAGCCCTGCTTTGCTTTCTTCATAGAGCAAAAACCACATCCATCTTTATAATATTTTTTTCATTGTCATATCTGCCTATCGCTAACAGTTCGTTATCAGGTGATTTAATCCTGATCCCCTGAGCATTTTTAATATCCTCGGATAAATTAACGCCCTGACCGATAACAACCGGATTCCCGTGCCTCACTCCCTCAGCCATTCCTTCATCTGTTTTAAACTCAGGCATCCATTTCAACGCGCTGTCCATAGTATATATTCCTCTGTTATCAGGCCTGCTGAGATCTGCATCCTTAAGTTCATCAAGAGTTAATGATTCATTAATATTGAACTGCCCGATGGCTGTGCGCTGAAGTTCTGTCATATGTGCTCCGGCTCCAAGCTTTTTGCCGATATCATTGCAAAGGGTCCTGATATATGTGCCCTTTGAGCAGGCAACCTTTAACCTTACAAACGGCAGGTCAAAGTTTAGAAGTTCGATACTCTTTATGTTGACCTCTCTTGAAGTTCGCGCGATATCAATTCCTTGTCTGGCATATTCATAGAGAGGTTTGCCCTTATGTTTTAATGCCGAGAACATCGGCGGGAGCTGTGATATTTGACCTGTGAATGAAGACAGCTCAGCCTCAATATCTGCTTCACTTACATCAATCCTGTCGGCTTTGGAAATCACCTCTCCGTATGCGTCCTGAGTATCGGTCGATTCCCCCAACTTCATAACCGCAGCATACTCCTTGTCGAAATCTGAGAGATATGAAGCGATTCTTGTGGCTTTGTTTGTGCAGATAAGGAGAAGGCCTGTTGCCATAGGGTCAAGCGTGCCGCAATGGCCCGCCTTCTTCACTTTGAGAATTTTTTTTACCGCGGTAACGGCATCCTGTGATGTAATGTCTTTGGGTTTGTTAAGGCTGATAACGAGGTCCATTAATTAATAAAGAAGAAATCTGGTTTTTAGTTTTTAGTTATCAGTTTTCAGGCTAACAACTGAAAACTAACAACTTATGACTTTCTTAACGCTTCCCTGACTGCATCAAGAATTCTCCTTGTCACCTCATTAAGCGGGCCCTTGACAGTGCATCCGGCTGCGGGTGCGTGGCCGCCGCCTCCGAAGATTGCCGCTATCTTCTGAACATTGATGCCGCCTTTTGAGCGGAGGCTTACCTTGCATAAATCATCGGCTTCTTCTCTGAAGAATACGGCAACTTCAACACCTTTTATCTTTCTCGGGTAATCGACAAAATTTTCAGTATGCTCGGCAGTGGTCCCGGTCTCGGCGAGCATCTCTTTTGTTACGGTCATCCATGCCATCTTCCCGTCTTTCTCAATCGTTTTATATGCGGCGGCGAGGAGTTTCATGGCGTTGTACGGGACGCTCTCGTAAAGCTCTTTTGTAATCCGCCACGGCTCAGCGCCGGCGGCGACAAGTCTGGAAGCAACGCTCAACGACTCCGGTGTTGTATTGGCATATCTGAATCCTCCGGTGTCGTAGAGCAGGGCGGTATAAAGGTTAACGGCCATGTCCTTATCGATCACGACGCCGAGTTCGGATAATATAGAAAAAACAATCTCGCCCGTGGCTGAAATCCCGGGATCGATAATGCTGTGATTAAGCGTATCGTTATCCCACAGTTCACCGGCATTGTCTGGCATGATATGATGATCCATGACAATGGTTTTGCTTGCCTTAAGATTTTTCAGCCCCGTCCTCTCCATGGTGTTGCAGTCAACTACGCAGAGCACGTCAACAACGCCCTCAGGCGCCTCGCGGCCAACCAATCCGGAAGACGGCAGAAATGCAAGGGCATCCGGCACCTTGTCCCTGTTTGCGATATGAACTTTTTTCCCGAGCTTCTTCAGCCCCATAGCAAGCGCGATGCTTGAGCCGACCGCGTCGCCGTCAGGGTTGAAATGGCTCACAATGAGAAAGCTGCCATTATTCTTAATCAGGGTTAAAAGCTCAGCCTTTATCTTCACCGCTCTCCTCATGTTTCACGCCGCTCAAAAGCTTATCTATCCTTTTGCCGTGCTCAACGCCTGAGTCAATCTTGAAGTGTATCTTTGGCAGAAACCTCATCCTGATCTTTTTCGCAAGCTCGCTTTTTATAAAAGAAGATGATGAAGAGAGTATATCGAGCACAGTGCCGCGCCTGGAATCGTCAAGGACGCTTATGAATATCGTGGCGTGCCTCAGGTCGTCGGAAACCTCCGCCCCTGTCACGGTTACAAAGCCGAGTTTCGGGTTGTCGAGCTTCTGCGTAATAATATAAGCGGCCTCCTCTTTGATGAGGTCGCCTATCCTGACTGAACGTTTATACGGGTGCATGGCAATAAATGGACAATGAGCAATTAAGAATTACCAATAAATGAAATCTCCATAATTTTTCATTGCTCAGTAACGGTTCGTAATTGATTTTCATAACATCTCGATAGTAGAATCTATCATTTCTACTGAAGGCGTGCCGAGCACAAGGTTCCTTATCTCATTAAAGACCTTGTCTGCCATTACAGACTCATTTGTGACAATAGCTATACCTATATCGCACCTCTGCCACAGTTCATTGCCGCCGACCTCGGCTATTGAGACATTGTACCTGCTGCTTATCCTGTCCTTAAGGCTCTTGATGACCTGACGCTTTGACTTTAAGGAGTCTGCTTCGGGAAGGTGCAGGTTTATGGTGAAGAGGCCTACTATCATCTTCTTAAAAAACGGCGGATAAGAGAGTTATTTAATCAGAAAGCTTAGAGGCGACCTCTTCAACCATGAAGTTCTCGAGAATATCGCCTATCTTGATGTCATTAAAGTTCTCCACAAGGATACCGCATTCAAATCCAGCCTGAACTTCCCTGACATCTTCCTTGAACCTCTTTATTGACGCTATCCTGCTTTCGTAAACGACTTTATCATCCCTGATGACCCTTAGCCCCGAACTTGCCCGGCTCATTCTGCCGTCAGTCACATAACACCCGGCTATTGTGCCGACCTTAGATGCCTTAAATACATCCCTCACCTCGGCGCGGCCGATCACCTTCTCGTTAATCGTCGGGGCGAGAAGCCCTTCAAGCGCCTTTCTGACGTCATTGATAGCCTCATATATGACATTATAAAATTTGATGTCAACGCCTTCCCTTTCAGCCAAAGCCGAGGCCTTTGCGTCAGCGCGGACATGAAATCCGACAATAACGGCAGTTGACGCCGAAGCAAGCATTACATCAGATTCATTAATGCCTCCGGCGCCGGTATGTATGACCCTTACCTGGACTTCCGAAGTGCTCAGGTTCTCAATTGCGTCCTTTACGGCTTCAACAGAGCCCTGCACATCAGCCTTGATAATGATGTTAAGCTCCTTTATCTCCCCTTCCTTGACCTTGTCATAAAGGTCGTCAAGGGTCACCTTCTTTAAAGGCGTGACAACGGTTCTCTGTTTTTGGAGCCTCGTTACGGCTATCTGCCTTGCGCGCCTCTCGTCTTCAAGAACTACAAAAACATCTCCGGCCTGCGGTATCTCCGGAAGCCCGATAACCTCCACCGGCGTGGAAGGCCCGGCGTATGCAAGCTTTCTGCCCTCATCATCAACAAGCGCCCTTACCCTTCCTGCGATTGTGCCGACAAGACAAGAATCCCCCGGCCTTAGAGTGCCTGATTCGACGAGTACAGTGGCTATCGGCCCCCTGCCCTTATCAAGCTTTGCCTCGATGACCGTGCCTCTTGCCGCTTTATTATAGTCAGCTTTAAGCTCAAGAACCTCTGCCTGAAGAAGTATCATCTCGAGAAGATGCTCAATCCCTATGCCCTTCTTGGCGGATACCTCGGCAAAAATATTTTCTCCTCCCCATTCTTCCGGCACCACGCCGTAGTTGGCAAGTTCATTCCTGACTCTCGTCACATCCGCCTCAGGTTTGTCAATCTTGTTGACGGCAACTATAATTGGGACATTGGCGGCCTTTGCGTGGTTGATGGCCTCAATTGTCTGCGGCATAACACTGTCATCGGCAGCGACAACGAGCACGACAATATCTGTCACCTTCGCCCCTCTTGACCTCATCATTGTAAATGCCTCATGTCCCGGTGTATCAAGAAATACTATCTCTTTATCGTTCAGCCTTATCTTGTAGGCGCCTATATGCTGGGTTATGCCCCCGGATTCAGACTCTGTGACCTTTGTCTTCCTTATTGTGTCGAGCAATGTTGTCTTGCCGTGATCGACATGCCCCATTATGGTCACGATAGGAGGGCGCGGCATCAGGACAGATTCGTCAACCGCAGCCTCCTGAAGCATCTCTTCCTCGCTCTCAACCTTTACAGGCTCTATCTTGACGTCATATGCTTCAGCAACGATTTGCGCCGCATCAGAATCAAGAGGCTGATTTATGGTAGTCATATAACCGAGTTCCATGAATTTCTTTATTACAAAAGGGAGTTTCTGCCCTATGAGTTCCGCAAACTCCTTTACGGTGGTGCCCTCCCTAAACTTCAGAATGCGCTTGCGCGGTTGAGTGGAAACAGGCGATGAAACAGTCTCAGTCTTTTTGGGCTGCGGCCTTTTGTCTGTCTTCGGCCTCGGCTGAAAAGTGAAACCCCTTTTGCCGGCTTCAACCCTTCTGATAGAATCAAATGCCTTCATCATGCCGGGTTTATGTTTAAATTTGGACTTATTGTCCTGAGGTTTCAGATAGTCCGGCTGGGAAGGCTGAGGGGGAATTTCCGCTTCATCTTTGGGCTTTTTGAAAACAGGCGCCTTTATTTCAGCCTCTCTCTTTTTTGCCGCAGTGACAGTCTCATCGGCCGGTTTTACCTTTATGGCTTCAGCGGGCTTTTCAATCACTGCAGGCGAAACTTTTGACATAACTGCCTTGGTCTTTGATGCCGCAGGTTTTTGTTTCGTCTTTTTTAACTCAGCGTCCTGCCTGTCGGCCTTGACAGGAGCCTTTTTTGAAAAAACAGCTCTGATCTTTTCGGCGGCTTCCTCATCAATGCCGGATGAATGAGATTTAACCTCAATACCGATCTCCTTAAGTTTGGCAAGGACATCCTTATTGGCTACGCCCAGCTCTTTTGAAATTTCGTAAACCCTCATTTTAGCTATTATTGTCTTTATGGAAAATTCTATTATTCATGAATGAGACGATGTTAGTTGTAAGGTAAAAGCACTTAATGTTATCATATGTGCTCTTTTAATTCAATCTTCCCGAGGAGGAAATATCAATGGCTGTCTGTAAAATTTGCGGCAAGAAAAAAGTGGTCGGCAATAATGTCAGCCACGCGAACAATAAAACCAAACGGGTCTTCAATCCTAACCTTCAGAGGATAAGGATCCAGACTGAAAGAGGCGCAAAAAGGGCATATGTATGTTCGAGATGCCTGCGTTCCGGCAAGATCAAGAAAGCCGTATAACACTCGCTGTGAGTAATCGTTGATCGCAAATAATTATCGCTTAAGCAGAAGAATTAACCAATAATAACTTTTAGGTTAATCAAATGCACTCTCTCAGCGCTCTCCTTAAAAAATACTTTAAAGAGTCCGGTCTTGAGAGCGGTCTCCTTCTGAACAGACTCAATAAGGAGTGGCCTGAGATCGTGGGAAAGGCTGTATCAGAACACTCTTACCCGGAAACGCTGAGAAACGGCACACTCGTTCTTTCTGTCGATTCCCCGCAATGGATGCACCACCTCGGATTTTACAAAAATGAGATATGCCTCAAACTATCCGCTTACAATATCCATGATATCAGGTTTAAACTCGGCAGCCTGGCGCCGCCCGCATCAAAAGTAGTTTCCGGCATACCACACGGAATTTCAAATGAAGATATGGAATACATTGAGAGCATATTGAAAGATATCACCGACCCGGAATTAAAAGAAAAGTTCAGGTCTTTAATCGCCAAGGGCCTGGCGAGGGCAAATACGGAAAGATGAATTACGCGGATTCCGCCTTCTCTTCAAAAAGAAGTACCGGCTTTTCGTTATTGCTGATCATTCCCTCAGTGATGATGCACTCCTTTATGCCCTTTTGAGAAGGAATGTCGTACATTACATCAAGCATCGAGTTCTCAAGTATCGCCCTAAGCCCCCTGGCTCCTGTCTTGCGCTTAACAGCCTCTCTTGCGATTGCGGCCAAAGCGCCGTCAGTAAATCTCAGCTTGACGTTGTCAAATGAGAAAAGCCTCTGATACTGCTTGCTTATGGCATTCTTGGGTTCAGTAAGTATCCTTACCAGCGCAGCCTCCTTCAATTCATCAAGTGTCGCGATTACAGGAAGCCTTCCCACAAATTCGGGAATAAGCCCGTATTTAATGAGGTCCTGCGGTTCCGCCATATTGAGTATCTCGCCGATAGACCCTTTCTGGCTCTTTCTTAATTCGGCGCCGAACCCGACAGTGCTCTTGCTGACCCTCTTTCTGATTATATCCTCAAGCCCGACAAAAGCACCGCCGCATATAAAAAGAATGTTGGTTGTATTTACCTGAACAAATTCCTGCTGAGGGTGTTTTCTCCCTCCCTGCGGAGGTATATTGGCAATCGTGCCTTCGATAATCTTAAGAAGCGCCTGCTGCACCCCCTCACCCGAAACATCTCTGGTTATTGAAACATTCTCAGTCTTGCGGCCTATTTTATCTATCTCATCAATGTATATGATGCCTCTCTGAGCCCTTTCGACATCGTAATCAGCGGCCTGCAGGAGTTTTAGTATTATATTCTCGACATCCTCGCCGACATAGCCGGCTTCCGTCAAAGTTGTGGCATCGGCAATCGTAAAAGGCACATTAAGCATCTTTGCAAGGGTCTGCGCAAGAATGGTCTTTCCCGTTCCTGTGGGCCCTATCAAAAGGATATTGCTCTTGTCGAGGTCGATATCGGAATCTTCGGGGTTATTGATTCTTTTGTAATGATTATGTACCGCCACGGAAAGTATCTTCTTGGCCTTCTCCTGCTCGATGACATAATCATCGAGAAAGCCCTTGATATCCCTGGGAGCCGGCAGATTCTGAGCAACGCCTATCTCTATTGAGGTGTCAAACTCCTCTGCCATAATTTCGTTGCAGAGGTTTACGCAGTCGTCGCAGATATAAACCGTGGGGCCGGCAATCAGTTTTCTGACGTCTTTCTGCCCTTTGCCGCAGAAAGAGCATTTCAAAAGATCGTCCTTAACGCCTGTATTTTTTTTATCTTCCATGATAAAACGCCTTAATTTTTAAGCGATACTATAACCTCGTCAACAATGCCGTACCTTTTTGCCTCTTCGCCTGAGAGGAAGAAGTCCCGTTCCGTGTCTTCCTCTATTTTTTTTATATCCTGGCCGGTATGTTTTGAGAGTATTCTGTTTATGGATTCCTTAATCTTCAATATCTCTCTGGCATGTATCTCGATATCCGTTGCCTGGCCGTAGGCCCCGCCCATCGGCTGATGTATCATAACCCTGGAATTCGGAAGGGCAAAGCGTTTGCCTTTGGTGCCGGAGCTCAGAAGAAGCGCTCCCATGCTGGCCGCCTGCCCGAGGCAATAGGTTGCTATATCAGGCTTCACGTACTGCATAGTGTCATAGATGGCAAGCCCCGCTGAAACCGCTCCCCCGGGAGAGTTTATGTAAAGATGTATGTCCTTCTCCGGGTCTTCAGTCTGCAGAAAAAGAAGCTGGGCTATTACCGTATTCGCTACTATGTCGTCCACGGGGCTTCCGAGAAAGACTATCCTGTCCTTAAGAAGCCTTGAATAAATGTCATAAGCCCTCTCGGACCTTTCGGACTGTTCAACTACGATGGGAATCAGGCTCAATTTGCTCTCCTGTGAAAAGGTTATTTGATCACTGCCTTATCTAACAAATATTGTAGCACTTTATCCGCAAATAGTCTGCTCTTTAACGCGTCCATTGAGCCTTCTCTCACATGATAAAGCTTTGTAACTTCCTCGACATTGCGGCCGTGGCGTTCAGCTATCTCTTTTATCGCGTCCCGTATCTCTTCATCCGTGACGGTGATATTCTCTCTCTTGCCGATAGCTTCAATCAGGATAACGCTTCTTACATTCTCCATGGCAGTAGGTTCGTAACTCCGTCTGACCTCGTCATCGGGCCTGGCAGCCTCGCCCCTCCTTGAAGCGCTTTCCTTCAATTGCCCGACAAAAGTATCTATCTCTTTTGCGACCATTGATGAAGGGGCGTCGAACTGATTCTCCTTCAATATCCTGTTGATGATATCTTTTTTATAGGAAAGGTTTATTTCGCTCTCTTTTCTTTTTGATATGTCATCCCTGATCCTGAATTTCAGTCCATCAAGCGTTTCGCATTCAAACTCATTCGCGAGGATATCATCAAGCGGCGGGATGTTTCTCTTCTTCGTCTCTGTCACCTCCATTCTGAAAAGAACCTCCTTGCCGGCAATGGAACTGTTCGGATGGCCCTTTCCGTAATTGAGCTTCACTTCAAAGACATCGCCCTTCTTCTTCCCAAGTATCGCTTCGCTGAACTCTTTGGGGACTTCCTGCGCACCCTGCAAGAGGGTGAAATCCTTCTGTGACATGGCTTCATCTTTTTTGCCGTCAATAAACGCCTCCGCGTTAACAACCGCTATATCGCCTTTTTCAACCTCTGTTTCAGAAGGGGTGAAGAGTACCTTGCTCTCCCTCAATGACTCAAGAGCCTTGTTTATCTCCTCATCCTCAACGGTAAAAACCTTCTTTTCCAAAGCGATGCCGTCATATTTGATATTGCTCATATCCGGCTTCACTTCTACGGTGAGCGTGAATGAGAGAGGCTGGTTCGCCTTTATCTCAAGCTCGCCTTCAAAGCTGGGATGGTCCACGGGCTCAAGGTCAGATTCTCTTAACGCTTTATTGTAATATTCGGGGATCACCTTCTCGATGACCTCTCCCTCAACGCTCTTTCCATACTTCTTTTCGAGTATGGAGCGCGGCGCCTTGCCCGGCCTGAAACCAGGCACCTTTATGCTTTCATTGAGCCTGCCGTAAGCGTTTGAGAGCTCGCTGTCAATCACTTCGGAAGGAATGCTGATCCTGAGTTTTCTCGTCGTCGGGTTAATTTCCTGAACTTCCTGAAGCATATCACCTCGCACTGAACATTATCATAAAATCCGCTTATTAATAAGGGATGATGACATCGAAATCCGCAAGCATTTTCGCAATCTCTTCTGTGCTCTTCTGCTCATACGGATTCCCCGGGTTATTGGTATAGACCTTGACCTCGAGATCATTCATGGTCTCGAGGTTAAGCTCATTATTCTCATTCATCTCAACCTTATTATCCATTATAAAGACATTCACCTGGTCATCAGCCAAAGTAGCCCCGACACCCATTCTCAAAGCCTCATCAACCCTGTCTCTCACGATTATTGCGACTTTTTTCGCCATATTTGCCTCCTCTTAAATAAGATGACATATATTATAATAGCAAAGGGTTTTATTTTACAATAAAACTACAAACAGGATTTCATCATCTCATGTTTCTGCGAATATGAAGCTGTCAATTGTCATACCAAATCGTAACATGGCCGGGACCATAGGAAAATGCGTTAAAGCTGCGCTTGCTTCCGAATATGCCGATTTCGAAGTTGTCGTTGTTGATGATAATTCGTCCGACGGCTCTCTTGAGGCATTAACGGGCCTCCCATGCAAGGTAATCAGCCTTAGGGAAAATGCCGGCGCGGCAAAGGCGCGTAACGTCGGCGCGGGTAACTCTTCAGGCGAAATTCTATTCTTCACAGACGCCGATTGCATCTTGCAAAAGGATACCCTCTCAAAAATTAAAAAAAGGCTCCAGCACGAAGGGCCGGGCGCAGTAATCGGCGGCACATATACACTGCGCCCTTTTGACAGGGATTTCTTCAGCCGCTTTCAATCCGTGTTCATAAACTACTCTGAGACTAAAAACGCCGCCGGGCCTGATTACATAGCGACTCACGCTATGGGGATACATTCCGCAGACTTTAAAAAGAGCGGCGGTTTTCCACACCCTTTTCTGCCCATGCTGGAAGATGTTGAGTTCAGTCACAGGATAAAGCGGGAGGGGAGCAGGCTCATTATGTGCCCTGATATAACGGTGCAGCATATTTTCAACTTCTCCTTCCTCCGTTCCATATCAAACGCTTTCAGAAAGTCAAAGTTCTGGGTGATGTACTCGGTTGCGAATAAAGACCTGACAGCGGACTCGGGATGCGCATCATCAGAGCTGAAATTTAATGCGATCTCATTTGTTGCAATGCTTTCTTTATTAATGATGTGGCGTTTTGCAGAAGCGGCCCCGATACTATACGCAATGCCTGTAATACTCATTTTGAACATAATATCAAGCAGACGGCTTATAAGAGCATTTCACAAAGCTGGAGGAGCCGCGTTTGCCTTTAACGCCGTGCTCTACTGGATATTTATATATCCAATCCCGGTAGGAGCAGGAGCTATATGCGGCCTCCTCGGGAGATTAATAAAAAGATGAGATACTCCCCTTTCAGGCATGCTCCATCAATATTCAGAAAGAACTCGCCTCTTCATCTCGCCTTTTTTGTGACGAGACGATGCAACTCAAAATGCCCCTTCTGTTTTTATCTTGCCGGCGGCGAAACCGATCACTTAAAGAACAATAACCACGGGAAAGAGCGCAGCGACGATGAGCTTTCACTTGACGAAATCGAAAAAATATCTTCATCCCTCGGAAATCTTCTCTGGCTTGCCTTCTCCGGAGGAGAGATATTTTTGAGAGATGACATCGCGGAGATAACCGAAATATTTTACGAAAATAACAAACCGGCCATAATACTCTTCCCGACGAACGGCCTCCTTACCGATGTGATAATTGAGAACTTGGAAAGAATACTCGGCGTATGCAAAAAAAGCACAATAGCGGTAAAACTCTCCATTGAAGGCACTGAAAAGCTGCACGATTTCATAAGGGGAAGCGGCAGTTTCAGGAAAACGATGAGGACGCTTACCGGACTCGGGAGAATTTATAAAAAATATCCAAACCTCGAACTCGGCATCAATACCGTCTTCTGCCGGCAGAATCAGGATAGCATGGAAAAGATAACGGATTTTGTAAACAGGCTTGAGAATGTGACGACTCATACCATATCTCTGATAAGGGGTGATGTGCCTGACCCGGCATTTAAGGACATTGACATAAATAAATACCTTGTTGCCGTCAAAAAGCTTGAGGCAAACCTTAAAGGCAGGGACTCAAAAATATACCGCTTCAGGGGCGCGAGACTGAAGGCAGCGCAGGATATCCTCCAGCGCAGGCTCATACATGAAACATTCACGCGGAAAAAACAGATGCTCCCCTGCTATGCCGGAAGGCTCAATCTCGTCCTCACTGAAAGAGGCGATGTTTATCCCTGCGAGTCTTTTCAGAAGAAGATGGGGAATGTGAGAGAGAGCGGTTATGATATGAAGAAAATAATCAATTCAGAGAAGTCAAAGAAGATTATCTCCCTGATAAGGGATAAAGGATGTTACTGCACGCATGAATGCTATTTCATGACAAATATCATGTTTAACCCGATGATGTACCCGTCTCTCCTGAAAGAATATTTTCAGTTGTAAGCGGAGCTACGCCTCCATAACTTCTTTTATCACTCTACGCTCAATGCCGTCAACAATCCTGACACTGCCTATCTTCTCGGGAAGAACGAACCTGATATTCCCGGCAATCGCCTTCTTGTCCACGCTCATGGCATTTATAACGTCTGAAATACCGATGTCCGAAGGAATATCAGCCGGCAGGCCGCATGACCGGATAAGTTCTTTCACTTTCACTGCGGAATCCTCATCAAAAATCCCCAGTTTCACGGCAAGGTCAGAAGCGTAACGCATCCCTATCGCGACGGCCTCGCCGTGCAAATACCTTGTATAACCAGTAGCTGTCTCAATCGCGTGGCCAACGGTATGGCCGAAATTCAAAATCGCCCTTAACCCGCTCTCCCTCTCATCTTGTGACACGACATCCGCCTTTATTTCGCAGGAACGTTTTATAACGGGGATAAGGCTTGCGCCTAAAGAAAATATATCCTCTCTTTTTTCATCGATATAATTAAAAAGTTCGCTGTCATACATAATGCCGTATTTAATAACCTCGGCCATGCCCGCCCTGAACTCCCTGACAGGAAGCGACGTTAAAGTATCCGTGTCCATAATTACGAGAGAAGGCTGATGGAATGCCCCTATCATGTTTTTGCCGAGCGGATGGTTTACGCCGGTCTTTCCTCCGACGGAACTGTCAACCTGAGAAAGAAGCGTTGTGGGCACCTGAATGTATTTTATGCCCCTCATGTATGTCGCGGCAACGAAACCTGCAAGGTCTCCGACAACACCTCCGCCTAAGGCGATTATCATGGAGCCCCTGTCAAAACCGGATTCAAGAAGCCTGCCGTAAATCCTCTCAGCCCATTCAAGCTTCTTATGCTCCTCGCCGTCAGGCATGATAAAGATCTCAGGAGAGATGCCCTCTTTGTTTAACGATTCAAGAATTGTCTTGCCGAATATCGGGAAAATGGTCTCGTTGCTGACTATAAAAACTTTTGACGGCCTGAACTCCCTAAGCCTCATGCCTGCCTTGGAGAGAAGGCCGCTGCCTATGATTATCTCGTAACTCCTTTCGCCTAACCCGACCGCCACCCGTTCCGAGTCAAGCCCGAGTGATGAAATGATATTGTCGGCAGCCTCTGCCGGAGTGATGAAATCTGTTTGAATAAAGGCATCAGATTTCCTGTAAAACTCCTCCCTTTCAGACAGAAGCTTCTTTATCTCTTCAAGCGGCTCTTTCACATCAAGAAGAGGGCGTTTGCCGCCTTCAAGCATTACACGCCTGAGAATCACTTCAGGGCCTGCCGTCAGGCAAAAGATTAGACCCCTTCTGCGAAGATTCTGCAGGTTCCTGTTATTCTTGATGACCCCTCCTCCAGTCGCTATTACAATATTGTCTCTGCCTGATATCTCTTCTACTGCCTCACTTTCGATCTGGCGGAAATAATCTTCGCCCTTATTCTTAAAAATAAGCGATATGGGCATGCCTTCACGATTTTCTATAAGGAGGTCTGAATCGACGAAATCATAACCGAGCTTTAAACTTAGCTCTCTCCCTACAGAGGTCTTGCCTGTTCCCATGAAGCCGGCCAATGATATTTTCATATTAAAATAGGGGTAGAAACTGCCTCAGAAATTATTTATCTGCCTTAGATAACCCTTGTAATTCCGCTTAATCTCTTCCATGCTGTCACCGCCGAATTTACAGAGAAAACTGTCGGCTATCACAAGAGCGGCAACCGCCTCCCCTACAACGGAAGCGGCAGGGACAGCGCATACATCCGACCTTTCATACGCGGCATCAAACCTTCGCTTGGTTTCTATATCAACAGATGAAAGCGGCTTCCTGAGCGTAGGTATCGGTTTCATGGCGGCCCTCACGACAATCGGCATACCCGTGCTTATCCCGCCTTCAATCCCGCCCGATTTATTTGTCTTTCTGTAAAACCCGCCGGCTAACCGCTGAACGCTGAAGGCTGAACGCTTTCCGTAAAAAATCTCATCCATAACCTCCGAACCCGGCATTCGGGCACTTTCAAATCCGAAACCGACCTCAACCCCCTTTATCGCCTGAATCCCCATAAGTGCGTAAGAAAGCCTTGCGTTCAGACGGCTCCCCCACTGACTGTAACTCCCGAGGCCGACGGGAACGCCGGTGATGACGACCTCAAATACGCCTCCGAGGCTGTCGCCCTCCTTTATCGCCTTGTCAATAATTGAGATTATCCTTTCTTCACTCTTTTTATCAGGGCACCTTACCGGTGAAGCCTCAGCTCTGCCAAAGAGTTCCGAAATAATTTTAATTTCTGAGCCTTGCGCCTTATATCTTATGCCCTGCGCCTCTATCCCGCCTACCTCCGTCACATAACTCATTACTTTTATATCGAACTCGGAAAGAAGTTTCTTGGCTATGGCGCCGAGAGCCGTTCTGGCGGCAGTCTCCCGAGCGCTTGAGCGTTCAAGCACATTCCTGATATCCCTGTGGCTGAATTTCATCGCCCCCGCAAGGTCAGCGTGCCCGGGCCTAGGCCTTGTCACTTGAACTCCTTTGCCCTTATCCCTGCCGTGACATGACATGATCGTTTCCCAGTTCTTCCAATCCCTGTTCTCGATCATTATACCTATGGGAGAGCCGAGAGTCTTACCCCAGCGTACGCCAGACAAAATTTGGGCGTGATCAGACTCAATCTTCATCCGCCCTCCCCTGCCGTGGCCTTTCTGTCTCCTTGACAGCTCCATGTCTATATCTTTTTCAGCCAATGAAAGATTTGAGGGTATCCCATCCATGACGCACAACAAGGCTTTGCCGTGTGACTCTCCGGAAGTAAGATATTTCAGCTTCTCAAACATAAACCCCCTTTTATAAATTCAGAAAAATTGTTATAGTGTAACTCATAATCATTGAATAATGAAATCAAAAAAAAGCCTTATTGTCAAGAATAGATTTTGAAAAATACACAAAAGACTTGCATTAAGCCTTGACTGTGATTATAATTACAAATAGATATATCCAATAAACATACTATATTAATTTAACTAAAAGGTACATTAAAATTATGAGCCTGATATCTGATATGCTCTCAAAAGTAAAACTCCCGGCTCCCACGAGAGAAACACCTCCGGGGCTCCGGTCGGATATCAACCAGGCCAGGCAGAAAAAAGTAGGGAAAAAATATAAGGTAGCCCTTGCCTTAAGCGTTATCGCGGGATTTTTGATAATCACCGTCGCATTTCTTTACCAAATCTATATTGTCAAGGCAGGAGACGAGATTCCTGAAAACCTTCATAAACTTAAAAGCACCGAAAAAAGAAGGGCAACCGCCAAACCTCAGCAGACGCTCAGCGAAAAAATAGAAGAGGCCCTGAAGGAACCCCCTCTTAAAGAAAAAGAGGCCGATGTTGATCAAAAGAAGAGCATCTTCGTAAAGACGCCGCCGCCGGCGCTTCTCACTGAAATCGTGACTGCTGATAAAGAAAGCGGCGATGCCGGTTCTACATCAGCGGCTTCCGGCGGAGATGTAATTAAAGAAGCCGGCGCTTCTGCCGAAACCGGGGGCCTGCCTGTCGAGGTTGCGACTGCAACAGAACCGGCAATAGGTTCGAAAGATACATATCACCTTATCTACAAGGCCGACAGGAGCGAAAAGGAACAGGATTATTTAACCGCGATAGCCATGTACGAAAACATCCTTAAGATTGAGCCCACCAATCATATTATTATGAATAAAATAGCTACGCTTCTAATGAATATGAAGATGTGGAAAGAGGCTATGGACAGATTGAGAGAGTCTTACAAAATCAAAAAAGATTACATACCTTCACTGATAAATATCGGGATTGTTTATGCTAACACTGGCAATTATTTAAAAGCGGAAAAGTTTCTCCTTCAGGCCCTTGACCTTGACCCCATAAACCAGGATGCCGTATTCAGCACCGCCCTTCTGTATGAAAAAGAGAAAAACTTCGGGAAAGCCGGAGAGTTTTACTCAAGGCTCGGGAAACTCGGCGATGTTAGGGGAATGGACGGATTAACCAGAGTAACTAATTATTCGCAGTTTCATTGAAACAATTTTAATTCCTTCAGTCTCTCTTTAGCCCTTTCTTCTGTGTCAGAATCAGGATATTGCTGTATAAGCCAATTCAGTATCTCCTCGGCTTTTTTGGTATTGTCAAGCTTAACAAACGCGGAACTCGCCATAAGCAGGGCATCCGGGGCCTTTCTGCCTGAATAGGAATAGTCTTTGACCACCTTGTCAAATTCGGCAATCGCCTTTTTGTAATCGCCTTTCGCGTAATACGCCTCGCCTGACCAATATGTGACATCTTCTCTCAGGGCATGTTTGGGAAAGGTCTTCGTGAAATCCTTGAAACTGCTTAATGCATCATCGAACCGTCCCGCAAGAAAAACTTCAAGCCCCCGGCGGTAAAGATCTTCAGGCTTGACTGCGGCAGTGACATTTGACTTGACGTTCTGCTGAAACTTGTTAACGGCATTGATCTTCTCATTAAGCAGAGCGCCTGAGATAACATTTTCATCCTTGACAGAAGGCAGGGATGTTTTATCATCCTCAGTTGCCACTGTAGTTGAAGGTGGAAGAATCGCCCCCCCGGCGATTGATGAAGGTGCCGCAGTTGAAGTTTTGTTTGCGGCAGGAAAAAAGTAAAGGCCCGAACCCGCGGCTAACAGAATGGCCGTCAACCCCGCCGCTCCGTAATAAAATCTCGGCGTAAATATGCTCCTTCTGTATGATGACCCGTCTTTCAGATGAGATATGGCGTATTTGACATGCTTCGCCGTTATAACGCTGCTCTCTTCGAGAAATGCCGCCATTATGGCCCTCGAAGAAACAAGGTTTATCTTTCTGGGGATTCCCTGCGAATAGGCATATATAGGATTTTTAAGCCCCTTGTCAAGCCTTAAAAAGCCCTTGCCGGCTTTTATCAGCCTGTAGTTTATGTATTCCAGCATTTCGCCGCTGTCAAGAGGAACAAGTTTCATACTCACGGTGATCCTCTGCCTGAGCTGCCTCAAATTGCCTTCATTGAGCATATCATCAAGCTCGGGCTGCCCCACGAGAATTATCTGCAGGAGCTTCTCCTTCTCGGTCTCGAGGTTTGAAAGAAGCCTCAATTCCTCCAGCGTATGGACAGGGAGGCTCTGCGCCTCATCAACTATTATTATGACAGGCTTCTTCTCATGCGACTTCTCAAGAAGGAAATCCCTGAAGACCTTTAATGTTTCAGACTTGCTCCTGTCCCGGTATTTGACCTTAAGGTCATCGAGGACAGAGACTAAGAACTCTTCGGGTGAAAGGCTTGGGGTGAGAATGAGGGCGATCTCAGCCTGGTTTTTCCATTTTTCAATGAAGATCTTTATAAGCGTGGTCTTGCCGGTCCCGGGCTCGCCCGTAATAAGGCAGAAACCTTCTCTCTGCTGAATAACGTAATCGAGTGACTGAAGAGCCTCTTTGTGGCTCTCAGACGAAAAGAAATAGTCAGGATCCGGGGTTAACTTAAAAGGGTCCTCTCTAAGACCGAAGAATTTTAATATATCCATTATCCCGCGTTTATCTCTGCGATAAGGTCATATATCGGGAGCATAAGGCCTATTATGATGATCCCGAACATGAATCCAATTACCCCTATGACAATCGGCTCTATCATCTTTGACATGTTCTGGGAAACTTTGTGAAGCTTCTTGAGATAATAATCGCCTACATACCCGTACTGCTCATCGAGGTTGCCGCTCGCCTCTCCGATGTCCACCATCCTTGTCACAAGCGGAGGGAATATCCAGTGCTTCCTCATGGCGTCGGATATCCTGCTTCCTGTGGTAATGTCTTCGCGTTCTATCTCAATCGCGCGTTTAAAGACGTCATTCTCCATGAGGTCGCAGACTATCTCGAGCGCCCTGTCGATTGTGATGCCGGCGACGGTAAGAATCCTCATCTGCTCAGCATAAAGGGCGAGAAGCTTGTTATAGACGATCAGCTTGACGATCGGCATCTTGAGAAGCATAAGGTCTATGTAAAATCGGGTCTTATCATACTTTCTGAGAGCTTTGTATATAAGAATAATGGAAACCGGGAGCAGGAAAATAGGGTATTTGTATTTCTGGACAAACTCGCTTGTCCAGAGGAGCCCCCTTGTTATAGGCGGAAGCGTGACCTGCATGCTCTTGAAAACATCCATTATCTTAGGAAGGACGTAAAGCATCCAGAACATCATTGCGCCGAATGTTGTGACAAGTGCAAACGTGGGATAAATCAGAGCCCCTTTTATGGCGCCCGCGAGATCTTCCATCCTCTGAAGATGGATGGCGACATCTTCAAGGCTCTTGTCAAGCCGCCCCGTCTCTTCCCCTATCAGCACCAGGTGATTGAATATGTTTGGAAATATGTCACTGTGTTTCTTGATTGCGTTTGAAAAACTGGAGCCGTGCTCGAGCATCTCAGCCATATTGTCTATCTTGCTCTGAAAATACTTGTTCTCCATTCCCTGCGCAATGCTTGTTAATCCGGAGAGAATTGGAACGCCTGCCCTCAGCATTACGGCGAGGTTGTTGGCAAATTCAATAATATCCTCTCTCTTGATCTTCTGCCGCCTTGCGAGAAGCCCTTTGAGCGCGACAACATATTCACTCGTCTGGCTGATGTTAAGCATGTGGAGGCCGGCCGCGGATATGCTTTCAATGGCGGCCTGAAGGTTTATCTCCTCGATCATCCCTTTGACCACTGTGCCTTCATGGTCTATCGCTTTATAGGAAAAAATAGGCATTATCCGGCCACCCTCAGCACTTCTTCAAATGTGGTAATCCCGCTTACCGCCTTCTGTATCCCGTTATCTCTCATTGTCTTCATCCCGTTTCTTATCGCCACATCCAGCATGGCTGTGGCAGAAGCCCCTGAATATATTAACTCTTTAATCTCCTGTGTCACAATGAATATCTCCCCGATTGTGGTCCGCCCTGAATAGCCTGTCCCGCCGCAATCACTGCATCCTTCCCCTTTGAAAGTTGTCTTCATATCATTAAGCCCGGTAAACCCCATGCTTTCAAGCTCCCCGGGCTTAAGCGTATATTCCTTCTTGCAGCCTGAGCATATTCTTCTTACGAGCCTCTGCCCGATGACGCAAAGGAGCGCCGAGGATAAAAGAAAGCGGTCAACGTTAAAATTGACAAGCCTCGGTATGGTGCTTACCGCGTCATTGGTATGAAGCGTGCTCAGGACGAGATGCCCTGTTATGGATGCCCTGAGCGCGATTGTGGCGGTCTCCTCATCCCTGATCTCGCCGAGAAGTATGACATCGGGGTCCTGCCTCATGAACGTCCTGCCGGCCGCCTCAAAGCTGTAGCCGGCTTTTTCCGAGACGCTCGTCTGCTTAACCATGCTGAGCCTGTACTCAACAGGGTCTTCAACTGTCAGAACGTTCTTCTCAATGAGATCTATTTCTCTCAATGCGGCGTAAAGCGTGGTCGTCTTACAGCTCCCCGTTGCGCCGCATATCAGTATCATGCCGTATGGCTTAAGAAAAAGGCGCCTCAGCCGCTCAGTATCATCTTTGTCAAAACCGAGAGAAGCGAGCCTTAGGATGGCGCCGCCGCTGCCGAGTATCCTTATGACAAGGTTTTCGCCGTAGATCGTGGGCATTGTCGAGACGCGCATATCATAGCGCATGTTCAGAAAGTTGAAAGAAAAAGAGCCGTCCTGCGGTATCCTCATCTCGGCTATGTCAAGTTTTGACAATATTTTGACTCTCGATATGATCCCGCTGTGGACGATCTTTGGAAGGCAATGGCCCTGCAGCAGAACGCCGTCAATGCGGTAAAACACATGAACAGTGTCGGAAGTCGGCGTCACGTGTATGTCCGTGCATTTCCTTCTTATGGCGTCTTTCACGAGATAATCGGTAAGCTGTGATATTTTAGTGCCGGTAAGCTCCCCTGTTTTAACGCTTTCAACTATCTTATCAATCCCCTCCTGAATCGGGTTTTCGAGAAAATAGTATGACTTTTCAAGAGCCGCTTCCATTGCTGAACTGTCAACCATTGTAATTTTTGGAGGTTTGCTGGTTATCCGTGTTGCGGCATCAACAGCGCGCATGTTCTCCGAGGTGCCGATTCCTATGGTAATAATCCCGTCTTCCACCTTCAGAGGCACGAAACCAAGCCGTGAACAGAGGTCGCGCGGCACGAGGCGCAGAACCTCCTCGGGTATGTTGTATGAACTGATGTCGAAAAAAGAGAGGCCTGCCTGTTCGGCAACCGTCTGGGTTATATCCTTTGAAGAAACGAAGCTCAGTTTTACCAGAATGGCTCCGATAAGATTGCCGGTGATGGCCTGCTCAGCCAGAGCAATCCTTATATGCGATTCTTTGGCAAGGCCTTTCTTCTGTAAAAGCTCTCCTAATCTTAATGGCGGCATATAGTTAATATTTTACCAGTTAATAAATCAGAAGAAAACTGACGGCAGTTAGAACAATAGCAAGGTTAAGGAAAAATAGCTCTTATGTTATCCGATAACCCTTAATATCTCCGCAAAAGTCGTTATGCCTTCTTCAGCCTTCCTGATACCATTGTCCCTCATGGTCTTGAAGCCTCTCTCATTTGCCTTTTGCCTCAGGATATTTACGGGCGCCCCTGAACTTATAAGAAATTTAATTTCATCATCCACCAGAAGTATCTCGCCGATGGCGGTCCTGCCGAGATAGCCGGTATTATTGCAGAGTGAACATCCCCTGCCCCGATAAGCCGTCTTAACAACGCCCTCAAGCTCGGGAAATCCCATGCCGGCAAGTTCCCCGGGATTAAGGGCATATTTTTCCTTGCAGTTATTGCAAATCTTTCTTACGAGCCTCTGACCGATGACGCCTATCAAAGTGGTAGCGATGTCATTTTTATCGACTGCAAAGCCGGTCAATCTTGGAATTGAACTCGGGGCATCGTTCGTATGCAATGTGCTTAAAACAAGATGCCCAGTCGTAGAGGCGCTTACAGCCATCTTCGCGGTCTCTTCATCTATTATCTCTCCTACAAGAATAACGTCAGGGTCATGCCTCAGAAAACATCTCCCCGCCATCGCGTAGGTATAACCGACTTTTGAGGAAGCCTCTGTCTGCTTTATCATGCTCAGCCTGTATTCTATGGGGTCCTCAACCGAAAGCACATTCTTTTCAATAAGGTCCATCTCCCTTAAAGCGGCAAAAAGCGTGGTGGTCTTTCCTCCGCCGGTCGGCCCAGAGACGATGATCAAGCCATGCGGCTTCGAAAAAAGGTGTCTAAGCTTCTGCAGGTCATCTTCCTCGTAACCGAGGTTGGTTATCCTGAAGAGAAAGCCCGATCTTATCAGAACCCTGAGAGATATATCCTCTCCGTGAAGGGTCGGGATGGTGGAGACGCGCATGTTGTATTTCCTCTTGAGGAAATTAAAGGAAAATATCCCGAACTGCGGCACTCTCTGCTCGGCAATATCCATTTTAGCGAGGATTTTTATCCTCGTTATTATCCCCTGCCTCGCGTTCAGCGGCAGGCAGTGTCCGTACTGAAGCACGCCGTCGATACGGTAATAAACATGCATCGTCTTCTGGGTCGGGGTAATGTGAACATCGCTCGCGTTCCTCCTGATAGCGTCCTGCAAAACGTAATCGACAAGAGAAGATATATTGCTTCCCTCCGGCGATGCCTCGCTCTTCATCGCGGATATAAGCCTTGATATGCCCTGCGTTATCGGGTTTTCGAGAAAATAATATGCCTTTTCGATAGCCTCTTCAAAAAGGTCCGCATCCACCAGATAGACCTTCGGCGGTTTTCCCCCTATGCCGGCAGCCTTGTCAACAGCCTTAAGATTGTCCGGGTCAGTAATGCCGATGGTAAGAGTTCCATCGCTCATGTCTAACGGGATAAAACGCATGTTTTGAGCCATATCCTTATGAACAACATGCAGGACTTTTTCAGGTATGTTATACCCGCTGATATCGAGGAAGGGGATTCCGGACTGTTCCGCAAGGCATTGGGCTATGTCCGTGTGCGATACGAAGCCGAGAGTTATCATGGCCTCCCCGAGAAGCTCGCCGGTTATGGCCTGTTCAGCCAACGCTATCTCAAACTGGGTTTCATTGATGCGGCCCTTCTGTTTTAAAAGTTCGCCTAATTTTATCGGAGGCATTTTCCAAGTTAGGCCGGAATAGGAGGTTCCGGTTTTCAGCCTTTTGCTTACAAACTTATATTGTCTACGGTTGCTTTAAGCAATATCACAAGCTCACTGCTCTCTTCAATCTTTTCATGCTGGTTAAAAAGATAGCCTATCAAAGGCAACTTGCCTAAGAACGGAACCCTCTTGTCGGTAACGCCTTCTTTTTTGTCTATATGCCCGCCGATTATTATCATTTCGCCGTCCTTAACCTTTACGACTGTGCTCAATTCCTTAAGGTCGATAACCGGCAATTTAACTGTATAGGAACCGCTCTCAGTCGTGGGGCCGGCAAGTACACTTTCGTTAAATTCAACAACATCAGATACTATTGGAGTTATTGTCATCGTAATTTCGCCCTTCTCATTTATGACAGGCATGATGCCAAGCATAACTCCTGAGAGAACACTATCAGTAGTGACATCAAAAGAAAAAGTCTGTTTTGCTGAATTGCCTTCGCCGGTAGTTTCAACAGTTGTGTCAATTTCACTGATATAATCGGTCTTCCTTCCAACATTAAGTATGGCAGACTGGCCGTTCATTATTCCGAGCCTCGGGTTGGAAAGCACGGTTGTATCCCCCTGCTGGTCAAGGGCGGTTATGATTGCTGAGAAATCATTGCCCAATGTCGCAACAAAATAACCTGTATCTAAATATGTTGAATTCAACATTGAAGGCCCCGGAACTGAACTTGGTATAAGAATTGGATCAGCAGCATTGACAGAGCCGGCAAACACGCTGCCGACACCCTTCATCTTATCAAGAAATGTCCAGTCTATGCCGTATTTAAGATTATCAGTGAGCTTTACCTCGACTATCCTTGCCTCAACAAGCACCCGCCTTCCGAGGACAGACTTTATCCTGTTTATATAATCCTCAACCTTCTTGAGTTTCTTTTTGGTCGAGGTGACAAGGAGAGTTCCTGACATTTTATTTATGTCAACCCTGCCGGAGCCCTCGATAATGCTGTTTACAGTCGACTTCATCGACTCCCAAATATCAAAATCGGGGCCGCTCGCCTTGATGCTCTGCTTGGCTCCGCCTTTAATATTCCCTATATCTTCCGTAGCCCCGAAAAGATCCCCGCCGACATCGGTAGAATAGTTCTGTAATACTGCCGGGTGCGAAAACTCAAACATTCTCGTATCCATGGATTTTACGATTAGGACATTGCCGTTAAGCTCGTAAAAATAATCAACGGATGAAAATATGATGTTCAGCGCCTCATCAGCCTCGACCTCCTTCAGGGTAAGGGTGAGAGGCTGATCAGGATTTACCCCGGCCTCCATGATTATGTTAAGCCCCGTGTTTTCGCCGACCGTATACAGAACATCCTTAAGAGATGTATTTCTCGCCGAGATTGAAATAATCCTTGTCTTAAGCGGTATCAGTTCCTCCGTGACAGGAGAAAAATCAGGCTCAGCCGTCACAACCTCTTTATCAGAGGCCTGCTTGACCGATATGACCATGCCGGGAGACTGCGTCACAATCCCGCCGGAAGCCGCCTCAATTTCCACGGCAGGCTCGGTTTTATCCTGCGCAAGCGCCCCAAGCGGCAGGCCGGCAGAAACGAGAATAGATAAAATAAAGAAGATGCATAAGAGCCGGTTCATATTCTTCACCCTTTTTATTGATCTCAAGATAGATTTACCCATTTTGTCCCCTTAGTTTTAGTCTTTGTTTTATTCTTGGAATCCGGCATGGCCGAGTATTCAACCAATATCTTGTCACTCTCAATTTTAAGTATCTTCTGATCGCCTATGGAGTCGCCCTCCATTACCACCATGCCATTGACAATCGCCATGCTTCCCCGTTCACTCACGATTATCATGGTTACGACAAGCTGGACCTCCTGCTGCTTCTTCTCCTCTTCCGTAGGGACATATTCCCTTTCACCCATTATTTTCTCTATCAGAGTCGGGACCTGAAGCATCTTGTCGGTGACCTCTTTCCTCTCGGGGATGCTCACATCCTTCAATTCAAAACCAAGTATCTCCTGCTCTTCCTTGGTCATTTTATAAGTAATGTCCATCTTAGCGGCAACCATGGCGGCAGCGGCCATTAAAATAAACGGGAGAACCGCCAGGCTGATTAATTTAATGTCGAGTTTCATATTCTATAACCTATTTGCTCAAGGGCTGTGAGAGCCTGCCTGCAGGCATTCTTATCGAACCTTGAATTTTGCAAATTATATCAGGCGTTTTCTGATCTCTCACTATATTTATGTCGTCAAATATGAAATACGGGAACCTGAATGACTGTATATAAGCAACGCTTTCCGTCATGACGGTGTAATCCTCAACCGGAAACTCTATGATGACCGGAAGGACGATCTCGCTGTTTGCTTCCTGAAAGTCCTCGACCTTCACATCAGCAAAACGGAGGTTTGATTTTATGTCTGCTATGGCAAGAAGGATAATATCCCTGTGCCCCCTTGAATAATAGCCCTCGGGAAGCATCTCGTCTATTGCGAGCATGACATTCTCAAGATCGGTCACTGCCTGATTCATCTGCTGGTGTTTCTGTTTCTCTTTTTCGAAAAGGACGACTGCTTCGCTCAGGCTCTTGCCGTATCTGACGGAAAATATCATCAGAAAGAGGACAGCCGCAAAGATAACGCCGGCTATCAGATGGCCGATTACCGCCTTTTTTAATTCACTGTAATACATTATTTCGACTCCAGATCAATCTTGAAATCCCTCTGTTTCGGCACGAGTTCATGCTGTTTGACAGAAATGCCCTGCAGTTTCATGAGAGAATCGATGAACTCCTGATAATATGTATATTTCTGCAGCCCGCCGGTTGCATCGTCCGGAGAGGCATTGACTGCTCCGTCAATATGGGTGTTGAGAACCTCGCCGCTTATCTTCATGCTTATGGTGTTGATGCTGACACTATCTGTCTTCGCGTCGGCGAATGAGGTCAGGAAATTCTTTAATACGGGCATGCCGGCTGTTGCCTTGCTCGCCTCCACAAACCCTTTGTAGCTTTCGAATTCGGCCTTTCTCTTGTTATAGTTCGCAAGAGTATTTTTGTCGTTAGCGGCAATCTCCTTCTTGATGGAATTAAGCCTCCCTTTTTCGCTGAATACGCTCATAAGAGAATACCCCGAAAAAAGCAGCCCTGCGACAGCAAGAGCTATGAGCGCGGCAGCGGAAAACCTGAAAAGCTTCCATGAAAGGTAAAAGCCTTTATAATCTTTTTTCGTTACATCGGCCTCTTTCGGAACTTTAAGAGCCGATATCGGATAGATAAAGTCAAGATAGACATCATTCTGCGCCTTGATATTCGCGGGCTTGAGAGGGCACACCATGGGAATATCCAGCGCTGTAGTGGCGCTGAAATTCTGGCAGAGCCCGCCAAGCAGGACGATCTGTGAAGGGCTCGCCTTCAGAACCTGTTTGCAGTAGTTCGCTGTAACATTGATGCTCTGAAGGTCGGCATCGCTTATGCCGGCGGCGCCTGCCTGCACAGCCCTAACAAACTCTATCTTGCCGTTCTTGAGCAGAAAAAGTATCCTGCTGTGAGAACTTTCAGTGACGCAGAGCACGCTGTCGTCCTCAAAAGGAGCCGCGGAGGCAACCGCGTATATGTGAGGATAAATGCCTTTAACGAGTTTTCTGTGGGTTATGAACCGTTCCGTGATATTGGCGACATCAGCGGTCTTGACGACAAAGACCGATATCTCATTCATCTTCCTGTTGCCTTCGAGCTTTTCGCCTACTACCCTGTAAGTGTAGGTAAAATCCTCAAAGGGCGACTTCTGCTTTATTTCGGCCTCGATAAGATTTTTTGCGTATTTGCTCTTAACGGGCGGGATGAGGAATATATCCTGAAATGACTCCCTGAAGTTGTTTACGACTATGAACTCTTTTGCCTTCTCTTTCTGAAGAAAAGAGTCGAATTCCTTGTTGCTGAATGTAAGCGCGTCATTGACAACAAACTTCTTGCCTTTTTTGGAAATATAGGCAACCTTTACGATGTCGCCTTCAAAACTGACTATGACATTCTTTCCCATTCTTCCCTCGAATATAAGAGGTAAATATAAATGTTTGACCGTTGAGTTAAATTATAAATCCTGCAAAACTTAAAGGCAAATAAAGAAAGGCCTTATTAAATATATATAAATTATATTAAAGATTATGTATTAAATGACCCGGCATGTCAAGAGGAAAATAAATAAAATTAAGGTATTAGTCTTTCAGGGCAAAAAGAGAAGGCGTGCTCCGCATCGAGCACACCCTCTCCGAAATCAACGGAAAATCTAATTGCGGGCTATTCATCAACAAATGTGCACGGGTTCTGGTTTGTCATTCTTACCTGACAGTCATAATCAGCGTCAAATCCATATAAATACGGATAAGCAACAGTGCATCTGAGAGTGCTGGAGCAACTGCTCTGACGTACAGATATAGCATCAGCCGTTCCGACATTAACATTAGATCCGCTAGGCCATGACTGACAACCCCCAGTATTCTTATAGTAATTCCTGTTGGCACCCGTGAAGTTTCTGACATTGATGCCTATGGCTACGCAGAAACACTGATTGTCTATTGCGTCAGTCAAGCCGTCACAGTCATTATCAAGACTGTCTGAGCATGTCCCCGCAACCAGTGGCGACTCTGTCGCGGGCGAACCCGGGGTACAGGTGTTAACCACGACACCTGATACGCACTGGTTCTGCCCTGTTGCCGCGCATATACCCAATCCGCAAGTTGTCGGGGTTACCACATAATGCTCATCCGTGCTTCCGTCACAGTCATTGTCAATCCCGTTGCATACAGCATCCGGCGCACCCGGATAGACCGTGTTATTGCTGTCATTGCAGTCTGTGTTGTTCACAACATAGCCGGATAGCAGTGTGCATGCCTGTGTAGTGACTGAAGGGTTCCCATAGCTGTCAGAATCGGCATCTCTGTAATAAGTTGTCGTAACACCTTCGTCAATGCCCAGTACACAGTTGTTGTCAACACCATCGCAGACCTCAACAGCCCCGGGTTTTATCAAAGCATTAGCGTCATTGCAGTCTCCCGATGTAGCGATAAGCTCAGCCGCGACATAATAATTAGCGGGCCTCGCGCATTGCGTAAGCGTCGCGCCGCTTGAGTAGCGGTCTCCGTCTACATCCCTGTACCATGTCTGTCCCGGCCGTTCAAGCGGGTCTCCGTCATTGCAGTCGGTTCCGGCAACATAACCGCACCCTGCCGGAGCACAGTTAGGATTCCAGAAGGGGCACGACCCGCTCGGAGTAAGATTGCGAAATCCGTCACTGTCCCCGTCACAATAGTAATATTGCGCCACGCAGCCTGAATCTGCAAAGTCAGTGAAGCTGTCGCAGTCATTGTCAAGGCCGTCAAGGCATGTGCCCTCCCCAAACGACTCTACTGCAGGCGGGCCCGGGACGCATATGTTGACAACCGCCCCTGACACGCACTGGTTCTGCCCTACAGCCGCACATATCCCGAAACCGCATGTTGATGCTGTTATTACATAATCTTCGTCATTTGTGCCGTCGCAATCATCATCTATGCCGTTGCAGGTCGCATCATTAGCCGCCGGGATTCCCGGAGTGCATGTATTGACTACGGCCCCTGAGACGCATGTATTGTTTCCGGTACTTGCGCATGCGCCGACCCCGCACGAAGTCGCTGTTACTACATAATCTTCATCAGAAGCGCCGCTGCAGTCCTCATCTGTCCCGTTGCAGGTAGCATCGCTTGGCGCGGCCCCATGATAGGGGTCGCATGTATCAACCACTGTGCCGCCGGAGCAAGTGAGATGCCCGACATTTCCTGAACATATCCCCACTCCGCATGTTGTCGGCGTTGCCGGATAATCTTCATCAGCCGTGCCGTCGCAGTCCTCATCCGTGCCGTCGCAGTCAGAGTCAGGGACGCCCGGATGTATCGAGAGGGCAAGGTCATTGCAGTCGCCGGTACAGGTCTTGTAAGTGTCGCCGTCAACATCAAAACCCTCGTCAATTATGCCGTCGCAGTCATTGTCAGAACTGTCGCATGACTCCATAGCTCCCGGATGGATAGCGGCATTGTTATCATTGCAGTCGCCTTCGCAGGTCTTATAAGCGTCGCCGTCAACGTTAAATCCCTCATCAACGCTTCCATCGCAGTTATTGTCATACCCATCGCAGATCTCTGTTGCGGACGGATTGATGCTCGCCTGTGTGTCATCGCAATCAGTAGGCGTAACATAGCCGTCTCCGTCAGAATCGCTTCCCGCAGGGCATGTCCTGTCAACCAAAATCCTGTAATCAGGCGGGCCGTACGGAACAAAACTTAAACAACAGTCGCGGTTAATATCGGAAATAATCGCCTGATTGTAGCTCGCCTGAGAATCGAGATGGCCGCAACTGTTATGCTGATTATACTGAAAGATAACCTCAGTGGCGTCGAGTGTAACGGACGGATAAGTGGTCACTTCAGAGCCGTTGCCCATGCCGGAGCCGTCATCAACTTCAGTTATGCAGGGATCTCCGGTTATCATGAAAGACTTCATAGCGCCGACCTCATTCCAGACCCTGTACTTTGTGCAGACATGAATGGAAAACTCCGGCAATATGGAGAGAGGCAGAACCTTCTGGTCCAAATTGCCGTCATTATCCTTCACAAATACCGGCAGATACTTAGTGCCCGTCTCACTGGGATTAGAGCCGCTTATCAAAAGATTCGTGCACCGGTGCCATGTTCCGCCTGAAAGGGAGCAAGGGTCAGTATCAGGGTCTGAAACGGTCACGGCGCCAACGCAGTCATAAGATAAACCGGCAAGCAGGTCTTCATGAACGCACCATTCATAATCAGGCTGAGTGTCAGAATCTCCGCCGTCGGCAAAAGGCACGCCGTTTTCGGCATATATATTTACACTATACGGGATATGTATGACCCCGGAAGGAAGAGAACTGTTCACTATCCTGAGCCTTGTTTCAGCGAAACAGCCTGCCTTCACCTGAAGTTCGGCAAGGTTCACCACCCTTCCGATATCTTCA
The DNA here is from genome assembly GCA_016213935.1 of Nitrospirota bacterium. Taxonomy (GTDB): domain Bacteria; phylum Nitrospirota; class Thermodesulfovibrionia; order UBA6902; family UBA6902; genus JACQZG01. Next base: position 110,005 of record JACQZG010000013.1, read on the forward strand.
TACTTCTCCTGCCTGTTAAGCCCCGAGGCATAATCATCTATGCCGAGCAATCCCTGCTCATATATCTTCGTCTCGCTCGCGACATTCGTCTGGATATTCCTGTTTTCGCCACCGCTGAATATGACAAACGCGATATTGTCTTCATCGGTCGAAGAGGTACATGAAGTGTTATCGCAGTTCTTTACGGTTGTATCTGTCGTAGCCTTTCCGCATATGGTGGCTCCATTCTCATCAAGGCCGTTATCGGGATAATACTTGAGGTCCTGGCCCCACACATCTTTATTATCCCTGACAAGGGTTGCGAATTCCGCCTCTGTCGGGAGCCTGTCATATCTCGCCACAAAACCCATCACGGCGTCAACCGCGACATCTATTATCTTCTTTGTCTCGATCCTCTTCTCCATAGCCACCTGCGGCCCCATCATCATTATCCCGAAGACAAGGAGCGCGCCCACAAGAAGGAGTATCAGCGCCACATATATCAGCGCGATGCCTTTGTTGTTATTTTTGTAATCGGTTAGCATCTTTTTCATCATGAACACCCTTGTTTATTTATGAGTTAACTATTGATTAACGCAATAATAATGTTCTGTTAAAATATCTTCCTGTCATTCCCCGACCTGATCGGGGAATCCAGAGAGAAAAAATTAAAATCTGGATTCCCGATTACAACATTCGGGAATGACAAAAAAGCGGACATCATTTGTATGTGAGTCATTAATTTTAAAAGCATAATCAACCTCACGGACATGCCCTGTCAACCGCAAGCGTAGTCTCAAAATCAATACAGCAGTCGCCGTTTGTATCAGCCAATATCGCGTTATTAAAGCTGACCCTTCCGGTCAAGCTGCTGGTGTCGCATATATGGGACGGGGACATATGCTGCTCCAAAACTTCACCTTTTACAATAGTATTGTTAGTAGGCTTCCCTGCAAAAACGATCTCTGCATCAAAAGCAGGCTCAATGCATGCCGCTATTATGGGGTCAAGAACCTCATCATATCCCTGCCTCACCTGATAACCGGGGTTGCCGGGTTTCTCGTTCCATATCCTGTATTCGGAGCATACCTTCAGTCCGGTTGAAGGGGTTATCGCAAGCGCAAAAGACTGGTCATCAAAATTATCAACTTCATCTTTTGCGTATACGTGCAGATTATAAGAACCGCCCGCTGTGGGGATACCCGTTATATGGATATATGAACACCGTTGCCATGTGCCTGAAGAAATGGTGCATATCGCGGATACCGCGAGCGTCCCGTTGCACTGATATGTCAGTCCCGGCGGCAGGGCTGATGTAACACACCATTCATAATCATCCGCTGTATCATCATCGCCTGCGGGCGGGGGGCCTGCCGCGTCAGCCCAGGGCACACCGCCTGTTGCAAAAATGTCCGCCTCATAACCGCGCTCTTCAAGCCCTGATGGAAGCGGTGTGTCAAGTATCTTAAGGGGCGGGCCCGCGCATCCGAGTTTGAGCCTCAGTTCCGGAAGCACCATCCATTTTGAAATATCCTTGTAAGACTCTGCCCTGTTCATATCTGAAGTATCATCATCGATATTGGGTAATTCGAGAGGATATGTGTCTATAGTCGCGCTTGCGGATGAAACATCAACAAGTGTCTGTATGTTCATATTGGCACCGCCGCTGAGTATGAAAAACGCGGTGTTTTGGGCTGTATCGCTCGGCACTGCGCATGCCGCGTCAACGCATATGTTGACCGTAGTGCCTGTCGTGCCCTGGGAGCAGATGCTCCCTTCAGTCAAAAGCCTCGGGTCAGCTCTGTATATCAGGCCTCTGCCCCAGACATCTTGCGAGTTCTTAACAACCCCGGCAAACTCAGCGGTTGTGGGGAGCCTGCCGTATGTCTGGGCAAAACCGGTTACACTCGCCACAGCGGCATCTATTATCTGATTGGTCTTTGACCTTTTTATCCTCTCAGTAAAAGGACTAATGAGCTTAAAGCCTATGGCTAAGAGAAGCCCAACAACAACTACAACAACTGCCATTTCAACTATTGTAAAGCCCTTTTTCTCTTTCATCTTCATGGGAAGCCTTACAGTTATGGGCATGTCTTGTCTGTCTGGTCAAAATTGACACAGCAGTCGGCATTATTATCCGCAAAAATGGCCTGCAGGTAGCTCAGACCGTTCTCGAGGGTTGCGCATGTCCCTGAGTTGTCATACTGATCCAATGTCGCCGTATTCCCAAGCTCATTCGTTAACGCCGTAGTTATCTCAGCGGCAGAAGCGACATTGTCAACGCACGCGGCGTTAATATAAAAATCCTTTGTTGAACCGCTGCTGTTCCATACGCGGTATGATGAACAGACATTCAGGCCGCTTATCTGGCTCATGCTGATGCCGAATGTCCTTGTGGCGATATTGTCTGCGTCATCCTTCGCGTATACCGGCAGGCTGAATGCCCCGGCGGCGGTAGGCGTGCCTGTTATCTCAAGGCTTGTGCACTGCCGCCATGTGCCTGCCGCTGGGACTATACTGCATGAGGCAGAAACCGCGAGCACTCCATCGCATTCATAAGCAAGCCCGGCAGGCGCCGATGTCGTGACGCACCATTGATAATCAGGGTCAGGATTGAGAGGGTCAATATCAACATCTGGCCCGTCGGCAAAAGGCACGCCCTCGTCAGCAAATATACTGGAAGAATAAGTTGTGAGAACATAGCCCGAAGGTATCTCGAGAGTGAGTATCTTCAATGGGCTTCCGAAACAGCCTGCCCTCACCCTCAATTCAGGAAGCACCACCCACCTCACAATATCCTTATATGGCTCATCCCTGTTAATGCCGGACGCGTAATCATCTATGCCGAGAAGGTCCTGTTGATATATGTCAAATGTCGCAGGCAGCGCCGTTGTGAGATCAGTCTGGATATTCATGTTGGGCCCGGCGCTTACGATTATAAACGCCACATCGTCGCTCGTGCTTTCAATATCAGAACACGCGGCATTATTGCATTTTCTTAATGTAATTTCTGTTGAGTTCCTCGCGCAGACGCTGTCATCGGCAGTCAAATCGGTATCAGGAAGATATACGAGCTCATTGCCCCATATGTCTTTCGGGTTCCTTACGACCGTGGCAAACTCACTTACGGAAGGAAGCCTGTTATTTACCTCGGCATAACCGATTATCGCCTCAACTGCCGCGTCAAGCGTCTCATTTGTATCCGACCGTTTGGTCCTCTCGACAAGGGGGGTAAGGAGTTTTACGCCGATAGTGACAAGAAGCCCGATTATTACTATAACAACGGCAAGTTCGACAAGCGTAAAGCCTCTTTTTTTATGGCAGATTTTCATAATCACCAAAAGGATAAATGAGGCGCTTAAGTTTATAAGTTAATATTACTACAGATTTTTCTATAATACAAATATACAATATTGATGAACTTCTTATGAAGAAAAGGGGCGTTGCCGGGGATTGCTGATTATTACTGAACAGCCGGCTGAATTATTCCCTCCTTATGCGCTTGGGGACATAATACTTTGAGAATCTCGATTTTATCCTTCCCAAAATGCTCAGGTCGGATGAACGCCTTTTTGTAACGAGGACATAAATGGCAATCTTTGCGCATCCCAACAAGATGCATATCTTGCCTGCCATTGCCATTAAAGCGGTTATCTCTTCGGACGCGTCCGGGGGGATATGAAACAACAAATAATATCCATAGCCTAAAAGGAACAAACCTATAAAAAGAAGCATAATCAGTTAAACGATAGCAGAATAATGGCCTTTAGTCAAAAAATAATTTATCTTTAATATCCGGCAAGATTCCCTGATGAGATTATGCTCTTTCTTAATGCTATAAGATACCGCTCGTTCGGATAAAGGCGCATACCCTCTTCAGCCGCTTTAAGCGCTTTTTCAAGATAAGGACGGCCGTTCTCTTTATCGCGGGTTCCGAGAAAATAAAGGAGGAGCCCCTCCATATAAAATGACTTCATAACCGGCCTCCTGAGCTTCTCGGCCTTGTTCCACTTGAGAAACTCATCTATAAAAACCATGTCTTCATAGGGGGGTGAAGCCACCGCAAGGGCTTTTTTGTACATATAATCCGGCACCGCGAAATTACGCAGATATATATTTTTCATGGCGGGACGGATGTCATCCTCATATACTTCTCCCCTCTCTTCGACGAACCTCATGTTAAATGCCGCGAACCTCATATAATCCTCAAACGTCCTAAGCATATAAGCTGAGGCAAAAACATATATGACAAGGGCTGAGGCAATGACAGCCAGCCTCCCTGCCTTGCCGAACATAACCTCCTTTTCCTCCGCATCCTCTGAGGTTACAATGTAGAGCAAAATAAGGAACAACAGATAATGCGCTGTAGAAAGCTTAAGCGGAAACTCAACCATCATATGCACAAACAACGGAATGAATAACGCAATGTAAACCC